>NZ_JAVDUN010000004.1:0-590031 GCF_031456375.1 Chryseobacterium sp. 2987
ACATACTGAACGGTTTCTAATGTTTTGGAAGGCTGGGTTCCGTTATAATCAAGGTAGGTCTTGGACTGGACGTAATTTTCTGTATCGGTAAGCTGAGCCTGGGCTATACCTGAGAGCAGCAGGGTACCTATCGGGAATATGTATTTTTTCATCGTTCTTAGTTTTTATAGTGGTATTGGTATTCTTTAATGATTCTGCCGCTCGGGTTGTGTTCTCTTACTTCTTTCAGCCTGTTCGCCGTATCATACAGGTATACTTCCCGGATTCCCGAAGGTGGTGTGATGCTTTTCACCCCGATTAATGGATCGTAGCTGTAAGTGGTGATCTGATAGCCGGATAATGAAGCATGAGTTCTGAAACTGTCCAGTGCCGCCAAGAGGTTCAGCTCAGCCTGTTCTGCCGATACGCCCTGAGGGGGAATATTGTCATTGTCTGACGAGGTGATGATACCGGTCACTAAAGAGGATGGAATATCGGTGTATTTAATGCCTTCTATTTTAGCGATCGGCTGGGTACTGTTATATCCCCAAATGATGGCGGTGGAAATTCCGTCTTTGGTGGTGTACTGTAACGGATTTCCTTTGGTATCATATTTATCATAGCTAGCATCTGTCGCTAAAGTATTAGTCTGAATATCCAGTGACTGCACAGAACTTGGGAATAAATGGGAAGGATCATTATACAGGGTTTCCGCCCTGGAAACGGTTTTATTATTTTTCTTCATTTCGGTTTCCAGAGGAGTACTGATCTGATTCGCTGTAATAAGGCGCTGATTTCCTTTTTCATAGGCATATTTATAGATGCTTTCCTGGGTTGTGCCATCTGCCAGCTGTGTTTTCTGCGAAATCAGATTGATCGGGCTGTTGATATTCGTGTCTGAATAATTGTAATCCGTTACCGTTTCTATGGTTTTATTGTTCTGGAAGTATTCCTTTTCCCGGGTCTGTTTTAATTCAACCTTGCCTCCATAAATTTTTATCGGGTTGTAATTAAACAGCTGCAGAGCCGGCACTGTAACATTAGGTGAATGTGAATGAAACTTCACAATATCAAAATCTGCTCCGAAAGCAATCTCATCAGCGGTTTCCGGAACATATCCTGAAAGGCTGTTCTTAATATTGCTGAAGGCATAGGTACTGGATTGTTCCTTTAAAACAGCGGAACCTTTTCTGATCACTGTTTTAATGGGAAGTCCCATTTTCCATTCATTGTAAGGGTCAGAATTCATGGCAAAGATGCTGGTCCCTCCTTCAGAAGCATTCGTAAAGAAGTGATCTACTTCTCCCAGGTCATTCTGTTCCGTTACTTTGGAATAGGTCACAATATCGGAAGAATTATAACTGATATACGAGTTTCCGGACGATGAAATTCTAAAATTTTCAACAATTACATCGTTTCCGGACATTTCAGGTATTGCCGGATCTGGTCTCAGGATTCTGTAAAAAGGACTGCTGAAATGGAATTTCCTGCGTAATGCTCCTGAGGAATTGTATAAGAACCTTCTGGTATTGCTTACGTTGGAGGCATCCACATCTTCAATCTGTTTTATTCTTAATCCTCCAACCGGTTTTTCTGTATTGTTGGTAATCATCTGATCATACGTCATCGAAATACTTACACTACAGCTGCATTCATTGACTCTTCTTAAAGTGAGTTTAATGGGCGTTAATGTCGGAATGATATCATACTGAACTCCGTTTCGGCTCATTGTCTTACCACCCTGGCCCTGCACAGACCAGCTGCCGGTACAGCTGCCCAGAGGTCCCTCATAATCAGGATCCATCCCGACAGGAGGAAAGCCGCTTGTATCATTAATACCGTTATAACATCCGTTGGCAAAGCCTACTTTGATTTTAACATTCATTTTATCCTGAAAATCAGCAGGAGTGAAGGTATGGAACATCTCCTTCGTTTCGTAATACTGATTAGCAGGGTTCTCAACCTCCATATAATCACTGATTAGGGTGGTAACGTAGCTAATCTGAGGGAATAGTCCTACAGAGGTGGTCACCACAGAGTTGCTTTCATATTCTAGTTTTCTTTCTCCTCCTGTCGGATATTTTATTTTCGTCAGAACCCCCATTTGAGCGTAAAGCGAGTTGGTATACCGGTCTCTCCCCGTAGGAATATTACTGATTGAATAAGCCGAAATCCCGTCTACATACCTTGGAATGCTGGTATTGGAGACCATGGTAGAATTAAAATATCCCCAATAATCATCACTATTGCCGTTTCTTGGCGGAAGGGCATAGCCGTCATTATAGGTGAATTCATAAAAGTTGTTCTCCAGGTTATTTTTTACCCTGTGCAATTTTAAGCGGTAATCTACATGGGTTTTTACATTGCTATCAGATTCAAAATAGCTGTATATAAAGGAAAAATCCCTGATAATCTTCCCGGCTTTATTTTTTACGATGATCCTTTTTAAGGCTACAGCCCCGGTATTGGAGTTCAGGTCTTTCCGGAACTGGCTGTCATCAGTAGTCATTTCTCCCTGATCCCCGCTGTACAGGAAATTAACTTCTCCATCCTGGAAGGTAATTTTGGTAATTAACTGTTCTGCATTATTTTCAGTGCTCTGAACGCTGGGCGGGTTTTCTTCCATAAATCCGTCTTCATAGACATAATAGGGAATAACCACATTCTTCAGCAGGTTCTTCGTCTCGTATTTTGTCTTTTCAATATAGCCCTGATTTTTATTGTACTCAAAACTGATTATATTATTTTTGTAGGTCTTCAGGTTATCTAACAGATAAAGATTGCTGGAGGTTTCTGCAAAGCTTCCGAGGCGGCGTGACATCACCATATTTTTAGGGCTTAATGCGAAAATATTTCCCTTGTTGTCAGTTACATTGATGGAAGAGATATCTGCCGAAATTTTCAGGTCTTCATGAGGAATGGTATAGCCTTTTCCTGCATTGACAATAAAGCTCCCTCCGGCTCCCGGTAAAGAGTAGCTGTACAGATCCGGCTTTGAATCTATGAGGTTATTATAGAACAGATCACTGGCATTATCGCTCAGATCATACGGGCTGTTGGAATAATAATTATGGGCTTCGGTATAATTTTTAAAATAAATCCCGGCTTTTTCATCATCCATTCCTTCAATGGATCTCATTACCCTGTTGGGAATACTTAAGGACCAGCCCAGACCCGCTGAACTTGCGATTTCATTTTGCTTAACGCCTCCTGTATTGTATTTTAAGCTGATTGGGATACTCAAACCATCTACCTGAATGGTATAGATAGGAATGTCAATATTGACCTGTCCTTTAAAATAATCCACAGGGATGTTATCTACTTTGCCAAATGAATAGGCATCAGGACTTGTTGGAAATGACAGGATCTGTTTAGGTGCTGATCCGGTTGACTGGCCTATTCCGGCCTGTCCGTAGACCAGTGCCCCTAAAAAAACAGGGACAAGGCCCAGGGCTTTTATATAATTAGTTTTCTTCATAATTAGTTTTTATTTTTTGATCAGTTTTGCGCTGGCTGTTTTATTCGTATCGGTTTTAATCACGACCAGGTAAGCCCCCTGAACCAATGCTTGGGTATTGATCTTGGTTACTTTATTCTTGGTTTTTACATTCTGAAGCTGCCTTCCTCCCATGTCATACACCAGAATATCTGCATTCTGGAATTGCATACCTATTTCTATGTAGGCATAATCAGATACAGGGTTTGGGTAGATCTTGATATCTTGTTTCTGGATCAGCTTATCGATCTGGCTGTCGCCAAGCTTCACAATCTTCCAGTTCTCTTTTCCGAGTTCCTCTGCACTGGTGCCGGCAAGGATGATCGAGCCATCTCTGTTGAGTTTAATATCCGAAAGCCTTTCTTCTTTCTTCCTGTTTTCTCCGGAGATGTGTTTTCTCCACTGTTCGTTGCCCTCCTGATCCAGATACAGCATCCAGAACGTTTCATCATCTTTTTCTATTCTCCCTTCTGCCTGGGTGTAACCGCCAAGTAATATTCCTTTGGACGTTTTATCATCCGCTGAATGAATCACACTCATCCCCATCAGAATATCCCTGTTTTTAAAGTTGTAGGATTTCTGCCACTGTTCTTCTCCTCTTTCATTTAAAGCGACAAGCCATAAATCGGTTCCTTCTTCTATACCTACGATTTTGTTTCCGGATCTTTCGGATCGGGATTCTCCGCCAATAAGATAGCCGCTGGATGTTAAAGCCAACGTTCTTAAATGATCATCACCTTTTCCTCCATAGTTCTTTTCCCATTCTACTTTGCCGTTTTTATCAAGCTTTATAATCCAGTAATCGCCTTCGCCGGAATTCTCCGTTTTCTTGTTTCCTCCAATTGAGCTTCGTGAATAAATCCCTATTAGGACACCGCCGTCTTTTGTCGGGATCATTTTCTCTACTTCATCTAATCCTTTTCCGCCTAAGATTACTTGCGAAAGTTCTTTCCCATTTTTATCCAGTCTGATGATCCAGGCATCTTTAGAGCCATAACCTTTGGAAGAGTTCTGAACATTACCTGCCACAAAGAATCCTAAATCTGTAGTCTGAACTACTGCTTTGGCTTCTTCATCGGAAGCAGTCCCTAAAGTTTTCTGCCATAATTCATCCCCGAACTCATTTAATCTTACCAGCCAGATATCGGATCCGCCTTTGGATTCCTCTTTTTTATCGAGACCTTTTCCTGAATACGAAGTTCCGGCAATAAGGAAACCACCTTCCTGGGTAGAAACTGAAGCGGAAAGATAATCGTGGTTTTGTCCTGAAAGGTATTTTTCCCAGACCTGCTCTCCCTGCTGGTTGAGTTTAACCAAGTGGAAATCGTAGCCGTTGTTTTGCTTGTTAGCAGCTGGCTGTTGGCTTTTTGTCTGGATGGAACTTCCGGTAATCAGATACTGCTGATCGATGGTGGTGGTAATCTGGCTTAGGAAATCCTGCGTGGAGGATTTGAGGTCTTTCTGCCATAAGACTTCCTGCGCAGAGAAAGTAAGAACGGCACATACAGTCAGAGCACCTGCATACATTTTTCTCATGTATTCATGTTTTTAAGTTAATATTAGTCTTTATTATTTCCCGCCGCAAATTTAACATTTTTTTAAGACAGCAGAATTCTTTAAACGAGACTTTATATCATTTATTTTGTTTTTCTTTTTATTTTTTTCATAAGAGAATCTAGATTATTCTCTTTCAGGCAAAGCTATAGCCTCAAAGCGACAGAACTTGTCGTATTATATTTCATTTTGATAAAAAAACAGTTTCTCAAAATACGTTCATTTTCCTATTCTATTTTAACAAAAATACCCCTGACCGAATGGCCAGGGGCATTGTATAACATCATCTCCGGTAGACAGATCTTTATTTCAGATCAAATCTGTCCAGATTCATTATTTTAGTCCATGCAGCGACGAAATCTTTTACAAATTTTTCCTGAGCATCTGCACTTCCATATACTTCAGCAATAGCTCTCAGTTCGGAATTGGAACCGAAAACCAAATCTGCACGGGTAGCTGTCCATCTTTTCTCTCCAGTAGACCGGTCGCTTCCTTCATAAAGTTCATTATCCGTGGAAACTGATTTCCACTGCGTTTTCATATCCAAAAGATTCACAAAGAAATCGTTGGTCAGTACACCTGGTCTGTTGGTGAAAATTCCGTGTTTTGATCCGTCAAAATTGGTATCTAAAGCACGCATACCTCCGATCAGTACGGTAAGTTCCGGTGCAGTAAGCGTCAAGAGCTGTGCTTTGTCTATCAGTAAAGACTCCGTAGGTACTGAGAATTTTCTTTTCAGATAATTACGGAAACCATCAGCGGCTGGCTCCAAATAGCCCATGGATTCTACATCCGTCTGTTCCTGTGAAGCATCTGCTCTTCCCGGAGCAAACGGAACTTTAAAATTATATCCGGCAGCCTTCACTGCTTTTTCTACCGCAGCACTTCCTGCTAAAACAATAAGGTCAGCAATTGATATTTTTTTCCCTCCGTTTTGAGCGTCATTGAATTCTTTCTGAATATTTTCCAATCCACTTAAAACATGTTGCAGCTGGGAAGGATTATTAGCTGCCCAATATCTTTGAGGTGCTAATCTTATTCTTGCTCCATTGGCTCCGCCACGTTTGTCGCTTCCTCTGAAGGTAGATGCAGATGCCCAGGCTGTAGATACCAGCTCAGAAACATTCAGTCCGGAATTTAAAATCTTTTCTTTCAAATTTTCAACATCTGATTCATTAACCAGTTCATGATCTACATCCGGAAGAGGGTCCTGCCAGATCAGTTCTTCAGCAGGTACATCCGGTCCCAGGTATCTTGATTTGGGTCCCATATCTCTATGGGTAAGTTTAAACCATGCTCTTGCAAAAGCATCTGCAAAAGCGTCTGGATTTTCATAAAAATGTCTTGAAATTTTTTCATAAACAGGATCAAGTTTTAATGAAAGATCCGTTGTCAGCATGGTTGGTCTGTGTTTTTTAGAAGGATCGAATGCATCAGGAATAATCTCAGCTCCGTTTTTGGCTACCCATTGATGGGCTCCTGCAGGGCTCTTAGTTAGTTCCCATTCATTTTCAAACAGATTTTTAAAGAAGTAATTGCTCCATTCGGTAGGAGTTTCGGTCCAGGTTACTTCTAAACCGCTGGAAATTGCGTCTCTGCCGCTTCCGGACTTATAGGAACTGTTCCATCCTAATCCCTGAAGTTCAATTCCGGCAGCTTCCGGTTCTTTTCCTACATGATCTGCGGGGCCTGCCCCGTGCGTTTTTCCAAAGGTATGTCCGCCTGCAATCAAAGCAACGGTTTCTTCATCATTCATCGCCATACGTCCGAAAGTATCACGAATATCTTTAGCTGCGGCAATCGGATCAGGATTACCGTCCGGTCCTTCAGGATTTACATAGATAAGCCCCATTTGTACGGCAGCTAATGGTTTTTCAAGATTACGGGAATGAAGATCACCATCTGCGTTGTCGTCCGTAGGAAGAACACCGTGATGCTCTACAACTCCTTCAGAACCGTGGGCATAACGAAGATCACCTCCCAGCCATGTTTTTTCCGATCCCCAATATACATCAGCATCCGGCTCCCATACATCTTCACGGCCTCCTGCAAATCCGAATGTTTTAAAGCCCATGGATTCCAGAGCTACATTTCCGGTAAGGATCAGAAGATCTGCCCAGGAAATATTTTTCCCGTATTTCTGCTTAATCGGCCATAAAAGTCTTCTGGCTTTATCCAGACTTACATTATCCGGCCAGCTGTTTAACGGAGCAAAACGCTGCTGTCCGGCACCGGCACCACCTCTTCCGTCTCCTACACGATACGTTCCCGCACTATGCCAGGCCATACGGATGAATAAAGGCCCGTAATGTCCAAAATCTGCCGGCCACCAATCCTGAGAATCAGTCATTAAGGCATGAAGGTCTTTTTTTACCGCTTCCAGATCAAGGTTTTTAAATGCTTCTGCATAATCAAAATCATTTTCCATAGGGTTTGACAGGGATGAATGCTGACGCAGAAGATCTACTCTCAACTGGTTAGGCCACCAATCCTGATTCTGGGTTCCCCCACCGGCTACACTCTGTTTCATGGTTCCGTTATGGAACGGGCATTTACTGATGTCATTCAAATCTTTTTCCATTGTCGTTTAAATTTTATGTTGATTAATACCGTTTAATATTCTATATTCTCTGTTGTAAGAACATGACAAACTTACAACGCTTATTCAATAAACACAATCTATTAATTTTAATTTAAATGATAGTTAAAAACTATAATAATTCAGAAATTACTGATTCATCAACTGCTCTTCCTGCAAAAGACATAATCATGCAATTAAGTTAGTTAATTTTTAAAAACATCTGTATAAAAAGCAACAGTGAATTATCATATTTAGAATGATTCAAATGAATTTTTCTTATTTAAATTAAAAATAAAGACTGTTTCATAAAATTTGATTATTTTTATAGGAAACAAGCATGAAATTGATATGAAAAAAATACTTGTTATCTTACTCGTTGCCTTTATCATGATCCAGTTTTTTCCGATTGATAAAACCAATCCGCCACCCACTCCCGGCATGGATTTTCTGAATATCAAAAAAACACCGGAAGCTACTGCAAAGATCATCAGAACGTCCTGTTATGACTGCCATTCCAATGAAACACAATACCCTTGGTATTCCAGTATTTCTCCGGTCTCATGGTTTGTTAAAAATCATATTGATGAGGGCCGGAAACATCTTAATTTTTCTACCTTTGCAGTATATGAATCCAAGCAGCAGCTTCACAAACTGGAAGAATGCATAGAAATGGTTGAGAAAAAGGAAATGCCGCTGGAATCTTATTACATAGGGCATCAGAATGCAAAGCTAACGGATGAACAGCGCAGGCAGTTGGCTGAATATTTCAAAAAAACAAAAGAAGACACAGAAATTAAGACTTCATTTTAAAATCAATCATCATGCAGGAGATCTGGGAAGATAAACATATTGTATTTTTTGACGGAGATTGCGGTGTCTGCAATTTCTGGGTACAATGGATCCTGGAAAGAGACCGGAAAGACCAGTTTATGTTTGCGTCCCTGCAGTCTGATTTCGGACAGAAATTCTTATCTGAACGAGGATTGAAGACGAAAGTGTTCAATACTTTATACCTATGGAAACCCAAACAGTATTATCTTATCAAATCCCGTGCAGTACTGAAGATAGCCAATATATTGGGGGGAATATACAAGCTGTCTGCTATCGGAAAAATATTCCCTGCATTTCTAAGTGATAAAGCCTATGATCTGGTATCCAGAAACAGAATGAAGCTCGCCAATCAAAAGTGTTTTCTTCCGGATGCGCATCAGAAGAAAAAATTTATTGAGGTGTGATAGTATTTTTCGCAGCATAGATTATTACTTTTTGTTTCCCACAGATCTCACGGATTTCACAGATCTTGGTGGATATTTTTTCTCGCAGATTTCGCGGATTTTTTGTTTGAAATTCAATATTAGATATAAAAAAGGATAAAGTAATTGACCTTATCCCTTTTTAATTTTACGATATTTGGATTGTTATTATTGATTCAGTGACCACACTGAATAACTATTCGGAGGGCATTGGATTTTCACCCATTTATCGCCCTGTGTAGTCGGATACCAGCTTGAATGGCCGGTAAAGTCTTTGATCTGCTGGCTGCTCCAGTTGGTTTCCACCCATCTTTCCTGCCAGCTTGATGAACTGTTGATATAAACAACCAGCCCGGGATTTCCATTGTAACCGTTTCGTCTGGCAATGTATTCATCATTATCTGTGTACAGGATGGATGTGGTTCCGGTTGCTTTGTTATTGTGGATCCAGATCAGGTTATTGAGCCTTTCTTTATTCAGCCATTCTTCATAATCCCTGTAGAAAACAGTCGGATAGCCTTCATGAGTGAGAATATAGGCATAGGCAGGCATTTTGTTATAAATAATGTCTGTATCGTGATTGGCGACAAAGGTTACTGCTTTGTACGGGTTTCTTTTCCACATCATATCATCGTTCAGCACGTTTAAGTTGCCGTTGTCGAAGGCTTCATCCATTTTATAATAGGCCGCGAAATCAAACACGGAACTGTTGGCATTATTCGCCCACCATTCTAAGGTATTAACATTGGAATCCCAAAGCTCTCCTACCGAAAATCCGCCTACATTTGTATTCCAGCTATTGACCACCCAAGGTCCGAAGCCTTTCACATAATCAAACCTCCAACCATCAAATTTCATTACATTTTTATAATATTTCCCTACAGAATCGTCTCTTCCCCACAGCCAGTCCTGTACATAAGGATTGGCATGGCACAGATCCGGAAATCCCCCGAAAGCACCTTCATCATTATTTCCATATGAATTTTTGTAGAAATCGTTATAGCTTCTTTTAAATTTTCCGGAGGAAATTCCTGAAAAATCAGTCCAGGTATTGGTTCCGGTAAACGGATTGGCTTCAGACTGACCGCCGCTGTTGTGGTTGATTACGATATCTGCATATACCTGCATATTTTCAGCGTGAGCTTTTGTAATCAATGCTTCCAGTTCTGTTCTTGATCCGAAACGGGTTTCTACACTTCCATTCTGACTGAAATTTCCAAAATCATAATAATCTGTAGGATCATAGCCCATAGAATAGGCTCCGTTCTGAGCTTTTGATGCAGGAGGAAGCCATACGGCACCGATACCGGCATTGGACCAGTCGGTAAGTTTATTTTTAACCGTATCCCACCAAGTACCTCCGGCAGGAACATCCCAATAGAATCCCTGCATCAGTACGCTGCCTCCCGGACCCGCTATAAATTTTCCTGCTGTGGAACTGCTGCCTGTGCTGAAAGGCCTTCCGTCGTGATTCGTTACATTAACTGTTTTATCGTGTACTTCTGCTTTACGCAGATCTTCACCAACAGGTTCATCAATGGTCTGACAGGAATTGATCAACGTCAAAGCCAGTACAGAAAGGAAGAAATGTGTTTTTTTCATACTTATATTTTGTTTAATAATCTGATAACTAAATTACAATTTTATTAAACAAAATCTATGAAATGTGAAATATTTTCGAATTCATTCAAGAAAAGCGAGGCTACAATTTTCATTAAAAAATCATAAACTTTTAAGATTTTCAAAGCAATTTTTCTTTTAATCCATATATTTGCATACTATGGAATACAATACCCAAAAAACCCAGCTTCATATGCCGGAATATGGCAGAATTATACAACAGCTGGTTGAACGCTGCAAAGAACTCCCTACCAAAGAGGAAAGGAGCGAAATGGCAATGGCCATCATTGATTTTATGGGTCAGAGAAACCCTCAACTCCGTGACGAAGAAAATTATAAACATAAACTTTGGGATCATCTTTTTATTTTGGCAGAATATGATCTGGATGTAGAATCGCCTTATCCGTTTCCTACCAGGGAACAGCTTGCTGAAAAACCTAAAAGAATGGAGTATCCTAAACTTCAGGGAGATTTCAAATTTTATGGAAAAAGTATCCTTCAACTGATTGATAAAGCCATTGAACTGGAAGCAGGTGATGAGAAAGAAGCCCTGATTGAAGTGATTGCCAACAATATGAAGAAGTCCTATAACGTCTATAATAAGGAACACGTAACGGACGATGTTATTTTCCGCCACCTGAAAGAGCTGTCTGAAAACAGGCTGGACCTTACCGGAATAGAATCTCTTGAGAAAAGTAAGATCTATTATACCAATAACAACAGCAGGAACAACAAAAACAGCAATAGCAATAACAACAACAATAATAAAAACCAGACCAATAAAAGAAGGCATAACAATAACAATCATAAAAACAGAAAGTAATGAGTGGGACATTTCAGATACGAGGAGGAAAAAGACTGCAGGGAGAAATAACTCCACAAGGAGCCAAAAACGAAGCTCTACAGATTTTATGTGCGGTTCTGTTAACTGATGAAGAAGTAAGAATCAAAAATATTCCGGACATTCATGATGTCAACAGGCTGATCGAAATTTTGGGAGATTTTGGAGTAAAAGTGACTAAAAATGGCCACGGTGATTATACTTTCAAAGCAGATCAGGTTAATTTTGATTACATTAAATCTAATGAATTCAAAAAAGACGGAGCTAAACTGAGAGGATCCATCATGCTGATGGGGCCTATGCTTGCCCGTTATGGTGAAGCTTATATGCCAACCCCCGGAGGAGACAAAATCGGAAGAAGAAGACTGGACACCCACTTTCAGGGGCTTGTAGAACTGGGTGCTGAATTCAGCTATGATGAGGAAGAATATTTCTACTCATTAAAAGCGAAGGAATTAAGAGGAAAGTTCATCCTTCTGGAAGAGGCTTCTGTAACAGGAACTGCCAATATTGTAATGGCTGCAGCTCTTGCCAAAGGAAAAACAAGAATCTATAATGCCGCCTGTGAGCCCTATCTTCAGCAGTTGTGTAAAATGCTGAACAGAATGGGTGCTAATATTTCGGGAATCGGCTCTAACCTTCTTACTATTGAAGGTGTGGATTACCTGCGTGGAACGGAACACACGATGCTTCCGGATATGGTGGAGATCGGATCATGGATTGGCCTTGCTGCCATGACTAAATCTGAAATCACGATTAAAAATGTAAACTGGAACCAGCTCGGTGTTATTCCGAATACCTTCAGAAAATTGGGAATTCAGCTTGAACAAAGCAACGACGATATTTATATTCCGGCTCAGGAAAATTATAAAATTCAGAAATTTATTGACGGATCTATCCTTACTATTTCGGATGCTCCATGGCCGGGATTTACGCCTGACCTGCTGTCCATTATTCTGGTTGTTGCTACCCAGGCCAAAGGAAGTATTCTGGTGCACCAGAAAATGTTCGAATCAAGATTATTCTTTGTGGATAAACTGATTGATATGGGAGCACAAATTATTTTATGTGATCCGCACAGAGCTACCGTTATCGGATTGAACCAGGAAACTCCGTTAAGAGGAACAACCATGGTTTCCCCGGATATCAGAGCAGGAAACGCCCTTCTTATCGCAGCTCTTTCTGCAGAAGGAAAATCTATCATCCACAATATTGAGCAAATCGACAGAGGTTACGAAAATATCGACGGAAGATTGAAAGCCATTGGTGCTGATATCGAAAGAATCTAATTGCCTTTAAGTAAGCATAGAAAAAGCGTTCAAAATTAATTTTTGAACGCTTTTTATTTTATAGTAACCCCGGCTTACCAGCCTCCGCCACCTCCTCCGCCGCCACCGCCACCGGAGAATCCTCCGCCACCGGAACCGCTTCCTGAACTGGAAGGCTGGGTAGAGGTAGATTGTATAGACTGAGTAAGGCTTGAATTCAAAGTGCTGGCAAAAGCATAATGGTTCATCGTTCCGCCATAATACCAGTTATTCTGGTATTCAGTAGATGTATTTTTTAAAACGTCATCAAATTTTTCACCCCAGATCTCATCAACGCCTAATACCATTGCAAATGGAAGAAGGGTTTCAAAAACCTGTGGAGTCATCTGAGGAGGATTATGGAATTTCAGCTGTTCATTTTCCGCGGCACCCATATACATTTTGAACCCATCGATCAGCGATTTTTTTCTCAGCTTTTCTTCTGAAGGTCTTTTTATCAGATACTGATAGATCAGTAAAGCAACAAATGTGAGGGTCAGGAACAGGTAGCATACATTGAAATTATTGCTTTCTACGGCATCATGCCCCTTATAAATCATAAATAAAGCTCCGAGGAATATATTAAACGGAATCGGTACCAGAAAGATCCAGTAAAGTCTTTTCGCTGTAAAAGCCGCAATAATGAATACGACTAAAAGAACAATATAAACAACTCCTCCAATCAGTAATTTTTCAATTTCAGGATAAATCATATAGCTCAGAACTAATCCAATACCATATACTATAGAACTTATAATCCATGGCAGAATTAACTTTGAAGTATTATTTCCCTCTTTCAGAAAGTTATCATTCTGAAATTTAAGGGTTTCTTTAAAATTACGAACCGCTTTTTCAATTTTAGAATTGTATTTTCCATCGAATGTAACCGAATTTTTATACTCTGAAAAAAGACTGTTCATCAGGTTGATCTCCTCTTTCGGAAGCGTTTCATCCGGCTCTTTTAATTTATCTAAAGTAAATTTTTTCGTTTTGAACATCCCTAATATTCCGGAATCCTCTTCTTCCACAATCTTAATATATCCTTTTACTGCAAGGCTGACAATAGCCGCTGTAAGGTATTTATTACTGAAACTTTCAGATTTGATATAGCCCATTGTAGCGGGAGACATATTTTCAGGAACGTTGAATTGCGGATACACGGTAGGTTTTTCAGGATCAATCCCATACTTCCTCCAGGTGGTATAATAATAAAAGATCAATCCGATAAATACGATAAAACCACCAATCAGAATGCCGTATACTTCAAGGAAAGTAGGTGGCGGAGGCGGAATCATCACTCCTTTTTTAAATCCGACCGCTACGGTAAGTCCTTCATTGGCCTTCAAACCGGAAGCACTCCATTCTATTGAATTTTCCGAAAGAACTTTAGCGGTACAGTTTTGGGAAGTACTGCCATAGGCTCCCGTATAACAGGAATTCTGAATAATTCCGGCCCCCTCGGGAAGCGTAACTTTAGCAGAGATTGAATCTACGTCAAAATCCCAATAAGTCCCGTTTACATTCCAGTAAAGCTCGTCATAACGGTCAAAGAAGCCAATCTGGTTCTTTACTTTATATTTTATTTCATAATCATAGGTTCCGGGATCAAGAATGACATCCTTGTTTCCAAAATATATTTCCAGATAATCATTTGAAATTTTCTCATGGTAATTTTCATCTGCTCCATTCTTTTTGACAGAGACAATATCATATTGTACCTTATGCCTTCTGTTATTGAGATGTCTGGATAAAGGCAAAGAACGGA
The DNA here is from genome assembly GCF_031456375.1 of Chryseobacterium sp. 2987. Classification (NCBI taxonomy): domain Bacteria; kingdom Pseudomonadati; phylum Bacteroidota; class Flavobacteriia; order Flavobacteriales; family Weeksellaceae; genus Chryseobacterium; species Chryseobacterium sp. 2987. The sequence goes on from NZ_JAVDUN010000004.1 coordinate 14,397, forward strand.
ATATCCCTCTTTTGATTTTGTCTCCCAGACTATATGCTTTGATATGTTCTGTAACGGTAACTCCAGACTTTTTATCCACTTCAATATCCGAGTGGAATGAAATAATCTTCTCCGGTCCGGCAATGGCCATCTGATCTTCCCTACCCATTTCATTCTGGGCAAAAGCGATGAAAAAAAACGAAATAAAGAAAAGCTGTAACAACTTTTTCATTTCCTAGAATTTTACAGTTGGAACTTCTCTATCGGCGATATTCTGCAGCTCAAAGAACGGATATTTTTCAAATTTGTATATATTCGCAACGATATTACTTGGAAAAGATTCTACCAGCGTATTATTTTCACGAACGGTTCCGTTATAATATCTTCTTGATTTTTCAATATCATTTTCAATGGAAGTCAGTTCACTCTGAAGCTGCTGGAAATTGGCATTGGCTTTCAGATCCGGATATTGTTCTGCAACAGCGAAAAGGTTCATCATCGCCTGATTCAGATTTTTCTCTGCGGCTTCTTTTGCCTGAACAGAATCGGCTCCCACAGCCTGCGTTCTTGCCCTTGTAACACTATCAAGCGTTTCACGTTCATGGGTAGCGTATCCCTTTACAGTTTCTACAAGATTCGGAATAAGGTCGTGACGCTTTTTAAGCATAACATCAATACTGCTCCAGGCTTCCTGAACCAGATTTCTCAGTTTCACCAAACGGTTGTAAATAGAAACACCGTAAAGTAAAAATAATACGACTAATGCGGCAATAACAAAAATTGTGATCATAGATTTCATGTTTATAGAGTTTAAAAATACAGTTTTTTCCTATCATTAAGAAAAAACTAAAGGTACTTCTCCTTATCACACAAAAAGCATCCGGCAGAAAACCACCGGATACTTATGTAATTAAAACTATATGAATCTCCCTAAGAATACGTTCTGCAGAGATACTCTACCGTTGTACTCAAAAGTTTATTTTTATTCAGATAAGATTCCAACAACTGGTAATCTTCTGAACTCACATTAATATACAGCTGCACAGATCCGAAACTATATCCGTTTACATACTCTACGTTCGCAGACAAAACCCTGTGGCATATCCCAAATTGATGATAGATAACATTCATTAAATGTTCAAATTTCATTTTGCCATTTAATTCTATTTCCAGGATCAATTCTTTTTTAGGCAGGTTGATTGTATTCTGTAAAACCTGCAGGTTAGCATTGGGTAGTCTCATCACTAAAGATTTTTGTGGATTAATATTATCAGATCATAGTGCTCTTTTGCGTTAAATCTGTGACAAAAATATAAAAAAATATTAGTCTACCAAATTAGTAGACTAATATTTTTTGAAAATTTTCCGATTTTATTTCTATAGTCAACAAAATCAAAGTTTTTATTCGTGTATTGGTGGCAGATATAAATTACGTTATTTACCTATTAGCTGCATAGGTTTTGGCTAAAGCCAATGGACATTTTTTATTATTTTGGCAGACTAAAGTCCGCCTCTGTTGAATAAATTTGGCAAAATACATTAAACGATTTTTTAGGAGAGATTTTTGTTGATGTTTTTTATGATCCTCGTAGATTTTGTGGATTGAGCAGATCTATTTTTATCTCAATAAAAATCGTAGATTTTTTTAACTTATGTGAACTTCTATACTCAAAGCATTTAAACTTATTGATCTTAAGTGTTAAAATACTTTTATGCCTTTTGTAGTGAAAATTAAGAGCTATTGTTTTTATAATTCACCAATCCTAACCAGTTTTTCCGAAGCAGCCAGTCCGTTTGGATTACAGCCAGGTTCACCTTCCGGAACTTTCAGGTTTTTCTTCTGATAAAAATTTTCCCAGAATTCATTGGTTTTCCCTGTTTTCGGATCTTTAAACGTCATAGGCTCCAGTTTAAAAATATGATCATCCCTGAACGCCCGTTCAATATAATCAGAACAGTAGTAGGAATTTTCGTTCAGAATATAATCGAAATTATATGGTTTTCCCAACATAGCTTCTGCTTTTGTGAGGGCTGCGGGAATGGTTTTCTTATATTCAGGTTTCAGGCGGTAAATAATTACCCTCTGTCCGTCATCGGATTGATCTTTCAGAAAATATTTCAGTTTCTGTTTATGAGAACCTCCTTTAGGGGCGGCATGAAGAACATACCAATGTCCGTTTTCATTTTCAGCGATTCCGATATGATCAAAAGAGGCTTCTTTTTGCTTTTGGGTAACATTATTGATGGCTCCGGAAAGTCCGGTTTCTTTGGCGGTGACAAAAAGTAAATCTCCGTTTTCAAGTTGTGTTTTCTTATAAGAACTACAGTTTATGAACAGCAAAATCAATAAGAACAGACTCCCTGTACTTACAATTATGTTCTTAAAAGATAATTTCAATCCCAGCATCAGCTTATTATTTCTTCGCCAAAATTACAAAATAGAATTCATTACATTTGTTGTAAATATTGATCTGCTCTTCAATTCAACCCAACATTCCCACGATTCTTATGCCACATATTTTATTAGTAGAAGATGACGACAGACTTTCCAGACTTATCACAAAAGGGCTTCAGGAAGCTGAATTTGAAGTAAGTATGGCTTATGACGGAATGACAGGTCTAAAACTAGCATTGCAAAAGGATTTTGACCTGGTTGTAACCGATATTGTCCTTCCCAAAAAAAGCGGTCTTGAATTCTGTAATGAACTTAAGGCTTTGAAACCTGATCTTCCAGTAGTTATGCTTACCGCACTGGGCACCACGGATGACAAGCTTGAAGGGTTTGATGCCGGAGCGGATGATTATATGACCAAACCTTTTGAAATGCGTGAGCTTGTTGCAAGAATCAGAGTTCTCTTAAAGCGCTTTTCACAACAGAAATACCAAAAAGTTTCTGTACTAAAGTATGAAGGTATTGAAATGAATCTGGAACAAAAAACAGTCAGCCGGAATCAGATCCCTATAAAACTGACCCCGAAAGAGTTCAATCTCCTGAAATTTATGCTGGAAAATTCCGAAAAAGTTCTTTCTCGCGGTGAAATTGCTGAAAAGGTATGGGAAACCCACTTTGATACCGGAACGAACTTTATTGACGTATATATTAACTATCTGCGAAAGAAAATTGATAAAGATTTTGAAATTAAACTGATCCACACCAAAGCCGGTATGGGATTTATCCTGAAGAAAGATTATGAAACAGGGGTTATCTCTTAAAAAAATCTGTCATAAAATATAAACTGCAAACAGTAAACCAACCCGATCAAAGATGAAAATAAGAACCAGACTTACCCTGCTTTTTACCCTGATCACGGCGATGCTTCTGGGTATTTACAGTTTTTCTATTTATTATTCATCGAAAGATGCCCGGGAAAAATCTTTTTACGGTGAACTGCAAAATGAAGCGATTGCCAAGGCCGATCTGTTTTTCCAAAGTTCACTGCCCGAACAGGAAATGCATCAACTTTACAAAAACAACAACCGAACCCTTAATGAAGTTCAGGTGGCTATCTATGACATCAACAATCAGCTTGTTTATCATGATGATGCCAAAGTAGATTATGTAAAAGAAAATCCGGAGATGCTCTCGCATATATTCCGGAAAAACACCATCACTTTCTTCTTGGATGATCTGCAGGTCATCGGAATGGTTTATCGTTATCAGGGAAAATCATATGCTGTAACGGCTGCTGCCTATGATCAATACGGCTATGGATATCTCACCCATCTATTGACAATCAGCATTATTTCTTTCATCAGTATCTTGATCTTGATTTATCTGGCAGGAATATTTCTTTCAAAAAAGACCTTAAGCCCTCTGAGTGAAATGGTGGATCAGATTAAAAAAATTACAGCCGGAAAATTACAGTTAAGACTGAAGACCACTCAGGAAAAAGACGAGCTTAACGAGCTGGCCCAAAATTTCAACAGTATGCTGGAACGACTGGAAAATTCTTTTGATGCTCAGAAATATTTCGTATCCAATATTTCACACGAACTCAGAACCCCATTATCCGCTATTATTACCGAGCTGGAGCTGGCTGTCCAAAAAGACCAAACCAAAGAAGAACATCAGCAGACCATCAAATACGCATTGGAAGATGCCCGGAATATGGCCAAACTATCCAACAGCTTAATGGATCTCGCCAAAGCAAGCTATGATCCGAATGAAATCAGTTTTTCTGAAGTGAGACTTGATGAAGCTCTCCTAGAATCTTATACTAAAATAAGAAAGGAAAATTCTCAATACAAAGTTTTGTTGAATATTGACGATACCATCGAAGAACATCAGTTAATTATTCAAGGTAATGAATATCTTCTGCAGGTGGCTTTCAATAACCTCATCGACAATGCCTGTAAATATTCACCGGAACACACATGCTTTATCAACGTTAAAACAAATGGCGAAAAACTTCATATCAGTTTTATCAATCAGGGAATTACTATTTCTCAGGAAGATCTGGAAGCTATTTTTAAACCTTTTTACAGAAGTGAAAATTCAAAGAAAGAAAAAGGTCATGGAATCGGGCTTTTCCTTACCGAAAAAATTATTAACCTTCATCAAGCCCATATTTCCGTAACCTCCAATGCAGATGAAACGGTTTTCACCACCGTGTTTGAAACCAGTTGAATGCAACTTTTTCTTCTCCTACCTAATGCTTGGCTGCCTTACCAAAAACTGTAGTTCCTATACTCGCCGTTATAACACAGGCAATAGAAATCCATTGTAAAAAAGTTAAGTTTTCAGCCAGAAATATAAATCCTGACAGTGCTGCAAATGCGGGTTCCAGGCTCATCAGAATACTGAAAGTCTTTGCCGGAAGGTTTTTCAGCGCCATCATCTCTAAAGAAAATGGTAAGGCACTTGACAGAATGGCTACCCCCAGACCTTTTAAGAAAATCGTTGGTGTAAGATTGAAAACAGCACCATCCCATAATGTAAAAGGAATGATAATAAGACTTGCAAATAGCATTCCTGTAGTCACCGCGTCTTTTCCATCCATTATTTTAGCGACTTTTCCACCCATAACAATATAGACTGCCCAGAATAATCCTGCCAGAAAAGCCAGTCCAAGGCCTAGCAAATCAATATGATTACTCTTCCAGGGAACTATAAGCAAAATCCCTACACAGGCCAGTAATGCCCACATCACATCCAACAGCTTCCGGGACAAAGCAATGGCAAGAAATAAAGGTCCGGCAAACTCTACCGTCACGGCCAGCCCTAACGGAATCCTTTGAATAGACAAATAAAAAATAAGGTTCATCGCGGCCAGCCCTATTCCATATATTGCACAATACAGCCATTTCTGTCTGGTAAATTCTGAAAATTTAGGGCGGTTAATGATCATCAGTAAAACAGCCGAAAGTACAATTCTTAAAGTCACAGTTCCAATCGCCCCTATTGCAGGGAAAAGCTGTTTGGCAATGGAAGCTCCGCCCTGCACGCAGATAATGGCTAAAAGTGTGGCAGATATGGCTGTGTTTGTCTTCTTCATGGGTAAAATATATCTCTCTTTGAAAAATGAACCTCCGAAATTTACTGACTACTTTTCTTAAAAACATATCAGTGTCCAGAACCATTCCATATGAAATGATGATCGTTCAAAATTATTGAAAATTTAATTGTATAAATAATTTTTAATCCGAATTAGGAACAAAAACAATCAGAAGCCGGCATCATTCTTCAGCCCCGGAAACCTTTAAGATATGAAAAAAAACATTTTCCTAATGATTTTCTAATACTATTCTAAAGGTTTTCTAACTGTAAAAAAAAGATTTCATTTCTACTTTTGCGCAGTAAAAAATAAAGCATATGGACCCAGATCCTTACCGTCATTATCAATCTTTAAAGCTTTAGTTGTACCCACTTTTCCCGTACAGCTGAAAGGCTTTGTAAAAACAGGAAAAGTTATGAATACATTTGAATTTACCCTTCGTTTATTAGTTGCATTCTGCTTAGGAGCTGGCATAGGTTTCGAAAGACAGTGGCGTAAAAAAAACGCAGGTCTCCGTACCAATACCTTAGTTTGCATAGGCTCAGCAGCATTTGTATTAATTGCCGTCAGAATCGGTGGTGACGCTGCCGGGAGAATTACCTCCTATATTGTCAGCGGCGTCGGATTTCTAGGCGGCGGTGTGATTATGAAAGATGGTCTCACCGTCCGGGGTCTCAATACCGCAGCTACTTTATGGTGTTCCGCAGCTATAGGCGCTTTGTGCGCATTAGGATATTCTAAAGAGGCACTTATTACCGTTTTCTTCATTGTCTCTACGAATATATTTCTCAGACCTTCTTTATCCGGTCAGAAGAAAACCCGAAGTAAAAAACTGGTCATCATGAAGAAAAAGAACCATACAAAAGAAAAAATAAGCAACAGCACTCAATTTAATTAGCATCATGAAAAAAATAATCTTATGCAGCAGCATTCTCTTTACGATCTCCTGTAAGGACAGTCTTTCCCATAAAAATACAGATCAGGAACTCACTATCAAAAACGGGCAGATCACTGTTCCTGAGAACAACCCGGTTTTCAAAAAAATAAAAACTGAAACCGTTACGGAACAGGAACATAGCGATGGTATTGTTTCGGCAGGAACTATTCAGGCCATTCCTAATCGTTATGCGGAAATTGCCAGTCCTTTTTCCGGAAGAATTACAAAATCCTATATCCGTCTCGGTCAAAATGTTTCAGCCAACAGTCCACTTTTTGAAATTCTTTCCTCGGATTACTTTTCCGTTCAGAAAGACTATACAGATGCTTTGAATGAGGTACAGCTTGCAGAAAAAAACTACAGACGCCAGCAGGATCTGGTAAAACATGGAGTGGGTATCCAAAAAGAACTAGACGAAGCTGAAACTGATTTTAAAAATAAAAAAAACTCTCTTTCCAACGCTTCTTCTGCCCTGAAAGTATATAACAGCAAAGGCGGCGGCTTAGGAAGTCCTCTTACCGTAAGAGCTCCAATCAACGGAGAAATTATCTCCAACACTATTGTGAACGGACAATACCTGAAAAGTGACGCTGAGCCTGTCATTATTATTGCAGAACTCTCCAAAGTCTGGATTTCCGGAGATGTGAAAGAAAAAGACATTCGCTTTGTCAATACCGGAGATCATGTTTCGGTAAAAGTAAGCGCTTATCCGGGCAGGAATATTACCGGAACAGTGTATCATATCAATGAAATCGTAGACGAAAATACCCGGAGCATAAAAGTCCTCATCGAATGTGACAATCCAGACAGAAGCTTAAAACCAGGCATGTACGCCACTGTTAATTTCTCCACAACTCCGGAAAAAGCAGTGATGATTCCAGTTACTGCCTTAATGCAGAATGACCGTTCACAATATGTATGGGTAAAAACAGGTAAAAATCAATTTACCAAACGTTCCGTTACGACAGGGGAAACTGATCAGAAAACCACGAGAGTGATCTCAGGCCTGAAAGCAGGTGAAACCATCATGACCGAAGGCGCAATCTATATGCTGGATGCAAAATAATGTGAAACCCTACGAAATCAAGAACAATGAAGAAATTACTTACAATCTCTATGCAGAAAAGATGGCTGATGCTAGCCCTCTTCCTTTTACTCGGGTTCTTCGGTTACTATTCCTGGACCAGATTATCGGTGGAAGCTTACCCTGATATCGCCGACGTTACTTCACAAGTGGTCACTCAGGTTCCGGGATTGGCTGCTGAAGAAGTGGAACAGCAAATCACCATACCTTTGGAGCGTTCTCTTAACGGACTTCCGGGAATGCATGTGATGCGAAGCAAAAGTACATTTGGACTATCCATCATTACAATGGTTTTTGATGATGGGATTGATGACTATTGGGCAAGACAGCGCATCCAGGAGAGATTATCGGATGTAACACTTCCTTATGATGCCCAGCCGGGGCTCGACCCTCTTACTTCTCCTATCGGCGAAGTCTATCGATATATTATCGAAAGCAACAATCACAGTCTCCGGGAATTAACCGATTTACAGAAATTCGTGATTATTCCACGTATCAAGCAGGTTTCCGGAATTGCAGATGTCACCAACTTTGGTGGGATTACGACTCAGTTTCAGATTGAAGTGGATCCCCATAAACTCGAACAGTACGGGCTCTCTTTATCTGAAGTTACAGAGACCATCTCCAAAAACAATGTCAGTGCCGGAGGAAGTATGCTTCCCCGCGGAAATCTGGCCTATGTCATCCGGGGGATAGGTCTTGTCAAGGATTTAAATGATCTTGGTAAAATTGTGGTAAAAACCGAAAATGGCGTTCCTGTCTTTCTCAACGATGTAGGAACATTAAAATACGGAAACCTGGAAAGAAAAGGCATTCTCGGTTATACCGACAGAAAGAGAAACTATTCCGAAAGTGTAGAAGGTATTGTACTTTTATTAAGAGGACAAAACCCGTCACAAGTTCTGGAAGGAGTACATCTAGCGGTAGACGAATTAAATAATGAAATTCTTCCGGCAGGGGTAAAAATTCATCCTTTTTTAGACAGAACTGATCTTGTAGAAACAACCCTTCATACCGTTTCCCATACCCTTACCGAAGGAATTGTATTGGTCATCATCGTACTGATTGTATTCCTGGGAAGCTGGAGAGGGGCATTGCTGGTCGCTATTACGATTCCTATTTCTCTGTTGTTTGCTTTTATTCTGATGCATTTCACCAATATTCCTGCCAATCTTCTTTCCCTCGGAGCTATTGATTTTGGAATTATTGTAGACGGAGCCATCGTGATGCTGGAAACCATCCTGAAAAAAAGAGAAGAAAACCAGCAAGAATCATTGGAAGAAAAAAGCATTACCCAAAGGGTGATTGAAGTCGCTAAACCTATTTTCTTTTCCACCATCATTATTATTACCGCCTATCTTCCGCTGTTTGCCTTTGAAAGAGTAGAGAAAAAACTATTTACTCCAATGGCTTTCACCATAGGTTATGCCCTTTTGGGAGCGCTTGCAGTCGCATTACTTTTAATTCCGGGACTGGCCTATGTTATTTACCGTAAACCAAGAAAAATATACCATAACAGATGGCTGGAAAAAATAGCTGCTGCCTATGGAAACAGAATAGATCACATTATGCTTACACCCAAAAAAGTGATTTTGCCAATAAGCATTGTTCTGCTGTCCGCAGGAATTCTTTCTTATACTGTGGGAAAAGATTTTCTTCCTGAGCTGGATGAAGGTTCCATATGGCTGCAGGTACAGCTTCCTCCCGGTATTTCTTTAGTCAAATCAAAGGAAATGAGCGATACACTGCGTGCAAGAACCCTGAAGCATCCGGAGATTACGTATATGATGATTCAGGCAGGACGTAATGATGATGGAACAGACCCGTGGACAGCTTCCCATTTTGAAGTTTCCATCGGCATAAAGCCATACAGTGAGTGGCCTTCCGGAAAAACAAAAGCAGACCTGATTAAAGAACTGGCTGAAGATTATAAAGAAATACCCGGATTCACCGTAGGGTTCTCACAGCCGATGATTGACGGGGTCATGGATAAAATATCAGGAGCTCACAGCGAGCTGGTCGTAAAAGTATATGGTGAAGACTTCAAAGAAACCAGAAGAATTGCCGAAAATGTGCTATCCACCTTAAATAAAGTTCCTGGTTCTGCCGATCTGGCCATTGATCAGGAGCCTCCACTCCCCCAGTTACAAATCATTGCCGACCGGGATAAGATCGCACAATATGGATTGAATGTAGCGGATGTGGCAGACCTCATCGAAGTAGCTTTAGGTGGAAAAGCGATCTCCCAGATCTTTATCGGTAATAAAGTCTATGACATTTCCTGCAGATATACTGAAGACAGCCGTGATACTCCTGATAAAATCGGAAACCTGATGCTGACCTCAGCTTCCGGAGCAAAAATTCCGTTATCTCAGGTAGCAGAAGTAAAATTAAGTACCGGAGAAAGCACCATTACCCGGGAAATGAATAAGCGGCATCTTACCGTAAAGCTCAATTTAAGGGGAACCGATCTTTCTTCCTTCCTGAAAAAAGCTCAGGATAAGATTGAAAAAGACATTCAATATAATCATGATAAATACCAGATCAAATGGGGAGGACAATTTGAAAACCAGAACAGGGCTTATTCAAGACTCGCCTTTATTGTTCCTTTGGCACTGGCTATTATGTTTCTGTTGCTGTATGGTGCATTTGGGGATTTCAGACAGGCCTTGGTACTGATGTCGATTGTTCCTTTAGCTTTATTCGGGGGAATGCTGGCACTTAATATAAGGGGAATGTCTCTGAACGTGTCTTCTGCGGTAGGGTTTATCGCATTATTTGGGGTTGCCATCCAAAATGGGGTGATCATGATTTCTCACATTAACGATCTCCGTAAGAAAGGATATGCTCTGAAGCTCGCGGTAACTCAGGGAGCAAAAGACCGTTTCAGACCAGTATTAATGACCGCTACTGTTGCAGTCATTGGATTATTCCCCGCATCAATGGCTACAGGTATTGGCTCGGATGTGCAGCGTCCTCTGGCTACCGTAATCGTTTACGGATTGATGTTTTCTACTATTTTAACCCTCTTCGTGCTGCCTGCTATTTATTTTATGGCTGAACGCAGCAATGAAAAACAAAATCTGACATCACATGAAAATTAGAACTCATTTTATCATACTATCTCTCGCATTATCTAACATAGCAGGGATGGTAAAGGCGCAGGAAAAAGAACTTTTACGTTTCGATGAATTTCTGGGACTTGTCGGAAAGAGAAATCTGAGCTATGCCGCTCAAAAATACAATGTAAGTATAACTGAGGCTTCTGTTCAAACTGCGGGGATGTTTCCGGATCCTCAACTGGAAGCAGAAACAGTCAATAACGGAGTGAATAAAAACATGGGTTATGTTTATGGGACATCCATTGGTTGGACCCTGGAACTGGGAGGTAAAAGAAAAGCGCGAATAAACCTCGCCAAAAATCAGTCAGAGCTGAGTAAAATACAGTTACAGGATTTTTTCCGAAATCTCCGGGCAGATGCCACTTTAGGATATATTGAAGCGCTGAAGTCTAAGGCTTTGCTCGAAGTACAGCAGGATTCTTATGAGAATATTTTGCAGCTGGCCAAGTCTGACAGTATCCGGTTCCGACTGGGAACCATATCACTGATTACTTCAAAGCAAAGTAAGTTAGAAGCAGCCTCTTTGCTCAACGAAGTGTATCAGGCTGAAAGTTCCGAACAGCAGGCGTTGACAGGCTTATCTGTATTTCTTAGTGATAATGCAGTAACAGAAAGAGAAGTTTCCGGGGACTTTAATGCTTTCAACAGAAATTTCAGTGTTGACGACCTTTTGATCAAAGCATTGAATGAAAGAGCTGATTTACTGGCTGCCAGACAAAATACCCAGGTGGCCAAAAGCCAGATAAGCCTTGAAAAAGCCAACCGTAAAATAGATCTGGGCATTAACGCCGGTGCAGAACATCACACCGAAGCGACGAATGAAATTGCACCTTCTCCCACAGTCAATGCGGTAAAACTAGGCCTTAGTATTCCCTTAAAATTTTCCAACAGAAGAAATGCAGGATTAAAAATTGCTGAAATGGTCCATTCTCAGGCAGAGGTTGAATATCAGCAGATTGAACAGGAAATACGGACAGAAGTCATACAGGCTTATCAACAGTATATGGCTACTCAAAAACAACTGAAACAATTCCACAACGGAATGCTTACTGAAGCCAAAAGTATTCTGGATGGTATTACCTACAGCTATAAAAGAGGGGAAAGTTCCATCCTGGAAGTCCTTAACGCCCAAAGAACCTACAACGGAATAAGAAAAGATTATTATCAGGCGCTTACAGATAACGCCGTCGCCCTGATAGAACTGGAACGGAAAGCCGGAATCTGGGACATTGATTTCTAAAAACACAGATCAAAAAAAGTTCTGAAACATATTGCTTCAGAACTTTTAAAGTTTGTTTAAAATTATCCTGAATTCGGGTGAAGGAGTTTAAATATAAAAGGCTGGAAGATGGAGGAAGAAGGCTGGAAGTTACTTTTAGTTATAGATACTGAAAAAAACCTGTAAAATCAAATTAGCTAAAAAAGAGGGCAAATTATTATTGATGGCCTTCAGAACCTCTCTCTTCCAGCTCCCAGCTTCCAAGCTCTGTTTTTATTCCGAACTGAGGTTAAAATTAAGATCCTTTTCTTTGAGGATATATCCGGGAATTATTTTTTTTTCAACCGGTCTTCATAAATACCAATCCATTCTTTCACCGTCATTTTTTTACTAACCTCAGCAATCAGTTCAAACGGAATATCATCCATTTTTTTGAACCGTACACAGGATTTCCCCATATCCAGTTTTCTTTTGGAATATTTAGGATATTCAGCGACAAACCAGTTCAGAAGTTCAGGTTCGGCATAGATTCCCATATGATAAAACGCGATAAAATTTTTCTGAGAGGCCAATCCCATAAAAGGTAAAGGTGCCCCGGGTGTACAGTGGTAACCCTCGGGATACGTTTCAAGAGGAACATCCCATCCTACCATCCCATAGCTAACACCTTCTTTAAATCCTTCCGGAAGATTGTCACTGATGGTATCGAATAATTTTCGGAAGACTTCCTGTCTTTCTTCAGGAATCTTTGAGATATAATCTTCTACGGAGCTGGCGGCGATCTGCATATTCAGTTTGTTTTTTTAGTTCCTCTAAAATAATAAAATTTATATTCTGATCTGAAAAATGATTCACAAAAAAGCAGCAGTACATTACATACTGCCACCAGACATTATTTACATTAAAAAAACTTATTTTTTGACTGCTTTTACAGCAGATTGAAACATGTTTCTGAATACATAACAGCAAAATATAATCCTGAATTCAACGCTTTCACAGCAGGTTAACTGCCTGCCTTTTCAAAAAAATATCAGAATAATTTGATTTTTACATTTTATATCAGCACTGTAAATTAAGAAAAAAATTTAACATAAAGTCAAAATAATTGAAATACAATTATTTATTTCATAATAAAATTCTCATATCTCCATTAAAAAAGCACAACAAGAGTTCTATTAAAGGAAAGAAGAATAAACTGATACAGCAGGTCACCACCTCTTAATTTTATTATTGAGAAATTAAATCCTATTTTTGTCATACAAATTTTTTGAACAATGCCGAATATTTCAAACAGAGCACAGCATATGCCGCCATCGCCGGTAAGAAAACTGGTTCCTTTTGCGTTAAGAGCTAAGCAGCAGGGAACTAAAGTCTATCACCTTAATATCGGGCAGCCTGATATTGAAACTCCGGAAACAGCCTTAAATGCTTTAAAGAATATTGATCTTAAAGTATTGGAATATGCGCTTTCTGAAGGTAATTTAGAATACAGAAAAGCCCTTACCGATTATTATCATACCTTAGGTTTTGAAGACCTTACACCTGATAATTTCATTGTAACCAACGGTGGTTCGGAGGCGCTTAACTTTGCTATTTCTACTTTATGTGATGACGGTGACGAAGTGATCATTCCTGAACCTTATTATGCCAACTATAACGGTTTCACCAGCACATTCAACGTGAATGTAGTAGCAGTACCGTCTACCATTGATACAGGTTTTGCTCTTCCTCCGATCGAAGAATTTGAAAAAAAGATTACTGAAAGAACAAGAGCCATCGTTATCTGTAATCCGGGTAACCCTACAGGATATCTGTATACCCGTGAAGAACTTCAGAAACTGGCGGAAATTGCTTTGAAATATGACATCGTTGTGATCTCTGACGAAGTATACAGAGAATATGTTTACGATGGAAAACAGCAGATTTCAATTCTTGATTTCCCTGAACTGAGTGAAAACTGTATCGTGATTGACTCTGAATCCAAGCGTTATTCTATGTGCGGGGTAAGAATTGGATGCATGGTAACCCGTTCTAAAAAAATACATGATGCCGCGATGCTTTTTGCACAGGCAAGATTAAGCCCGGTACTTCTGGGACAGATCGCAGCTACTGCAGCCCATCAGAATGACGGCGCTTACATCCGTTCCGTAAGGGAAGAATATACCCACAGAAGAAATATTCTGGTAGACCTTCTGAATGCTATTCCGGGAGTAATCTGCCCTAAGCCGAGAGGTGCTTTCTATTGTGTTGCTGAACTTCCGGTAGATGATACTGAAAAATTCGCGCAATGGCTTCTTGAAAAATACACCAACAAAGGTGAAACCATCATGGTAGCACCTGCAGGAGGATTCTACAGCGATCCTGAATTAGGTAAAAAGCAGGTAAGAATTGCTTATGTACTAAAAGAAGAAGATCTGAAGAGAAGTGCAGAAATCCTGAAAGATTCCTTAACTCAATACAGAAAGGAATTCAATCTATAAACCTATTTACAATATACAATACCGGCAATGAAAAATACGAGTCTGAACATCTTCTTCTCATGTCTTTTATTGCCGGTATTTTTTTCCTGTGATAAGAAGGTTCCTGAAAAGAAAACAGCAGTCCATCGTCCAGACGATATTGTTTTCATCAGTATGTCTCATATCGGTGGACATTTGGGCAACTACAACATTATAAAAGTGACCAGAGATTCTGTAAAAGCAGAACAAGGAATGACAGCCAACCAGACCCATAAGGAATGGAGCACTCCCATTCAGGCAGATACCTGGAAAAAGCTGACCGCTTCCATCAATGTGAAAGATCTGGATTATATCAAAAGTTCTCCAAGCCAACAGTCTGTGGACGGCATTGATGAAACCTTTCAGATCCGTACCCCGAAAAAATCCCATATTTATGTTAATTCTTTTGCAGATACAGTTCATTACAAACAGTTTCAGCAGCTGAAAGAACAATTAAATACCATTCTTCCTAAAGAATATCAATAAAAACATGCAAGAAAATTTTTCCTTAAAGCCTTACAATACTTTCGGCGTTGAAGCCAAAGCTCAATACTTTACAGAGATCACCAATCTTGAAGAACTGAAAGAAGCGATTACTTTTTCAAAAAAACACAATCTGAAACTTTTGTTTTTGGGTGGAGGAAGCAATATTCTGCTGACCAAAGACTTTGATGGTCTTGCCGTAAAAATTAGTTTAAAGGGAATTTCAGAAGAAGCCCTGAATGAAAATGAAGTTCTGGTAACGGCAAAAGCAGGAGAAAACTGGCATGAATTTGTGATGTACTGTCTGGAAAAAAATTACGGCGGACTGGAAAACCTTTCCCTGATTCCGGGAAACGTAGGAACCTCACCGATGCAGAATATCGGAGCTTACGGTACGGAAATAAAGGATGTATTTGTAAGCTGTAAAGTTTTGGATCTTGAAAACCTGGAAGTAAAAACCTTTGATCTTGAAGAGTGCAGATTCGGATATAGGGATTCTATTTTTAAGCAGGAAGGAAAAGGAAAATATGTTATCCTGGAGGTTACTTTTAAATTAACCATCAAAGAACATCATCTTAAGACGGAATACGGAGCTATCCGGTCTGAACTGGAACGTGAAGGAGTAGGAAACCCTACGATTCAGGACATATCCAGAGCGGTAATTCATATCAGACAAAGCAAACTTCCTGATCCGAAAGAAACAGGTAACGCAGGAAGCTTCTTTAAAAATCCAACAATTCCCCTTTCTCAGTTTGAAGAGCTGAAACAGAAATTCGAAAATATCCAAGGGTATCCGAACGGTGATGTGGTAAAAGTACCCGCCGGATGGCTGATTGAGCAATGCGGATGGAAAGGAAAACAGATAGGCAATGCCGCTTCTCACAAACTTCAGTCACTGGTGATTATCAACGCGACAGGAAATGCTTCGGGAAAAGAAATTTTTGATTTTTCCGGTGAGATCATCCATTCTGTGAAAGAAAAATTTGGTATAGAACTCGAACGGGAGGTGAATATTATATAACAACATCTGGATATTATATAAAATTTTACAGTCTACATTTCTGACTTTTGTCAATTATTTTAATTTATTCTAAATAAATTTTCTTCGCATTGGTATATTTTATACTTTTGCGCTCTGCTTATTTAGAATAAATAAAAATGGGAAGATTTTTACCTTTTGCTTTCTTTTTCGTATTAAGCTCACCGCTTATCTATGCTCAAAGTGAAAAACAGCAACTGAACATTACCGTTTTCAATGAAAATAATAAAGAACTTAACGGAGCCTCAGTTACAGTAGATGGTATTTCTGCTACCACAGACAAAAACGGAACGGCTTCTGTGTCAGTCTCAGATGGTAAACATCATATAAGGATCATTCATTCCGATTACCAGGAAAAGGAACTCAGCGTTACAATTACTTCAGGACAGAATATTACAGTACAGCTTTTACCTGTTAACAAACTGGAAGAAGTAGTGGTATTTTCCAAGGAAGGAAAAGGTCTTACCACAAAGTCTATCATTAACAGACAGGCTATGGAGCATCTTCAGCCATCGAGTTTCAGTGACCTGATGGAGCTTCTTCCCGGAGGGCTGGCAAAAACACCCACCCTAAATGTTACCAACAGGGCTACACTCCGCGAAAATACAAGCGGTTACTCAGGAAGTGAATACAAAACCTCATCTTTAGGCATTCAGTTTATGATTGATGACAACATCATCAATTCCAATGCAGACATGCAGGTTTCTGTGGATACCCAGCAGTTCGGCAAAGCCGGGGAATATCGTGAAACGGCTTATTCCGGGATAGATATGAGAACCATTTCTACCAATGACATCGAAAAAGTAGAGGTTATCCGGGGAATTCCTTCTGCGGCATATGGGGATCTTACTTCAGGATTAATCAAAATAGAACGTAAGATAGGCAGCTCTCCCCTTCAGGCCAGATTCAAGGCAGACGGATTCAGCAAGCAGTATTATGTAGGAAAAGGATTTAAGATCACGGACAACTGGCAATTAAGCGCCAGTGCAGATTTCCTGGATTCCAAGTCTGATCCAACGGACGAGTTTGAGAACTATCAGCGTATCACAGCTTCCATTCGTTCAAAAAAAACATCTACCCTTTGGTCAAGGCCTTTGGAATGGAGATCCAACATTGATTTTTCTTCCAATATTGATCATAAAAAATATGATCCGGATAACGGATATCCTTCAACGGATAAGTTTGAATCCAATAATCAGAAGATCAGCCTTACCAATAATTTTATCTATCAGCTGGATAAAAATGCTTTCTTCAATAAATTAACTCTGAACACGGCTATCCGCCAGGGGTTTGAAAAGATCGAGCAGAGAAAACTGATTCAGCTTTCCGGTCCGAGATCATTCTCATTAGCTACAGAACAGGGTGAAAACGTGGGATATTTTCCTGATTTGCGTTACATAACTGAATTTTCTACAGAAGGAAAACCGTTGGACATTACTGCTTTCTTCCAGGCAAACGGTACTAAAAAAACGGTGGGAATTACCCATCAGTACGAAGCCGGTCTGGATTGGAGATATTCAAAAAACAACGGAAGAGGACTTGTTTATGATATGAAAACTCCTCCGTCTGCAAATTCAGGAATAGAAAGACCCAGACCTTATAACGATATTCCGGCTTCAAGCCTGTTATCTGCTTTTGTAGGAGATCAGATGAGCTATTCCTTAGACCGTCATAAATTCACTTTATACGCAGGGTTGAGATTTTCAAAAAACATGGGCATCGATCCTTCTTTTGCCATCAGCAAAAAAGTTTTCACAGAACCCAGACTGAATTTCCAGTACAGCCTGCCTCACCTTACCATCAACAATTATCCTTTGAAAACGGATATTACATTGGGTTACGGACAGTTCTACAAACGTCCTACCATGATGATGCTCTATCCCAACAAAGAGTATTGGGACTATACACAGCTGAATTATTACCACAATGATTCGCAGTACCGCTATGTGAACTTCATGACATATGTACAGTCAAGAGAGAACAAAGACCTGGAAGCGGCAAAAAGTGTAAAAAAGGAAATCAGACTTGATCTGAGCTACAGAAACCATGATTTCTTTATGGCCTACTTTAAGGAAGATATGGACAATGGTTTCCGTAAAATGAAACACACTGCTGTACATACTTACAAACAATATGATGCGACGCAGGTGGATCTTTCCCAATGGGCCAACGGGCCGGATCTTACCAACGTACCTTATGAGCAGAAAAGCATCTTCGGGGAATATTTTGTGGATGAGAACGGAAGCCAGATTGTAAAGCAGGGAATTGAATTCGGATATACTTCACCAAGAATTAAGGCCATCAATACTAGGTTTACCCTTACCGGAGCCTGGTTTAAATCCCAATACAGAAATTCCGTTCCGCTTACTTTCAAACCTAATGCTTCCATTGGACTGGGCCCATTCCCTTATTATGGAATTTATAAAAATGATGACGGTTATAATAATTCCAATATCAACTATAATCTTTTAATAGATACTTACCTGCCAAGCCTGGATCTGATTGTTTCCGCTTCTTTACAGGGAAGTATTTATGATCACAGCAGAAATGACCGGAGAATTGCAGAACCTATCGCCTATTACGGAATGGACGGTGTAGTTCATCCTTTCACCGATGCAGACAGAACAGATATCTATAAACAATGGCTGGTAAGAAATGTCTCGGTTACCGATAACATGGACAAACTGATGACGTTTACCATCACAGGAAATATAAAGGTGACCAAAAGTATTTATAAAGCTTTAAGGACTTCATTATTTGTCAACAGGCTCTTCAACTACAGCTCGCCTTATGTTTTCAACAATGTAACGGTTTACAGAAAAGGAGCCAATACCCCGTATTTCGGGATGGAACTGAACTACAATTTTTAATACAAAAAAAAATAAATAAAATGAAAAAAAGAGTTTTACTACTAAGCTTAGCCGCTATGATGGCCACGACATTTACGGTAACATCGTGCTCAAGTGATGATTTCGGAACCTCCACTACTCAAACCGGGGTTTTAACATTATCTTTCTCGGGTGAAAATATTTCATCTTATACAAGTTTAGATCTTGAGATCAAAGAAGTAAATACAGGAGCCGTAAAAAGAGAAAATATTAAAAATCTTAGTTCCTACTCTCTTCCTTTACCATATGGTTCTTATAAAATTACGGTAAACGGTGCTGTGATCTCCGGCAACGAAGAAGTATCGGTGGGTGCTATGGCACAGACTGATATTGCCCTGCCTGCAACCAATCTTAATATTCCTCTGATCATCAAGAAATTCCACGATGACTTTATCATTGAAGAAGTTTTCTTTACAGGAATTAAAACGGCTGACGGGAAAAACTACAATTCAGGGCGTTATTTTAAATTAACCAATAATACCAAAGAGGTACTGTACGCTGACAAACTGATCCTCGGACAGTCTGAATTCCTTACTACAGAGGATAAAAACCCAACTCCATACAATGCGAACCTGTCATTCCCTGTAAAAGCGGTGATGGTACTTCCCGGTTCAGGTACTGAATATCCTGTACAGCCCGGAGATTTCATCGTTATTGCAGATAACGCCATCAATCACAAGGCACAGACGAGTACCGCGTATGACCTTCATAATGCCAACTTTGAGTATCCTTCTACTAACCCGGCATTAGGACAGGTAGATAACCCTTCTGTTCCGAATGCAAAAGTGATCTACTCACAGATGAATTTCAATATGTTCTTCTTACATGACCGTGGTTTTGAAAGTTATGTAATCGCCCGTTTCCCGTTCGGTGAGACTGAAGACAGCTTCTTACAGAAAAATAAATACGATTATACTTACCAAAACAGCGCTGGTGGAGTGACTTCAAAAAGTGCTTACTCTATTCCAAACTCATGGATTATTGACGGAGTAAACAACAGTGTTTCCGCAAAATTTGCCCACACCCTTACTTCTGCAAGCATCGATGGTGGATGGACTTCCGTAGGAACGATTGATAAAGATCCTACCCGTTTCGGAAAATCGGTAAGACGTAAGGTAACCGGGCAGATGTCTAACGGTAAAAACCTTTACATGGATACCAACAATTCCACGAATGACTTTGTGAAGGATTCTCAACCAAGTTTAAGAGACGGTATCGTTCACTAAGACACCGTCTGATATTAACAGCTAATTATGTTATATACCAAAACATCTTTCTGCCTTTTATTGATCGGGATTTCTTTTAATATGAAGGCTCAGGACAGTCTCAACCTTTTTAAAACCCTCAGTAACCAGTACAGTCAGGAGAGAGCTTTTAGAAATAATTACTACTGTAACCCGGCATCAATGTCGGGTTACAGTTCCTCCTCATTCTCAGAATTCGGGGTCGGTTACCACGACAATAAGGATAAAGCTTACCGCCAGCAGCTTGGAAACGGCAGTAAAGGACTAACAGTAGAAGCCCAATCTTTTCAAAAGCTGAAACCTAACCGTTTTGTCTGGGGAAGTGCAAAGTATCAAAATTTAAAAACAGGTTCTGTAAAATGGAACGAAACTTTAGATTACGAACGCATCGCTCCTTACATTACCGCAGATTCCGTAGGAGGAAAATTAAATCTTGAACGCTATCAGTTTGCCGGTGGCTACCTGCAGAACATGAACAGATGGACTGTGGCCGGGCAGGTAAGTTACTCAGCACAGATGGGCTACCGCTCAAAAGATCCGCGGATGAAAAGCACGACTTCTGATCTCCGGGTGAATGCCGGAGTGAACTACAGAGTGTTCAGAGAATATGAAGTAGGCGTTTTCGGTGAATTCAACAAATACACTCAAAACAATTCCATCCAGTTTCAAAGCCTGCTGGGAAGGCCTTATGTATACCTGATGTCAGGATTTGGCTTTTCCAATTACCTTTTTAATGGCGGAACCCGTCCTGCCAATACGTACGAAGAATTTGCCTATAAAGGAGGAATCCAAATTTCTAATAAACAGGGGAAAGATTTTTATCTTCAGGCTGCTGTGGGAAGATCCAATAATATTAAAGGGTATAGTGAAAACAACAGCTATTTTGACCTTTCTGATCTGAAAAATGAAACCTTTGAACTGGAAGGAGCCAAACTTTTCAACGTTGCAGAAAAGCATAGACTGGGAGTATCAGCCGGATATTCGGCATCCCGGAAAACAGGATCTGAATATGGTTACTCTATGAATACGGCTGCACTGAGCCAACTCTTCAAAAGAGAAGCTTACCGCAGAGAAAATTATACAGCCTCTGTCAAAGGTTTTTATCAGTATAATCAGGATACTTTTACCATCACGGCAATTCCTTTCTTTGGATATGAGGAGATCAAGGAACGCAGACTTTATCCGAATTCCGGGCAGAAGTTTGTATATTCCTATTTCGGGATCAATGCGGATTACCGTCAACAGATCAGTAACAGCCAGGTACTTACTTTCCAACCTTATTTCAATAAAAGGGCTGTCAATAAATCCATCAATGCTCTGAGTACGGCAGGAAATGCTGCCGTTGACGAATGGGTACTTCAGGATTATCTGTTCCAGGCCAGTGACATCAATACTTTCGGAACGGTGCTGAGATATGATTTCAAACTGGAAAAGCTGCCTGCCTTCTTTGTAAGCGCACAGTATCAGACGCAGAAAATCCAGAAAAAAAATAATAATTTTGCAGGCGCAAGTATAGGGATAACGTTTTAAGACATGAAAAGAGGAATATTCGGAGCTTTAGGAATCGTTGTATTTATTTTATTAAGCTTTACCCCAAAAGTAGGTCAGGACCTGATGGAAGTTCAGGACCCTACGATTGAGGATATTGTAAAAAGCTATAAAAAAGCGATTTCGGAATGGCCGAAACCCACCATCGATTACGGAGTGAAATGGAAAGAGTTTGCTCCTATTCAATTTGATTCCGCTTATTTTGCAGATCAGGATAAACCGGGCGTCATTTTAGGGAAAATGCTGTTCTTTGATCCTAAATTATCCCAATCCAATCAAATTTCATGCAGCTCCTGCCACGACCCGGAAATGGGCTGGTCAGACCGAAGACGTGTCGCTCTGGGAAATAATCACCTCCTGGGAAACAGAAATACCATGTCGCTTTATAATATTGCGGAAAGACAATCGTTTTTCTGGGACGGAAGAGCCAAAACCCTTGAAGAGCAGGCTTCCGGACCTCTTGGCGCTCATCATGAAATGGCCATGGATGTAAAAACCCTTCCTGCCAAGATTCAAGCTGTAAAAGGTTACACCCAGCTTTTCAAAAATGCTTATGGTGATGATAAAGTAACCTATGACAGAATTGTAAAAGCCATTGCAGATTTCCAGAAGACCATTAAAAGCCAGCCGAGCCGTTTCGATAAATTCCTGGAAGGCAAACACAATGCATTAACTGATGAAGAGATCTATGGGATGCATGTTTTCCGGACTAAAGCAAGATGTATGAACTGCCACAACGGTCAGTACCTTACCGACGAATCTTTCCACAATATCGGACTGACCTATTACAAAAGAAAATACGAAGATCTGGGTCTGTATAATGTGACTAAAAAGCCTGAAGACATTGGTAAATTTAAAACCCCTCAGCTGAGAGATCTTCTGCTTACCCAGCCGTGGATGCATAACGGTCTCTTCGGTGACCTGGAAGGTGTGGTGAACATCTATGATAGCGGAATGCACATGATGGACCCTACTCCTGAAAAGAAACAGCTGGACCCGAATTACCCTTCAGCAGACCCTTTACTAAAACCTTTAAAATTAACCCCTCAGGAAAAAAAGGCCCTCGTTGCTTTCCTTGAGTCCCTTTCCGGAACAAAATTTAAAATGAGAAGACCGGAATTCCCTGTGGAATAAATTTTAACAAATATAATTGAAGAAAGTCTGGGGTAACTCCGGACTTTTTTGTTTGATAAATCTATTCGGGGTTTTTAAATTTTGAAAGATGTTTAACTTCTTCATTAATTTATTTCTTTTGGTAAGGTTAATAAGTATTTCAAATCTGCGTAATGTGCAAAATTTGCAAGAGAAAAAAATATCCACACAGATCTGTGTTATCTGAGCAATCTGTGGAAAATCTTTTTAACTACAACAGGTACAAAAGTTTTATTGCCACGGATACAATAATAAATTTGTGCATTAGTGGCATAAAAAATTGATCATAAAAAGCTTAGCAAAGAATAAATTTCGAGACAACAAATTAAAGTAAATAAAAGAGTAAACTTAGAGTCAGATCTCCAACTTATGATGAAAAAACATTATTTTCGTTAAAAAATAACACAGTATATGAAAATAGCAATTCTGGGCGCCGGAAACATGGGGCTTTCCTTTTCGAAATCGTTTTTGAAATATGAGCTTATCAAACCTGAAAATCTTCACCTGATTACAAGAAGCCAGTCTAAAATTCAAAAAATAGCTGAAGAATTTCCAAAATCACAAATCTCCACCTTTGACGAAACTTTGGAGCTGGATGCCGACCTTGTTATTATCGCCGTAAAACCTCAGGATTTTCAATATACCACTGAAAACATCAGGTTTTCATTAAAGGAGAATCAGATGGTTCTTTCCATTATGGCCGGAATTACCATTGAAAAAATTCAAAACCTGCTGAATCACAAGCTAGTCGTAAGAGCTATGCCCAACTCTCCTACCCTTCTGGGCATGGGAATTACAGGATATACTGCTGCGGAAGGTATTTCTTTCAGCCAGCTTATCAATATTGAAAGACTGTTGAACAGCACCGGAAGATCTGTCTATCTGGAAAACGAAGACCTATTGAACGGGGTTACTGCCCTTTCCGGAAGCGGCCCTGCCTATTTTTATTATATCATTGATGCTATGATCAAAGCAGGTGTGGAAATGGGCATTGATGAAAACCTTTCCAAACTTTTCGTGAAACAAACCATGCTTGGAGCCTATCATCTGATCAACAATTCAGAAAAAAGCCTGGAGGAACTGATTAAAGATGTCGCATCCAAAGGTGGAACTACTGAAGCTGCCCTCAAAACATTTGAAGAAAACAGCTTTAAAGAGATCTTAAAAAACGGAATTTTAAATGCTGAGAAACGCTCTAAAGAACTAAACGGTTAAACTTCCGTTCTAAAAAACGGCGAAACTGCCATCCGAGAAAAACACCGAAAGTATTCAGAATAATATCATCTACCTCAAAGATTCCCATTCGGGTAAAATACTGCATTGCTTCTACAATCACAATAGAGGAGATAAAGGTATACAACAGAGGTTTCAGATTCATCAGTTTCGGAAAAATCCAGCCCAGAAAGCCAAAAGGAATAAACATAATCACATTTCCTAAAACAATCATCACGGTATTCGTCCATACAATATTATCCCGGATAAACCACAATGTAGAAAAAACAGGTTCTATCCGGATCTGGTTATCCTCATACTGAAACCTGCCCATTCCCAGGAACATGAGATACAGCAATATAAGGGTGTAAGGAACAATTACAATTTTATATAATTTCTTTAACATCAGTTGCAAATTTATTCATTTCAAAAACATTAAATTTGTGTGTTAAATTAATTTAATGAAATACGTTCTACTTACGCTCATTTCAGCGATGCTCCTGTCCGTTTCGTGGCCAACTTACGGTGTTCCGTTTTTTATATTTTTTGCCCTTGTTCCGCTCCTGATGATGGAACACGGAATTTCCAAATTCTCCTCTTACAAAAGAAAAAGCTGGATGGTCTTCGGACTTTCTTACTTATGTTTTGTGATCTGGAATGTGGTAACAACAGGATGGCTGTACGGATCAAAGAACCCGGATGGAAGCCACTCACTGATGGCTGTTCTGTTTCCTGTTCTTGTCAACTCTTTTTTATATTCACTGGTATTTCAGTGCTATCACTGGTACAAAAATGCTCAGGGAACGTATTGGGGATTAGGATTCCTGATCGCGATCTGGATGAGCTTTGAAAAATTCCACCTGAACTGGGAGCTTACCTGGCCATGGCTGAACTTAGGAAACGTATTTGCTGAATACCCGAAACTGATCCAATGGTATGACACGTTGGGTGCCACCGGAGGAAGTTTCTGGATCCTGCTGATTAATGTACTGATCTTCTATACTCTAAGAACCTGGGAAGCCGGAAGAAAGAGAAAAGATCTTATCCGAAATTCTTCTATTGTAGCGGGACTGATCGTTCTCCCAATGATCATCTCCCTGATGAAATACAAAAACTTTGATGAAAAACCTTCAGGACAAGTGAATGTGCTAATGCTGCAACCTGATCTTGATCCTTACGCTGAAAAATATTCAAAAGACAGCATTACCATCCAGAATGATCTGCTGACCTTAGCTGAAAATAATTCAAAAGGAAAAATCGATTATTATATTGCTCCGGAAACAGCTCTTCCTGGAAGAGGATCCATTTCTGAGACCGCTTTTGAAAAGAGCGTGCTTTTAAATAACCTTAAAGGATTTTTAACTTTACATCCGGGAGCGGTTTTTGCCACCGGAATTTCATCGCACCGTTTTTATACTGAAAAAGAAAACATTCCGAAAGAAGCCTACCAGATCAATCAGGGCTTATGGGTGGAAAGTTATAACACAGCAGTACAGCTTGCTCCGCAGCAGAAAATCCAGGTGTATCACAAAGGGAAATTGGTTCCGGGAGTTGAAATTTTCCCTTATATGAGTGTTTTGAAGCCACTTTTAGGTGATGCGATGCTTAATCTCGGCGGAACTGTTGCCTCTCTCGGTACAGATAAAGAAAGAATGGCCTTTACCAACCCTTACAACAAAGGAAGAATGGCGCCGATCATCTGCTACGAAAGTATCTATGGTGAATTTACAACCGATTACGTAAAAAAAGGAGCCAATTTCTTAGGCATCATGACCAACGACTCATGGTGGGGCGTTACCGAAGGACACAAACAGCTTCTATCTTATGCCAGGCTGAGAGCTATTGAAACCAGAAGAGAGATTGCCCGTGCGGCTAATAGTGGTATTTCTGCCCACATCGATGCGAGAGGAGAAGTTACAGCTGATACTTTTTATGGAGATCAGACTACATTATTTGCCAAAGTCAATCTGTATGATACCATGACGTTCTATACCAGAGCTGGAGATCTGCTTTCAAGATTCTCCATCTTTGCTTTAGGATTTTTATTATTCTATTTTCTGATTGAAAAATTTAGAAACAGAACGAAGAAATAAAGTACGATTTTACTTTAAGCAACCTTAATGGGAAAATTTTGGAAAACGCAATAGGCGCAAGGGCTTAGGCCATTACAATGCTTTTAAGACGCAAGAAAACCAAAGATTTTCAGCTATTTACAAAATCAAATATCTGTATAATCAGTGCGATCTGTGGGAAATTATTTTAACCACAACGAGACACAAAAGATTTTGACACTTTAGATTTAAGTATAAATACTTTACGCATTAAGATAAAGGTCTACGATTTTCATGTATTCAGCAGTGTAAAATTTTATCGGAGATAAAATCCTTGCGACTTTTTATACAGCTTATAAAGTAATTCTTGCGACCTTGCGCATCCCAACAAAAAACCTTTGGCATCTGCGAAATCAGTGCGATCTGTGGGAAACCGGTTTATAAAAAAAGAAAAGCCAGCTGGACGTCTGGCTTTTCTCATGATAGAATGATTCAGTTTACTTAATAATAAGTTTTTGAGTGGTTATTTCGTTTTTAATTTTTAATTGTAAAATATAAGTTCCTTTTGGAAGATGCGAAACAGTAATGGTCTGGTCCTGCTCCAAAGCAACATTCAGTTTTTTCCCATCCATTGAATACATTCCAGCCTCCGAAACTTTTTCACCTTTGATAAATACCTTATCTGATGCCGGATTAGGATAAACAGAGATCTGATTTCCGGTTTTCACTTCATGTGTTGCCAGTGTTCCCTGAACCGAAGGATCAGAATAAGCTTTGGAAGCGTCAATGGATCTTACACTCCAGTAAACATTCTGAACAGAAGAATCAAGATCCAGAAACCATGAAGGTGTTGTTACCATATATTTGGCAATATCTGCGGTTCCCGGTGCAGAACCTACCTTAATTTCATAGCGCAATGCACTCACAGGGGTTTTATCATCCGTGGCGCCATTCCATGAAAAATGGAAGCGGTTGCCATTTTTTGTAAGATTAAGGTTTGCAGGAGGTGTGGGTTTCTGGTTCACTTCCGTGGAAGTGTTTCTGAAAATTTTGGTAAGTGAAGGATAGCCTGAATCTGCCCAATCAAATCCGGCCAATAAAACATCCAGACGGTGGTCATTGTCAAAATCAAGTAAATTTACAAAACCAGCACCTCCTAAATAGTGCAAACCTGTAGGTATATTTTCAATAAATTCCTGATTGGAAGGATTGAATAAAAAAGTTTTTACCACAGCATTGGTATCTTCGTCATTTCCTGAAATAATAAAATCATAGAAGCCATCATTATTCAGATCTCCAACACTTATGGATGCATCTGCAATTTCCGGAGTATTGATCAACTGCTCAGTAAGGTGGCCGGTTCCGTCATTCATCAGAACGGCAAAATAAGGAGCATCATTCTGATCGGTTCCGGAAACCACAATATCCTGATAGCCATCTGCATTGAAGTCAGCAAAATCAAGTTTTCCACTGGATAGAGCGGTAAAATCCTGTTTAAGTTCCAGGGTTCCGCCTTCATTTAAATAGACTTTAAACAGTGGAGCACTTCCTGTATTTGTTCCTAAAATAACAAGATCCAGAAGATGATCATTGTTAAGATCTACCATTTTAAAGCTGCCATTCTGCGTTCCTTCCATCCAGCCTTTTGTCGGTTCAAAGCCATTTCCCGTATTCCGGTAATAATCAAGATCGTTGATAAATCCTGTTCCTTCAACATATTGTGTTCCGTTGATCGCATAGTCCTGTTTTCCGTCATGATCAAAATCAAATACTTCCATAGAACCATAAATCTTTCCGGGAAATTCAGTTTCTTTTACTAATCCGTTTCCTGTATTTTTAAATCTGTAATGCTTGTAATTGACTACATCCATATAACTCAAACCGGTAGAAATAATATCCAGCAACCCGTCATTATCAAAATCAATAAACTTAATATCTCCAAGATGCGTTCCGTTACTTCCAACATTTGCATAAGGCAATAATGATGTTCCGTTGTTCTTATAAATTTCATTATAAGAAACATCAGCCTGCCCGTCGCCATCTACATCTATAGCTCCATTGATCACAACATCAGGCTTACCATCATTGTTCATATCTGCCACATCTGCTGATCCATAGTAAAAGTTCTTCATACCTGTCTGAATTTCAGCATAATTCTGCGCCATAATCCCTACCGGAAGCAACGATAAAAGAATACAAATCTTCTTCATATTATTTTTATTTAGATTAATTAAAAACAAAGATAAAACATTTGAAACAGCTTCTCTGAGTAGGATAACATGAAATATATCACCATTATTGGGCTGAGTATCTCAAAATTTCGGATATTTTAAAAATCAAATTATTAATCAGCCAGTTATTTGCAAATATTTTCCAAAAGATTTGTCTATCTAAAAAATTCTTCGTTATTTTGCACTCTCAAATATTATACAAATAAGAACATCGAGATATGTCAAGAATTTGCCAAATAACAGGAAAGCGTGCAATGGTTGGTAACAACGTTTCTCACGCTAATAACAAAACGAAGCGTCGTTTTGAAATTAACTTATTAGAGAAGAAGTTTTACCTTCCGGAGCAGGATAAGCACGTTACACTGAAAGTATCAGCTCATGGATTGAGAGTGATTAACAAGATTGGAATCGAGGAAGCTATTGAAAGAGCTACTAGAAACGGATTGATTAAAAAAAATTAATAAATCATGGCAAAAAAAGGAAATAGAGTTCAAGTAATCCTTGAATGTACAGAGCACAAAGAGAGCGGTATGCCAGGAATGTCTAGATACATTTCTACAAAAAATAAAAAGAACACAACAGAGAGATTGGAATTGAAAAAATACAATCCTGTTCTTAAGAGATCTACCCTTCATAAAGAAATCAAGTAATTTATAAATAATAACTTACCATGGCAAAGAAAGTAGTAGCAACCCTACAAACTGGGTCTAAAAAAATGACTAAAGTGGTGAAAATGGTTAAGTCTTCTAAATCAGGAGCTTACGTTTTCGAAGAAAAAGTAATGAATGCTGATGAAGTAGATGGTTATTTGAAAAAATAATCCATACTTTATTTACAATATAAAAAAACTACTCATATTTTGGGTAGTTTTTTTGTTATCTTTGTTCACCGGATTATTAATCAGTAAACTATGAAAAAGATTCTTGTTCTGGTATTCACAGCAGTTTCTCTATTTTCATTCAGCCAGAAAACAACGGCTCAAACAGAATATAAAAGTTCGTCAAAAGTTTTCAGCATAAAAGGAGTATCGCAGGCAGTAAGTGTAGACTGTGGAAATTCAAGAATGGTTCTTTTATCCGGCCAGGTTCCACTGGATGCAGAAGGCAGTCTTGTGGGAAATAATATAGAAAAACAGACAGAGCAGGTTTTCAAAAATATAGAGAATATCCTGAAAGAGTATGGAGGTAGTGGGAAAGACATCATAAAATTAGGAATCTTCATTAAAGATATATCCAAAATATCAGACTTCAGAAAGGTTCGAGATTTATATATCAATACCCAAAATCCTCCGGTAAGCAGTCTTATAGAAGTAAGCCGCCTTTTCAGAGATGATATACTGATAGAAGTAGAAGCCACAGCTGTTGTTAAAAACAAATAAGAATAAACTATGAGTTGGTTTAAAAATATATTCAAGAAAGAAGAAAAAGAAACCCTAGACAAAGGATTGGAAAAATCCAGCCAGGGCTTCTTTGAAAAAATGACGAAGGCCGTAGTCGGTAAAAGCAAAGTAGATGATGAAGTACTGGATGACCTGGAAGAGGTACTGATTGCATCCGATGTAGGCGCCTCAACCACTATTAAGATTATCGAGCGAATTGAAGAGCGTGTAGCCCGCGATAAGTACGTTGGGGTAAACGAACTGGATACCATCCTTCGTGAGGAGATCTCAGGACTTCTGCTTGAAAATCCTCATGCCGGAACCGGAAATATTGACACCTCAAAAAAACCTTACGTTATCATGGTTGTAGGGGTAAACGGTGTAGGAAAAACAACAACCATCGGTAAGCTTGCCCATCAGTTCAAATCTGAAGGAAAGAAAGTAGTTCTTGGAGCTGCAGATACCTTCAGAGCCGCGGCTGTAGACCAGCTAACCATCTGGAGCGAAAGAGTGGGAGTTCCTATCGTTAAACAGAATATGGGATCAGATCCGGCTTCTGTAGCTTTCGACACAGTACAGAGTGCTGTTGCCCAGGATGCAGATGTTGTCATTATTGATACAGCGGGAAGACTTCATAATAAAATCAACCTGATGAATGAGCTTTCCAAGATCAAAAGAGTGATGCAAAAGGTAATCCCTGACGCTCCTCACGAGATCCTACTGGTTCTTGACGGTTCTACCGGACAGAATGCTTTTGAGCAGGCCAAACAGTTTACAGCAGCCACAGAAGTAAATGCCTTAGCCGTTACCAAATTGGATGGTACAGCAAAAGGCGGCGTTGTGATTGGAATATCAGATCAGTTCCAGATCCCGGTAAAATATATTGGTGTAGGCGAAAAAATGCAGGACCTGCAACTTTTCAATGGTACGGAATTTGTTGACTCATTTTTCAAGAAAAGATGATTTTAATCATGTTTTCCCTTAACTTAGCAAACAGATCAATTAAATATTAACAATTAAAAAATTTGCAACTATGGGAATTTTAACATGGATCTTATTCGGTCTTATTGCAGGAGCAATCGCTAAAATGATTATGCCTGGCACACAGGGAGGCGGATGGCTTATTACTATTATTTTAGGAATTCTGGGAGCATTCATTGGCGGTGCGATAGGAGTTTATGTTCTGCACTGGGGAGACGTTACTTCCTTCTGGAATCCACGCAGCTGGATCCTTTCCATCGGGGGTGCTTTAATCATTCTCTGGATATACGGAATGGCCACTAAGAAAAGCTAACCATTCAATACAAAATAAAATCCCGGATCTGAATTTCAGGTCCGGGATTTTTTGTACAATATAATTTAGTTAGTTGATTTTAATCTGGTAAGGCATTTCCATTTTTACCTCAGACTGTAATTTTTTATCAGTGATCTGCTGAAGAATTTCATAATTGGCCTTTCCAATTTTATTTTTAATGACTCTTGCAGAAATCTCATCTTCATTCAGGTCTTTGAAGATCTGCTCAAACGGAGACATCTTTTTAGGATAAGAGGTTACATGATAGGATTTCAAGCCTGCTTTCTGTGCTGCAAATTTCACGGCATCATTTAATGTTCCCAAATCATCTACAAGCCCAATCTGTTTAGCACGGGTTCCACTCCATACTCTACCCCCTCCTACACTGTCGATCTGCTCGAAAGTCTGTTTTCTGTTTTGCGTAACAAAGTGAACAAATCTTTTATAAGTTCCTTCCACACTTCTGGTGATCAGGCTTACTCCATACGGAGAAACTCCGTTCAATGCCGAATAATACTGTGAATTGGCATTGGTAGCAACAATATCTGAACGGATTCCGTTTTTATTGGCAATATCCTTATAATAAGGAATCACTCCGAAAACGCCGATAGATCCTGTAAGTGTATTCGGCTCAGAATAGATCTTATCTGCAGCCATCGCAATATAATATCCTCCTGAAGCCGCATAGTCCCCGAAAGAAACCACTAAAGGTTTTTTCTTTTTCAGCTGCTGAAGTTCAAACAGGATCTCATCTGAAGCATTTGCACTTCCTCCGGGCGAATTGATTCTGAAAACAACGGCCTTCACTTTATCATCATTCTGAAGATCTTTGATGTATTTAACGTATTTCTCAGAGAAAATTTCGTTATATCCATCTCCGTTATTGATCGCTCCTGAAGCATACAGTACAGCCACTTTTTCCCCGGATTTATCTTCATCTGCGTAAGAGCTGATATAATTCGCTACTGAAATTTTGTTCAGCTTTTCTTTTTCTTTCAGGCTCAGCTTAGATTTGATCATTTCATCATATTCTGTTTTCTGGATCAGTTTATCAGCAAGCTTATATTTCAATCCTAATTCCGGGATCATTCCATATAAACTGTCAACAACCATTCTGAACTGGGTAGTATCAATTTTTCTTGAAACAGCAATTTTAGTGGAAGTATTTTTCCAGATATCATTCAAAAGTGTACTCAGCTGTTCTTTATTCTCCGGAGAAATATCATTTCTCAGGAAAGGTTCTACCGCAGACTTGAATTTCCCATGACGGATCACTTCAATTCCTATACCGTATTTTTCAGCGAAATCCTTAAAGAACGTCACTTCAGTAGCAAGCCCTTTTAATTCAATCATCCCTGATGGATTAAGGTAGTATTGGTCCGCAACTGATCCTAAATAATAAGAAGATTGTGAAACAGCATTTCCATAAGCATATACAAATTTTCCGCTCTTTTTAAAATCTTCAATAGCATTTCGGATATCATCAAGCTGGGTAATTCCTGCATTCAGATAATCTGCCTCAATACTTATACCTTTAATGTTATCATCAGTCTTTGCCTTGTTTATCGCTTCCAGCACATCATACAGAAGAATGTTTTTGTTTTTGTCACTGATATTAAATAAACTCACATTTTCCTCAGTTGGGCTATCAATAATAGCAGTCTTCAGGTTAATCGTAAGAACAGAGTTCTTCTTTACCACTACCGATTTTTCACTACCCATCGAGCTAAACACAAGCATCATGATGAAAAAGACAAAAAACACAGCACATAATAGGACAATTGCCACTATATTTGCCAAGACATTTTTAAAGAAACTTCTCATAAATCAATCAATTTTCCAATATGTCGCAACATAAGGTCGTTTTGTTACTCGGAAGTAACCTTGGAGATTCAAAAAAAAATATAGAGCTCGCTCTCGAGAAAATAAGTGAAGGAGGAAATGAAATTTCACAAGTAAGCGAGTTTTTGACATCCGAACCTGTGGAATTTGTCAGTTCCAATATTTTTTGTAATATTGCATCAATAATATTCACACGTCTTTCACCTATTCAACTGCTTGATTTTGTTAAGAATATTGAAGTTGAAATGGGGAGAATTAATGATTCAAAATCATCTGGAGGCTATAGTGATAGAATTATAGATATTGACATCATTAAATATAATGAATTGAATTTCAGATCAGAAAGATTAGAAATTCCCCACAAAAAACATCTTTTTGAAAGGGATTTTTCTAAAATATTATTGAAGGATTTTATCTAAATAAAACATAAAACATATAGTATGAAATTAGGTTTATTATTATTGGCCACACTTCCTATCGCAGCTTTTGCTCAGGAAGGTACTACAGTAAGCTCGTCTACCGAGTATCCTAATACTTTTTCCTCAGGTTCCGCTAATGTAAAACCATTTGATAATAAGTCCAGACGTTTCAACGACTGGTCTGTTTCTGTTGGGGGAGGTGCCGCATTTATGGTTCATTCTGATCTCAGATCTTTTTATGACAAAAAGACAAACTGGGGTTATAATGCCTATGTAAGTGTGGATAAGCAAATCACCCATGTGTTTGGAGTAAGCCTTATTTATCAAAGAGGTGAGACCAAGCAGAAAGCCATGTTAGATGGTGCTGCAGGTATTGCAGCAGGCGTAGGTACTGCAACGACAAAGTATAATCAGGTAGCCTTAATGGGAGATGTCAACTTATCCAATTTATTAAGAAGAGTAGACAACCATTCTCCTTACAGATGGGCTTTCCATGGATATGCTGGACTTGGATTCCAGGGGTACAAAACATCCCTGCATGACAATGACGAGTTCAGATGGAGCAATACTCCAAAAAGAGTCCCTTTATTCATTGAACAGGATTTCGCTATCAATTCGTTATTCTATCAGTTCGGATTAGGACTGAAGTATAAAGTTTCCAAGCTTATTGATATTGAGGCCAGAACCATGTACATCATCAGTGGTGATGATGAATTTGACGGTGGCGGATGGGCAGATCCAGGTGATTACGACACCTCTAAGCCGGGAGCAAAGTATAACATGATCAGCAGCTCAAGATCAGATAATGCATGGACAGTGAATTTAGGAGTTTCTTTCAAAATCGGAAAACATCCTTCTCATTTGGCATGGCATGACCCACTTCAGGAAGCTTATTACAGAGCTAACGTTCTGGAAAATGCAACCACCGATTTCGTAGTATGTGAAAAAGGAGATGCTGATAATGACGGGGTTTGTGATGATTGGGACAGACAGTTAGATACTCCTGCAGGAGCAAGAGTAGATGGCGCCGGTGTAGCTCTTGATATGGATCTTGACGGCGTAATTGATCTTTACGACAAGTGTGTAACGGTTCCGGGACCTGTTGAAAATAACGGATGCCCAACTAACAAGTAAGCCACTTACTTTATACAATGAAATCATTTAATTAACTAAATAAAAAATACACTATGAAATTAAGTTTAGCAGTTGTTGCATTAGCACTGGCAATCCCTACCGCCAGTTATGCACAAGACTCAACAGCAGTTTCAACCGGACAATATCCAAATACTTTTTCTTCCGGCTCTGCTAACGTTTCCCCATTTACCAATCAGTCTAAAAGATTCAATGACTGGTCTATTTCAGCGGGTGTTGGGGTGCCATTAATTCAATCAGCAGATTTAACGTCTATCAAAAACGGTAACGGTAAAAATCTTTTTGGATACTCAGCATATTTAAGTATTGACAAAGCTATTACTCATGCTTTTGGTTTAAAACTACAATATGACAGAGGAGAAACAAGACAAGGATGGTTCAATACCAAAGATGCAGCACCTAATGACCCTACAGCTGTAGGAGCAAGAACTCAATATGATGCGATCTCTTTATTAGGAGATATCAACTTCTCTAACCTTTTGAGAAGAGTGGATAATCATTCTCCTTTCAGATGGGCATTACACGGATATGCAGGTATCGGTACTATTGCATACAGAGCCTATCAGAAAGATATGAAAGGACAAAGACTTGCTACAGAAGTTAAGCCTTTCAAACTGGGATCTATGTTTATGCAGGCTGGTGCCGGTTTAAAATACAAAGTGAACAGAAGAATTGATATTGAAGGTAGACTAATGTATGTAGTAACCGGAGATGATGAATTCGATGGTGGAGGTGACAAATACAGCGCAATCAACAAGCGTGAAGAGCAGGTATCTGACAACTTCTTCAATGCAACTTTAGGGGTTTCATTGAAATTAGGAAAACACGAATCTCACGTAATGTGGCATGACCCGCTTCAGGAAATCTATTACAAACTTGATGTTTTGGCTAACAAAGACCAGGATATTGAAGTATGTAAGAAAGGAGATGCTGATAATGACGGTGTTTGCGACGATTGGGACAGACAGCTTGACACTCCTGCAGGAGCAAGAGTGGATGGTGCCGGTGTAGCTCTTGATACTGACCTTGATGGTGTAATTGACCTTTACGATAAGTGTGTAACGGTTCCTGGCCCTGTTGAAAACAACGGATGTCCTACAACTCCAGCTCCAACAACCGGACCTGTAGTAGAAACAGAAACTAAACTGGAAGG
This sequence comes from Chryseobacterium sp. 2987, assembly GCF_031456375.1. NCBI lineage: Bacteria > Pseudomonadati > Bacteroidota > Flavobacteriia > Flavobacteriales > Weeksellaceae > Chryseobacterium > Chryseobacterium sp. 2987. The sequence continues at coordinate 49,817 of NZ_JAVDUN010000004.1, forward strand.
AATTGAATTTGATCTGAACTCTGACAGAATTCTGCCGTCAAATACTCCAATCCTGAATAATGCGGTTAATTATATTAACTCTTCAAGCGGTTCTTACAGTGTAGTTGGAGCAACTGATACAAGAGGTACAGATGCTTACAACCAAAAACTTTCTGAAAGAAGAGCTAATAACGTTAAGAATTATCTGATCAAAAACGGTGTTCAGTCTGGTAAGATCAACGCAGTTGGTAAAGGTGAAAAAGACCTTAAATACCCGGAATGTGAACCTGCTACTAAGTGCCCTGAATGGAAAAACAGAGCCAACAGAAGAGTTTACTTTGAAGCTAAATAATAAACTTTTAGTAAATATATCAAAGCCGTGCCATGCACGGCTTTTTTTGTTGTAATACTTTCCTTAATTTTACCCTATGATTTCTCAGCAGGATTTTCAAAAATTAAAGTATGATACCCTAAAATATTTTTGGGGCTATGACGATTTCAGAGATTCACAGGAAGACATCATAGATTCGGTTATCAATGAGAAAGACAATCTTGTATTACTGCCTACGGGTGCAGGAAAATCACTTTGCTACCAGCTTCCTGCTCTATTAAAAGAAGGAACCTGTCTCGTGATTTCACCATTGCTGGCCCTGATGAAAGATCAGGTCAACCAGCTTAAATTTCGGGGAATTGAGGCTGAGTATCTTTCTTCTGAACTTGATGAATATGATGCCGAAACCATCTATGACCGTTGCAGAGACGGTCTTACAAAACTCCTTTATATATCCCCTGAAAGACTTACCAACAGCCAGTTTCGTCAGAATATTGAAGATATCCAGCTTTCTTTTATTGCAGTAGATGAAGCTCACTGTATTTCAGAATGGGGGCAGGATTTCAGACCCAGCTATCAGAATATAAAAGAGTTCAGAAAAAATTATCCTGAAATTCCATGTCTGGCCTTAACCGCTACGGCTACTCCCAAAGTTCTCGAAGAAATTAAAATCAAGCTTGAACTTAGAAAGCCTGTAGTTTTCCAGAAAAGTTTCAAGAGAGATAATATCAGAATCCTTACAGAAGAAGTCGCCGATAAATTCCAGCGTGTCTTTGATATTTTAAAATATACCCAGGATTCAGGGATTGTTTATGTTAGAACCAGAAAGGAAGCAGAACTGCTGGCCGAATTTTTGAAAAAAAATCAGATGAAAAATGTAGATTTTTTTCATGCAGGTTTAACGACAAAAGAAAAAAACACCCGACAGGCGATCTGGAACAAGAGTGACAACTATGTCCTCATATCCACCAATGCTTTCGGGATGGGAATTGATAAAGACAACGTTCGATTTGTCATTCACTACTCTCCTGCTCCTTCTCTTGAAAATTATTATCAGGAGATCGGAAGATCAGGAAGAGATGGTAAGGAAAGTTTTGCCTTTATGCTTTGGAATCAGCAGGAACTTATGAATTTTGATGACATTCTCAAAAATCAGATTCCCAACAAAGCTGAATTCCTGAAAATTATCAGCTACCTCTACTCTATTTTCCAGGTTGCAGAACATGAACTTCCGGAAAAGGTTTTCCAGCTTAATAGCCAGGGAATACAAAACTTCACCAGACTTTCCAGAGCAAAGATCAATAATGTGCTCAATTTTCTGCATAATCAGGAAATCATTTATTATAACGACAACAAAAGCCTCTCTTCTCTCGAACTTCTCATCAAACCCGATGAGATTGATCAGCTGGTACAAAAGGATGCTTATTTCATTGAATTGATGCTTCGTACCATTTCGGGGATTACCACGCATAAAGTAATGTTCAGCGAGCAACAGGTAAGCAATAAAATAGGAACGGCTGTCCCCCTCATCAAAGAACGTCTGAAAGAACTTCAGCAGAAAAATTATCTGGAATATGTAGACGGCGCTCTCTCCAGTATAAAATTCCTTAAACCACGTGATGAAAGAGCGGTAAATGGCGCCTATTGGAAGCTTTTTGAGCATATTCAAAAAAACAAAATCCAGAAATGGGAAGAGATGAAGTTCTATGTTCAAAACAGCAGCCATTGCAAAATGAAACTTATCCTTACTTATTTTGGAGAAAAGAACGCCAAAAACTGCGGTCAGTGCTCTGTTTGTGAGAAGAATAAGCAGTCGATCTTCGGAAAAAACATTTCCCAGCAGATTATCAGTCTTCTGGCTAAAAAACCGTCAACCATTGAAGAACTCTCCATTCAGCTGAGCTATCATTCTAAAAATAATATTCTGGAAAATCTTATCTTCCTTCTGGATTCAGGAAAAGTAAGAATGTTGAATTTCAGGACATACGCGCTGAGTAATGAGTAATGAATGATAAGTAATGCTGTAATTGAGAATAAAGGAGGCAGACTTTCAATTATAAGATCAACTTTAAACTTTGAACATTAAACTCTCAGCCTTGAACCCTGAAATTTCGCTCATCATTCTCAATCCGTTCCATGCAGTACCCTGCAACTCTCGCCCCAAACTCTTATCTTTGCACTATGAAATCATTGAAAGTTGTTTTTTTAGGAACTCCTGAGTTTGCTAAAACATCGCTGGAAGCGATCCACCTCTCGAATCACAAAGTTGTAGGAGTTGTAACCGTTGCAGATAAAGCCAGTGGCCGCGGGCAGAAAATAAGCCAGTCCCCTGTAAAAGTATTTGCTGCAGAAAATAATATTCCCGTTTTCCAACCTGAAAAGCTAAGAAATCCTGAATTCCTGGAAGAACTGAGAAAGCTGGATGCTGATGTTTTTGTAGTGGTAGCCTTCAGAATGATGCCTAAAATTCTTTTTGAAATGCCCAAAATGGGGACATTCAATCTTCATGCTTCCCTACTTCCTGATTACAGAGGTGCGGCACCCATTAATTATGCCGTGATTAATGGTGAAGAGAAAACCGGAGCAACCACTTTCTTCATCAATGAAAAAATAGATGAAGGGAATATTCTTCTTCAGGAGGAACTTGAAATTCTTTTGGATGAAAATGCAGGAAGCCTCCATGACCGTTTAATGATCATGGGTTCCGGGCTTGTTGTAAAAACTTTGGATGGCCTTGCAGAAAATACTATCAACGAAAAGCCGCAGCCCAATACAGAACATCCTAAAAATGCGTATAAAATCTTTAAAGAAGATACCCGCATTAACTGGAATTCACCGTCAAAAACAGTTCATCAGTTTATTCTTGGAATGTCTCCCTATCCTGCGGCATTTACCACTTTAAAAATCGGTGAAGAAGAAAAAGGATTAAAAATATTTGCCGGAAAATTTGAGATTACAGATCATAAAAAACCTGCCGGAACTCTTGATATTTCAAAAAATGAGTTTAAAATTTACACACAAGATGGTGTTTATTTTCCACAGGAATTACAGCTTGAAGGTAAAAAGAGAATGACTGTGAAAGATTTCCTTAATGGTTTCAGAAACTTTGATGAAATAAGTTTGTAAATAAAAAGGGAGATGGATGATGGAAATCATTTTTCTCATTATATAAAACAAAAGCCGGTTCTTTTTTAAGATTCGGCTTTTTCAATTCTTATTCACAATTTTTCTGCGGATTCTGCTGATAAACTCCGGAGTTACGCCCAGATAGGCGGCAATCTGTATATTGGTCAGACGGTGAGCAATCCGTGGATAATCTCTAAGAAAATCCTGATAGCGTTCTTCTGAAGGTTTATTTAAATTATCGATGATCCGACGCTGAAGTGCAATAATAGACATCTGAAATTTGAGTCTCATCAATCTTTCAATTTCTGGAAGTTCCAGATAAAGTCTTTCTTTGTCCTCTTTGGAAATTAGCAGAATCTCACTGTCTTCAATCGCCTGAATATTGAGCTGTGAAGGAATCTGATTGATAAAACTGTCCATGTCCGAAAGCCACCAGTCTTCTATTCCGAAATGCAGAATCTGCTCATCTGCATTATCATTCGTACGGAATACTTTAAAGCATCCTTTCAAAACGAATCCTTCATGAGCGCAGACGTCGCCTTCTTTCAAAAGAAATTCTTTTTTATTAATCTTTCGCAGTATGAAAGCACTGCAATATTTTTCCAGTTTTTCCTCCGAAATCCCTATGTATTTCCTGATGTGTTCTTTTAAAGGCCCCGTCATGGCTTAAAAATAAAAAAAGGTTTAGAAAAATCCTAAACCTTATCGTTTTATTTATCTCAACTTATCTATTTTTTTCTTGATTATTATTGCCAACTGCTCCTTTCCCATCAAATTAAGAAAAAACAAACAGAATCCGTAATAAAAAAATAATCCCAGACAAAAGAAAAGAAAGCTATTTAAATCATGAATATGTTCAGATAATGGCCAAAATAACTTAACACCATAAATTATTGCTATGAAAATAATAATAAAGTAACTTCTGATCATCATAATCTGAGTTTTGCTAAGATTTACATACAGCTTTCCTCCCTCGTCTTCTTTTAAAAAACTGATTATACGATACAGCTGTTTATCCGTCACATTACCGCCTAGTCTGTTTTTAAGTTCCTGTATTTTCATAGCGAAACGAACACTCACATTTTTTCCGGTTACCAATATCAATTGATTCTCAATAGTAAGTTCTCTAAAAGGAGCAGGAAGATCATTTTCTTTGATCATTTTAAAAATCTTATCGTTATAGTCAGTTTCTTTTTCCTTTTTGTTAACCGACATTGAAAACATTCTGTCTAAAGAATTCATCAGAATTTCAAAAATTTCTTTTTTCATAGTAATATATTTTAAATAATTAAGTGTTTTCTAAGTTAGAACAAAAAACTTTTCAAAACCAAAACCAACTAAAAATCAATTAATTAAAATACAATCAAGAATATTTTCAATACAAAACAACAAACACACACAAATTTCATAAAACAAAAAAAATGACTTGATTTTTTCAAGTCATTTTTTCATCAAACAAGTTCAATAACAAAAATTCACAGCAAAGCTGATTCACTATTGACCATTCACTTATTATTACAGTTGAACCAATTCAGTCACCTCCACATCATAACCTCCAACCTGAGGTTTGATATTTGGGTTCTGAGTGATTACTTTAAATTTATTAATTCCGAGATTTTTCAGAATCTGCGTCCCGATTCCGTAATCTCTGTAATTGTACGCTAAAGTAGGATGCTGCTCCTGCCCGTCCTGATAGTTCAGGAACTGCTGAAGCTTTCTCAGTGTATTTTCAGAGTTGGAAACGTTATTGATGAAGATAATTGCTCCTTTTCCGGCTTCATTTACCATGTTGGTCACTTTTTCCAGTAAAGGTTTTTCACCGTTATTCAGTCTGGTCAGAACATCAAAATAAGAATCAGAAGACTGAACTCTTACCAAAACAGGCTCATCAACGGTCCATGCCCCTTTTGTTAGAGCAAAATGGATCTGATCGTTTGAAGTTTCCCTGAAAGCAAAGAAATCATAATCTCCGTAAGCCGTTTTTACTTTTCTTTCTTCCAGTCTTTCAATCAGGTTTCCTTTTTTAAGCTGATAATGAATCAGGTCTTCAATGGAAACAATTTTCATATCGTGTTTCTGTGCAAAAGCATAAAGATCCGGTAAACGTGACATGGTTCCGTCATCATTCATGATCTCACAGATCACTCCTCCTTCTTTCAATCCTGCAAGATGGGTTAAATCAATCGCAGCTTCAGTATGTCCTGCTCTTTTTAAAACACCTCCTTTTCTCGCACGTAACGGGAAAATATGTCCCGGTCTCATAAAGTCTGTAGGTTTAGACTTTTCGTCCATCAGAGCTAAAATAGTTTTGGCTCTGTCTCCTGCAGAAATCCCTGTAGAAGTTCCGTTTCCAAGAAGGTCAACTGATACGGTAAAAGCAGTTTCTTTAGGATCGCTGCTTCTGCTTACCATTACTTCAAGTCCTAATTCGTCGCATCTTTTTTCAGGAAGCGGCATACAGATTAGCCCTCTTCCGTGAAATGCCATAAAATTGATAATTTCCGGCGTTGTAAGTTCCGCCGCACAGAGAAAATCTCCTTCATTCTCTCTGTCTTCATCATCTACTACTATGATTATTTTACCATTTTTAAGGTCTTCAATAGCCTCTGGGATAGTATTTAATTTAATCTCAGACATGTTTACTTTTTATTTGTGCAAAGATACTCATAAAAATAAGCATCTGCCAATTAATATGGATGGTTTGTTACGCTTTGGATAATGAGTTTGCCGCCTCTCTGAAAATTTCATAAGATCTCAGTCTTTTCTGATGATCGTAAATATGAGAGTTGATAATCAGCTCATCTACATTGAATTTTTCCTGAAAATCTATAAGTTTTTTTTCAATTTCAGCCTGGTCCCCGATAAAGGTATATCTGAGTTTCTGAAGCACCATTGATTTTTCCATTGGTGACCATATTTCATCCATATCATCCACCGGCGGAGCAAAAGGTTTTCTGTCATTTCTCACAATGTTGATGAATGCCTGGAATAAGGTAGTTGAAATTTTATGGGCCTCTTCTGAAGTTTCTGCCGCCACACCATTAACGCATGCCATGATATAGGGTTTATCCAGTTGTTTTGAAGGCTGGAAATGTTCTCTGTAAATTTTAAATGCCATTTCCATTTGTTCCGGAGCAAAATGTCCCGCAAAAGCATAAGGCAGTCCTAATTCTGCGGCCAGCCATGCACTGTCTGTACTTGATCCCAGCATATAAAGTGGAATATCAAGTCCTTCTCCCGGAATCGCGCGAACCATCGCATCAGAATTTTCTTCAGAAAAATACCGTTGCAGCTCCAGAATCTGTCTTGGAAACTGTTCGTTAATAATGGCCGGGTTTCTTCCCAATGCCTGAGCGGTAAGCCCATCTGTTCCCGGTGCTCTTCCCAGTCCCAGGTCGATTCTTCCCGGAAAAAGAGACTCCAGGGTTCCGAACTGTTCGGCAATGATCAGTGAACTGTGGTTCGGAAGCATGACTCCTCCGGATCCTACTCTTATTGTTTTTGTTCCGTTGGCAATAAAACCAATCAGAACAGAAGTGGCTGAACTGGCAATACTTTCCATATTATGGTGTTCCGCAAGCCAGAATCTTTTATAGTGCAAACTTTCAGTATGATTTGCTAAAGACAAACTGTCCTGAAAGGTATCATGAATGCTTTTCCCCTGCTTTACCGGTGCAAGGTCTAAAACAGAAATTTCAAAATTTTTCATATTTTAAATTTTAGGTTTAAAACCAAACAAATTTAAAGCATAAAAACTGCATTAGTTACTTTTTGTAATTAATAAAACCGATCGATCACTTCAGTGAAAAACTATTGGAAAAATAGTTTTAGTTTCAAACTTTTATTTAAAGTAAAAATGCTTTATTAGCATTAATCATATATGAAACAAATGATTCCGGACTTGCTGACTAAATTCAAGACTTTTGCTAAAATATAAAACCCCTGTAAACTATGAAATCCAAAATATAACATATTAATTATAAAAAGTAACTTATATAATTATTCAGTTCAGGAAAAAATTATTGAATTCAATTTTGTAAATCAATTAAGTTTTTATTTGTAAACTCGTCAAAATACCTGAATTTTGTCATCTAATAACCAAACTGAAAACTATATGCAGAAAATAGTCCTCATCCTCATTTCATTTTTATTGATAAGCTGTTCTTTCAATCAGACTTTTTCAAACAGAGAATCTGATAAAAAGGATGCAGAGAAGATCTCAGAAAAATTCTATTGGGAAGAAAAATATGGCGGAAATCTAGACACTATTTATAATCTGTTCGGCGATAAATTCTTTGAAGTAACAGACAAAGAAAAATTGCTTAAGATCATCAATGCCTCTCAAAACGATATAGGACGGGTTGAAGAATATAATTTGGTAAAGTGGGAAACTTTGATTGTAAAAGGTTCTAATCCCAAAAGTGTATATATGCTGGCATATGAGGTTAAAAGAGGGACAAGCAAAACAGAAGAAATATTTTCTATGGAGAAAGACAAAAACGGAGATATTAAGATCGTAGGATACAGGGTCAATCAGGATCTTCTGACTAAATAAAAAACAGGCTGTTTCAATAATGAAACAGCCTGTTTTTTTTTATTGTTAAGCTTTATTTTTATCCTTCAGAAAATTATAATGATTAATCAGAATCCTGATCTCATTAAATTCAAAACTGCTCGGAAGTGCATTTTTCCAGTCACTCAGTGTTTCGTGAGGGTTTTTGTAAAATTCCGTTTCAAAAGCTTTGATTTTGTCTGAAGTAATTACTCTGGCAATATCCAGTAATCCCTGCTCGGCAAATTTAGCAAGATGTCCGATGACCGTTTCTTTTACCAGTCCTCTTTCCAGTGCAATTTCACCAATGGTTTTCCCCTGCTCAAATAACTGGAAGGTAAGAACCTGAGAAGGAACTTTAGCAATTTTCATGCTTATCTCCTTATCATTTTTTTCATCTAAAAGTTTAGTTTCCAGCAGGTAGGCTTCTTTCAGGCTGTTGAGATATTCCTCAATATCTTCCAGCCAGTTTCTGAATTCTTCGTTATACTGTTTCAGGCCTTTCGCCCCTTTGATTTCAGCATAAAATTCTTTCAGCGGATTAAAAACCTTATCACGGATCTCAACGAAAAAGAAGTTAACGGCTCCTTTCGTTTTATTTTCAATCTCAGACCATTCTTCTTTCTGCTCAATAAAATTGTTGACCTTCTGGGAAATCACTCTTTCCAGCTTTTCAAAAATTTTTCCGAGATTCACAATCTCATGTTTCAACTGAACATACAGCTGCTTGGTTTTAACGTGATCAATACTTTTTGTAGTAATAGAAAGCTGGTTCCAGTCTTCTACTTCCTTCAGAAACCACAGACAATTTACTGTACGAAGCACTTTTCTAATGCTGTAATCGTATTTTTCTTTATTCAGGATGGCTTCTACATTATCATTCGCAAGCGTATTCCCCTGAAACTGGAGAATTCTGTTATCTTTAAAAATAACATCAGGAGTAATCCTGGATTTTAAAACAATGCCTTCCAGGGTACGACATCTCGATAAAGCAACATATACCTGCCCTGCCGTAAAACTTTTCCCCGCATCAATGATCACCTTATCAAAAGTAAGTCCCTGACTTTTGTGAATCGTTACTGCCCAGGCCAGCTTGATCGGAAACTGCTCAAAGCTTCCCAATACTTCTTCCTGGATATTTTTTTCAGTATCGAGGAAATATTTTTTCTGTTCCCAGACTTCTCTTTTTACTGTAATTTCTCTTTCGCTGCCGTCCAGCACTACTTTAATTTCGTTTTCATCCAGTGCTGAAATTTCGCCCAGCTTTCCGTTAAAATATTTTTTCTCCCCGGAAATATCATTCCTGATGAACATCACCTGGGCACCGATCTTTAGTTCTAAAAACTGCTCGTTCGGATACTGGTTTTCTTTAAAATCACCAAAAAGTTTAGCTTCGTAGGTGTTGGGTGTTACTTTAATTTCAGCAAGCTTTTCCTGATTGATCTCATCCGCCATTTTATTATGCGAACACAGGTAAACGTAAGATTCGTTCCCCATGTCAAAATCGGGATCATATCTTTTGTTGAGAAGATCAAAATCTATATTGGCGGTATCTCCATCGCGGATAGCATTCAGAATTTCCAGGAAATCTTCATCGGATTGTCTGTATACTTTCGTTAATTCAATCGTTAGAAGAGGAATATCCTTCACTGCCAGGCTATCGAAAAAGAAAGGAGAATCATAGCATATCTTTAAAATATGTTCATCCCTTACCACTGGTGGCAGCTGATAAAGATCCCCTATGAACAGCATCTGAACCCCGCCGAACCGCTGATTATTTCGTCTGATGAAGCGCAGCGAAAAATCCATCATATCCAGAACATCGGCTCTGAGCATGGAAACCTCATCAATAATAAGAACCTCTATTTCTCTTAAAAGCTTAAGCTTATCCTTTCTGTACTTAAAATGGGGCATCAGATCGGCGATATTATTCGCTAAACTTCCATCGATACGGTCTGTTGTGGGCAAAAAAGTTCTTAAAGGCAGCCCAAACATGGAATGAATGGTTACTCCTCCCGCATTGATTGCCGCAATTCCCGTAGGAGCCACTACAATATACTTCTTCTTCGTCCTTTTTACAAAATCATTGAGAAAGGTCGTTTTGCCGGTTCCTGCTTTCCCCGTAAGAAAAACACTTCTGTTGGTATGCTCTATTAAGTCAAAAAAATGATTGTTCATCGCTTCAAAAATACGGAAAATGAATTTGATTTTCTTACCTTGGCATAACTTTTGGAAATTCTCAAACAGAACGTAATTTTTTATGAAAAAAGTTTTCATCCATATCCCGATATTATTATTTTGCACTACCATTACATTAGTTTCCTGCAATGCATCTAAAAATGCAGGTACTGATCTTCCTAAAGATATTTCCCAGAGACCTGCAGATGAAGACAGCCAGAGATATGATCAGGCCCAACTGGATAAATTAAAAGCATCTATAGAATCTGAAGCATCTGAAAAATGTACTAATGCTTCGGACTGGACCTTTGCTCCAATGGGGGCCAAAGCCTGCGGCGGACCAATGCTGTACATTGCTTATCCAAAAAAAATAGAAACTTCCATTCTGCCAAGGATCAATGCGTATACAGAAAAGGTAAGAGCATTTAATGAAAAATACAACATCACTTCCGACTGTATGATGATAATGCCTCCAACAGCAGTAAAATGTTCCGCTGGAAAGGCAATTCTTATTACGGAACAGCGATAGAAAAAAATCAAAGCAAAGGTTATATATCCCGTTGAATTATTCAACAACAAACTCGCTCAGGAGTTTATACTAAGGATTAAAACGAAAGCTCCGTCAATTGACAGAGCTTTTAATTTTTTTTATATAGTTTCTATAAAGTCTATAACGCTTCAATACTATCCTTCCACTTCTTTCACATTCTCCTTATACCATGAAGAATATTTCACATAATTATCTGCAATCCTATTTACTTCTCCCTCCAGCAGCTGTGCAGAGATATCTTTAATTTTTTTGGCAGGCACTCCTCCCCAAACTTCCCCGGATTTGATATGGGTTCCCTGCGTTACCACAGACCCCGCTCCTACAATAGAATTTTCTTCTATCAGGCAGTCATCCATTACAATAGCTCCCATCCCAATCAGGACGTTATCTTTTACCGTGCATCCATGAACAATGGCATTGTGACCAATGGAAACATTATTCCCGATATTCAAAGGGTGCTTCTGATAGGTACAGTGCAGCATGGCGTTATCCTGTACATTAACTTTATCTCCCATTTTGATGTAGTGAACATCCCCTCTGATCACGGCATTATACCAGATACTGCAGTTCTCACCCATTGTTACATCTCCTATAATGGTTGCTGTTTCCGCTAAAAAAGTTCCCTCACCAATCTGAGGCATTTTCCCTAAAAGTTCTTTTATGATTGCCATAATTTTAATTTGATAATTTGAAAATATATTAATTTGAAATCATGAATTCTGCCAATATCTAACGATTGTCTGAAAATATACGAGTTGAAAATATCGATTTCCTTCCATCTCTATACTCTAACTTCTAATTTTAAATGACTGTGATAGCAAAAATCTAAATTCAAATCTCTAAGTTCTAAATTCTAATTGCGTATTTTTGTATCTCAAATTTAACGAAAAAATGCGTACAATACTTATAGAACCAACCGAAAACCCGAAAGTGATGAAATTTGTTGCTGATTATAATCTGATTCCGGGGTCTTTAGAGTTGGACAGAAGTTCAGATATTTCAGAAATTCCAATGGCACAGGAACTTTTCAATTATCCTTTTGTGGAAAGAGTTTTCATTACTGCCAATTTTGTAGCAGTAGCCAAACAGGATACTATTGAATGGGAACATGTGGCGGAAAGTCTGAAAAATGTTATCGAGGATGAATTACTGGCTAATCCAAGAATTTATCTTCAGAAGAAAAAAGAGATGTACCAGATTTATGCTGAGATGACTCCTAATCCGAATGTGATGAAATTCGTTTCCAGTAAACTGTTATTAGAAGGTTTTGTGGAAGTAAAATCAAGAGAGGCTGCAGATGGAGTTCCATTAGCACAGGCTATTTTCAAAGAGTTTGATTTTGCTAAAGAAGTTTTCATCTCTGACAATTTTGTTGCGGTAACAAGAGATAATTCTGTAGAATGGCATGAAGTGATGATGGCAGTCCGCGCTTTAATTGCAGAATACCTTCAGAACGGAGGAGAAATTTCAAATCTTGAACCTCAAAAACATGAGAATCCGGTTGAAAAGATCATCAACAGAGATTATACCGAGGATGAGCAGAAAATTTCTGATATTTTAAATGAATATGTTGCTCCTGCAGTAGAAAACGACGGCGGGAAAATTTCACTGATGGAATACGATCAGGAAAGTAAAACAGCCAAGATGCTTCTACAGGGAGCCTGTTCAGGATGCCCAAGCTCAACAGCTACTCTGAAAAACGGTATTGAAAATATTCTGAAACAGTTTGTTCCTGATCTGGTAGAAAGAGTAGAAGCTGTGAATGGATAAACGTTGTAGCGTTTAAGCTAAAAACCTTCAATTTCCAATATTAACTGAAATATACATCACTAAAATAAAAAGTTTTGCAGAAAGAATCCCGAAATTCAAAGAAAGGAATTTTATTGGTCAATTTAGGATCACCCAGATCTACGGCAGTAAACGATGTAAAGGAGTATCTTGATGAATTTTTAATGGATGAAAGGGTTATTGATTACCGCTGGATCTTCCGTGCACTTCTTGTTCAGGGTATCATCCTGAAAACAAGACCTGCCAAATCTGCAGAAGCCTATAAAACCGTGTGGACGGATCAAGGCTCTCCTTTGATCGTTATTACTGAAAAAATTCAGAAAAAACTTCAGAAGCTGGTAGATGTTCCCGTAGAAATCGGAATGCGTTACGCACAACCAAGCATTGAAGCAGGAATTCAGAGATTAGTGGATCAAGGAGTTTCTGAAATCGTTCTTTTCCCTTTGTACCCGCAATATGCAATGAGTACAACAGAAACGGTTATTGAAAAAGCAGAAGAAGTACGGAAAAAGAAATTTCCTACCGTAAAAATCAATTATATTCAGCCTTTCTACAACAGAGATATTTACATTAATTGCCTGGCAGAAAGCATTAAGGAAAAGCTTCCTGAAAATTTTGATGCCCTGCAGTTCTCCTATCATGGGGTTCCGGAAAGGCATATTTATAAAACAGACCCGTCGAAGACCTGTAAAATTGATGATGCCAACTGTATCAACAGCCAGGTGGATACTCATAATGCTTATTGCTACAGACATCAGTGTTATAAAACTACTGAGGCTGTTATAGCTAAAATGGGACTTCCAAAAGAAAAAACCATCGTTTCTTTCCAGTCAAGGCTGGGGAAAGATAAATGGATAGAACCTTATACGGATGAAACTTTAGAAACCATTTCTGGAAAAGGTATTAAAAACCTTGCAGTGGTGTGTCCGGCTTTCGTTTCAGACTGTCTGGAAACGCTGGAGGAAATTTCAGTGGAAGGTAAAGAGCAGTTCCAGCATGCTGGCGGAGAAAACTTCCATTACATTCCATGTCTGAATGATGAAGACCGCTGGATAGAGGTTGTAAAGACACTCTGTGAAGAAAAGTTGAATGACTTTTATCTGGTTTAAAATACAAAGAACTGCCATATCAGGCAGTTCTTTTTTAATCTGAGAAATCTGTGGAAAACAAATGAGACGTCTTTATTGACATCTCTTATTATTTTAATAATTCAAAGTTTTATTTAGCTCCCACAGGTGTTCTGAATTCCCCGTATCCCATCAATCCATCATAACTTCGTCCGAAAGGTGCATAATATAGAAATGCCTGGTACAGGTTTTCTGTCTGCCAGAAATTTCCGTTGATCTCGCCGAAGTTCAGGCTGCCATTACTTTCTTTGGTGGCCAGAATGTAATTATAGAATCCTTGTTTCAGGAATATTTTAGCCACATATTTTTTGCTGGCTGCATCGTAATGCATCTGGTTTTCTTTGGAGGGGGTGAAATTATTAAAACCGCCCAAAACATAGATCTCTTTATCTGCAGGATCAGAATCCAAAGAAAAATAAACCCAAGAATAATCGGCCTCCCTGTCTGCATTTCTTTCCAGACCCAGGTCATTTCTTCTGTAATACCACGCACCGTTCACATCCGGCTGATACTGGTAATTAAGAGGAAAAGCCCAAACGGAATGCAGATAAGTCTGATTGACACCGTCTTTTAATTCTGTGGCACGAACCATGTCCGCTGCCATATTCATATTTTTGTTATCGAAATAATAGAATTCATTGTTACCCGGGAAAGTAAGGCTCATTTGCTGGAAAAGCAGCTGGTTTCCTAATGTAGTACTTGGTTTCAAATTATTGACTGTTACATTCGGGTTGTTATTCTGCATCACATTAAGAGACATAGAATTCACATTGGAAGAAAGATCTCCTCCTTTTGAAACAACTTTTGCCTCTACCCTCTGGTTGATATTCGGATTTTTCGCATCAGCAATTCTTGAAATGTTCAGTGCTATCGTAGCCGCATCTTCCACGACATAAAATCTTCTTTTAAAAAGAGGTCTTTCAGCAGAATCCTTATAAACGATCAGCTCAAAATTTCCGGAGATCTTCGGCTGTATCTTATCATTCGGAAATGTCAGCTTATAATGAGTATAAGGCTGAATGGTATTGAAAGAATACTGGAACTGATCCAGCAGTCCGTTCAGACTTCCGGTGGCAAATTCCGTAAAGAAAAGATTATCATCATTCCAGTTCCGGTCGTAATGTTTGATGGTATATCTGTAAATTTCGCTGGCATTGGTAAGATCATCAAATCTGAGAACCAGCTGTTCACCGAATTTTATTACCGGGGTTTCGTCATTGGTCTGTGGATTAAACAGCTGTATGCTCTGGATATTCTGCCCAAAAGCCAGTCCGCTCAAAGAAAGTAAAAATATGCGCAAAGTTTTCATTATGACGAAGATAACGAAAAATCGGGATTTTCTTAATAATATCGTACTTTTGAATAAAAAATATCCGATATGCTTCAGATTCAAGGTTTCGTATTCAATTTTGCGAGCGAAAACACTTATATTCTATACAACGAAAACAAAAATGCATGGTTAATTGATCCCGGAAATATGAGTCCGCAGGAAACCCAGGTGATTGATCATTTCATCACGGAAAACGGACTGCATATTCAGAAAATTCTGCTTACTCATGCTCATATCGATCATGTTTTGGGGCTTCAGTGGGCTTTTGATCAATTTAAAGTTCCGGTTTATCTGCACCAGGAAGATCAGGAAGTATTGGATATGCTTCAGGCAAGCGGGATGAGATTCGGGATGAATATCGATCCTGTGAAAGTAGAAACCCAATATGTTACGGAAGGTGAGGAACTTGATCTGGACGGAGAAAAATTCAAGATTTATCATGTTCCGGGACATTCTCCGGGAAGTGTGGTATATCACAATGAAAATCAGAAATTCATGATCTCCGGAGATGTACTTTTTGAAGGCAGCATCGGAAGAACAGATCTTTATAAAGGAAATTACGAGCAGCTGATTGACGGCATCAAAACAAAACTTTTCGTACTGGATCCTGAAACACAGGTTTTCTCCGGCCATGGAAATCCTACATCAATTGGTTTTGAGAAGCAGTACAATCCTTTTTTTAAGTAAAAAACTGAGTCCGGGTTAAGGAATTTAGAGATAAAAAGGCTTGAGGAGTGGATCAGATTACAGAGAAATTAAAAAACTTAAGAAAACCCGCTAAGGGGAAAAGTATTTAAAGAAATGGAAAATTCTATAAAAATAGGAAGTCATTATTACGATCTGAACATCAAACATTTCTGTTTTGAACGGGAACAGTCACTCAGTTATATCAATGATCTGCCCCTTCTGAACCAGTTTCTTAATCTGACCTCTGCCAGTTTTTCCTGTTCAAATCTCAATGATGAAGGGTTAGCTCATATATCCGATTGCTATAAAATTGAATATTTGGATGTACAGGACACTGAAATTACCAATGAAGGGATAAAGCATATCAAAAATCTGAACAATTTAAAATACCTCAGGTTAAAAGAAAATTCACAGCTTACCAACGACTGTATTCCGGATCTGGCAGCATTAGATTTTTTATTCGACTTGCAAATTCATGAAACATCAATTGATGAAGAGGGGTTGAAAAAATTTGTTGCTCTGAAAAATTTAGAAATTTACTGCTTCCTGGAAAATATCTGCATCCACGTACGGGACAACAATTATACATTTGAAGGACTTTTAGATATATCAAGAAAAATTCCAGACTGCGCTATTTTAGCAAAGGGTAACGGAGAATTCCTTAATGGTACATTTGATGGAAAATGGCGCCATTAGAAGATGGAGTAAAAAAAATAAAACCGTCAGTACATAGGTTCTGACGGTTTCCTGTTATAAAGAAATAGAAGTATTAAAAATCTAAAGTAATAGAAGCTCTGGCAGCAGCCCCCAAAATAGGTCTTGCCATTCTGATATTGGTTCCTGTTACCGTCTGTGATCTTGGATCTCCTTCTGTAATTCCAATGGTATTAAAGATATTGGTTCCGTCTACGGCAAAACGTATTTTTCCAAGCTGGTAAGACATTCCGGCCCCGAATTCTGTGAAAGAAGGCAGAATATTATCAGCTGTATTGCCTTCATTCTGGAAACGTTTTCCGTAATAGTTCATGCTTACATAAGCTCTCCACTCCTTGGTAATATTCACTGCCGGAGAAATATTGAAATAGAATTTAGGCATTCTTCTTACGGTGTTGCCGTCATAATCAAACGTCGTTCCGTTTGCATTTCTTCCTGTAAAATCCTTGTATTTCGGATTCTGAATGGTTCCGTTAAAGGTCACCTCAAGAATATTGTTGAAGAGTCTTGTATACCCTTCGATCTCTACTCCAAGGTTGGTGGTATTGGCGAATTTATTTTCAGAAGTTCCGTCTGAGAATACATCGGTGAATGAAAGATCTTTAAGCGTGGAATAGAAAGGAATTACCCCGATATCAAAGTTTCTCGAATAATATTTATAGCCTATTTCAAGCTGATTGGTACGAACCGGCTTGATCTGGTCCAGATTTGCCATATTGTTATAGTACGCTTCTTCATTCGGAGATCTGAAACCGTGAGAGAAACGGGCGTATACTGCATTTCCTCTGTTGATCTTATAGTTCGCAGCCATAGTATAAGATACTTTGTTGATGTCATAATACCAGTACGTATATTTATTCCCCAGAACCGCCATATTATCATCAGCGGTTGTAGTGGTGAAGCTGTGAGTTCCATCTGTGGTCAGACCTGAATTATTTAGGTTGGCTGTTGTTGTATTCACACCATATCCTTTATAGAAATCACGGCTGTAACGGATTCCTCCATTAAAACTTAAAGCTTCTGTAATATTGTAATCCAAGTTTAAATAAAGATCATTCAGACTTCCCTGAATCTGTGAATCTCTGATCAGGAAAGACATATCTTTAACTCCGTTATACGTTTGGGAATAGCCCACATCTGAGGGATCCATTGAAGGATTCACCAGGTTAAGCAGCTGAGGTCTGTCCGTAGCCGTTGTTAAAATATTGCTCCAGTTCCAGTATTGATGCGACTTCCAGTTTGATTTATAGAAACCGGCTGTTACATTTCCTTTATCAAATTTATAATTGAACTGAAGGTCATTCACAAAATTATTCATCTGTTTGTCGATCGCCCAGAATCCTAATTTCTGAATATATTCCGGATTGACAATAGCACCGGTACTTACGAGTGAATACTGATAGTTACTCATTCCCAGTCCGCCATCTTTTACAAGATCTGTTGCATATGCAGATGCCAGTTTAGGTGCTCCTGCCGGAAACATTCCTGTATACTCCATGTTGATATTGGTGTATCTGGTTTTATTCAGGACGCTGAAATTATTTCCAAGATCATATTTAAACTCTGCTCCCACAACATCTACTTTCGGGTGGATTCCGTTTTCAAGATCTCTTTTAAAGAATCCGCCTCCGGCCTGTGGAATGCTCAGCTGACTGAGTGCTCTGTAGTTGTAGGTTCCATAATTGGCGTCAAATCCCGGAAACTCTTTCAGTTTATCTCCATCCTGGGTTAAAGGAATCGGGAGGTAGAATGTATTTCTGTCATCCAGCTTTTTATAATAAATTTTTGCATACCCTTTATCAAACACATACTTCAGGTTCATTCTGATCTGTCCACCGTTATTGGCCTTAAATCCTGTTTTTCTGATTCCGTTATCTGTTCTGTAAAAACCGCCTACATTAAAGAAAAGCTTATCCTGAATCAGAGCTCCTCCTACATTCACGTCGGTACGCATCAGACCATAGGTTCCGGTTTCCAGTTTAGCGGTTCCTCTAAAATTATTGGTTCCTTCTTTGGTAATAAAATTGATCAGACCACCGGGAGAATTGTTGGCATAAATAGATCCCGAACCTCCTCTTAATGCTTCCAGACGGTTCACTGTATTATCCACCCGGAAGAAATTATCCGCATTGGCAAACTGAAGGGCACCATCTTCAAAAACCGGAAGCCCGTCTTCCTGTACCTGAACAAATTCATAGGCTCCCGCAGAAGGAATTCCTCTTGCAAAAAGGTTATTTCCCACTTCCCCACCTGATGTTTCCACAGCAAACCCCGGAACTCTCTGCAGTAAAGCCGCTGCACTGATTGGGTTCTGCTTCTGAATCTCTTTGGCTGTAAAAGTAGAAATCGCCGTACTGGATTCTATTTTCTTTTTCGGGCCAGAGTTTCCGGTAATAACGATCTGGTCTATTGAAGAGGTCTTGATGGAATCCTGCGGAGTTTCCTGTGCATACACATTATTGAAATAAAGTGAAGCCGTGGCCACCATTAAAAATATCGATCTTTTTTTCATAGCACATGATTTTTATAGAGTTAGTTTTGTTTTAATTTAAGATAGACTCCGTTAGTCCATCCGAATCCGTCCTGATTCGGGTATTCTCCTCCTCCTGCAATCGTTTCCGTGTCTAATGCATTGTATTTTTCCATCAGTTTTCCCGTGTTTTTATAGACTCTTTCTACATTGGAACACCAATTATTTTTTATTTTTTCTGCCAGTTCATCAAAGCCATAATTTTTCATGGCTTTAAAACCAAGCCACTGATAAGGAGCCCAGGCATTCGGAAGATCCCACTGCTGGCCTGAATTTTTGGTAGTCGTCACCAAACCGCCCTGATAAAGAAATTTCTCAGCAACCGCATTGGCAACACCCTCCGCTTGTTCCTGATCTGCAATTCCAAGGAATAAAGGGTAAAGAGCAGCAATATGTTCAGACGGTGTTTTTGTGTTTTTTTTAGTGTGATAATCTTTGTAAATCTTAGTGTTTGCATCCCAGAAATATTTGTTGATCATCTGTCTTCGCTTTGCTGCTCTTTCAGTAAAATAATTTTCTTTTTCTCCCAGATCCTGAAGTGCTGATGATTTTGCCAAAGTATTTTCCAAATGCCATAAAAGGCAGTTCAGATCTACTTCTGCAATGTTCAGGGTTTCTATGGTTTGTATATGTTCTCCGTCCGCAAACCATCTGCTGGAAAAATCCCAGCCGGATTCGCAGGCACTTCTTATATTTCTGTAAAATTCTTCATCCGCTGCACTTTCCCGGTCTTCAATATCGATCAGATAACTTTCAGGACGTGGTACGTTTTCTGCGTCATAGTAACGGTTCAGCAGATCGCCGTCTTTTGTTTTAACAATTCTTTTTACACTGGAGCCATGATCCAGCCATTCTTCACCATTCATCCAGAAAGCATATTCCTTTTCCAGCGTATCATGGTATCTGGTGTATATTGTTTCATCACCTGTTGTTTCAAAAAGCAGCTCCAGCATCAGCGAAAAATACGGAGGCTGTGAACGGCTCAGGAAGTGGGTACGGCTTGCATTAGGAACAAATCCTACATTCTGGATCAGATAAGAGCAGTTTTCCACAATATTTTCCATCATCTCTGTTCTTCCTGAAACCTGCAGCCCAAGCATAATGAAATAACTGTCCCAATAGAAAAATTCATTGAAGCGGCCCCCTGGAACAACATAAGGTTTAGGAAGTTTCAGTAAAGTTCCTTTTTCTTCGTAAGCATCACGGGTCAGCTCATCCCAGAGTTTCTCAATATGTTCATCAATAGGAAGGCGCTCTTCTCTTTGAATGGAAACCTTCGCCCCTAAAAAATCAAAATGAGTCATGACAAAATCTTTCAGGTCAAAACTTTGAGTTCCTCTCCTTTTTTCATATTCAGCATTGATCTCAGCCACAGGAAATACCGGGACTGCGTCGGTCATCATTTTCTGATCCTCAAAGATTTTTGATCTCTGCACATCATCAAAAAGAGCCTGAATTTCTTTTATATAAAGCTGTTTATTCATCTTATTTCTTAGGGTTTATTTTTAACTTATTCATGAAAATAGCTGAAATGATCAGCAGTGAAAGCGGGATCAATGAAAGATAAAATGCCTGCTGTCCACTGAATTCCTGGAAGACAAAGCCGGTAATCACAGAGCCAATCGTTCCTCCGACAGCCGAGAAAACGACGATCAAGCCGGACATTGCGCTGTGAAGGTATTTGGGAATGGATGCCAGGATCACAGAATTAATACTTGGATAAATAGGTGCCAGCAACCCGCCCATTAAAGGAAATAAATACACAACCAGCGGAGCATTCAGCCAGTTGGTTCCGGTACTGATGTGAATATTGTGGGTAAGTGGTAAAACCAACAGAATACTGATTCCAAAACCAATCACGCAAAAAGACACAACATAAATCCAGCTGAACTTTTTGGAAAAGAAACCTGAGAGAAATCTTCCCAATGCAAACGCTCCCGCCAAAACAGCTCCTGCCTGAATACTCATAGAAGTCGGCACTTTTAAAATTTCCTTATAGAAAGTAGGAGTCCAGGTCTGAAAACTCTGTTCTACCAGTACAAAAAGAAAAGCACATAACAGGAAAAACAAGACTTTCTTATAGCTGAAAAGACTTATACTGTTCTTCAGATCTCCCCACAGATCGGTTTTCTCATCTTTCGCTTCTTTCTCATCCAACTTTGAAAAGAACAGAAACAAAAAAGATAAAGTGGAAACTGTACCCAGCACCCAATATACATTCAGCCAGTGGGTAGATTTCGGATTGTGATCATCAATAAATAAACTGAAAAGGACATTTCCCATCAAAACACCAATCATAAAGAATCCTTCCAGATAGCCCATAAAGCTGGAATGCTCTTTATCCGTATCCGTCACAAGTCCAATTGAGGTGAAGACCGAGATTTTAATCAGAGCAAATGAAACTCCTACCACAGCAAATAACAGTTTAAAAAACCAGAAGTCATTGGAAAACGGCATAACAAAACACATACAGCTTACCATAAAAAGGGCGGCCAGCATAGAGTTCTTAATTCCTATTTTCGGAAGAAACGATGCAAGGATAAATGAACATATCGCAATCGGCAGGTCTTTAAAACCTTCCAGAATGCTCGCAGAAGATTTAGAAATTCCGAAGTTCTGCTGTACCTGCAAAATCACTGTTCCCACAGAATTCAGGAGAATGGCGAAAACAAAGTAATTCAGAAAAAGTACGGCTTTGATGTTGAAATTTTTCATGGAGATCATTTCTTGCCGGCTAAGATAGAAGCATTTGGGTTAACATTAATTTAACACAATAAACCAATCTTTGAACTATATTAATATAATTAGTATTTTTATTGAATAATTAAGATTAATGAAATGAAAGTCAGTTTTGAGAGAATCGTTCCGAGCGAAAAAAGCTCTTTCCGTACGCTTCATAACAACTCGCCGATCTGCGAGTTCAAATGGGAGTATCATTACCATCCGGAAATAGAACTGGTCTGTGTCATATCCGGAACCGGAACCCGGCATGTCGGTTATCATAAAAGCAATTATACGAATGGGGATCTGGTTCTCATCGGCTCCAATATTCCTCATTCGGGATTTGGCCTGAATTCTACGGATCCGCATGAAGAGATTGTGCTTCAGTTCAAAGAAGAGATCCTTCAGTTCCCGCCACAGGAAGTGGATGCTGTCTCCATAAAAAACCTGCTGGAACTTTCTAAATACGGCATCCATTTTCATCATAAAATCAAAAAAGCAATGCTTCCGAAATTAAAAATTCTTTTGGAATCAGAAGGCTACAAAAGGTATCTGCTGCTGCTGGAAATCCTTTTTGAACTTTCAAAATGTAAAGATTATGATCTTCTGAATAAAGAAATCATGCCTTACACCATCATTTCAAAAAATAAAACAAGGCTGGAAAACATTTTTACTTTCGTGGAAAATAATTACGACAAAGAAATCAGAATCGAAGACGCTGCCCGGCTGGCTAATCTTACCCTTCCGGCTTTCTGTAATTTCTTTAAAAAAGCGACCCAAATCACTTTTACTGAGTTTGTGAACCGGTACCGGATCAATAAAGCCTGCCTGCTGATGGCTCAGGATATGAGTATTTCGGAATGCAGTTACAGTTGTGGCTTCAATAATGTAACCTACTTTAACAGGATGTTTAAAAAATATACTGAAAAGACGCCTTCAGAATTTATAAAAAACTATTCATCCAATAAGGTCAATATATAATTTTTTCTAATTTAGAGTCTGTTTAAATCTCATTCTTAAACTCTTATACACCTGGTTATCAGATAAATTTTATTAACAAAACTCAATAGATCATGTTTGAAATTATTTTTTGATAAAAAAGATTAATGCAAGATTTCTATGCTATGCATAGGCAATATTGATTTTAAAGGAAGCAAAGGACAGAATCAACTCCGTTGATTTGATGAAGCGGGCATTATAAACCGCACATTAGCCTTATCTTTAAATCTATTCCTGTTAAAAAAAGACTTCATAAATCTTCCAGATCTACCCAATCTGCGAGCATAAAAAATATCTCGATAAGCAAATGTTTATGCACAAAAAAAAACTGCTCTTAAAAAGAACAGCCTTATATCTTGGAGGAAGTTAAATAATTAAGCTTCGGTTATTTCCATTTGATATTGCATCCCATGCTTGGTTTCTGAATTTCTTCCTGAGGTTCTCCTGCCAGAAGATTTTCAAATGCAATGATCAGGTCTTCCCCTGTTACATCTTTATTGTTTCCTGGTCTGGAATCATCCATCTGCCCTCTGTATACAAGATCAAGTTTGTCATCAAAGAAATAAAAATCCGGAGTGCAGGCTGCATCATAAGCTTTTGCAATGCTCTGGCTTTCATCAAACAGATAAGGGAAGTCAAATTTCCTTTCGATCTGGAATTCAATCATTTTTTCAGGAGCATCATCAGGATATTTTTCAATATCATTAGCGTTGATCGCGATGAATTCTATTCCTTTATCATTGTAATCTTCATACAGCTCGTTGATTTTATCGATTACGTGAAGAACAAACGGACAATGGTTGCACATAAAGATGACTAGTGTTCCTTTTTCTCCTTTCAATTCATCCAAAGATTGAATCTCATTGGTTTTTGACGGGTTCGGAAGCTCAAAAAACGGTGCTTTTGTTCCTAGAGCCAGCATATTGGAGGGCGTATTCATATCTTTTATTTTCTTTGTTCACAAAGATAAAGTTTCTTTTGATACAAAGCGAATCTGCTGATTTATAAACTTTCGTTAAATGTTAAAAGTAAAATATCATTTGGAAGTTATCACTAAAAGTTTGTAGTTTTGCTAACACTGTTAGTAATAATATCATGGGATTGCATGAACGTCGTCAGAGAGAGAAAGAATCTATCCGTGCAAATATTTTGCAGGCGGCTTTTGGTTTGGCTAAAACTGAAGGCTGGGCTTCCCTTTCGATGAGGAAAATTGCTGATGCTATAGAATACAGTGCTCCGGTAGTGTATGATTATTTTGAAAATAAGGAGGCTATTTTGTATGAAATTTCCCTGAATGGTTTTCATTCCCTTCATATTGAACTGTTAAAAGCCCAGAGAAAACATGATACTCCTGAAGAACAGCTTACTGCCATTGTAGATGCATACTGGAACTTTGCATTCAAAAACCCGGAATACTATCAGCTGATGTTTGGGCTGGGAATGCAGTGTTGTGGTAAAGGACAGATGAAGGAAGAATTTTCTTCGTTTCAAGATCTGATTTATGAGTGTACCTATAATATCATTAAAAAGAACGGATCTAATCCTGAAAATGCCTGCCATATGTCGCATGCTTTATTTTCTGCAGTACACGGACTGATCTCTATTATGATGATGCGTACTGCTGATATTCCGTCTACGATGAATAAAACTACCCTGGACGAAACTGTTTCGGCTTTTATTAAGTCTTTGTAAATTTTTTTTGAATTAAAAATTAACACCGTTAGGAAAAATAACATCGGATAAGAACCGTTAAAAAACTCAATACTATGAAATTCTTAACCCAAATAATTGATTTCACTTTTTGTCTATCAATTTAACACTGTTAGAAAAATTAACACATAATTAATACACCTCATTATATATAAAATCAACATTTAAAAAACCACTATTAACAATTATGGAAATAACGATTTGACTCCTTTATCAGAAATTCTGATTTTTTTTTACCCTATAAACTAACACTGTTAGGTAAAATAACAGGATTTACAAAAAGAACACTATTACTTAAATCTAACACTTCATTAAAAAAATTAAACCAACAAATGAAAATACCTGGAAAAATAAGGTTCATCGTACTTATATCAAGTATTATCCTTTTACAGAACTGTACCAAAGCAGCAGAAGGTTCCAACACGCCCCCCCCTGCTCCGGAACTGCCGGTTTATACCGTAATCTCCTCTCCTGCTACCACCTATCAGGAATTCCCTACCGCGCTGGAGGGTAAAAATAATGTAGAAATCAGATCTCAGGTAGACGGATACCTGGACAGAATTTATGTGGAAGAAGGTTCTTATGTAAGAGCCGGACAGCCTCTTTTCAAAATAGATTCAAGAAGTTATGGCGAACAGATGAACATGGCACAGGCCAATCTTCAGGCTGCAAATGCCAATATTGAAAAAGCAAGAGTGGAAGTAGACAGACTTCAGCCGTTAGTAGCCGCTAAAGTTGTTTCTGATGTTCAGCTTAAAACAGCAAAAGCCAATTATGCTGCTGCCGTCGCTGCTGCATCCCAAGCCAAAGCGTCTGTAGGAAGCGCCAGAATTAATGTGGGATTTACCACCATCACAGCCCCGGTAAGCGGGTATATCGGAAGGATCCCGTATAAAAAAGGAAGTCTGATCTCCAGAACAGACATCAACCCTTTGACCTTATTGTCTGATATCAGTGAAATTTATGCTTATTTCTCTCTAAGTGAACTGGATTTTATTGCTTTTCAGAACAAATATCCGGGAGCCTCTCTTGAAGAAAAGCTGAAAAATATGCCGATGGTAGAACTCGTTATTGCAGATAACAGCATCTATCCTGAAAAAGGAAAAATGAGCATCGTAGACGGCCAGTTTGATAAAACAACTGGAGCCATCAGCGTACGCGCAGTTTTCCCTAATACCAGCGGAGCCCTGAGAACAGGAAATACCGGAAGAGTACGCATGCCTCAACTGATTTCCAATGCGGTGGTTATCCCTCAGGAATCTACTTTTGAAATTCAGGATAAAACGTATGTATATGTCTTAGGGAAAGATAAAAAAGTCACCAGCAAACCTATAAAGATCTCTGGTAAGACTGAAAGCTATTATTTTATCTCGGAAGGACTTACTCCGGGAGAAAAGATCGTATACACGGGAATCGGGAACTTAAAAGACGGAGCTTCAATCCATCCGAAACCTATCTCGTCTGACAGTTTACTGAAAGCCAAACCTTTGTAGCCCGTAGCTGCAGAAGACTAAAAAAATAAACTTCTTATGTTAAAACAATTTATAGAAAGACCGGTCCTTTCAACGGTCATCTCCATTATACTCTTATTATTGGGGGCGTTGTCTCTCTTTAATCTGCCCATTGCCCTCTTTCCGGATATTGCTCCGCCAAGTGTTCAGGTAACGGCTTTTTATCCGGGAGCTAATGCTGAGGTTGTTGCCCGTTCGGTAGCAACACCTATTGAGGAAGCTGTAAACGGAGTGGAAAACATGACCTATATGACTTCCAACTCCAGTAATGACGGTACCATGACTTTGAGTGTTTTCTTCAAACAGGGCGCTGATCCCGATAATGCTGCCGTAAACGTACAGAACCGTGTATCCAAAGCCATGAGCCAGCTTCCCCAGGAAGTGGTACAGGCCGGAATTTCTACCCAGAAAGTTCAGAACAGTATGATTATGTTCATGGGACTGACCAGCGAAGATGCTAAACAGTACGATGAACTTTTCTTACAAAATTATCTGAAAATCAACGTTATTCCACAGATACAGCGTATTCCAGGAGTAGCACAGGCCCAGGTTTTCGGGACCAGAGATTATTCCATGAGAATCTGGCTGAAACCGGATAGACTGGCAGCCAACAGCCTTTCTCCACAGGAAGTTCTGGCAGCCATTAAAGATCATAACCTTGAAGCCGCTCCGGGACGTCTTGGCCAGGGAAGTAAGGAAACCTACGAGTATATCCTTAAATACAAAGGTAAACTGAATAAGGATGAAGATTATGAAAATATTGCCATCAAAGCCAATAATGACGGATCATTCTTAAGATTAAAAGATGTTGCCAGAGTAGAATTCGGTTCCTATACCTATACCGCGACCAACAGAGTGGACGGAAAACCCGTAGCAGGATTTGCTATTCTCCAGACTGCAGGTTCCAACGCCAACGAGATCCTTACGGAAATTGAAAAGCAGGTAAAAGTCATAGAAACGACCCTGCCGAAAGGAGTGAAACCTATTATTATGTACAATTCCAAAGACTTTCTGGATGCTTCTATTCATCAGGTGGTAGAAACGCTTGTGATTGCATTCATTCTTGTATTTATCGTAGTATATATTTTCCTTCAGGATTTCAGATCTACTCTGATTCCGGCTATTGCGGTACCGGTTGCCATTATCGGAACCTTCTTTTTCCTACAGCTGTTCGGATTCAGTATCAATATGCTTACTCTGTTTGCACTGGTATTGGCTATTGGTATTGTAGTGGATGATGCCATTGTTGTTGTGGAAGCAGTCCATTCTAAAATGGAACAGACGGGAATGCCCGTAGAAAACGCCACGATGAACTCGATGAGTGAAATTTCCGGGGCTATTATTTCCATTACCCTGGTGATGTGTGCCGTATTTATTCCGGTAGGCTTTATGCAGGGTCCGGCAGGAGTTTTCTACAGACAGTTTGCCTTCACTTTGGCTATTGCGATTCTGATCTCCGCAGTAAATGCATTGACTTTAAGCCCGGCTTTATGTGCTATTTTCTTAAATGATCCTCAGGGAGAACACGGTGAACACGGTCATAAAAAAGGTTTTGGAGCCAGATTTTTCAACGCATTTAATGTGAGCTTCAACAACATGACGAAAAAGTACATTTACAGTGTTAAATTTTTGATCAAAAATAAATGGATGGCTGTAGGCGGATTGGTTCTTATTACAGCAATAAGTGTTTTTCTGATTAAAAAAGCACCCTCCGGATTTATTCCTACTGAAGATCAGGGATTCGTTCTGTATGCTGTGAATACTCCTCCTGGAAGTTCACTGGAAAGAACCAGCAGAGCCACAGAACAGATTGATAAGATTATTAACGGTGAAAAATCAACCAACCACCTTTGGGTAGCAGACGGAATGAACTTCATCAGCAATGCCAACGCTTCTCCTTATTCAGCCGGCTTTATCAAGCTTAAAGATTATGACAAACGCGGTGATATGAAAGACCCTGACCAGATTGCTGCAACACTGACAGGAAAGGTAAGCCAGGTGAAAGATGCCAATGCTTTCTTCTTCAACTTCCCTACCGTACAAGGGTTTGGTAACGTATCCGGTTTTGAATTCATGCTTCAGGATAAAACCAACGGTTCTTTTGAACAACTGGGAACAACAACACAGGCATTTATCGGAGAACTGATGAAACGTCCTGAAATTGCATTTGCATTTACCACCTATGCAGCCGGAAATCCACAGTATACGATTGAAGTGGATTCTGACAAAGCCAACCAGCTGGGAGTTTCAGTCACTGAACTGATGCAGACCATGCAGATCTATTATGGAAGCAGCTTCGTTTCAGATTTCAACAGATTCGGAAAATACTACAGGGTAATGGCTCAGGCGGATATTCCGTACCGTACCGATATTAACTCTCTGGAGGGAATTTATGTTAAAAATAAATCAGGAGAAATGGTACCGGCTAAAACACTGGTTACTTTGAAAAGATCTTTCGGACCTGAAACGGTAACAAGAAACAACCTCTTCAACGCGGTAACCATCAACGGAACGCCTAAACCAGGTTACAGTACCGGAGATGCCATCAAAGCAGTAGAGGAAGTAGCACAGCAGTCTCTTCCGAGAGGTTACGGCTACGAATGGACCGGAATTACCCGTGAAGAGATCAAAACAGGCGGACAGACCGTATTTATATTCCTTTTAAGTATCCTGTTTGTTTATTTCCTGCTGGCAGCGCAATACGAAAGTTATATTCTTCCGTTTGCCATTATTCTTACCATTCCGACAGGAATCTTTGGAGTATTTGCATTCACCGGATTAGCTGGTATTGATAACAATATCTATGTACAGGTCGGACTGATCATGCTGGTCGGATTATTGGCTAAAAATGCCATTCTGATCGTAGAATTTGCCGTACAGAGAAGAAAAGCAGGTAAAACTCTGATAGAATCTGCGCTTCAGGCTTCAAGATTACGTCTGAGACCGATCTTAATGACCTCTTTTGCTTTCATTGTGGGGATGCTTCCTCTGGTATGGACGCAGGGGGCTTCTGCAAAAGGAAATCATTCTATCGGGTACAGTACCGTTGGAGGAATGCTTACAGGAGTACTGTTCGGGATCTTTATTATTCCGGTAATGTATGTGATCTTCCAGTATCTGCATGAAAAAATGCCGAGCAGAAAGAAGAAAAGACTTCAAAAAAAGTTACAGCAGGAACAAGCTTTAACAGCTGCTCATTAAAATTAACTACCAATTTTGGAGAGAAAGAACAATGAAAGGTTTAATATTTAAATAGTTTTTAAATAGAAAAAAATCAGCGTTATCTGCAAAATCAGCGAGAGATTATTTTTTTAAGAATCTGAAAAAAACTCTGCCCAAACAATAAGATAGTTTCTCTCCAAAGTTTGTATTCAATTAAAGTTTATTAAACAACAACTATGAAACGAATAAAGAATATTTTTCTGACTTTTATATTGGCTGTGGCCTCGGTTTCGTGTGTGTCTAAACTGGCATACGCGGAGCCGGACCTTCAGCTTCCGGAAAAATTCCAGTACACGGCTACTGCAGATACAGCCAGTATCGCTAATCTGGAATGGAAACAGTTTTTCAGTGATCCTATGTTACAGGAACTCATTGAAAAAGGAATAAAAAATAATTATGATCTTCAGATCGCTTTAAAACAGGTTGCCGCATCTCAGGAGAAGCTTAAACAGGCAAAATATCTGCAATATCCGGATGTTGGCTTCGGAGTTTCGGGGCAGATCTCGAAACCTTCAAAGAACAGCATGAACGGGCAGAGCCTTAATCTGTTTTTAGGGCAAAGCCATGTGGAAGATTACAATGCGGCCTTCAATCTTTCCTGGGAAGCTGATATCTGGGGAAAGATCAAAAATCAGCAGGAGGTTTCAAGAATGCAGTATCTGCACACTTATGAAGGATCAAAAGCAGTACAGACCCAGGTTGTAGCAGCAATAGCCC
This sequence comes from Chryseobacterium sp. 2987, assembly GCF_031456375.1. NCBI lineage: Bacteria > Pseudomonadati > Bacteroidota > Flavobacteriia > Flavobacteriales > Weeksellaceae > Chryseobacterium > Chryseobacterium sp. 2987. The sequence continues at coordinate 79,589 of NZ_JAVDUN010000004.1, forward strand.
AAGGTTATTATAATTTATTAATGCTTGACCGTCAGCTGCAGATCGCAAAATCCAATTTGGAATTAAGTTCAAGCACCCTGAATATCACCCAGAAAATGTGGGACAGTGGCGATACCACTTCTTTAGGAGTTCAGCAGGCAACGGCTCAGAAACAGTCTACAGAACTTCTGATCACTCAGCTGGAACAGAATATTGCCATTCAGGAAAATGCACTGAGCATTCTTGTAGGTGAACTTCCCAACAAGATCAGCAGAACGATCGAAATGTCGGATACTTCACTTCCGCAAAATATTTCGGCAGGATTACCCGCAGCTATGGTAAGCCGCAGACCTGATGTGCGTCAACAGGAACTGGTTTTATTGGAATCCAATGCTATCGTGGGAATCGCGCAGGCTAATATGTATCCCTCATTAAAGATTACAGCTAACGGAGGAGTGAATTCTTTCAAGTTTGACAATTGGTTTCAGATTCCGGCCTCATTATTCGGATCTGTACTGGGGGGAATCACCCAGCCTATCTTCCAGAAAAGACAGCTGAAAACAGATCTTGAAGTGGCTAAAATACAAAGAGAAAAAAATGTACTGGCTTTCCGTCAGTCAGTTTTGAATGCAATGGGAGAGGTATCTGATGCGCTGGTTTCCAACGAAAGTTTAAAAGTTCAGGAACAGAAGGCTGTCGAACAGTCGGCAACATTGAAAGACGGGATCAAAAGTGCCCAGATGTTGTACAAAGGCGGTATGGCCAATTATCTTGAAGTAATAACAGCACAGGGAAATTCTCTTCAGGCTGAGCTGAATCTGGCTTCTGTAAAAAGACAACGCCTAAGCAGCATTGTAGACCTTTACAGAGCATTAGGAGGCGGTTGGAAGTAGTAAATTTAATTATATTGTTTGGAGTGCGGCCTTTCGGGGCCGCATTTTATTTATTAGTCTGCCATATCTTTAATTTTTCATAAACCTGATCACGATAGCTTAATCCAATAGGAATATTTTTTTTATTGATCAATGAAATGACATGCTGTTCCAAATAACTGATTTTATTCAGATTGACAAAAAATGATTTGTGTACTCTGCAAATATAATTCAGCTGCTTTAAGCTTTCCTCAGTTGAGCTCAGTGTTCCGTGAATCATCACTTTATCGTTTTCGGTATACAGGCAGATATAATTTCCCATCCCTTCAATATAAATAAGTTCTTTAGGATCAATCTTCACCAATCGCTTATCACTTTTTACATAAAAACAATCGTTATTTTCTTCCATTGTCACAGGAACAAATTTTTGTCTCGTCTCCAGAATTTGAGTTGCTTTTTGTACACTTTTAGAAAAGCGATCCAAGGAAATTGGTTTTAACAAATAATCTATCGCATTGTGATCGAAAGCTTCCAGAGCGTATTGATTGTACGCTGTGGTATAAATAATCGCAGGAGGATTATTAAACATGATAACAAAGTCATTTCCGTTGATCTCAGGCATTTTAATATCTAGAAAAATCAAATCGATATTTTTGTCTCTGTTTAAAAAAGCAATCAGTTCAAAAACATTATTACAGATTCCTTCCAGCTGTAAAACATCAAACCTTGAAATATGATGTACCAGAACCTCCTGGGCCAGTTTTTCATCATCTACGATTAAGCATCTTATTTTGTCCATTTTTTTATAATTTTATTTCAAGGATAACGTTAAAAACATCTTTGTACTTTTTTATTTCTAACCGATGATTTCCAGGGTATAATAATTCCAAACGTTTGCGGATGTTTTCAATACCAATTCCTCCGATTTCTTTCTTTTGAAGCTCTTTAAAACTATTCTCACAAACGAATATAAGGCTATTATGGCTACAGGTTAATGCTGCCCTAATATAAGAAGCTTCAACGGTAGAATCAATGCCGTGCTTGAAAGCATTTTCTATCAAAGGCAATAAAAGCATCGGCGCAATTTTAACAGGATCTTTTACCGAATGCTGGAAAGAAATACTTGCGTTTTCAGGCATTCTTAACTTTTCTATATCCATATACATATTCAGGATATGTATTTCGTGGCTAATGGCAATTTCTTTTTCCTGTGTTTCATATAGAGAATATCGTAAAATATCAGACATTTTTAAAATGACATCCGGTGTTTCTTCAGACTTTTTAAGAGCTAAAGCATACAGGCTGTTAAGCACATTAAAAAGGTAGTGAGGGCTTATTTGTGATTTTAACAAACTAAGTTCTGCTATGTTTTGCTGAGTTTTTGCCTCTTCTTCTTTTTTAATTCTCAATAAAAAGGTCTGTATAGAATAACCTATCGCCAGAATAAGCATCACAATAACGATTCCCGGAAAAACATCAAAATAATATTGATATTTTTCTACTTTTTCAGGAGCTAAAGCGGTAGCTGCGATGGGTGTAAAATCAACAAGTTCAGAGGTATTAAAATGATCATACAAGTACTTTAGATATTGCCCCAATATAATGACGGAAAACAAAAAAAGTATAATAACAATGGTTAAGTATCTTCTTATATTTTTGTCGCGGTTCAGCTTAGGGAGAAGCCATAAATTATTGATGTATGCAGGTACAAAAAGGAGTATATTATATAGAAAAATATAGCTTAAAGGGTAATTTTTATGATTATTGTTTGCCGAAACAAATAATATTAAAACTATAAATACTATGTTTAGCAGCAACCTAAGAAATTGATCCCCTTTTAATATCTTCATTACCTATTTTTATAAAACCTTAAATTTAAATATTTTTAATAGCGGTCTACCTATTTTTTACACCATCGTTTATTTTTTATGGACAAACAATATCATTTTAAACAGCAGACTATACGTCACGATTTTAGTCTCATTGGTCAAAAAACTGCTGAAATAAATCAAAAATGTTATTTTATTTGTTGCAAAATAATTAACAATGAAGAAAGTATATCTGATATTTATTTTGAATTTTTTTGGAATTCTGTCAGCACAAAATCCCAATTACAAAAAATCAATTGATAGTTTATTGAATTACCTGCAGGAAAAAAATGCTTTTTCAGGAAGTGTTTTGCTTCAAAAAAACGGAGAAACAATCTACACCGGAAATTTCAACAAATTTCCAAACAGTTCCAATGAATATCGAATTGGTTCAGTGACTAAAATTTTCACAGCAATTATCACATTTCAATTAATAGAAGAAGGGAAGCTTTCTTTAAACTCTAAGCTGAATCAATATTTTCCTAACATTAAAAATTCGGAAAAAATCACCATTGGAAATATGCTCAACCATACAAGCGGAATTTACGATTATTTGCAATGGGAAGATTATTACAGCAAAAAAAACAAAGTTTTTTCAAAGGATGAAATACTGAAGCTTATTAATCTCGGCAAACCCGATTTCAAACCGGGGGAAGATAGTTCCTACAGCAATTCCAATTATGTATTGTTAGGCTATATCATCGAAAACTTAACCGGAAAATCTTTCGAAGAAAATTTGAAGCAAAGAATTATTAATCAATTAGACCTGAAAAACACCTATTATGAAACTTCCGAAAGCGAATATGGCAAAAGGAATATTTCATATCTGTACAATGGAGAAAAATGGTTAAAAGAAACCGATACTCATCCCAGCTTTACTCTTTCAGCAGGTGCGGTTGTTTCCACCACTGAAGATATTACCAAACTAATGGATGCACTCTTCAATGGTAAGCTGGTTTCCAAAAACTCTCTTGCTCAAATGGAGACCGCCAATACAAAAGCATTCGGCTATGGACTACAAATTGCTCCATTCTATGAAAAAACAGGCTATGGACATACCGGCAGAATAGATGAATTTCATTCAACTGTAAGCTATTTTCCCGATGATAAACTCTCTCTGGTTATTTTTTCTAATGGAAATACGGTTAAGCTCAATACAATTGCCATCGGAATACTTTCCAAATACTATAGGAAAAAATATATTTATCCGGATTTCTCCAAATATGAAAGTGAAATTTCACCATCTACCGATAAGTTTACAGGTGTTTATAATGCAAGATTGGCTGGAGTAATCACTGTAGCTAAATTTCAGATTTCAAAAGCCGGGAAAAATCATTTATTTTTAAGCATGTATAATAATGGAAAAGAAGGAGAAAAAAGATTGTTAATCCCAAAAAATAAGAATATTTTTTATTCTCCGGAAAATGATGCAGAATTTGATTTTACATTCAATAAAAAAGGCAACGTAACCGGAGCTAAATTAACACAAGGCAAACAATCTATCAATTGTAAGAAAACGATGTAAAATTTGAGATTTGAGGTTTGAGATTTGAAGTTTTACTATTTAACCTGAATTCGGTTAAGGAGTTTAAGTACAAAAGCTGGAAGAAAGAGATTCTTATGGGTAAAAAAAATTGCTCAATCCGCAGTATCTGCGAGAATAATAGAAATCTTTGATATTTTAAATAAAATTTTAAGATCATAAAAGAGTAAAAAGACATCAACACTTATAGTATTGATAACCTTTATAGCTTCCCTCTTCCAGCTCCCAACTTCAATCCTTATCTTGATCATTTATTACGAAAATTTATTGTATCAAAATAAAAAACCTTTACATGATTCCCTTGGTAATATACTCAATTAATTCATCAAAGTCCTTCTGCGAATATCCCAATTGCAAATAATAAATATCGTCCGCTTTTCTATACCAGGTTAATTGACGTTTGGCATATCTCCGGCTGTTCTTTTTGATCTCCGAAACAGCAAATTCCAGATCCCATTCCCCGTCAAAATATCTGAAAAGTTCTGAATAACCAACCGTGTTCAAAGCGGTTAAATCTTTAAATTTTTCCAGACCTTCCGCTTCGGCCAGTAAGCCATTCTCCATCATTAGGTCTACCCTTCTGTTGATTCTGTCATAGAGATCTTCTCTCGGAGCTTCAATTCCGATGCGAATCACATTGAAATCTCTTGAATCCTGGGAAACAGCAATCTGTTCTGAATATTTTTTATTCGTCTGCCAAATAACGTCAATGGCCCGTAAAAGCCTTCTGTGATTATGAAAATCTACAACAGCAAAATATTCCGGATCCAGTTCTTTTAAAATCTCCTGAAGTTTTTCTATCCCTTCATTTTCAAAAATCTCCTGAAGTTTTTTCTGATTATCTTCATCCGCTTCCGGCAGATCGTTCAGCCCTTCAATCACGGCTTTTTCATACATCATACTTCCACCGACAAGGATAGCGGTGTCATGGTCTTTAAAAAGTTCGTTGAGTTTTTTCAGTGCATCTTCTTCATACTGTCCAATGGAGTAATATTCCTGAACCGAAAGATTACCGATGAAATGATGGGGCGCTTCCGCCAGTTCTTCTTCTGAAGGAGCCGCCGTCCCTATTTTCATTTCTTTAAAAAACTGTCTGGAATCACAGGAAATAATTTCCGTATTGAAATATTTTGCAAGGTCAATGGCCAGTCTTGTTTTGCCGATGCCGGTAGGTCCTACGACAGAAATTAAGTTTTTCATCAGCTCAAATTCATTATTTTATCGGTCAGATGGAATCTTAAGAGATTTCACAGTGCTAATTTAAATGTTTATCTTTGTACAACAATAAAAAACTATGATTTTATCAATGACCGGATTCGGTAGAGCCGAAGATGTTTTTGAAGGAAAAAAGATTACAATAGATATTAAATCTCTGAACAGCAAAAGCTTTGATTTGAATATCAAAGTTCCTTTACGCTATAAAGAAAAAGAATTCGATATCAGAAAAATTCTGAATGACAGAATTATCCGCGGCAAGGTAGACTGCTACATCAATCTGGAGAACCTTGAGGAATCCAATGATGTGAAGATCAATAAAAGTTTAATTGACTCTTATATCAATGAGCTCCGAAACATCGCTTCAGACGGCCCTGATTTTGAATACCTGAAAATGGCCGTACGAATGCCTGACGCTATTACTTCCAGACCTGACGAACTTACAGAAGGAGAATGGGAAGCACTGGCAAAGATTGTAAATGCGGCTGTTGACCGTTTCGAAGAGTTCAGAAGAACGGAAGGTAAAATCCTGCATGAAGAACTGGAAAGAAATGTTCAGAATATTGATAAATACCTTTCGCAGGTTATTCCTTTTGAAGAAGAAAGAATTGTAAGTGTGAAGGAACGTTATCAGAAAACGTTAAAAGAGTTTGAAAATGTTGATGAAACCCGTTTTTATCAGGAAATGGCGTATTTCACTGAAAAACTTGATATTTCAGAAGAAAAAGTAAGACTTACCCAGCATCTGAAATATTACAAAGAAGTAATGGACAACGAGGATTTCAATGGAAAAAAACTTGGTTTTATTTCACAGGAAATCGGAAGAGAAATCAACACTCTGGGTTCAAAAGCAAACCATGCTGAAATCCAGAAGCTGGTCGTTAAAATGAAGGATGACCTGGAAAAAATTAAAGAACAGACGCTCAACGTATTATAGACAAAAGACTTACAGACATAAGATCCCGGTCTTATGTCTATGATCTAACAATCTCTAAAACCTAAATGGATAAAGTAATCATATTTTCAGCGCCTTCAGGAAGCGGAAAAACTACATTGGTAAAACATTCTCTGGAAACTTTTCCGGAACTGGAATTTTCAATTTCATGCACTACACGGCAGCCGAGAGGCAGCGAAGTACATGCCGTAGACTATCATTTTTTAAGTCCTGATGAATTCAGACAGAAAATTTCAGAAGATGCTTTTGTAGAATATGAAGAAGTATATACTGATAAATATTACGGTACTTTAAAATCTGAAGTGGAAAAGATCTGGAAGCAAGGGAAAGTAGTGATCTTTGATGTAGATGTAAAAGGAGGAATCTCTCTGAAAAAATATTTCGGAGAAAAATCCCTTTCAATCTTCATTGAACCACCTTCCATTGAAGAATTGGAACGAAGATTGATTTCCAGAAACACAGATGATGTAGAAACCATCAAAATCCGTGTAGCTAAGGCAGAAGAAGAGATGGCCTATGCTGCAGAATTTGACAGGATTGTGATTAACACTGATCTTGATGAAGCAAAAAAAGAAATAGAAAGTTTAATAAAAAATTTTATTGGAAATTAAAAGCCGAAAGTCAGAAAACTTAACTTCTGATTTATTGATTTATAATTTCTGTAATTAAAAAAATTGAGGCTGATATGAGTATCGAAACATTAGAAAAAGCCAAAGCAGCTATTCCTGTGAGGGGATATCTGGATATTAAAGATATAATGATCCCTCAGGGTGAAGAATTGGTAAAAGCCATTCTTAAACTTAAGGAAGAAAAAAATGCTGTAATTCTCGCCCACTACTACCAGCCGGGAGAAATTCAGGATATTGCTGACTTTCTGGGAGATTCTTTACAACTTGCAAGACAGGCCAAAGACACCAACGCTGATATGATTGTATTCTGTGGAGTACATTTCATGGCAGAAGCTGCTAAAATCTTAAACCCGACTAAAAAAGTAGTTCTTCCTGATACGATGGCAGGATGCTCACTGGCAGATGGATGCTCAGGGGAAGGATTAAGAAAAATGCGCGAACAGCATCCTAATGCCTTAATTGCAACATACATCAACTGTAATGCTGAAACAAAAGCAGAAAGTGATATTATCGTAACCAGTTCCAATGCTGAAACCGTTATTGAAGCTCTTCCGAAAGACCGCCCGATTATCTTTGCACCGGATAAAAACCTGGGAAGATATTTATCCCAGAAAACCGGCCGTGATATGATTCTTTGGGACGGAAGTTGTGTCGTTCACGAAGCATTTTCCATGGAAAGAATTGCAAAACAGCTGGCAGAATCTCCTGATGCAAAATTAATTGCACACCCGGAAAGTGAAGAAGCCGTTTTAAAGCTGGCCCACTTCATCGGTTCTACCTCAGCCCTGCTGAATTATGTGGAAAAAGACGACTGCCAGAAATTCATTATCGCCACGGAAGAAGGAATTCTGCATGAGATGAGAAAGCGTGCTCCACACAAAGAACTGATTCCTGCTCTTGTTTTTGATGAAAGCTGCAACTGCTCAGAGTGTTTCTATATGAAAAGAAACACCATGGAAAAATTGTATCTGTGCATGAAATATGAACTTCCGGAAATTCTTATCGACGAAGAATTAAGATTAAAGGCATTGAAGCCAATTGAAGCGATGCTGGATCTTTCAAAATCAATCAAATAATGAAAAAACTGTTTTTCATTGCATGTTTGTTTGTTATCAATATTTGTTTCTCACAGACCTCTCAGAAAGAGACTGTTTTAAAGCAGGCTTATGAAATGAGACAGGCCTTTATGAATAAAAACTATGATGTTTTCAGCAGCTATGTTCATGAGGGAGTTATAAAAATGATGGGCGGCAAAAAGAAGATGATCAATGTTTCCGTAGCTGCAATGGATACCATGAACAAGCAGGGCCATCATTTTAAAAAAGTTGATTTTTCTGATGTCTCAGATATTATTACAGTAAAAAATGAGCAGCAGGCCGTTGTCCATCAAAAAATACAGATGGATACTCCTAAAGGAAATATCAATGCAGATTATTACATGATCGCTGTATCTGGTAATAATGGTAAAAACTGGAAATTTATAGACACTTCAGGAAAAGATATTCAGACCATGAGAAAATATTTTCCCAATCTGAGTTCTCAACTTGTTATTCCTAAAAAGAAAATTTCAAAATAAATAAAAGCACTGCGAAAACAGTGCTTTTTTAATTCCCCTAAATTAGTCTGCCGTAAAATAAGATTATCTACAGGCAAACAAAATAGTATAAATGCAGATGTTTACCATCCTGTTTAAGAAGTAACAGGACCTACGCAGGCAGGCATTAAGAAATATTGCGTTTTGCAACAATCAGACAGCACCGAATACTGCTGGCAGGTACGGGATGCTCCTGATCCGGGAGGCCCAAAAGTTGTTCCTGGAGGATAAGGACATCCCCCTGGACATCCGGAACCATTCATTCTTTTCAACTGTGATCTTGATAATTTTTTCATAATAATTTGTTTTTGGATTTATATTTTCCCGCATTACACCATCGGAGGATAGCAGGTTCCGCCCGGTTTTCTCCAGCATCCCCATGCACCGCCTCCACGGAAGCATACATACGCCGCACCACCGCAAGTCTCAATTTGAAATTCGGTAAAACCACCGCTGATCTTACTTTTCTCTTCTCTTGAAAGTTTTTTTAAATTTTTCATAATAATTCAGGTTGATTTATTTGTTCTTTGTCATACGAAAATGAAATCTTTTTTATTCAAAACAAAGCATCAATTAGCAGATGCAACGAGTTTTTAAATAAGTGCGTCACTTTATAAGTCTTTTGTAGAAATCCGATGAAATTTTTAAAAATCAAAAAAGCACTGTTTTCACAACACTCGTGTTAACCTATTGAGGAAAGCAGTCGGCATGTACCAATACTCTGGATTGGCAGCAGGCAGGCAACGCATGAAAAGCATCACAGGATCTTGGTAATCCTGGCCCGTAAGGTCCCGGAGGACAGTTTTCATAACATACATCACCTCCCTTAATTGACTTTAAACTTTCTCGGTTCAGTTTCTTTAAATTTTTCATATTGATCTTGTTTTAAGTTTGTATCTTAAAGATAATATTTATTTTTCAAAACAGAGTGAATAATTTTAAAATACTGATTAAAAGATGTATACATTTTTTCTATTCAGAGAAAACACTCTATTCTTATCATACAAATTGTCTGTAAAAAATGATGTTATTTCCAAATAATTTGGACACTTGCCCTGTAAAGCAATGGCATCAATATGAGAAAACAGATCCCGTAATAAGTGTTCCCAGCCGAAACTTTGGAATGTCCTCGCCGGACTTGTCGCTCATTTCAGAGGACTGCCTGCTGAATATTTTATTGCTGCCCTTAACAAAAATAGTCTTAAGCGGTTTTTACCCTTTCCAACGCCATGGATGTGGAAATCCAAGCAATTTTGTAAGAATTATGGAATTATTTAACCATCAGTCCAGTCTTCTGAAAAATAAAATTTTCGGATATTCCATAAGTGACAGCGAAACCCTTCAGACAATTTCTGATCTTTTCCACCATCATAATTAGCTCACAGATCCTCATGATGCTGTCGCATCAACACACTGGAAAAGTATCTGGGTAAAAATCCGGGTAAAAAAGGGATTATTTTAGGGACCGTACATCTTGTAAAATTTCCTGATGCCATAGAAAAAGCCACCCATACTATCTCAGAGATTCCGGCATCATTAAACCATCTGATAAAAATGGATAAAAAAACTACAGAAATAGCTCCGGATTTTGAAGAATTAAAACGATTTTTGCTGAATAAAAATAAAACAATGAGCAAAATATATCTTGAAGATATTAAAATATATGCCTATCACGGAGTGCTTCCAGAAGAAAACATCATCGGTACCTACTATATTTTAAATGCAGAGCTGCATACTGATCTATGGAAAGCAGCAGAAACCGATGATCTGAATGACACCATAAGCTATGCAGATATCAACGCCATCATCCATCAGGAAATGGCCATTCAATCTAAGCTTCTGGAACATGTTGCAGGAAGGATTATTTTAAAGATTCATGAAAGTTTCCCACAGGTTTCCTACATTAAGTTAAGAGTAACCAAAACCTCACCTCCTATGCAGGGAGAAATGAAAGGAGCCAGCATTGAACTGGAAAAAAGTTTCAAACCTGATAATCATTAAAAATTATTATTTTCGTTTTACAAAAAACATAAAACATTGAAATCCATCAAAATATTATTTCTTCTAAGTTTTGGCATCATTTTCGGCCAGACCAATACAGCCAGCCAGGCTCCTGTTTATAATTTTCCCAAGATGAAGTCCAGCATTACAATGCCGGTAACAATTCCTCTTTCGGAGATCAGCAATATGATCAATGCTACTGTAAAAGATCTGGTGTATCAGGATGATTCTTATACGGATAACAACAACGATCAGTTTAAGGTAAAGGTCTGGAAAACCCGCCCGATTCGTTTGGTAGGTGGCACCAGTCAGAATATACTGATCGAGGTTCCGTTAAGAATCTGGGCAGAGAAAGGTATTGGCACATTAGGGGTTTACTCCTATCAGAATACAACCTTTGAAACAGTGATGTCTTTTAATACCTCTATTACATTCAATAATAACTGGACCATATCTACAACTACCCGGCCTAATGGGTTCAGATGGGTAAGCAAACCGGTACTGGACTATGGGAAGATTCAGATCCCCATAACCTCTATTGTTGAAAAAAGCCTGAAAGAGCAACAAGAAAAATTCAGCAAAACGATCGACCAGCAGATGACTACCCAGTTGAATTTTCAGCAGTATGCTGTAATGGCGTGGAATGTTTTTTCTCAGCCTTTTAATATTTCAGAAGAATATAATACCTGGCTGAAAGTAAGCCCAATCAGCGTTAATATTACTCCGTTGAAATTTTATGGAAACCAAATCGATACCAATATCGGGATTGATGTGTATTCTGAAACATTTACAGGAAGTAAACCTGCAGCTACCCAGCCGATAAAAACTGTGGGCAATTTCACTGTATCTTCTGCACTGGCTGATCAATTTTTGCTTCAGACAACCGCCAATATTCCTTTTACCGAAGCTTCGAATATTGCAAGAAATATGTTTTTAAACAAAGAATATGATGTTCGAGGGTCTAAAGTGAAAATTAAAGACATCAGAGTATACGGCATTGATGACAGGGTGGTTATTGAAGCGGAAACCGAAGGATATGTCAACGGACGGGCCCTGATATCCGGTATTCCGGTGTATGATGATGCGAAAAAGAAAATTGTATTGTCTAACACAAAATTCAACCTTAAAACTGCCAATATCCTGCAGAAAACCGCTACCCTATTGTTTAAGGGGAAAATCGTAAAAATGATTGAAGATGAATACGGAATTCCAACCCAGGATCTGGAACTCGCCTCTAAAAAAAGTATTGAAGAAGCTTTCAACAAAGAATATTATAAAGGCTTAAAAATGAATGGAAAAGTATTCAGTCTGAAACCGGGAAAAATTCTCATGAATCCTTCAGGTATCACAGCTGTTATTGATACCAACGCATCCTTAAAATTAACGGTTAGCGGCCTATAAACTGATAAAAAACTAATACCTATAGCTATGAAAAAACTTTTTAAAATTATTGAGGACAATAAAGCCTCACAAGGTCTCAGGCTGGCTAATTTTATTATTGACCGGATTGTAGTATACGCTCTTTTTTTCCTGTATGGAACCTTTTCTGTACTTTCATACGAGTTATTAAGTATTGATTTTTTTCTGAATATTGCAAACAAATTATCTACATTGAGCAGATTTGAGGATATTTTGATAACCACAACAGTTTATTTTCTGTATCTGTTTTTCATGGAATATTTTACAAAAGGAAGAACCATTGGTAAATATGTTACAGGAACCAAAGTAATGAGTACCGACGGCACAATACCTACTCTGCAGGAATTTTTTATAAGAAATATTTCCAGATTAGTGCCTTTTGATATACTGTCTTTCCTGGGAAGCAACGGATGGCATGACAACTGGAGCGATACCAGAGTGGTGAATATAAAAAAATATACCCTTGATAAACAGCGCAAAGAGGAGATAAACAGCATGGGCACAAAAGAAATTGCTTAAAAAATTTTTGTTGAATCATATATTTTGCTATATTTGCACACCTAAAAATGGTAAAGACATGGTACTTTGGCCGAGCGGCTAGGCAGTGGTCTGCAACACCATCTACAGCGGTTCGAATCCGCTAGGTACCTCTTTAACCTCTAATCATCTATTTATAGATTTTTAGAGGTTTTTTCTTTTATTTCACTGAGTCTAAACTTAGCAAAGTAATACAAAAATCTTTTGTATTTCAAGGATAAGCGAAGCGGTCTTGTTTATCTTAACGTCCAAATTATTTATCCTTAGTTTAACTTAACGATTAATAAAAAAATACCTCCACAAGTTTTCAGTCCGGCACAATATTTTTTTACTCACTTGCTGATTTTTCAAATGATTCGCACTCAATCTTATAATTAAAATGCCCTCCGAAAACGGAAGGCATTAAAAAAGTACTAGTTTTTCATAGGACTGTAATATGAACTGCCGCGAATATACAATAAATTATTTATTGCATAATATGGTTGTAATCATAAAAACCTGTATTATCTTTTAATAAATAATGGCAAAGTTCAATGTTTTTATGCAATTTAATTAGAAAAAATCATAATGATTTCACAAAGAATATCTCCTTTAAATACAAAACAAAAAAATCCCCGAATTGCTTCGGGGATAAAAACTAATAACCATGAAAACTCAAATTAAACATGAGTTGCTACATTACATTGAAAAATCGTGCCAAACGTAAAAAAAACGGAAAATACTTTTTGTATCTTTCCTAAAAACATATACACTTGAAATTACTTTCGATTCTTACCCTATTGTTTTTTCGGGTGCTGCAACTGGCTCAGATAAGTGTCAATATTCCTTCACAAAAACAACCTTCCCAATGTGTCTCTTTGCTATGAATTTACTGATCTTTATCTCCCTACCCCTGAAATAAAAAGCCTCCTTTTTTATAAAGGAGGCCACAAGCATGTATAAAGTGATGAAAATATAATATATAAAGGATTTCAATTCAAAAGTAAGATAATCCCAATTCTCTATTTTATGACTCAGGTCATATGATAACGGTAGTCTTTCTCAGTATATTTGGACAACATCATCCCATTTCCATCATTATTATCTTTTTTTTAAACTCTCTTTACAGGAGAGTTTTTTCATTCAAACAAAACCAGCACAATAAAACATAAATAATATAAGCCCATTTGGCATAATTTATTCAATAACAAAACAAACCTTAAAACTTTACACCATGGCACACAGAAATTTCAAAAAAGAAGACTTTGAGAAAGATCAGAATGAATATCAGCTGGAATTTAAAATTGATGAGATTGGTAAAGGTCTGGACCTGATTGTTGAAAGAAAAAACAGACAGGGTGAATATGAAGTAATCCAGGCAGAAATTAAAAGACTTAATGATCTTATTTTTATCTGCTGGAGTGAACCGTTTGACGGAAGGGTAATCTATAATGAATAAAAATTATTCCATGCTTAAAAAATCTCCAATAATAAAGACCCAAAAAACACAAATGATGAAAGAAAGTTTTTATATCATGAATAGTAGATTCTGCCTATTCCTGTTTTCATGAGAATGGAAAATCCGTGATGCATTTTATATTTCTGATGAAATAATATTCCATCAAAAAAAGAACATGTATTTATCATTTATGCCATATTTATAACGATAGAAAATTTTTTACAACAGTTCGTTAATTATAGTTTATTTTTTTCTAAAATTACAATATTATATTAAGTACAATTCAGGTGCAATAATCTTCAATGAATCATTTTTATTTTAACATATTCATACAAATAATTCATTACAAAAAGTCAATTATCAATCATAATTCTTAAAAAATAATAAAAATTTATAAAATACACCATGATCCAGGTTATATTTTTCCGGTATTTTATTTCTTAGTTTTACAAAAAAATATTAATTCAATATATCGTGATAAGATTCTCTATACTTATAGCCAACTATAATAATGGGAAGTATTTTAAAGACTGCTATAACTCTCTGATCAGCCAATCTTATAGAAATTGGGAGGTTATAATTGTTGATGATGCCTCTACGGATGATTCTGTAGAAATAATTGAAGCGGTCATTAAAAATGATCCTCGTTTCAAAATCTATCATAATCCATCCAATCAAGGCTGCGGCTATACCAAAAGAGAATGCATGAAATATGCAACCGGGGAAATCTGCGCCTATCTGGATCCTGATGATGCTTTATATACGGATGCTTTAGAAAAAACAATACAGGAATTCATCAACAACAGCGACATTGCAGCTACCTATTCCCAGATGATGCTGTGCGATGAAAATCTTATCCCAGAAAAGGTATATGCAGGAACCAAGCAAATCTATAACAGCCGCTATTTCTTTAATTGTCCTACTCAATTTGCTCATTTCTTCACGTTTAAAAAAGAAACCTATTTAAAGACTTCAGGAATTAATCCCGCTCTTAAAAGTGCAGTAGATCAGGATTTGTATTTAAAAATACTTGAGCACGGAGACGTAAAATATATTAAAGAACCATTGTACCTATACAGGCTTCATTCTAACGGCATTTCTCAGCAAAGTTCCAAGCAGGGAGCAAAAGAATCTTTCGCGAAAGTCATCCATGAAACCATGAAGAGAAGGGGAATCCGCAAAATTAATAATCAGAAAGTTCCCGAGACGTATACTAATCAGCAGGAAATCTATCAGCTTCTGAACTATCAGACTCAAAAGCTGCACAGGCTGATCAACAAAGTAAAAGTAACATTCAATATATAACAAAGAAGGCTTCCCAGAAATGGGGAGTTTTTTATTCTGTTAATACTGTTTTGACTATCCTCAGAGGTCATATTAATTTTTCCTGCCTTTCCTGATTATCTCCACAAAAACGGCCCCCTTTTCAGGAGGCCTAAAAACACAAATGATGAAAAAAATCTATTCAGAAAAATCCAAACAGAATTTCATGGACAATTCTTGTCTTATTTCTTTTTATTATACTTTCTCCAATAAGGAAAATCATAACTGTAGCACCAAAAGCCGGATTTATGGTTTATTTTCCTAAGGATAAAATAACATCCTAAAATAATAAGCATCGATAAAACAAATGCAATACTCAGGTTAAAAACAAATGAATAGTCAAAAGTCTCCATAGTTAGTAGTTTTTCAGTTTTTATGGCGCTAAATTTAACATAAATTTCCAAACAAAGTGAAATAAAAACTACAAAGACTAAAACTCAAGCCTGAGAATAACAAAGTTATTTAAATATTTCTTTGCCTACAAAGTTATTCGGACCAGGTTACAGGAATATACACGGTAACAAATCCATCATTATCTACCTGAGCATCAGATACAGTCATGGTAACAGAACCATAACCAGTCCATCCTCCTTGTCCCTGCATCGCAGAGAAAATATAATTTCCTGCCGGAATCCCCTCATAATATTGAGGCAGAGTCTGAAAACCACCACTATAGTAAGTATCATATACTTCACCGGTATCGATATTTTCGGCAAGAAAACTGCCTACATCATGATTCCCTGAAAGGATTTTGGTTCCGTTTTGAGATAAAAGCCCAAACCTAATCTTATACGATTTTGTTTTAGAAACTTCTTTTGCTGGATCTGATTTCTTTTCATTAGACTGAATCTGGACATCCGTAATATCATCATTGGATGAACACGAAAGGGCAACAGCCGACATTCCTGCCAAGGCAAGTGCCATAAAAATTGTTTTTTTCATAATAAAGTAATTTGGTAAAACAAAAATAATTCATTCATATGAACTGAATAAAAATCATTCATGAACTAATAATTACATCAGAATAAATAAAACAGATCCACTCCAAAATACTATGATCAACACGGGCTGAATCCTCGTTTAAGTCTCACTTATATCCAACACCCGATCAAAAAATTTACATTTTTTATCTTTTTTAACATCCTTTAACTAAAATTTGGCTTCATAATTGAAAATACAAACAAAGCAGAAACCGTTTTGGTGGAAACTACTTATTAAAATTTGAATTATGAAAAAGATAGTATTAGCAGGTTTTTTATCCGTTTTTTTACTAACGGCCTGCAAGAAAGACGAAAGGACAGCAGAAAAGTCTCTGGAACAGCAGAAACTTGAATTTCAGGCCAGACAGCTTGAAATAGAAAAACAGAAACTGGCTATTGAAAAAGAAAAGCTGGTATATGAAGCTCAGAAAAAGGCAGACAGCATTGCAGAAGATAAAAAATCAAAAACTGCAGCAGCCAATAATTCAAAACCTCAGATCATAAGAGAAACAAAAACCATATACAGAGACAGAGGGTCCAATTCCAATTCAGGAAGCGGAAATTATGCAAACAACGGAAGCAATGCTTCACAAGGTACAACCCAGCAGAAAAAAGGGATGAGTAAGGCAGCCAAAGGAACAATCATTGGTGCCGTAGGTGGAGCTGCTGCAGGAGCGATTATCGCTAAGAAAAACAGAGGTCTTGGTGCCGTGATTGGTGGTGTAGTTGGTGGTGCAACCGGATATACTATCGGTAGATCACAGGACAGAAAAGACGGAAGAGTACAGCCTCGTAATTAATATTTTTCACGATAACATGTAAAGATTGCTTATTTTTAAGCAATCTTTTTTTATGGTCCTACTTCTCTTTTCCTGTATTCTTATCATCCCGGTTCTGGCAGGCTGGGGGAAGATCACAGGATCTTTTTTCGGATCGCTGTATGAAGGCATTTCAGCAAATATATTGTCCGGAATATTAGGATTAAGTCTCATCTGGACCATTTTAGCTTTTTTTATTCCTATTAATATATATATAGAAATCCCCGTTATATTGACAGGTCTTTTCTTTTTTTTCAGGAATAAATTATATCAGTATTTTTATTATTTTTCAAAAAAAGACATTACCCTGATAGCAGGTATTTCAATGATTATCCTGTATTGTAGTTCTTTCTATCCTTATATATTGGATCATTTCGGATATTATGTCCCTACAATACAATGGCTTACAGAATATGGTCTGGTAAAAGGTATTTCCAATCTGGATCTTACCTTGGGACAAATGTCGGTATGGCATATTTTCCAGGCTGGATTTTCTGGCTTCTCAGATCCGTTTTTAAGAATTAATGCTCTTCTTCTTATCATATATGTAATGTATATTTTTGAGAGAAAAAGCTGGATACAATTATGCTTTCTACCAATATTGCTTCTTTTTTCACAATCACCATCTCCGGATCTTCCTGTGATCACCCTCTCCTTAATTATTCTGAATGAAATACTGACCGGAAATAAAAAGTCCAATCTTCTTTTTGCCTTTTCAGCTTTTGTTTTTGCGATAAAACCCACCATGATATGGCTTCCGATCCTGACTTTCTTCTTTACTGTTTTTACCCTTAAAACTAAATTCAGCAGTCTGATCTTTGGGTTTTCAATACTCCTGTTATTTTTTATTAAAAACATATGGACATTCGGCTACCCGGTTTTCCCTGTTGCTATTGCAGATCTTGGAATAGGATGGAAACCTAATCCTGATATATTGAATACTTCTTCACAATATGCCATTCAAAAAACATTTGATATGCAGTACTCCTATGAAGAAATTCAGAAGTTTACTTTTAGGGATCACGTTAAAAACTGGCTCACCTTAAAAGGGATTAAATCAAAGATCAACCTTCTTTTTATCATAAGCCTTATCCTGTTTACCGCTTTTGCTTTCTTTAAAAAGAAAAGGATTATCACCATAATCTGCCTGTCACTGCTGATAAAAAGCATATTTGTTTTACTTTTTTCCGCTCAGTACCGCTTTTTTATTGATGTATTTTTTGTAATATTTTTCGTAGTACTGTTTCAGTATTTTAACAAGAAAAGATCAGTATTTATCTTTGCAGCCGGCAGCCTGATTTTGATGTTCATTCTCACACTTCCCTCTTTTATCCAACAGTACATTCCTAGTTTCAGACCCGGAAGTTTTATGGCTGGATTTAAAAAAGAGCAATTGTATAAACCTTCTGTCTATCAGTATAAAAAATACAATACATTTGAAGTAGGAAACTTAAGGTTTAATATTTCCGAAAACTATCCTTTTAATTTTGACACTCCTCTTCCTGCGATTTCAGAAAGTTTCCTTTCAGACGATGTACATTCAGGAATTTTCCCACAGTGTATAGATGAAAAAAATATAAAAAAGGGATTCATCTGGAAAAAACTGTCCCCCAAAGAAAAGAAAGAAGCAGAAAAGGTTATTCATACTATCAAAAACACTGATAAACAGAACTAATGCAGAAACTTTATTATCTGAAGAAAAATAGGTAATTTTGTATCATGTTCAATACATTAGGTAATCTTCTCAGTCTTACAACATTTGGAGAAAGTCACGGCGCTGCCTATGGCGGCATTATCAATAATTTCCCGGCAGGTTTAACGGTAGATCTCGATCAGGTTCAGTATGAGCTTGACCGCAGAAAACCCGGGCAGTCCGCTATTGTTACCCAAAGAAAAGAAAGTGATACGGTAAAATTCCTGTCTGGTATTTTCGAAGGGAAAACAACAGGAACTCCTATCGGTTTTATCATCGAAAACGAAAATCAGAAATCAAAGGACTATGATCATATCGCCAATGCATACCGCCCAAGTCATGCAGATTTCACGTACGATCAGAAATTCGGAATAAGGGATTATCGTGGAGGCGGAAAATCTTCAGCCAGAGAAACCATCAATTGGGTGGTTGCCGGAGCACTTGCTAAACAGCTTTTATCAGACATTGAAATCAACGCTTACGTTTCTTCGGTAGGTGATATTTTCTGTGAAAAGCCCTATCAGGCCTTAGACTTTTCAAAAACGGAAAGCAATGAAGTACGCTGCCCGGATGCTGAAACAGCAGAAAAGATGATCGAAAGAATCAAAGAAATCAAAAAAGAAGGCAACACCATTGGCGGAACCATTACCTGTGTGATCAAAAATGTTCCTGTAGGAATTGGTGAACCTGTATTTTCCAAGCTTCAGGCTGAACTGGCAAAAGCGATGCTTAACATCAATGCCTGCAAAGGATTTGAGTATGGAAGCGGTTTTTGCGGTGCCAAAATGACAGGAAAAGAACATAATGATGCTTTCAATACAGATTTTACCACAAAATCTAACCTTTCAGGTGGAATTCAGGGTGGAATTTCCAATGGTATGGATATTTATTTCCGTGTCGCCTTCAAGCCTGTAGCTACGATCTTAAGACCTCAGGAAAGTGTGGATAAAGACGGAAATCCGGTTATCGTGGAAGGAAAAGGGCGTCATGATCCTTGTGTTCTTCCAAGAGCTGTTCCTGTTGTGGAAAGCTTAGCCGCATTTGTACTGGCAGACCTGTTCCTGATCAACAAAACAAGAAATATCAATCATTTTTAATATAAAATACGGAGTAATGAAAAATTACTGGGACAACGGGATCTCTTTTGAAGAGTATATCCGTATCGGAAGAGAAAGACTGGAAAATCCTGCTAACGAACAGGAAGCCGAATATAAACAATATTATGAACTGGGACTTCAGAGAATGGACAGAACTTTAAAAAAGTATGTTCCAGATGAAGATCAGCTGAAAGAACTTGCTTCTAAAAACTTTGACGGAAAGATCCTGATTATTTCTGAAGCATGGTGCGGTGATGCCAGCGCCACAGTTCCGGCTCTTGTTAAATTCTTTGAAGGGCATAATGAAGTAAGAATTTTCCTAAGAGACAGCGATAAAAGTCTGATCAATCAGTTTCTGACCAATGGAACAGAATCTATTCCTAAAGTGATTATCCTGGATCAAGATTTTAATATAAAGAATTCCTGGGGGCCTCGTCCAAAATACGGACATGAGCTTCTGATGAAATATAAAGCAGATCCTGAAGGCTATCCAAAGGATAATTTCTATAATGATCTTCAACTTTATTATGCCAAAAACAGAGGTAAAGATGCTGTTCAGGAAATTTTAGAATTATTGTAACAGAATTTATTCAAAAGATAACGGTAAAAATCGGCCTATGAAAAAGAATATTATTTACCTCGTACTGATCGTCATCATTGGTGTTATTGTATTTATTCCGGGAGTAAGAAGCTACCTGAAAGACCAGTTTTTCCCGGTGGCTACCATTGAGAATGCAGTGCATGTAAGTGAAGAAGATTATGATATTGAGCTGAAAGGAATGAATGTTCCGGATACCAACCTTAAAAACTTCAGAAACAAAGCTGTTTTTCTTAATTTCTGGGGAACATGGTGCCCTCCATGCAGAAAAGAATGGCCTTCTATTCAAAAGCTGTATGATTCCCGAAAAGAAAATGTAGATTTTGTACTCATCGCAATGAATGATAAAGAGGATGCTGTAAAAAAATTCCTCGCAGAAAACAATTACAATGTTCCCGTATATATTGCGCAAAGCCCGATCTCTGAAAAGATTCTTCCCAAAGCTTTCCCTACTACGTTCCTTTTGGACAAAACAGGAAGAATCATCATTAAAGAAGATGCTTACAGAGATTGGAATACGGAAACTGTGCATCAATTCATTGATAACATTATCAAGTAATTTTTTTAACTAAATTTTATAATTAATTGGTACAAAATTTGCGAATTTTATAGCGTTGAAAAAATTTATTTAAAAACTAAACACAAAATGAAGTATTCAAAATTGAATCTTGCAAAAGAAGCCATTAGCCACAAAGGTTTCGTAAAAAAAATCCCTGACATTTTCAGAATGGTAAAAATGTGGAGAAAAGGAATCTATCCCATGAAATCCCTTGACATCATCCTGCCTTTACTGGGACTTTTATATGTGATCTCCCCTATTGATCTTCTCCCTGAATTTGCCATTCCGGTACTGGGCGTTATGGATGATATTGCCGTTTTATCGCTCACTATCCCAAAACTGATTAAAGAAGTGGACAAATTCCTGCTTTGGGAAGCTGAACAAAGGCTGAAAGGCACAAAAGTTATTGATGCAGAAATTGTAAAATAATCGCATTAGCAAAGAAAATATGAACCATTCCGAACACTTCCGGGATGGTTTTTTGTTGACAAATCAGTGATAAATTTTTAAGCCTTATTTCAAATCCTTAAATTTGCAGTATCTAATAAAAAATAATGGAAAGTAAAAAAGAATTCTTCTTAGAGTGCTATAAGCTGGGCATCATTAAATTCGGAAGGTTTACCCTGAAAAGTGGTATCGAAAGTCCGTTTTATGTAGACCTCAGACCTTTGGCTTCAGACCCTAAAATTTTAAAAAATCTTGCTAATTATTTATTGGAAATGCTTCCTCTGGATAATTTTGACCTGATCTGCGGAGTTCCTTATGCTGCTCTTCCAATGGCTACGGCCATGTCACTGGAAAGCTATATTCCATTAATCATTAAAAGAAAAGAAGCAAAGAGCTACGGAACAAAAAAACTGATTGAAGGAATTTACCAGAAAGGGCAGAACTGTCTTTTGGTAGAAGATGTCATCACTTCCGGAAAATCGCTTGTAGAAACAATTGCTGAAGTAGAGCAGGAAGATCTTAAGGTAGCTGATATTGTTGTGGTACTGGACAGAGAACAGGGAGGAAAACAACTACTGGAAAGTAAAGGTTACAGAGTACATACGCTTTTCAATATTTCGGAAGTATGCGATATTCTTCAGGAAACCGGAGAATTATCTGATGAAGAAGTGGCTAGAATCCAGGATTTTCTTCAGGGAAACCATATCCAGTTTGAAGAAAAAATCAGACCTTCTTATGAACAGAAACTACAGCAGACCCAGCATTCTGTTTCAAAAAAGTTACTAGAAACTGCCTTGGCTAAACAATCCAACCTGATTGCTTCGGCAGATGTTACAACCACTCAGGAACTTTTGGATCTTGCTGAAAAAGTAGGTCCGCATATCATTGCTTTAAAAACCCATATTGATATTATTTCAGATTTTGATTACGAAAAAACCATACTTCCTTTAAAAGAGCTTGCTTCAAAACATCAGTTTCTTCTAATGGAAGACCGCAAGTTTGCTGATATTGGAAATACCCAAGAGCTTCAGTTTACAAGCGGAGTTTTCAAAATTACAGACTGGGCAGATTTTGTGACCTCCCAGGTGATAGGTGGTTTTGAATCTTTAGATTGTTTCAAGAATGTAGGCGTAGTAGCCATTGTTGGAATGTCTTCCAAAGGAGCTTTAACTACTGCTGCATATCGTGAAGAAGCCCTTAAAGTAGCATTATCACATCCTAATGTAATTGGTGGAGTATCACAAAACCAGATTCCGGAAGATCTTTTATTATTTACTCCGGGGGTAAATCTTGCCGACTCGGGAGACGGAAAAGGCCAGCAGTATAATACTCCGGAGCACGTTTTCAAAATGCTTCATACCGATTTCATTATCGTAGGAAGAGGTATTTATAAGTCTGATAATCCAGAAGCAGCTGCGGTTACCTATAAAAACGAAGGCTGGAATGCTTATATCAATTCTTTACAAAAAAAAGAGATTCAGGGTTAAAATCCTATAAAATATATTCAAAATAAGTTTATATTTGGGCTTTATCAAAGGATATTGAAAAAGATCAGCATTTGCCTTATTTTGTTTTGTGGAATTGTACAGGTTTCTGCACAGAAAGACAGCATTTATATTGAGGCCAAACTTTCCGCCGACAAAAAGACACTGGAAGTAAACCAGGAAGTCGTTTATTATAATCATTCCGAGAAAGATCTTCACACGGTAAAGCTTCTGAATTGGGTTTCAGCTTATAACAAACAAAAATCAGCTTTAGTCTACAGAAAACTGGAAGACCGGAACAGTGATCTTCATTTTGCTAAAAGTGAAGAGTTGGGCAGACTTTTAGATCTCAATATCACAACTTCTGAAAAGCGGCCATTGTCAGTAAACTCTATTTCAGACGAAAGCATTTTTCTTCCTCTGAAAGAAGCATTAAAACCTGGTGAAAGCATTACATTACAGCTGCACTACCGGATGCAGCTTCCCAGTAAGAAGTTTACGGGATATGGCACAGACGGTAAAAATACAGCATTAAAATATTTCTTTATTGTTCCGGATCATTTTGATCCGGACAATATTTCCAAAAGGAGCTATAACGACATTGAGGAATCTGTAAGCTTCAATACTTTCTGGACTGTCAATTTTGACCTTCCACCAAATAGTTTCGTTGAAGGAAATCTACCACAGCCTCAAATGAATTCCTTTAAAGGTTACCTGGAATCAGATCCGGAATTTATCGTTTCGGAGAATGGTCTTCCTTCTATGAGGCTCAATGTAGATGGAGCAGATACTGAGATCAAATTCGGATATCCTTTAAAACCTGAGGAAAAACAAAACCTTGAGTTTTACCTGCCGCTTCATTTAAAATTCATTAAAGAAAAAATAGGCACCCTGCCCCAAAGTCTTTTTATTTCTGAAAAATTCAGATCTAAGGAAGATTTTTTCGGAAATAACGATATTACATTCTGGAACTTCAGATTTCAACTCTTTACCGATGCTGAAAAAACAGATCTTGATTATTTCGGGATCATTGCAAAAAAAATTCTTGATGAAAAAATCATCACCGACAAAGAAAAAGACCACTGGTTCAAGAATGGTTTAAAATCATATCTTGAGATTCAGTACCTGCAGAAATTTTATCAGGATACGAAACTTCTGGGAACCCTTCCTGAAACTAAAATTTTTGGAGTTAAACCTTTAAAATTATTCCATGCATCCAACGTTAAGCTTTTGGATCGATATGGATTAGCCTATCAATACATCATGTCCCAGAATCTGGATCAGAAGATCGACGAAAAATTCTCTGCATTAAGTAATTTCAACGATATGGCGGTCAGTAGTTTTGAAACGGGAAGTCTTTTCAGCTATACAGCAGATAAAATGAGTTATGAGCAGTTCAATACTGTATTAAGAGAGTATGTTTTACAGAATACCGGGAAAAAGATTGCTCCTGAGGGTTTTCTAAGTGAACTTACCAAAACGGATAAAACGTCCGGTTACCTTTCCGGATTTTTAAAACAAAAAAACAGAGTTGACTTCCGGCTTAAAAACATAAAAAAAGAAGGTGACCTTTTCAACATCAGAATTGGAAAAAATACAGATCTTCCTATTCCCGTAAAACTGGAAACCCAGACCACTGAAGGTGAAAAGAAAGCTTACTGGATTGAGACAGAAGAAAACGAAAGAATCAAAAACATAACACTTCCTGCTTCAGATGACATTCATAAAGTAACATTGAACAGTGGTTATATTTTTCCAGAGTCTAAATACCGGGATAATTTCCTGTATGCAAAAGGGTTATTTTCCAACACTAAAAAAATTAAACTCAAACTGATCAAAGATATTCCAAACCCGGAATACAATGAAATATATGTCAGTCCGAGAGTTCGTTTCAACAACACGTATGATAAATTTCTGTTTGGGATTAACCTGAAAAACCAGTCTTTTTTTGACCAGAAGTTCTTATATTCAGTAACACCAATGTACAGTTCGGGCACAGGAAAACTTACGGGTTCCGGAGCTGTCTCCTACTCTTTCCTTCCTGCTGAAAGTATTATCAGAAGTCTTACTTTTGGAGTTTCCGGTTCTTATTTCCATTACGATTATGGACTGGCCTACAGAAAAGGGTCTTTATTTTCCAGTATCAGCTTCAGGAAAGATCCCAGAAGTACGGTAAGCAGAAGCATAGGAATTTCGTACAATTATTTTGAAAGGGATCTCAGTCCAAAAATGATCGCTAATCAGGATTATGGTAAATACAATCTCTGGAGCTTCGGATATGGATACAGTGACAGCCAGATGATCCATGAAAAAAGCTTAAGCCTGAGTGCCCAGGGAATGGAAGATTTCAATAAAATAACTGCAGAAGGCTTTTACAGGTGGGAATTTGCTCCTAAACAGAAGTTGAGCTTAAGATTATTTGCCGGATATTTTGTAAGAAATGATACCCGTAACAATATGTTCAATTACGGTATATCAAGAGTATCTAATTATTCCTTTTCCTATAATCTTTTAGGAGAAAGTGCTAACAGCGGTATTCTTTCACAGCAGTTTATTTTGGCCGACGGAGGGTTTAAATCTTTTATTCCGGGATCGGTTAACCAGTGGATTACCTCCTTCAATGTAGATTCCAGTGTGTGGAAAATATTTCATGTGTATGCAGATGCCGGAATGTATAAAAACAAAAACCGTCCTACGCAGTTTATCTGGGACAGCGGCATCAAAGTACGGGTGATTCCTGATTTCCTGGAGGTTTATTTCCCGATACAGTCTTCATTAGGTTTTGAACCTTCTTTTAAAGATTACGGAAAAAGGATCAGATATACGCTGGTTCTAAATCTGGGATCAATTATTAATGCAGCCAGGAGAGGTTGGTATTAATATAGTCTTGAAGTTGGAAGATGGAAGTTATAGAAGTCGTATAATAAAAATCGCTCTATATTTTCGATTTACTTTACTTAAAAAAGTTCTAATGATTAACAGCTATAAAAAAATTCCGGCCGTTTCTTCGAAACGGCCGGAACTATATGGTCAAAAGAACTATTTTAAATTAGTCTTTTAAGATTTTCTGAGATACTGGTTCGTTGTTTACAGTTCCTGTTACGATGTAGTTTCCTTTTGCTAATTCAGCAACGTTTAATACTTCGTTGTTTTTAACAGAAGCAGTTTTAACTACCTGTCCGAACATGTTGTAAACTTTTACGTCTTTCACATCTGCTCCGAAAGCGATTTCGTCGTTCTTAACGAAAGTGTTTTTGATGATTCTGTACTTGGAAGGAGCCACTTCACCTACAGCAAGAGATCCTGCAGGTACTAGAGAAAATTCATCAAAGTTGGCCACTGAATTGTTATAAGCACGTACTTGTAATTGGAACTGAGTTGCAGCAGCAGGAGAAGTAAATGTTAGGGTTTTAAGTGTCCAAGTACTTACTTTAGCTAAATAGCCATTATTATTTCTCAGAGGATCCGTTGTAGCATCACTTGTCAAATATATTGGAGCATTTGCAGAATCTAGAAAACAAGACCAGATTCTTGCTCCGTTTCCGGATCCTGATGATTTATACCAGAAGCTTACTGTATATTGGGTATTCGCACTGATCGGGATATTCTGATAAAATCCGGTAGTTGCAGATGAAGCATATTTAGCATAGTTCGCACCCTGATAAGGGGCATCCGTTTCAACTGTAGGTAGAGTGTATGTAGCTACTGTACCTGCTGTCCAGTTACTAAGTCCGCTTTCAAAACCTGGGTTTTGAACTAAATTTTGAGAAAATGCAACAATACTTGCCGCAACTCCTAAAACAGTAAAGATTTTTTTCATTATATAAAGTTTTAATATTGGTTGTAAAAGTACAAAAAAACCATCACTTTATAAAAATGATGGTATATATTTAACAATTAATTAAAGTTACTTTTTAATAATTTTTTCAGAAACCGCTTTACCATTAATATTTCCTGTTACCAAATAAATCCCGCTCTGTAGATTATCTACATTTAAAGATCCGTTTTCAGCAACAGAAGCTGTCTTAACTAATAGCCCATTCATATTGAAAATTTTAACTTCTGCTTTTTCTCCGAAATAAATTTCCTGATTTACAGAAGTATTCTTTACAAACGCGTTTTTAGTTTTTTTAGTGTCTATTGTTGCTAAAGATCCGCTTGTTCCTGTCAGTCTCACATCATCTATTCTCCATTCAGTACTGTTGGTTCCTGTAAATCTGATTCTCAAGTTTGAAGTTGCCGGGATGGCTCCTGTAGGATTAATGTATACCCAGTTAGCAGTATTACTTCCCGTAGCTCTGGAATAAGAAAGAAGTGTCCAGCTGATTCCATCTGCACTTACCTCTATTTTCAGTTCATTATTGGCAGCTGTAGTACCTTTTCTCTGACCCAGGTAAAGCTGAATATTCTGATAATTTGATGTATTAATTCCTGAAATCAAAAAAGTTTCATTATTGGCATTAATCATTACATTGGCACCTCCTGATGCCTGAGTATATGCTCCGGTAGTTGAAACGTTTGTAGATCTTACATCTCCTGTACCATCATAAGTAACAGGGCTTCCGTTCTGAAAAGTGGTTGCTGAAATATCAGATGTCCCCGTACCCGATCCCATACTTTCAGAATAAATAGTAGTTTGTGCAAATACAGTTGCTGACAATAATCCTGTAGCAACTAACGAATAAAATTTTTTCATGATTGTAAAATTTAATATTTAATAATTTACACTGTAAAATTAGACCCATTTTTACGGATACAACAATAATTACATTAAATTTCTGTTAATAATACCAAACTGATTACCGTTAACATT
This sequence comes from Chryseobacterium sp. 2987, assembly GCF_031456375.1. NCBI lineage: Bacteria > Pseudomonadati > Bacteroidota > Flavobacteriia > Flavobacteriales > Weeksellaceae > Chryseobacterium > Chryseobacterium sp. 2987. Next base: position 107,451 of record NZ_JAVDUN010000004.1, read on the forward strand.
TTTTAATTATTTTTACGAATTATTTTGAAAGATTTGCGGAATTTTTTTCTTCCATTTGTTTTGTTTTTCCTGGGCATATTTTCGGGTAATGCACAGGTATTCTCATGGAAAAACCCAAATATTCCTCAGGATTCAATAAAAAAAGACAGTATCCTTGCTGCCAGGTTTGAGCAGGATATTTTTGCAAAGGATACGTTGGACTTTATAAAGACCAACAACAAAATAATTGTAGACGAGGCAGTACTCGCCAAAAATGACAAAAAAAGATTTTTAGGAGAACTTAATTCTAAAGGTTCTATCATCCGGGGAATCACGTTTGGTAATAACCAGGGACAGTCTGTACAGAGTTCCATGGATCTTCAGATTTCCGGAAGATTATCAAAGGATGTTACCATTTTAGCCAGTATTTCAGATCACAACCTGCCTATACAGGCTGATGGGTATACTCAGACTTTAGAAGAGTTTGATAAGATCTACATGCAGCTTAATATTAAGGAGAAATCCATTATGAGAGCTGGACATTTAGATCTTGTGGAAGCTAAAAATTATTTTGCAAAATACCAGAGACGAAGTATGGGACTTCAATTCCAGACCGAAATTGGAAAAGAAAATAAAACCCTTGTGGATGTTTCTATGGGAGTTGCCCGAAGTGAATTCCACAGGGTTCGTTTTCAGGGAGTTGAAGGAAACCAGGGGCCATACCGCCTTACCGGGAAGAATGGTGAACAGTTCATCACGTTGATCTCAGGCTCTGAACAGGTTTTCATTGATGGTATTTTAATGAAACGAGGTGAGAACCAAGACTATATTATCAATTACAATACAGGAGAGGTAACGTTTACCAGTTTCAGACCTATTTTTCAGCAGAACTTCATTACGATTTCCTATAACTACACCAACAGGAACTACTCCAGATATTTATTCACCGGGAAGCTTGAGCACCAGAGAGAAAAATTCAAAGTAGGCCTGAACTGGTTCATGGAAAATGATAATAAAAATGCGCCGCTTTCTTTAAACCTGTCTAAAGAGGATGAACAGATTCTTGCTGATGCAGGAAATGACCCTAATTTAATGTATGCCCCTTCGGGAGTAGTTACAGAATATGATGTCAACAAAATTTTATACCGGTTAAATCCTAACGGAAACTTCTACGAATTTTCCACAGACCAGAATGAGACACTTTATCAGGTTTCTTTTACTTATTTCGGAGTTAATTTAGGGGATTATAAAATTACACAAACCACCAATAACGGCCGTGTTTTCGAATATGTAGGGGCTAATATGGGAGATTACAAAGCGGTAAGAAAGCTGCCTTCCCCTCAGAAATCCCAAGTATTTTCCCTTAACTCTGAATATCTTTTAAATGAAGGAAAAATAGGGGTTGATTTTTCACTCAGTAACTATGATGTCAACTTGTTTTCATCTAAAGATTCTGATCAGAATATTGGATATGCATACCGCGTTTTCGGAAATAAAAGTTTCACCAAAAATAGCTGGAAAGGAACTCCAAGTTTTGAGTATCAGTATATTGATAAGCAGTTTCATATTTTAGACCGGATCAACGATGTAGAGTTCTCAAGAGATTTTAACCTTACGCAGGAATTTAATCAAAGAACACAAAACAGATTTATCTTCAGCTTTTTAAATAAATGGAACAATAAGTCTACCTTAAATTACCGTATCAACTATCTGAATGAGCAGGATTCTTATAAAGGAATTAAAAATGATCTGGATTTCGGATGGATTAAAAATAAATTTTTTACCAAAGGAAACCTGTCTTACCTTAATACGAACGCAACCCTTCAGGACACCAAATTTATAAGAGGCGGGGTTTCTACAGAATACACTGGTAAAAAAGGAAGCTGGGCCATTGGAGGAAGCATGGAACATAACGAGAAGAAGTATAACGATACCCAGCTTATGGATGTTACCAGTTTCAGCTGGAAAGAACTTTTCGTACAAAAGAAAATTGGTGACAGTACAAGAACAAAGCTCCTTGCTAAAGTCTATATGCGAGACAACGATTCTGTACGCAACAACAGACTGGAAAATATGAACAATATTTTGGGAATTATGGCCGAAAGCCAGGTGATCAAAACAGACAAAACAACCTTAAATGTTTTGGTGCACTATAGAAAGTTTTTCTACCAAAGTGATGATGCTGATATGACCCGGAATAATGATTTCGTGGTTGGAAATATTCTTTACAATCAGCAGCTTTTCAGAAACGGGATGCGTCTTCAGGCATTTTATGAGCTTGGAAACGGACAGGAAGCCCAAAGGGAATTTCAGTATCTGAAAGTAACAGACGGACAGGGAGTTTATAAATGGACCGATTATAACGGAGACGGCATTCAACAGTTGGATGAATTTGAAATTGCAGAATATTCCGATCTTGCACAGTACATCAGAGTGTATACTAATTCTGTCCGGTATATTGCTTCCAATAAGAATAAAATACAGCTGGCCCTATTTGTCAATCCGTCTATTATTTTCAATTCGGAAAATGCTTTTTTAAAGCGATGGAATTTTAATATTTCATTAAATTCTCAAAATTCATTCTATAAAAAAGATAAAGTCCTTGTACTGAATCCTTTTGAAAAAAACAGTGATCAGATTCTTAAAAACCAGAATATTTTAACCTCCGTCCAGTTTAATCCTACTGAAAAATCGGGGTGGAACGGAAACTACCGCTTTATTACCAACGACAATCTCATCAATGCCAATTTCAGTAATGAAGAAAGGGAGCAGACTTCACATTTCCTGAATGTAGGATATTGGTTCAATAAAGAATTCCGGGTAGACTGGGAAAACTCTGTTCATGATATCAGAAACTCTTCACAGCTTTTTTCAACAAGAGACTACCGCCTGAACAATTTTGAAACTAAACCTAAGGCCACTTATAAATTTACGGATGCCATCCAGGCAGAACTCTCGTCTGCTTTCCGTCAAAAAAAGAGAGTGGATGGTGAAGAAATTCTGAAAGCGTTTGATATTACGGGAACCATTCAATGGGAGCGTAAAAAAACGTCTATCAGAGGAAACTTCTCTTTTATCAACAATAATTTCACCGGAAATAATTTCAGTATTGTTGGTAACCAGATGCTGGACGGTCTTAAACCGGGTAAAAATCAAGTATGGAGTATCTTTATTCAACAGGCAATTAATTCATTCCTTCAGCTTAACGTAAATTACGAAGGAAGAAATTCAGGAGACCGTACCATTCACATTGGAAGTATGCAGGTGAAAGCGAGTTTCTAATTTAGAATTTGTAGCAATTAAAAATATAAGAAACCCCTGATTCATCCAGAATCAGGGGTTTTATATTAAAGTTCAAATACTAAAATTTATCTTTTAAGGATTTTGAGAGTTTGGGATTCTTTATCCGAATTCACTTTTAGGATATACATTCCCGGAGATAACTTTCTCATATCAACGGAACCTTTTTCTGCATTTACTGTTTCATTTACTACTCTTTGTCCCATTGCATTATAAATTTCTATATTCCTGATTTTAGTATCATTCGTAATTGTTAAATAATCTACAACCGGATTTGGATAATAGCTGATTTTGCTACCTTTCGCCACCTCCTGAGTCGCCAAAACAACTGCTGTAAACTCATATCCTCCCAGATCTGGTGTTGTTGCATTTCGCGTATTTCCATCGGCATCTAAAGTTACTCCAGCAACAGGAGTCCCTTTATTATCAAGCGCTGTATTTCCAGTTGTTGATAAATGCAAATCTGTAGCGGAAACAAATACAGGCAAAACATTGATAGAATTTGTATTACTTCCAAATCCAGTCTGAATATCTGTTAAAGTAGCTCTTGCAGAGCCAATATATCCAAGATTAGTTCCTGATGAATGATAATCATTGTAATTAATATTGGAAAAGACCGTATTGGCAGCTCCTGAGTAAATGGTATATTTTTCTCCAGCCTGAGTTTGTTTGTTAATAAATAAATTATTTCTCACATCTACAGCTCCTGCAGCAGTAACAAGACTTCCAACATTAAATGCTGACGGCCTTCCTGAAACATTTTGATTGGTATCCATTACTACCGTATTATAATAGATTTTATAACCAGCCCCTTGATTAATGAAAATACCGTTTCCATTATCATTTACTCCTCCGCCTGAAGCATAACCGTAACCAGCAACATCATTGATGACATTATTATATACCAGCATATTAGCTGTTGCATTTGTGGAATTTAAATAAATACCAACAGCACCATATCCTGTAGGGTTAGGATTTTTAATATCCGATATTCTATTATTAAAAATAGTCCCGTTTGTTGCAACGGCACCAATTAAAATACCTTGAGCAGGGTTGGTGGAATTTGCTGGTAACATTACTCCTCTGATTGTATTTCCGCTTACTTCAAAGTTTTTAGCATTCTGTACAGCAATTCCTCTGTACAACATTTTGTCTGTTGCTACTGTAGAGCCAATAATATTGTTTTTAATGATAAATCCTGTATCTGTATTAGTAGCATTTCCTATCGCAAAAATAGCATTCTGAGCTTTCACAAAAGTGTTATTAATCGCAGAGAAATTATTATTAGATACTTCAGCTGCAGCTAACGTTGTTCCTGACACAATAATTGCTCCTACAGTTCCTGTAGGGCTGGATCCAGCAAAATTAATATTCCTTAAAGCAACATTTTCAGCTCCATCCGTAGCGGTGCACGAAACCCAAAGAACCACCGGTGTAGTACCTGTTGTAGCAACATACGTATTACTGATCGTTAAATCTCTTGAAGCTGTACCATTATTACTTCCATCAATTGTTACATTATCAGCACCGTTGAACTTGATGGTTGCAACAGTATCTGCACTGGTAATTGTAGCTGTAACTCCTGTTGCAGGTTTAATCAAAACGGATGTATAGCTTACCGCACCTCCACTGGCATTTAATATAGCAGTTGCTGTTTCTGTAGTATTTCCGGTAATACTTATCGTAATAGCCCCCTGATGTGTTCCCGCATTAACAGCATCGAAAGCGCCTTTTAATGTGGTATAAGTTCCTGTTGTTGTGCCGGCTGTAGCGGCAATGCTTACCTGCGCGTGAAGACCCGCAACAGCAAAGCTCGTCATTAAGCAAAATAGAGTTTTTCTCATAAGGTATTATTTTTCGTATTCTAAATATATGAAAATTATTCAATGAAATTTCAATTTAAATAAAAACCAAACACAATAAATGCAACAAAACAACCAAAACAATAATAAAATAAGACTTTTTAACTAAATTGATAAATTCAAATAATATCTAATCATAAACTCTATCAGGACATAAAATAGAATTTTGTAAATTTGCGCCATGATAAAAATTGGCAATATAGAACTGCCGGAATTTCCGCTTTTACTTGCACCGATGGAGGATGTAAGCGATCCGCCATTTAGAAGATTATGCAAAATGCATGGTGCAGATTTGATGTATTCGGAGTTTATCTCTTCAGAAGGGTTAATTCGTGATGCCATCAAGAGTAGAAAAAAGCTGGATATTTTTGATTACGAAAGACCTGTAGGAATCCAGATTTTCGGAGGAGATGAAGAAGCTATGGCTATGTCTGCAAGGATCGTGGAAACGGTTAATCCGGATCTGGTAGACATCAATTTCGGATGCCCTGTGAAAAAAGTGGTTTGCAAAGGAGCGGGAGCAGGAGTTCTGAAAGATATTGACCTTATGGTACGTCTTACAAAAGCTGTAGTAAGCTCTACTCATCTTCCTGTAACCGTGAAAACCCGTTTAGGATGGGACAGCACCAGCATCAATATTGATGAAGTGGCAGAACGTCTGCAGGAAACAGGTATCAAAGCATTAACCATCCATGCCAGAACCCGCGCGCAAATGTACAAAGGCGAGGCAGATTGGGAACATATTTCCAGAATAAAGCAAAATCCTAATATTGAAATCCCGATCTTCGGTAACGGGGATATTGATTCTCCTGAAAAAGCACTGGAATATAAACAAAAATATGCCTGTGACGGAATTATGATCGGAAGGGCTGCTATCGGGTATCCATGGATATTTAATGAGATCAAACACTTCTTTAAAACAGGTGAGCATCTTCCAGAGCCTACTATTTCAGACAGACTTTTAGCTGTACGCCAGCACGCAGAATGGAGTGCCGAATGGAAAGGAGAAAGGCTAGGACTTGTGGAAATGAGACAGCATTACAGCAATTACTTCCGAGGAGTTCCTCACTTCAAAGAGTTTAGAAAGAAATTCCTTGAAGTATTTACACTGGTAGAAATGGATGCTTTAATTAAGGAAACACAACAATTCTACGAAGAATATCAGCCACAGATATAAAACAATAAACCATCAGGAATTCTGATGGTTTATTTGTTTCTAAAAATTCTTTTAATATCCTTCTGATGGAGTTTGATTTTTAATCAGTGCCAGTGCTGAAGAGGTTCCTATTCTTTTCACTCCCATGCTGATCATTTTTTCAGCATCTTCCGGAGTTCTTACTCCGCCGGCTGCTTTCACAGGAAGTTTTCCGGCATTGTCAAGCATAATTTTAATCCCTTCAAATGTAGCTCCATTAGGTTTTCCGTCGGCTGTTTCATAAAATCCTGTTGAGGATTTAACAAAGATACGTTCGAGATCATTTTCTGAGAAATTCTCTTCCGCCCAATCAGCAATATGCTTAGTGATGCCAGCAATCTGTTCATCTGTTAAAGCTGCAATTTCAATAATCCATTTTGCAATTTTATGATGGGTAAGGCAAAGCTGGGTACATCTTACAAACTCATCTTTCACTAGTGTCAAATCACCTTTGAGGTAAGCATTGTAATTGATTACAAAATCAAGTTCATCGGCTCCGTCTGCGATTGCTTTAGAAGCTTCGGCAAGCTTTTCGTCAACTGAATATGTTCCTTCATGAAAACCAATGACAGTCCCCACCACAACATTTGAATTTCTTTCCTGAATATACTTTTTGATCTCCGCTACGTAATCCGGACGGATCATCACGGCAAAAATCCCATTATCTATCGCTACCTGCGCAAGATCTTTATTTATAAGTAATGTTTCTTCATTTGATTTCCCCGACTGGGCAGGTGTTTTCAAATAGGTTGAGTCCAAATATTGTGCAATGTTCATATTGTTATACTTTCAATTGTCTGTAAATACCTTGCTCCAAAGATATGAAAGTTTCTGTTCTTGTCACCCCTTTTAGCTTCTGAAGTTTATTAAGAATCTGCATAAGATGGTCATTATCTTTACAAAGAACTTTTAGGAAGATGGTATAGTTCCCTGTAGTGTAGTGGGCTTCCACTACTTCATTGACGTCCTGAAGAGACTTCACGACTTCTGAATAATGACTCGGCTGATCAAGAAATACTCCAATGTACGAAATGACCTTGTATCCTATTTTCTTAGGATTCAGAAACGAAATCGAATTTTCGATAACGCCTGCGTGTTCAAGTTTTTTGATTCTCTGATGGACCGCAGTTGTAGAAATACCTACATTTTTTGAGATGTGTGCTAAAGACGTTTTAGCATTGTCCATCAGCATGTAGATAATTTCTTTGTCAATAGAATCTAAATGATAACTTGTGTTGCTTGAATTTTTCATTTTCTACTTTTTTATTATTTATGTTTTTGTTTAATTTTTAAACCTGACAAAAACCGGAAAGTGATCGCTGTACCCGCCTAAATACCGGGTACCGGCATAGGTTCGGAAAGGGCGTCCTTCAAAGTATCTGGTCCGGCTGCTGATTTTTTCAGAATTGAATACCTGGGCATCCTGAAAAGTCAGAACATCATTATCAAAAAGAGATTTCGATAAAATAATCTGGTCATACAACAGTCCGGATTTATAATGAAAAGTAGAATAATTTCTTGTAGAGAACAACTCCTGAAAAGGGTTAATCAAAACCTTCTCGTGCTCGTTGTCATAGAGAATTTTCACTAAATTTTCATCATCCGGGTTTTCGTTAAAATCACCGCACAACACTACATGCTCTTTCTCTTCATGTACCAATTTCATGATCCGCTGCCGGACCTCGTTCAATATAAAGGCTCTTTTGGGCTTATTAATATCTTTTTCTCGCTTAGAGGGAAGATGAGAGATAAAAACATTAATAAGAGTACCTTTGTATTTTACTTTTGAAAAGAGTACGTCTCTGGTTGTGTCGTAATTCTGTGTGTTTTTTTTTATTATTTCGAAGAAGAAAGTAATAGTTTCTGAGTCTATTATTTCTACTTTATTTTTATCATACAACATGGCTACATCTACCTTTCTTTCATCCATGGAATTATAATGAACAATTCCATATTCAGAATTAAAGGGATCCATTTCCACCAGATCTTCCAAAACTTTCCTTCCGGAAATCTCAGATAACCCAATGATAAACGGCAGAACACCATTTTTCTCCTTCATCAATTGAAAAACGTGTGAAATTTTAAAAAGCTTATTTCTGTATCTTTTCTCATCCCAATTCCTTAATCCTGATCTGGTTGGATCTAATTTATGAACGGGGACGGGGTCGGGCAAAAATAAATTTTCGACATTATAAAAAGAAAACACCTCCATCTGCACTAATTGCTATCTTTAAAATTGCCACTCACTTTTCAGACGTAAATTTATTATTTTTTTTCAAATTCTATTAATTTATTTATAATATTTTCATATTAATATTATGCGTAAAATACACAAACTTTAGTTTAAAAAATTAATCAAAGCACAATATAAACTGCAATTTATCAATATTTTCCATTTACAAATTAACATTCTGAAAATAAAACAACATATACAATTCAAAATAATAAGAATAAAATGACAAATAATAAATAATTATATTAATAATTTCCTGTGATTTTCAAATTACATCAATTCTTATTCCGTTATAGATATAACTTTTTAGAAATGTGAAAAAAAAGAATAGAATCGCAGAATTTAGCGATCATTTTTAAAGTAAATCGGGACGTTTTTCCTGAGTAATTCTTATGGCTTCCTCATGACGCCACTCTTCAATTTGCGCAAAATTACCACTTAAAAGAACTTTAGGAACCTCCAGTCCTTTGTATACTTCAGGTCTTGTATAAATTGGTGGTGAAAGGAGATCATCCTGAAAACTGTCGGTTAAAGCACTCTGCTCATCATTTAAGACTCCGGGAAGAAGTCTGATTACCGAATCAGCCAGCACGCATGCAGCCAGTTCTCCTCCGGTGAGCACATAATCACCGATTGAAATTTCTTTTGTAATATGAAGATCCCGTACTCTCTGATCAATTCCTTTATAATGACCACAGAGAAAAATCAGGTTATTTTTTATGGAAAGGGTATTGGCTATTTTCTGGTTCAAGGTTACTCCGTCCGGTGTAAGATAAATCACCTCATCATAGGTTCTTTGAGATTTAAGTTCGGAAATGCACTTATCCAATGGTTCCACCATCATGACCATTCCTGCACCTCCACCATAAGGTTCGTCATCAATCTGCCTGTGCTTATTGATGGCCCAGTCTCTGAGGTGGTGAAAGTGTACTTCTGCCAAACCTTTATCCATTGCCCTTCTTAAAATAGAAGTCTTAAACGGACTTTCCATCAATTCAGGAAGTACGCTTATTATATCAATTCTCATTGTAATGTTCCGTTTTTCTTAGTAGGTATAATAATTAATCTTAAAGAAGAATCTTTGTTGAAATAGCTCCACATCCAGTTAAAGAATATGGCCAGTTTATTTCGAACGCTCAAAATTAGCATTAAATGGAGAAACATCCAGAAATACCATGCCAGAAAACCCTGAAATTTTATAAAAGGTAGATCAACAACAGCCCTGTGCTTTCCTATGGTAGCCAAAGATCCTTTGTCATCATATTCGTACTCTTTCCATTCGCCCGGATTTTTCTTTAAAATATTTCTCCCCAGATTTCTCGCCTGATTAATGGCTACGTTGGCAACCTGCGGATGCCCCTGTGGATATTTAGGTGTTTCCATGTAGGCAATATCTCCGATGGCATAAATATTATCGTACCCTTTTATTTTATTATGCCGGTCTACAATGTATCTGTTTCGGACCAGTTTTTCTTCGGGGAAGCCAGCAACAACATTTCCTGTAACTCCGGCTGCCCAGATAACATTATTGGAAGGAATTGATTTTCCGCTTTTCAAATGCACTTTATCCCCGTCATAATCCGTTACAACCTCTCCGCTAAGGAAAGTTACTCCGAGATCTTTAAGGTATTTTTCAGATTTATCCTGAGCCTCACTGCTCATTACAGCAAGCGGTTTTTCTGTAGAGCTTACCAAAATAATCTTCAGCTGGTCAAAATTCATATAAGGGTAATCCCTTGGAAGGATTTCTTTTTTCATTTCGGCAAAAGCACCTGCCAGCTCTACCCCAGTTGGTCCGCTGCCAACAATCACTATATTCCAGTTTCCGTCGTCACTGCGGCTTTTTTCAAGGATCAGCTTTTCAAAAGTCATCAGTACATGATTTCTGATTCCGATAGCTTCCTGGGTATTTTTCATTCCGAAAGCTTTTCCTTCAAGATCTTTGTTACCAAAAAAATTGGTTTTACAGCCCGTTGCGATGATCAGTTTATCATAGGTGAATTCGGCTTCATCGGTGATTACTTTGTTGTGCACAGGATCAATTTCTTTCACTTCTGTCATCCGGAACTGTGTATTTCTGGAACGCTGAAAAATCTTCCTGAACGGGAAAGAAATATTGGAGGGTTCTATCCTTCCGGAAGCAACCTGATAAAAAAGCGGCTGAAACATATGATGATTCACCCGGTCCAGAACCATTACTTTTTTATTCTTGTTATTCAATGTTTTTGCAAGCTGCAGCCCCGCAAATCCTCCTCCTATAATGATGATTTTTTCGCGTGTTTCCATAATACACAAATTTACTGATTTTATTTAGCATTTAGAGGTGAAAAAAGTTAGTTTTGCAAAACTTTATGACACCGAAGAAGTACACCAAAAAAACTGCCAAAAAGGTACACGGGCACCGACGGAAGAACTATTTTTTCCGCAGAAAAGTAATTTTGGGCATCTTAATCATCGCTTTAATAGGAACAGGGTTTTATTTGAAGCAATCCATCAGCTATTATTACGCTTTGTACTTTAATAAATTCAGTCATAAAAAACTTCACAACAGCGAAAGAGAAACGTTAAGGATCCAAAAAATCCTGACTTCCAATCTGGACAAGACGTATGGTTTTGACATTTCACATTATCAGAACAGAGAGGATATCAAATGGGACAGTCTGAGTATCGGAAATAAAACAATTCCTCTGGAATTTGTTGTTATGCGCGCTACCATGGGAAACCGGAATGCTGATAAACATTTTGGCGATTTTTGGGAGCAGGCTAAAAAACATAACCTGATTCGTGGTGCTTATCATTTTTACAGGGCAGATGAAGATCCTGTGATTCAGGCCAATAATTTCCTGGACAATGTAAAACTGGAAAGTGGTGATCTGCCACCTATTTTAGATATAGAAAAGATCCCAAAACGCAAGACCAACAAAAAGCTGGTTGAGGATCTTAAAGTATGGTGCAGGATTATAGAAGAAACGTATGGTGAAAAACCTATTATCTACACCTATTATCATTATTACAAAGATTTTTTAAAAGGTGAATTTGACGATTATCCTCTCTGGCTGGCCAATTACAATGACGTGCCATCTCCTACTCCTGAAGGAAGCTGGGATTTCTGGCAGTTTACCGAAAACGGAATCGTTCATGGTATCAATACCAAAGTAGATCTGGATATTTATAATGGCAGCTCATGGTCTTTAAAGAGACTGACGCTGGATTAAAAGAAAGGAAGATGAGGATGGAAGCAGAAGGTTATAGAAGTACCTATAATAAATAAAGTCTCTTTCATCAACAGGTATCCTATTTAATGAAAGAGACTATTTAAATTTTATAGACCGTTCAAAAACTTCCGGTATTTATTTACTTCTTACCAAGAAAACTTAGAATATCTGCATTTAGTTCATCCGGCCTTTCATAAGGCACCATATGGGTTGTATCCTTATAGATTTTTTTCTCTCCGTTCGGAATTTGTTTGGAAATAAATTCGGTATGATCCGCCTTAATCACATCTCTGTCCCCGGCAATAACCAGAACCGGACTTTTAATTTTATTTAAGTCATTTTTATTGATATTGGGCTCTGTAAGCATGATTTTTAAAAGCCTGCGCTCATTGAATGTTTCAGCAGGGGCTAATTGATTCAGCTGTGTCATTTGATTGGTGAACCTTTCGATAAGTTTTTCTTCTACTCCTTCAGGAAAAGCATTGGCTCCGATGGTCACCAATTTATTAAGCCTCTCCGGATATTTCAATGCAAACTCCAATCCTGTGTTTCCTCCGTCACTCCAGCCAACAATATTAATTTTATCGAGCTTCAGATCGTCTGCTAATGCTTTTACATCATCTGCAAACAATTTATAGGTAAAATCTTTTTTGGAAGTATCTTTACTTTTACCCTGCCCTCTTGTATCCATCACAATTACTTTGTATTGCTTGGAAAGAACCGGGATCTGCTGGTAATAATCTTTTATACGTCCGGAGTTCCCATGAAGTAATACCAAAGGCTCACCTTCGCCATATACTTCATAATAAAGATCCGTATCCTTTAATTTCAGGTACTTTCCTGCCGATTCATTCTTTCCGTATATGGACTGATCTGCTTCCTGTATATTTTTTGAATTATCTGCAAGCCATCTCTCAGAAGCATCAACATCATCTGCGTATCCTCCATCATCATCTTTTGTATCTTTTCCGCTTTTATCCATTTTTACATCAATATTAATAGCCGGAGCTGCAATCGTCATTTTTTTCCAGTCGCCATAAAACTCCCTGATGAACCCTGTTCTGAACAGAGCCGCACTTATTTTAATGCTTCCGTTAAATTCTTTTAAAAACTGGATTCCTACAAAAAACTTTCCTTTAACCCAAATACCATAATCATTAACATCAAGGGTATAAGTTCCGTCTTTAATCATATCTTCAGTAAGCTGAACAGTAATTTCTTCCTCCAAAATATTTTTATCCGGGAACCCGTTTTTCTCACTGTAAATACTATATCGCATCAGAACCGGTTCTGTGGAAATATAACGGGCAATATTCAGATTAATATTCCTGATTTTTGATCTTTTCTTTGCATTGAATTCCAAAGCTGTTTCTCCCAGGAAATTTTCTTTGTTTCCTGCTGGATTAACGAAATATAAAACACTTTTGGTTTTCGTATTGACTCCCCAGTTTTTATCAACCAGCTTTTTAGCCTTAATGACAACTTCTCTAATAGATTTACTTTTTTCCTGCAGAAGGATTTTTTTAGGATTCTGTTTTTTAAAATCCTGTACGGTTTCGGAATAGGCTTCATATCCGGGAACTTCTATCCGTACTTTGTGCAACGGATCCATTCCTGAAAGATCAATGGAAAAGCTGCCCTTATTGTCTGATATCGTTCCTATCGTTTCTTTTTCCACCCCGATTTTTACGTAAGGAACCGGCTGATTCTCGTTTTTAGAAATTATACTGCCGGAAATAACCTGTGCATGGAGGCCATAAGCCATTAAAAAAAGAAATAAAGCGTTTAATTTTTTCATGTTTAAAAGTTTGGTGCAAAATTCCTTATTTCCGGGATTTCTTACTCATAATACATTATTAAATTTAATCTCAGTTTAGTTAAATTTATTGTAAAACATTCTTTATTTACGGGCATTATTCTAAAAAACAGATAAAATAGCCTGCTACAGAATCCGCATGATCTCTTCCCAGGAATTCACTCTTTTGTAATTTTCATTTTCCAGAAGCTCATTATGAGGCTGGGTAAAAATGAATTTTTCACCGGAAAAATGATCAGGATTTCTAGGATAATCATCAATCATTACATCCCCTGAAACTACTTTTTTACTTCCGCATAAAACAATCTGTTCCCAGGAGATAAACGGAAAATGTTCTGCCAGCCAGTCAAACTTTTCCCTTAAGCTGTTGGAAAATTCCATTCCCGCTGAAACAATATACAGTTCATATTTATCATTTAAATATTTCAAAGCTTCGCGGCTTCCTTCCATCACCGGAAGTGTTCTGAAAAAACCAATTTCATTGACATGTTTTTTACCATTCGGAAAAGCTTCAATTTCAGGCAAACCTGCCAGACCACTGATCTCAATTTCATCTCCTGAATCTCTTTTTTCAAATTGTAACAATTGATGATAAACATCTGCCATCACCCCATCCATATCAACAATTACTTTTTTCATAGTATTTTAAATGGCAGGAAGATGGAAGAATGAGGCTGAGGGTTATTTTTAGTTATAAGTATTGAAGTCCATTGTAAAATCAAATGATTTTCAGAATGACGCTTATTATTGATGACTTTCATAACTTCCCTCTTCCATTACCAGCTTCCAACCTGTATAAATCAGAAATTATGATCCCGAGCTGAAACCAAAATACAATGGGAGATATAAGGCAAAATACCCATTCACTTTCCTTTGTATAAAAGTTTTCTAGCTACATTTTCGTACTTTTGCGGCTCAATTGAAAACCAAAATCAAACCATTACATTCCAATGAATTACGTTTCTGCAGAAAACCTGACCAAATCTTACGGCATCAAAGTTTTGTTTGAAAATATCTCTTTCCACATCAATGAAGGAGATAAAATAGCTATTGTTGCCAAAAACGGAAGCGGAAAATCTACCCTTCTTAAAATATTGATGGGTAAAGAAATTGCAGACAGCGGAACGGTGGTCATCAATAAAGATATCCAGGTTGTTCTGTTTGATCAGGAAATTGATTACAATCCGGATCTTACCATTGACGAATTTATGATGACTCTGGATTCAGAACCGATTCTGGCCCTTAAGAATTATCATCAATCCTTGCATTCTACAGACTCTGCTTTTATTGAAAAGGCTTTGGCTGATATGGAAGTTCATAAAGCCTGGGACCTGGAAAATGAAATGAAGCAGATCCTTTCCCAGCTGAAGATCACAGATCTGGAAGCTAAAATGGGAACTTTATCAGGAGGGCAGATCAAGCGTGTTGCCCTGGCCAAGCTTTTAACAGAAACCAGAGCCGAGCACAGACATACCCTGCTGATTATGGATGAACCTACCAACCACCTTGACGTGGAAATGGTTGAATGGCTTGAAAATTATCTGAACAAAGCAAAAATCACCTTACTGCTGGTTACCCACGACCGTTATTTCTTAGACAGCGTTTGCGATATTATCTGGGAAATGGAAGATCAGAATCTTTATCTTCATAATGGTTCGTATGCCGTGTATCTGGAAAATAAAATGATCCGCGAGGAAAATATGAATGCAACGATTGACAAGGCCAACAATCTTTACCGGAAGGAACTGGAATGGATGCGCAGACAGCCGAAAGCCAGAACTACCAAATCAAAAAGCAGAATTGACTCTTTCTATGAAACAGAAAAAGTAGCCAAAACGGACACCAGAAAACAGGGGCTTGAACTGGATTTTGAAATGAAACGTCTGGGCCAGAAAATTCTTGAACTTAAGCATATTGATAAAAGTTTTGGTGACAAGCTGTTGCTGAAAGATTTCAGTTACCAGTTCCAGCGTGGTGAAAAAATAGGCATCATCGGAAAAAACGGTGCCGGAAAATCTACCCTTCTGAATATTATCCAGGGATATGAAAAAGCCGACAAAGGTGAAGTAGAAACCGGGGAAACAATATCTTTCGGGTATTTTTCACAAAAAGGACTTACCTATAAAGAGGATGAACGGGTTATTGATTTCATTAAAGAAATTGCAGAATTCTATCCTCTTGCCAACGGAAAAAGTCTTTCCGCTTCACAGTTCTTAAGGCTGTTCCTGTTTGATGACCAGACGCAGTACTCCCCTATTTCCAAGCTTTCCGGTGGGGAGAAAAGAAGGTTGCACCTGATGCATATCCTTTATCAGAACCCTAATTTCCTGATTTTTGATGAACCTACAAATGATCTTGATCTTCCAACACTTACCGTTTTGGAGAACTTCCTGCAACAATTCCAGGGATCACTAATCATCGTATCTCACGACCGTTATTTTATTGACCGAATCGTAGATCACATTCTGGCTTTCGAAGGAAACGGAAAAATAAAAGATTTTATTGGAAATTTCTCAGAATACAGGGAAGCCAAAAGCAGAGAAGAAGCTCTGGAAAAGAACACAGCACCAAAACCTGAACCTGCTAAAGAAACAACACCTGCTGCTGATATTTCAAATTCCAAGAAAAGAAAACTGACTTTCAAAGAGCAAAGAGAGCTGGAAACGATTGAAAAAGAAATGCCTGAACTGGAAGACCAGCGTTCTAAAATCCTTGATCTGCTTAATAACGAAACCGACTATGAAAAAGTAGCCAAACTTTCTGACGAGCTGGAAACTGTTTCCGAAAAACTTGGCGATCATGAGATGAGATGGCTGGAGCTTCAGGAGCTTTTATAAATACAAATGTCGGAGGGGTAAAATAATACCTCTCCGACATTCATACTTTCTGACTTTATAGCTCAATAACTCTTCCTTCCTTGGCACTTTTCAGAGCAGCATCAATGATTTTCATGTTCTGTACCACTTCTTTTCCCGGAGAGGGCAGTGGATATCCGAATACGATGTGCTCATAGATCTGTTGGTAGTAATCCATGTAATTGCCGGGCTCGCTCAGGGTTAATGCTCTTTCAGTTTCGTTATTTTCATTTAAAAAATTCAGAATACCGTCATCCTCTTTTAATACAACAGTCCATTCTTCTCCATATACAGGAATGGCTCCGGCTACAAGCTCATTTTCCTGATTATCGGTTCTTTCCTGAAGGAAACTTCCTTTTTCGCCGTGGATGGCATAAGCATAATGAGCCTCTTTGGTGAAAACTGATGACTTCAGCCTTACCCGAAGTTCATTTTTATAAAATAACAGGAGCTCAAAATAATCATTGGCAAACTCGGGACCTTTCATAGAAAATACATCCGCAAAAAGTTTTTCCGGATACCCGAAATACTGTACAGCCTGATCCACAAGGTGGGCGCCAAGATCATGCAACGAACCTGAACCGTCCTGTTGTGGATTTTCTTTATGCTTCTTCCCGCTTGGAGAAGTACGGAATCTGTCGAAACGGATCTCAGCTTCTTTTATAGAGCCTAGTTTTCCGCTGTTCAGGATATTTTGTACCTGCAAAAAATCACGGTCAAATCTTCTGTTCTGATATACACTTACAAACAGTCCTTTTTCATCTGCCAGTTTCACCAGCTCTTCTGCTTCTTCAACATTGACTGTAAATGGTTTTTCAACAATGATATTTTTCCCGGCTTCCAGTGCTTTTTTGGCATATTCATAATGAGTCTGAACGGGGGTATTGATAATCACCAGTTCTATTTCTGCATTATGAAGCATTTCTTCCACAGAGCGGTAGATTGTTGTCTGCGGATATTTTTCTTTAGAATCCTCTTTGCTTCGTTCAACGATACCGGAAATAAAAAATCCGGGATGTTCCTTTAAAAAAGGGGCATGAAATACCTTCCCACTCATCCCGAAAGCGCAGAGACCAGCTTTTACCAATTGCATATTTATAATTTTTCAACAAAGATATTCAATATCCTCCAAATGATCAGTCTATCAAAGAAATAGAGTATTTATCGTATTACAAAATAGATGATAAAAATCATAAAATTATTTTTAACTATTCTAAACAAATACTTACATTTGCGCCTTATTTAAAACTGTTCTACATAAAAATAAAATGAAAAGACAACTACTTTCTTTAGGCCTTCTATTTACCGCTGTTTCATTGGGCGCACAGCTAAAAAACGTTGAGGCAGATACCATTAGAACCCAAACTATTGAAGACATCAATCTTCATAAAACAGGGAACCCGAACCAGGCTAGGACTTTATCTACAAAATCCAACCTGACGGTAATGGAAAATCCACAGGCAATTGCCATTGTAACGCATGAAATCATTGAGCAGCAACAGGCCAAACAGTTAAGTGATGTTCTTCAGAATGTAAACGGAATGTATGTTACGTCTTCAAGAGGAAACTCTCAGGATAGTTTTGGAGGAAGAGGCTATATGCTGGGGAATGATAATATGTTTAAGAACGGTACCAGAATTAACAGTGGTGTTTTTCCTGAAGTAAGCGGTTTAGAAAGAGTGGAAGTTCTGAAGGGAGCTAATGCTATGCTTTACGGAAATACAGCAGCTGGTGGGATTATCAATATGATCACCAAGAAGCCTAAATTTAATTTCGGGGGAAGTATCGGCATGAATGCAGGAAGCTGGAATTCTTATAAGCCAACTGTGGATATTTATGGGCCGTTGTCTAAAAATATAGCCTTCAGAGTAAATGGTGCTTATGAACATTCTGAAAGTTTCAGAGATATAGTAGAATCTGAAAAATATTATTTCAATCCATCATTCTTATTTAATATCAGTCCAAAATCACAATTAATTGTAGAAGCAGATTATTTAAAAAATAATTTCACACCGGATTTTGGTTTGGGAACTATTACCAACAGGGATAAAAGCTATTCATTAGTTACCGGGCTGCCAAGAAATGCATTTTTAGGAACAGACTGGCAATATCAGAATGTAGAACAGGTTTCTACCAATGTTACCTTTAATCACCAGTTTAATGAAAAATGGTCATTAAACACAGTAGCGTCTTATCAGAATTATACGAAAGATTATTTCTCTACAGAAAGAGTACAATGGGAATATGCTCCTGACAGCAGACTGGCATGGAAAAGACCGTTGAACAGAACATACAACGAGCAGAACTATACTTCATTACAGGCAAACATTAATGGTGAGTTCAATACAGGAAAGATCAGTCATAAGATTTTGATGGGAGCAGATGCAGATTATGGTACTGCAGATGCTTACACTTACTATAACCCTTCCAACGGACTTACCTATGGTTCAAATTATGTGTATGGTACCAACGGCGGTAATAGTCTGCTTTACCTGGATGATCCTGCCACATGGGCTGGCGGAGCTATTCCAGCAGCGGAAAAATCTGATAAAACCCGTATCAATACAAGAAGAATTGGGGTATATGTTCAGGACTTCATCAGCCTTACCAAACAATTTAAAGTGATTGCAGGTTTACGCTGGTCTTATATTGAGAATATGCCAACCCTCAATACTAAGTTCAGAACCGATCTTAAAACTGAAACTCCTAATTCAGCGACTTCTGATCAGGCTGTATCTCCAAAAATCGGGTTAGTGTATATGCCTGATGATAATTTATCTGTATTTGCAACCTATACCAATTCATTTGCGGCCAATGCGGGATATATGTCTAATGAAATTGATAATCTTAATACTACAGGAACAGCAAATGATGTAGTCAACAGAGTAAGATTGCTGTCTAAACAGGCGATAAGACCTACAACCATTGATCAATATGAAATCGGTGCTAAGAAAAACTTCTGGAATAATGCGCTGGCAGTAAATTTAACATTGTATCAGATCAACAACAATAATACCTACCAAAACTATTTTTATCTTGATGCAGCCGGAAGCCCACAGACTCCAGACAGCAATTTAAAAGAATTCGCAGGAAAAACCAGAAGCCGCGGGGTTGAATTGGATATTACCGGAAATCCTAATGAAAACCTTTCCATCATCGGAGGTTTCTCATACAACAATACGGTTTATACCAGCACTCCGGAAAAAGGGTATGTTGAAAACCAGAGACTGGTAAGAACTCCGGCCACAACAGCCAATCTATCTGTTTTTTATAAATTCTCCAATTATGTGAAAGGCTTGAAAGTAGGAGCCGGAATTTATTATATCGGGGACAGGCTAGCAGGATGGAATGATTCAAAATCAACAAATGTAAGCAGAAATAACGTTACCAGAATGTTTGAGCTGAAAGATTATATGACGGTAACTCTATCTGCTGGATATGACTGGAAAAAATTCTCTATCCAGGGGAAAGTGGGTAACTTATTCGATGTCGTAAACTATAATGTTCACGAAAATTATTCTGTAAATCCTATCACCCCGAGAAACTTCTATTTCACATTGACTTACAAGCTATAGGAATTAAATATTTATAATAATTTCATCAATCAAAGTGGAAATTGCATTTTTGCAGTTTCCGCTTTTTGAATTTAAAAAAACAAACAATACGATATGGACAAGATTAAAGACACGAGAAGTTTCATGAGAATCACCCATCGATATCTGGGTTATTTCCTTGCCGGAATTATGGTAATTTATGCGGTGAGTGGTGTACTGCTCGTTTATAGGGATACTGATTTTCTGAAGAAAGAAAAAAAGTATGATAAAACCGTAGCGGTTCACCTTTCAGAAAAGGAATTGGGAAAAGAACTGAAAATTAAAGGGCTGGAAGTTGAAAAAACAGAAGGTACTATCCTTCACTTCAAACAAGGAACTTATGATGCTTCTACCGGAAAGGCAAAATACGCTAAAAAGGAACTTCCTTTTGTTCTGGATAAGATGGTAAAACTTCATAAATCCCAATCTAAGGAACCGCTATCCCCATTGAATACATTCTTTGGAATCTCTTTATTTTTCTTTGTTATTTCAAGTTTCTGGATGTTTAATCCTAAAACTAAAGCTTTCAAAAGAGGAATTAAATTTACCATTGCAGGACTGGTAATTTCGATTATTCTATTGTATATCTAAATTGTAAAATCTTCAAAAATTTAACTAAATAATTCCTATTTTCATTCTTCTAAAATTAACACTTATTCTGAGTTTTTATCTAAAATTAAGAATCTTGGCACATTTCTTGTTTTTTTTCTTAAGTCTACAAATGATAACATTTAATTATTAAAATAATAAATTATGAAAAAACTAATTTTTGCAGGGATATTGGCAGCAGGTTTAACAACAACCGCTAATGCTCAGATTCAAAAAGGTAACTGGCTGGTAGGAAGTAGCCTTTTAACAAGTAATTTCGGATTAAATACTGGTGGTGGATACAGCGTGGCCCTTCAGCCAAAAGGTGCTTATTTTATAGAAGACAATGTTGCAGTTGGGGGATATGTTAATTTAGGTATAAGCAAAGTTACAAACGGAAGCCCAACCAGATTTGATTATGCGGTAGGTGGATTAGGACGTTACTATCTATCTCCGGGTGAAAAAGGAGTAGATAATTTATTAAATCACGGACGTTGGTTCTTTGAAGGTAACGTAGGTATCGGAGGATCATCTGTTGAAAACGGTAATTCTACAACAGGTCTTGACTTCGGTGTAGGTCCTGGTTACTCTTATTTTATTACTCCAAATATCGGACTAGAAGGTCTTGTTAAATATCAGGGACAAACTGGTTTTGGTAGTGAAGGTTTAAATTCAAATATTACATTCAACGTAGGATTCAGTATTTATTTACCTACTTCAAAAGCTAAAGACATCGCAAGAGATGTAAAATAATCATTTTACACTAACTGATACAAAATTGAAAGCGCCCCGGAAATATTTCCGGGGCGCTTTTCGTACAAATTAAAACTAAACTATAAAAAATCAAATAAATCATGTATTGGGCTGGGGCGTATATCTCAGATACGGCTTTATTTCTGTTACTCCTTTCGGAAATATTTTCCGGGCATCTTCTGTAGAAATGGTTGGAGGTACAATTACATCATCACCGTTTTTCCAATTGACAGGAGTGGCTACTTTATGAGAGTCAACCAGCTGCAGGGAGTCTAATACTCTGATAATTTCATTAAAGTTTCTGCCTGTAGAAGCCGGATAGGTAATAATCAGTCTTACTTTTTTGTCAGGATCAATAATCAGCAGAGAGCGTACGGTAGCCGTTCCTGAAGCATTGGGATGAATGAAATCATAGAGTTCAGAAATTTTCCGGTCTTTATCAGCAATAATAGGAAACTGTACTTCTGTGTTCTGCGTTTCATTAATATCTTTAATCCAGTTCTGATGATCTTCTACTCCATCTACACTCAAGGCAATTACTTTTGTATCCCGTTTCTCGAATTCAGATCTCAATTTTGAGGTATATCCCAATTCAGTAGTGCATACAGGTGTATAATCAGCAGGATGAGAGAATAGAATTCCCCAGGAGTTTCCTAAGAATTCGTAAAAATTAATATCTCCTAATGAGGTCTCTGCTTTAAAATCCGGTGCGGTATCTCCTAGTTTGATTGACATATTATTTCATTTTATTAGTCTACAAATTTAGTAGACTTTTTGAAACTGGCAAAACTTTTGCTAAAAATTAATATATTTATTTAAAAATAATTTATTTATGGAGAAAACAGGGCTCAGTTATGTAGATATGGTTTACAAAGTATTGGAAAACTGGTATATAACATTCGCCGAACTTACCCCTAAACTGATTGTCGGAATTCTGGTATTTACCTTCTTTCTTATTACCAGTAAATATTTAAGCCAGATTGCGGTAAAATTATTCCATAAATTTTTTCCTAAGAGCCAAAAAGAAAGTTCTCTGGTAACACTGATTGGTGTATTCCGGTTTTTGATTATGCTGATGGGATCCTTTATTTCCCTGGAAATTATGGGCTTCAGCGGATTCCTTTGGAAATTTATCGGAAGTCTAGGGGTAGCCGGGGTTATTGCCGGGGTTGCGTTGAAAGATCTTGTCTCAAGTATTTTTTCAGGAGCACTTATTGGTATAGACAAAGCTTTTAAAGTCGGGGATTATATTACCATCGGGGCCCATTCAGGAACGGTTCAGGAGATTGGTTTTTTAACGACAAAAATTCTTACAGATGATGGAAAGAAAGCTTATATTCCCAATCAGGTAGTATTCAATGCACCTTTTTACAACATCACCGCTTCGCCACAGCGCAGAATCATTTTAAATTTTGAAATCCCTGCCGATGAAGATATCAGCAAAGCACAGAAAGGTATTCTTGATGTGGTAAAAAACCTTGAAAATGTTGATAAACTGGATACCGCAGAAGTGATTTTCACAGATCTGAAGCAGGGTTCATTTAACCTTCAGGTTAAGTTCTGGATTAAAATAGGGGCCAATCTGGCGCAGATAAAAAGTAAAGCCTATCTGAATATCAAAGAACGTTTTGATGCGGATAAAATTCTGCTGGTAACGCCTACGAGTATTAACATTACTACCGGGGAAAATAGTTTACCGGAAAGTCAGGATAAATAATTTTTTATTTCCCGCAGATCGCTCAGATTTCACAGATCTTTGTTAATATTTTTCCTTCTTTTGATTTTCCTAATACAAGAAAACCGTCCCACAAGTGAGACGGTTTTCTTATTTATTTAAAAATTTTAGATTATGCTAAAACTTCTTTTACTTTGTTTGCAGCTTCTTCTAAAGTAATTGCAGAGTGAACCGGAAGACCAGACTCGTCAATTAATTTTTTAGCTTCTACAGCGTTAGTTCCCTGTAATCTTACGATCAATGGAACCGGAAGGCTTCCCATAGCTTTGTAAGCATCTACAACTCCCTGAGCTACTCTGTCGCATCTTACGATACCTCCGAAGATATTGATCAGGATTGCCTTTACGTTCGGATCTCTTAAGATGATTCCGAAAGCAGTCTGTACTCTCTGAGCATCAGCAGTACCACCTACGTCTAGGAAGTTAGCCGGGTTACCACCTGATAATTTGATGATATCCATTGTAGCCATTGCAAGACCAGCACCATTTACCATACAAGCAACGTTACCATCTAGTTTTACGAAGTTAAGACCAGCTTCACCAGCTTCAACATCCATTGGATCTTCTTCTCTTGTATCTCTTAATTCAGCTAAATCTTTGTGACGGAACAATGAGTTGTCATCCAAAGTTACTTTAGCATCTACAGCGATAATTTTGTTATCAGAAGTCTTCAATACAGGGTTGATCTCGAAAAGAGAAGCATCTATTCCTGTATAAGCATTGTAAAGAGAACCAATGAATTTCACAAATTCTTTGAAAGCATTCCCTTCAAGACCTAGGTTGAAAGCAATTTTTCTAGCCTGGAATCCCTGAAGACCTAAAGCTGGATCAATGATTTCTTTGTGGATTAAGTGAGGAGTTACTTCAGCAACATGCTCAATATCCATTCCTCCTTCAGTAGAATATACGATAGTATTTTTACCTTCAGCTCTGTCTAAAAGAATAGAAACATAAAATTCTTTAGTTTCTGTCTCACCTGGATAATATACATCCTCTGCAACCAAAACAGAATTTACTTTTTTACCTTCAGCAGAAGTCTGAGGGGTAATAAGCTGCATTCCGATGATGTTCTGAGCGTTTTCTTTCAACTTGTCCATGTTTGGAGAGAACTTTACACCACCACCTTTACCACGACCACCTGCGTGAATCTGTGCTTTTACAACCCAGCCTTGAGCTCCGGTTTCAGCAGTTAGTTTTTCTGCAGCAGCAACAGCTTCGTCTACATTGTTTGCAACGAAACCACGTTGGATGGCTACTCCATACTTTGATAAAATCTCTTTTGATTGATACTCGTGAAGATTCATATTATTTTTATTATTTTATTTTAAAATTTAAAGGTTGACAAATTTACTAAAAACAGATGAAATATCAATTTTTATTTTAAAGAAAGCAATGCATTCTGAAGAAATTTAAAGGAGATAAAAATCATGTTTTTGACCTGAAAAAAGGACTATAGACAATCTATCGTTTTTTATCCTACAATTCCAAATTTTTTATTCATAAAATCAATAATTACAATTTTGTCCATGAAAAAAACGTTTCCTATAATTCCGTCAATCCCATCCT
Organism: Chryseobacterium sp. 2987; assembly: GCF_031456375.1. Lineage (NCBI taxonomy): Bacteria > Pseudomonadati > Bacteroidota > Flavobacteriia > Flavobacteriales > Weeksellaceae > Chryseobacterium > Chryseobacterium sp. 2987. Next base: position 132,140 of record NZ_JAVDUN010000004.1, read on the forward strand.
GTTTCAAAGAAAAATAATCTTCATCTGTATACCAGAATTCCCGGGTTCTGAAATATTGATTTCCAATCTGAATCTTTTTATCTGTTTCCACCGCTTTTACAACCAGTGGATTGTTGAAATTACGAATATTCAGTTCTTCTTTATACTTTGACTGGTTAATCAGGTCTGCAAAATTCTGTTTGTAGGTAACAATCGGAAATATGCTGGCTCCACTGTCATACTGAAAATTGTATATTTTATTTTCAACTTTCAAAGGAATAACCGGTTTGTTGTTTTTGATCTGCATGGTGACAAAATCAGCCTTAGATTCTAATTTCCGGCTCAATTTATTGCTTACTGTGATCTTCTTGCCAGGAAAATCAATCACAAGATATTTGTTCTGAAAAATATCAGCGCCCACTATTCCACAAACTTCTCCCTGATCAAAATTTAAAAGCCCCTGCAGCTTATAGTTCTTTATAGCATACTGATCGATACTGAAATTCTGATTTTCAACAAAAAATACCGGATGTCCGGCTGCATCGGATGTGGGATCTATTTTTTTAGTTTTCAAAAGCTCTGTATTTTCAAAGCATTTATCATAGATCAGCGTATAATTGGCTCCCAGATCGAAGTGGAAAGGATAGGTTTTATTTTCGATGGTAAAAGGAACACTCATCGCAATATGATCAATTAATTTGTTTCCGATAGAGTCTTTTTCCCATTTGAAATGGATGGTCTGTGCATTGACTGCTGCGGACAGAGCAAGAAATACTGATGAAATAATGGTTTTTAGTTTCATATGTGATTCAAATATATTTAAGAAATCATAGTTAATTTTCAAATATGCAACTATTTATAAAGTCAGCAAAGCTTTGGCAGAGTTTTAACTGATTATTAACCTAGTGATACAAAAAAAGCTCTCCGGTTAAGGAAGGCTTTGTGATATTCATAAGATTATTTATTTTATTCCTCAGTCTGTTTTTCCGACTGTGAACCGATAAACGGAATTCTTGGAGCCAGAAAATATCCGGTTAGACTCGCAAAAAGAATCGGTACAAAATAGGTAAACCCGGTAAGTGTTCCCAGAATAATGGTGGTACTCATCGGTGTACGGGTAACACAAGCATTGATGGCAGCCATACAGCTCACAATCGCTAAAGTAGTATCTACATTCGGGAACAGATTGTGAATAATTAATCCTAATGTTGTTCCTACAAAGAACAGCGGAATAATAAAGCCTCCTCTCCATCCTGAGGTTACCGTTATGGCAATCGCCAATATTTTAAAAACTAAAATAATGATCAGAAAGTTCAACGCAAAATTTCCGTTGATCAGTTGATTAATTTCGTTGTGTCCAAAATATCTTGTAAGGGGAAAATAGTAAGCAATAATTCCTAAAATAATTCCTCCTGTTAATGTTTTAATAAAGATTGGAAATTTTCTGTACTCAAAAACTTTTTTGAAAAATTTCACCACAAAAATAAAGATCCATCCAAAGGCTGTGGCCACTACTCCGAATAAGGAAGCATACAAAAAATCATACACTCCGGTATAGTGATAAGCCTTCAGATTCCAGGTTGCCCCGATTCCCAGATGAATAATCAGAGTAAACATCAGATAACTGAAGCAGCTTGCTACCAATGCAGGGATAATCGCTTTGTAATATTCCACTGCATGTTTATGATGCAGAATTTCAAGGGAAAAAAGACTTCCTCCAAGCGGTGCTCCAAACAGGGCTGTAAATCCGGAAGCCATCCCGGCAATACTCAAAGAACGCAGCTCTTCCCCTTTTAATCTGAAAATTTTCCCAAGCCATGTTCCGGTAGAACCGGTAACCTGCACCAAAGGAGCTTCCGGTCCCAGACTTCCTCCTGATGCTACACAAAAAAGCGAGGAAAGAATCATTGACGGATTGTTCTTCGGATCTAATTTTCCTTTATTGAATCTGATGTTATTAACAATCAGGTGAATTTCTCCCGGATCGCCGATAAAATGAATAACCAGCCCGGCCAGAAGACCACAGATCGCCATAGTGGGAATCACCATCCATCCTTGGAATTCAGCCAGAAATTCGGTAAAGTGCTCTAAAACGATCCAGTAAAGTCCGGCTATAATGCCGCCTACCAAACCTGTAAAAGCCCACATAAAAAAAGTACGGCTAAATACAAAAGGATTGAATCTTATAGGCTGATCCAGAAGATTGAATGTCTGTATTAGACGTCTTCTTCTATTGATCTTCATTTCTAGATTTTATTTTTGGCGAAATAAAAAATCAGCATTCCCCAGCTTAAGATCATCAACAGGCCTCCAAGTGGGGTAATTGGACCTAAGAATTTCAGATTTGCTCCTAAATAATCCTGTAAACTCAGGAAATAGATGCTTACTGAAAATAAAAATGTTCCTGCAATCATCAGGATGGAGGTCCATTTTTCGGAAGAGGTTTCAAACTTCAGGATATATCCGATGATCAGTAAGAAGAACGCCGCATACATCTGGTATCTTACTCCGGTTTCAAAACTTTCCAGTCTTTCCACAGATAATATTTTCTTTAAGGCATGTGCTCCAAATGCTCCCAGGATCACTGAAAGCATTCCATAGACTGCTCCAAAAACTAAAGTAACTGTTTTCATTTTATAATTCTTCTAATTCTAGGGTTAAATATTTTTTTGTTTTATAATCCTGCCAGGTTCCGGAGATTTTATTTCCTTTTATATCTGCTTCTACGAAACCTTTCAGCATCCATTGCCTTGTCTCTTCACTATAATAATCACTTTCTGTAAGCGAAAGATGGCTGCCTTTCAGCTTTCCGTGCCATTCGATCAGTTTTTTATTTTTATCATACCAATATACCGCGGCAACGGAATTATCATCCTTATCGCCATAAACCTCTTTAATTAAAACAGTTATCGGATATTTCCCGTCAATTTTTCCTTTATACAGCTTATTGAGCAGGCTTGTTTTTTCCACCAGATCAGATCCGTTGAGTAAATTCTTGGCATAAGGGCTCAAATACTTGTCCAGATCTTTGTACGAAAACTCCACCACGTGTTCAGCCAGTTCATCCAGTGCCCTCATCGCATGATTGGAACATCTTTCTGTAATAAATTTTATCTTGTCTGTTTTGAAATAATATCCAATACTTACTAATGTATAGTTTGTATAACATTCTTCATACATTCCAATCTGGCTCAGAATTTCTTCAGTCTGCTTAGGCTCGGCTTTCAACCGGACAATAAAATCATTAATTTCCTTTTTTACTCTTTTCTGAATTAAACTTTCTATTGTTTTAACAGCCTCTGGTCTGAACAGATCCTTGGCATTGATGAGATTCCCTGTCCGCAGATCAAAATTTTTCCAGAGAAAAAAACTTTCCGGGTAAGCCCCTGAACTTTCACCATCCATAGCGATACTCAGGATATTCTTCGGCGTATCCATTTTTTCCCAGCTGTAAAAATGAACATAGTTGGCGCCTTCTCCCCCTGAGACAAGATTAAAAGGGTTCCCTCCTGCTCCTGGAACATATTCCAGTTGATCTACCTGTAAAAGCGTATTAATTTTATTGGCTGCAACAGGCTTTTCAGCATAGGTAACAACAGGAAAATAGCGGTTTTCAGATGCTGGCTGCAGATGGGATATTTTCACATTCTTCTGTTGTGAAAAGCTTAAAACTGAGATCAGTGTACATAACAATAGGGTTCCTTTCATTATTCTGCTTTTACGTAGTATAAAAAAATTCCTTTTACCAGACTGGAAATTCCCAATATAATCAAGACATTGGAAACTTTTTTAGGATCAATCAGACTTTCCCACGACATTTTTCTCAGAACAGTTCCGAGTATAATTAATAATATGGGTATAATGAGTTGCCCCATTATTGTGCCCTCATTCGGTTAAACTCATTGATCACTTCGTGGTGGCTTACCGTTTTATCTTTAAAATAAGTTACAAAATGCTGTTTTTCTTCTTCCGTAGCTCCTAATTGATTTAATATATTCAACAGGTGCATTTTCATATGCCCTTTCTGAATTCCGGTGGTTACCAGAGAACGAAGCGCTCCAAAATTCTGGGCCAGTCCGGAAACTGCCAGAATACTCATTAATTCCTGTGCAGAAGGTTTTCCCAGAAGTGCTAAAGAGAATTTTACCAACGGATGAAGATTCGTCAGACCGCCTACAACTCCTACGGAAATCGGAAGATCAATCCAGAATCTGAAAATCCCGTTATCTGTTGTACAATGAGTCAATGATCTGTACTGTCCGTCTCTTGCGGCATAGGCATGGGCACAGGCTTCTGTAGCTCTGAAGTCATTTCCTGTAGCAATCACCACTGCGTCTACTCCGTTCATTACCCCTTTGTTGTGGGTTGTTGCACGGAAAGGTTCTATTTCGGCAATGGTAACGGCCTGCTTGAATTTTGAAGCAAATTCTTCAGGAGAAATTCCGCTATCGTCTTTTAAATCTTCCATTTTACAGGAAACCTCAGCTCTTACCAGACAGTCCGGTGTGAAATTGGAAAGAATATTCATCACGATCTGAAGAGAATCTTTTTCTTCTTTTGTGAAGTCTTCGCTTACTGCCACTTCCTGTCTCAACGTTTTTCCAAACTGCTCCAGACAAGAATTGATAAAGTTCGCTCCCATGGAATCTACTGTATCAAAGCTGACTTTAAGCTGGTAATAATTCGGCATTTCTGCGGTTTTATCTACCAGTTTAATATCTAAAATACCACCGCCACGTTTTCTCATGTTTGCGGTAATATCTTCTGTAGTTTCAAATAATTTTTTCTTTAAGCTGAAATTAAAAAAATGAAGCAGCTTATGAGGTTCTACATTGAATACGAAATGGGTATGTCCTAATTTTTCGTTGTTGATGATCGTTGTTTTAAAACCACCTTTATCGATCCAGAATTTAGCAGCTTTGGAAGCGGCTGCTACTACTGAACTTTCTTCCACAGCCATCGGCAGGGCCAGTAATTTACCATCGATTAAAAAATTCGGGGCAATTCCGTAAGGCATATAAAAATTGGAGATTGTATTTTCAGAAAACTCCTCATGAAGCTTCTGAAGATCAGCATTATCGTTCCAGTATTGTTTCAGTATAGTTTGATATTCCTCGTTTCCTTCAAGATATTCATTAACGAGCCAGTCGATCTTCCCCTGCTTGGTCAGCTTGGAAAAACCTTCAATTGGTTGATGATTCATAATCTAATTTTAATGAAGCGTAAATATAGTGATTTTGAGACAGTGTTTTGTGGATAACTTCTATGAAAAAAGATTGATATTTATCAATTTTGGAACTAAATTTGAACAAAATTCAGATACAAATTATAACACCTCTTCAAAAATATGAACTTTGAACGCCTGAAAGAAAAACTTGAAATCCTTGCCGATGCCGCGAAATACGACGTTTCCTGCTCATCCAGCGGAGGAACAAGAAAAAATAAAAAAGGCGCTTTGGGCGACAGCTCCGTAAGCGGAATCTGCCATACCTATACTGAAGACGGACGATGTGTTTCCCTGCTCAAAATTCTGCTGACGAATCATTGTATCTACGACTGCGCTTACTGTGTATCCCGAAGTTCCAATGATATTAAAAGAGCTGCTTTCACCGTGGAAGAAGTGGTTGATCTTACCATCAATTTTTACCGCAGAAATTATATTGAAGGACTGTTCCTAAGTTCCGGGATTTTCAAAAATGCAGATACCACCATGGAACGCCTTGTGAGGGTAGCCAAAAAATTACGTCTGGAAGAAAATTTCAACGGATATATTCACTTGAAATCCATTCCCGGAGCAAGTGATGAACTGATGGAAGAAGCTGCCCTGTATGCAGACCGTCTTTCCGTTAATCTTGAAATTCCCACAGAAAGCGGACTAAAATTACTGGCACCGGAAAAGAACCGTCAGGATATGATCAGTCCGATGCGTTATATTCAGAAAGGTATTGATCAATACAAAGACGAAAAGAAAATTTTCAGAAAGGTCCCTAAATTTGCTCCAGCCGGACAGTCTACCCAAATGATTGTAGGAGCCACCAATGAAAATGACCTGCAAATTATAAAAGTTGCAGATCATTTTTACAGAAATTTCAACCTGAAAAGGGTTTATTATTCGGGGTATGTTCCTGTTCTGGAAGATAAAAGATTACCATCATTAACGACAGAAGTTCCTATGCTCCGTGAAAACAGATTGTACCAGTCGGATTGGCTGATGAGATTCTATGGTTTCAAAGCAGAGGAAATTTTAGATCCGAATATTCCTTTCCTTGATCTTGAGATTGACCCCAAATTAAGCTGGGCGCTCCGGCATCTGGACCAGTTCCCTATTAATCTTCAAACTGCCGATTATCAGATGATTTTAAGGATTCCCGGAATTGGAGTAAAAACCGCACAGAAAATTGTCAATGCAAGACGTTTCCAGGTTCTGACAATGGACCATCTGAAAAAGCTGGGCGCTGCTGTGAACCGGGCTAAATATTTCATCGACTTTAATGCGGGAAATGCTTATCTGAGATATCTTACGGATAAAAATTTCAGGAAATTGCTTACAGCAGGAAGCTCTTCCAAATTCCACAATCAATTTTCCCAGCAGCTGAGCTTGTTTTAGTTTTCCAAATACTCTTCTGCAAACTTCACCCAGTCTTCAATACTGCTGTCGAGGTAAATCTTTAATGAAATGAGCCTGATCATAGTATTGATTATGATAAGCAACTGCAGCCAGTGAATTTTCCGGTTTCAGGAAGTCATTTAAAACATTCCTGAATCTTAATGTTTTTAAATATGACTTGGGATTCTGCCCCAGCTGACTTTTAAACAACCGGAATAATGTTGCTTCACTTATTTTAAGTTCTCCGGAAAGATCATCAATATTTAAAGCTTTATGGCTATTAATCAGGATAAGGGCCTCTTCTATTTTCCCGGGAATATTATCTCTTAAGTTTTCACAAAGAAAATATTCCAGTTTTTCTGCTCTTTTGGGGAAATCAGTTATTTCGAAGATTTCTTCCAGAATGTTTTTGCCTGTGGGGAAAATATCATCAATACATGTTCAGATTGCATAAGATCATCATAGGATGCTCCGGTAAAGGCTCTTAAAGCAGAGGAATGGAAGACAATACAAACCTGGTCAAGTGAGGAATGGATATTGACGTGAAAAGGCATTTTATGAAATCTGTACAGCCTGCTGCTAAAAGTATTGCCGATTTCAATATCACAAAAGCTGGTTTCTGCCCCATACCTATACGAAACTTTGTTATGCTTATAGATCGCCAGACAAAGGTTGGTATTCGGAAAAGTAGTATATTCTAAAAACTCATGATCCGTCTTTTTGAAAAACAGAAAATACTGAATGTATTTCTTCAGGATCTCATTTTTAGGTTTTATGATAACTGAATTCATTGATTAGGTCTGAATTTTATGGTATCTTCGTACTGAACTTGAAACCGGATTCTGAAAGCCTAAATTTAAATAAACTTTCTTTTGTCTGAAAATTTTTAAAACCTGTTTAAGGATTCAGGATTAATTTAATCAACATTTTACTCATGATTACCCTTCTCTATGATGGAAGCTTTGACGGCCTTTTCACCGCAGTATTTGAAGTTTTTGAATACCGCTACAAAGATATAGAAATCATCAGCAGGGAAAATTTCAGACAGGAAAATATGTTTGCAGAAATTCATGAAGTGATCACACAGCATGAAAAAGCAGAAAGAGTACTGAATAAACTTGAAAAACAAATTGAGAAGCAAGGCATCCGGGAACTGCTGAAAGTTTATTTATCTGAAGATCCTGAACGTGAAAACCTCATTCTGTCAGCCGTTAAGCAATCCGTACAGCATCCGGAAGAAAATATTCTTCATAATTATGCGGATCAGGACATCCTGAAGATCTCAAAGATCAGTAAATCCGTAGGCCGGGAAAGCCACAGAATGACGGCATTTGTCCGGTTTGAAAAAATGCAGGATGGTGTTTTCTTTGCTAAGATAGATCCGGATTTCAACGTACTTCCTCTCATCAGAAAACATTTTACAGACCGTTATCAGGATCAGAAATGGATGATTTTCGACCTGCGGAGAAACTATGGTATTCTCTATGATCTTGAGACATCCGAATTCTTTTACCCTGAAGAACGATTAAATTTAAATCAGTACCAACAGCACTTCCATGACGAAGAAAAAAATTACCAGACGCTATGGCAGCGGTATTTTACTAAAACCAATATTACAGAAAGGAAAAATTTAAAACTTCATATTCAGCATGTCCCGAAAAGGTATTGGAAATATCTGACGGAGAAGGGATAATTTGAAGATTTGAAAATGGAATCATTTGAAAATTGGAGTCTATTAAGCTTAGATACTTTAAATTTTCTTTTTCCCGATCGTCCTCAATGCTTTTTTAACGATATAGGCTGTTTCTTTGGAAGGACTTTCTCTTAGCCATTCATCACAGATTTCCACTACAAATTCCGGCTGGGATTTGCTGGCATCGTTCAGCCAGTTTCCTACGCTGTCCTGTACATAACGGGAAGGATCTGACCTCAACGGTTCTAAAATCTGAAGCCCTGGGGTTGGACTTTGTTTTAATGCTTCAATATGAGCACACCATACTCCGCGAGGTCTTGTGGATTCACTGGCAAAACGTCTTACATTCGGATCTTCATGAGCGGTCCAGTCTGCGAGTATAGATAAGCTTTCTTCAAGTTCTGTTGCAATAGAAGGTCTTACAGCCATCCAGCAGATCTCCCGGACCCCGAAATGTCCGTCTGCTGCAAAGTGTTGTATCTGATTCAGCTTTTCTTTTAAAGGTAAAGCATCATTCCGTCCTATCATGTAGGCAGCCCAGCATCTTACCAGATCGGAAATATGACCGGAAATAACAGTCAGAAATTCTTCATCATTATTTTTCAGGGTTTCAATAAGAACTCCTGTTCCAATAGCTTCATTTATAGTATTAACAGTCTGCTTTTTTAATCCATCAATTCGTTTCAGAACAGAACTCAGATATTCTGAACGTTTATTTTGTATCAACAGATTCTCTAATAACCTTCTTTGATCTACAGCCAGCCATTCCGTAAGGTTTACTGTTTCGGTTTCTCCGTGGTTCAGCTGTTCTAGGATCGTAGGTGGAATATCTTTTATTGAACGGGCTCCTTTTCGTTTTTCGATCATCCTATTTTAATTATTAACTTTACAAAAGTCTGAAACTATCTTAATATAAGCAATACCGCATATTTTCTGCCCATAGGGATAAAAAAGTCAATATTATGAAAACAAAGGAGAAAACGGAGGAAAATAAAATCTGTCCATTGGAAGTTGCTGTCAATACCATCAGTGGAAAATGGAAAATTCCTATCGTCTGGCAGATTAATGAAGGGAAAAAACGGCCGAGTGAATTTCTGCGCGGCATTGCCAAAGTGGACCGGCGGGTATTGAATCAACAGCTCAGCGAAATGGTTACTGACGGAATTTTAATGAAAGAATCTTTTAACGAGCTTCCTCCCAGAGTTGAATACAGGCTGACAGAGCTGGGTGAAAAACTGGTTGAAATCCTGTGGCAGCTGAATGACTGGGGAAAATTGCTAATCCCGGAAGAGGAAATAATTTCCCGAAGATCTCCCAGATAACACAGATCTTTATATACATTCTGTATTAGTATTTATTAATGGCTGTTTTTTAACAAATGATAAAAAAAGACTGCTCAATAAGACTTTCTTAAAGTGCTTAAGCCCCCATTCCATTTTTAAGTTTTATCTTTGCAAAAAATTAAAAAATGAGCAAACCGATAACTGAATTCATAGAAAAGTATTACCTGCACTTCAACGCAGCTGCATTGGTGGATGCTTCTAAAGGATATGTTGCCCATCTTAAAGATGGCGGAAAAATGATGATTACTTTGGCAGGAGCAATGTCTACTGCTGAATTGGGAAAGATTCTTGCTGAAATGATCCGTCAGGGCAAAGTAGACTTTATTTCTTGTACAGGAGCGAACCTTGAAGAAGATTTAATGAATCTTGTGGCACACTCTCATTACGAAAGAGTTCCTCATTACAGAGATTTAACGGCTCAGGATGAATGGGATCTTTTAGAAAGAGGTCTGAACAGAGTTACAGATACCTGCATCCCTGAAGAAGAGGCTTTCAGAAGGTTACAAAAACATATTGTAGAGATCTGGAAAGATGCAGAAGCTAAAGGAGAAAGATATTTCCCGCATGAGTTTATGTACAAAATGATCCTTTCAGGTGTATTGGAGCAGTATTATGAAATTCCAAGAGAAAACTCATGGATGATTGCTGCTGCAGAAGCTAATCTGCCGATTGTAGTTCCGGGATGGGAAGATTCTACAATGGGTAACATCTTTGCTTCTTACTGTATCAAAGGAGAGCTTAAAGCGACTACAATGAAATCAGGTATTGAATATATGACATATCTTGCTGACTGGTATACTAAAAATTCAGGTGGAAAAGGAGTTGGATTCTTCCAGATTGGTGGAGGTATTGCAGGAGATTTCCCTATCTGCGTAGTGCCTATGCTGTATCAGGATATGGAAATGCATGACATTCCGTTCTGGTCTTATTTCTGCCAGATTTCTGATTCTACAACGTCTTACGGTTCTTATTCAGGAGCGGTTCCAAATGAGAAAATCACTTGGGGTAAACTTGATATTACTACACCGAAATTTATCGTTGAAAGTGATGCTACGATCTGTGCACCATTGATGTTCTCTTACATCTTAGAAAACGCATAAGAATAAAATTCTCACCAGAGATTATAATATCAGCGCTTCAATTTTTGGAGCGCTTTTTTGATGTTTTTTTAAGTCTCGTAGATCAAGCAGATTGTTTTGATTGTTTTGTTGGGTTTACGCAAAGACACTATTTTTTTACTTGCTTCATGGGTATAAGGGCGCAAAGATTTTATCTCCGATAAAATTTGATGCTGTATAACCTGCTGAAAATATCAGATTTTCTAGCGCCTTAAAAACAACATAATAATAAAAAATCCTTGCGGCCTTGCGTAAACCCAACAGAAAATCCTGAACCATCCGCATGGTCTGCGAGCCTATATTTCAATCCCATTGGTGTCTGTAAAAATCTGTGTATTCTGTGGGAAAATAAAATCAATCCAAAGAATTCACCAGTACAAAATAACGATACGCCAGAATTCCTTTCTCTATTTGGGTCAGTTTGGCAGGATCCTTCTTACTCAGCTTCGGAAGAACCTTTTTATTGATGGCATTCAACAGCCGGAAAAATGATTTTTTCATATCTTTATCTTTACAATGAAACATCATTGGGTACAGAAGAGTTCAAAAATGATGCAAAAGCTGTGATATCAATACAGTACATTTTCAAACAGATAAAAAAGAACATATGGACGAGATTTTCAAACAACAGGTATATGAAGTTTCAAGACTTATTCCCAAAGGAAGAGTTTCTACCTATGGAGCTATCGCAAAAGCGGTCGGCTATCCTAATCATTCGCGTCATGTAGGAAAAGCAATGGGAGGCTGTCCGGAAGATGTGCCTGCTCACCGTGTTATTTCAAGTTCGGGCGTGTTATCTGTTCCTGAATTTCAACCTAAACTGGAAGCTGAGGGAATTACTGTAAAAAATCTTAGAATAAAGAATTTTAAAAAGCTCTTCTGGGATCCAATGAATGAATTATAAATACCTGATTATAAAATTATTTAACTTCAGTTCGGGATAAGAATATCTGATAGATGTAGGTTTGAAGCTGGATGAGGGAAGTTATGAAAGTCATTAAGAGCAAATATTGATCTGTTTTTATTTAATTTTCTGGAGGTTTTCAATATATATAACTAAAATTAACTTCCAGCCTCCTTTTTCCATCTTCCTGCCTTTTACATTTAAACTCCTTAACCCGAACTCACGTTATTTAATTTTTTTTTGCAGGACAATATATAAAAATACCCAAAAACATCCGTGAAATTTGCGGGATCTGTGGGAAATTCATTTAAGCACATAAAAAATGTCACTCATATCATGGATACAAGTGACACAAATATTTTTACAGTCTAAAACCGTATTATTTCTTAATTCTTGAAGGACTTTGAGAGCCTTTCAATTCTTCCTTCAGCCTTTCGTTTTCTTCCTTCAGTAACGTAATATAAGCTTGCAGGTTTTCAATAATAGCTCCAGGAATATTATCATAATTATTCTGGTTAGTAATTACTCCCGCGGAAGAAGATCTATCATTAAATACCGGATGATCATTATTAACAATTATTTTAGAATCTTCTTCTTCATAAATTTCCTCAATCGGAACCTCTAGAAAACGGGCAATTTTGTCCCATTCATCAGGGATGATTCTTACATCACCACTTTCTTTTCTGCTGTAGTTAGATACATCCGTTGCAATAAAATCAGCTACCTGTTGCTGCGTGTAGCCTTTTTGTTTTCTGATAAGACGTAATTTTTCTTTTTGCATGTCCGACATTTTATACAAAAATGGCAAAAAAGCACAATGTATACAACAGAAAATATAAAAAAATGCGATTGCCCTTCTTGTATTTTAGAATCACCAGAATCGATGAAATAAAAAATGAACGCGGATATTTACGTTTTATACTAAACCTTATCGTTTTTTGAAACCTATAAAGTTTGTAAGATTTTTATTTATACTAATTTTTAAAAGAAAAATATTATAAATAAATTTAAAATCACTTTAAATAATGATTTTATTATTTAAAATCCCTGTATTCTTCGAGCTGAAAAATTCGTACAGATTAGAAAATATCTACACTTTATTTAGAAATCCGCTTTTTGAAATCTGAAAACCTATCTGATGGTTTGAATTTTCTTTCCCGGGTAAAAAGCATTTTCATATATCCAAAAAAAGAAGGAATAAGAATGGTAACAAAGAGGCTGCAGATTCCCAATGCCCAGAGTGGCATATCATCTCTCCTGCCTTGAAAATACTCCCAGATTACCCAGGACATCACTCCTAAAAAAAACAGCATCCCCGCCGGAAAAACAAAATAAATTACAAAGCCTAACCCTATACTGAAAACAATTGATGTATCCCAACCTAAGGAATAGAGAGTAATCCATGCCATGGCCAGACCGAGAACAAACAGGAAAAGGGCCACAATAAAAATAATAAGTTTTTGTGTTCCAAAGCTTAAATTAGCCACACTCTGATCTCCGTTTTTGTAACTGATGGTAATGGTTTTCCCAACTTCCACAGGGTGGCTGCTTCCATAGTTTAAAGGCTTTTTGATCAGCTGGTTTTTATCATTTTTAAACTCCACTACCGCTGTATAGGTATTGTCTCCGTCACTGGAATCCATTATTTCGTGGGCAACTACCCTAGCTTCATATTTCGGACCGAAAAAAAATTTAATAACGGGGGAAACGGCAATTGACACCAGCCCGAAAAACAGACTGGAAACTACGTAAACTACAATTCCCGGATAGATAAAAGAAATGATAGAAACCGGCTTTCCGTCATTTTTTAATTTCTTCTTTCTATAATTAAGCAGAAGGATAAAGGCTGTAAAAATAAGAGGTGCCCATATTATAAATTTTCCCATAGTCTTATTTTAAAGATTTTGTTTGTCCTTTAATTTGGAAGTGTCTTTTATAAAATTAATGGTTTCTTCTGTATTAAATAAGGTAAAAACGGTGACACATATAAGAATTGACAGATAAATCAAAGCTAATTTCAGTTTTTCAAAATCGGCAAAAGCAGAGAAGAATACAAAAGGGATCAACAGGATTATGGAAAGCCCGAAAGTGAGAATAATAAATCTCAGAATTTTTCTGATAAAGAAAATCTTTTTGAAAATACTGTATAATACAAACAGCCCTATAGTCAATACAGGAAAGCCGATGGCAAGACTTCCGAAAAATTGCCGGGAGTTAATAAAATCTCCAAAAATTCCTAAATCAATTTCCATAATTATAGTGTTGCAGGGTTATTTTGTTTTTCTGTATCAGAAAACTGAAGCATTTCTTTTTTCCGGTAGCTCATCATTTTCGCGAAAATACTATCAGGAAAAGTTTCAATTCCGGTATTGTAAAGATTCACAGATTCATTAAAAAAAATTCTTCGGGCAGCAATAATCTCTTCCAGGTCGCTTAATCTTTTCTGAAGTTCAAGATACGACTGGTTCGATTTTATTTCAGGATAATTTTCAATAATAAGCATCACTGATTTTAATTTTCCGTCCATCCGCTCTGCAGTCTTTATTTTTTCATGAACCTGATGGGCACCTAGATATTGAGAACGAAGAGTAACAAGCTCTTTAAGAACCGTGTTTTCATACAAGGAAGTCGCTTTTACAACACGTACAAGATTGGGGATTTCATCTGCACGCTGTTTCAGGATCACCTCTATATTGGCAAAAGCTTTTTGTGAATTGTTGTTCAGGATAACCAGCCTGTTGTAGGTGTTGATTAAAAAAGTAACCAGACCTACAATGACAATAATGATTATTAAAAGAGAAATAATAGAAATCATGGGCAGTCTGTTTTTAAGGATTAAAAATGTCTTTAAAAGGATTAGACTGTAAAGTTTCTTTCCAGTTTTTCTGCTCGAAAATAATTTTACTGCCATTTATTTTAACAGGAGTAAAAATAATAATGGTCGCCAGAATTGCAATGCAGGCCAGTGTAGTAAGCGCTCTTAGCTTTAAAGGTCTCCATTTATTGGCGAAATTAACAATGTCTAAAGGAGCAATTCCAAAAACTTTTCTGCCTTCATCAAAACGGAAAACAGAGTGTGAATCTTCATAAAAAACCTGCCCGATTAAAAGAAAAACTGTTTTTTCATCAATGATAAATTCCTGATACCGTCTGTTTCCGGTTTCCCGCGAATGGGCAGGTAAAAAACTGATCCATTCCAATTGATCGGGAATAACTTCTATCCTACCCGTTTCATCTTCCATATAAAATCTTTTGATCTTAGTTTCCCTTGAAATTTCGTGGTATGATGTAGAAGTTCTGCCATCATCGTCCCGCGTTGTGCGGATTTCGTCAACAGTATAAATATAGCCTACACATGAAGTGTCTGTATCCGGCGAGATAACCGGTTCAATAGCCTTTGCCTTCCCAGAAATCTCAGCAAGACCCATTGCTGCACTTTTTAGAGTGGAAGTTGGCAGAGTTCTCTGATAAAAATAAAAACGGTTCTTATTGTTGGGAAGAATAGAGCTTAAAATAATCAGAAAGAAAATAAAAAGGACAAAATAAACTCCGAAATAAAAAAAAGCAAGATAAGACAAAAGGATCAGAAAGCCACCGCCGACAATTTTCCATACAGGCTTATTCTTTCTTCTCTGTTCCCTGAAAGATTCGATGCCGGATTGAACGCCATGTGTAATCATTCCAATAATACCCAATACAAAAACAGAGAGAAATAGCCCGATAAATACAATTCCGGATTCTTTTTGGAAGAATAGAAATGCAACTCCTAAAATTGCAGGATCGATGAGAAACATAATCCATGACGGTCTCAGTTTTACATTAAAAATTCCCGATAAAATAAAAGTATGAAATAATGCAATCCCTAAACTAAACAGGAGCAGAAAAGGGAAAATTTCAGCAGGTATTTCAAACATGATCTGATGTTTTCACCAAATATAATGAACTCTTTTAAATCAAAGAAAAATTGAACATTAAAAGGTAGAAAAGTTTTAGAGGTTGTTTAAGTTTTTGCCACTGATGCACGAATGATTTTATTCATGTATTAGTGGCAATGATTTTTTAAACTACAAAAGTCTTTTACACTTTAGCCTCAATAGATCTAAAGCTTTATGCATAAAAAGGACTCATTAGTTTTTAGAAATCGCCGATTTCTATTAATCACAGAAGAAAAAATCTGTTCAATCTGCTGTATCAATGAGAGATTAAAAAAAATATCGGAGATAAAGTTTCTTAAAATATACATTTGTAAAATACCAGGTTCTCCAACATTCTAACCCCTTACAACAAAAAAAAGACTGCTTCAAATGAAACAGTCTCTTGTGTATTATTTTTCAAGTTGCTTATAGCTTCTCTGTATAAAATCTGTCAGTTCTTTTCCTTTCAGTAAGTTTTGTGATAGTTTGGCGAGATCCAGAGCATATTTGATCAGGTTTTCCTTTTCTTCAGCATTTTCCGTTTTTAAGATCTGACCGGATAGCTCACTGTTGGAATTCACCACCAGGTTATACATTTCCGGGAAACCACCCATTCCAAACATACCGCCTCCGCCTGTTGCCTGCATATCTTTCATTCTTCTCATGAATTCCGGCTGGGTGATGGTGAAAGGAGCATCAGTACTGTCAAGGTCTTCAAGCTGAACCGTGAATTTAGTATCTTTTACCGCTTCTTCAATATTGGTTTTTAAAGTTTCCTTTTCAGTTTCGTTTAGTTTAGAAATAACCGGTTCATCTTTTTTGATCAGGTTATTGATGTGGTCCGCATCCACTCTGGCAAAAGAAATTTTCTCTTTTGAGGTTTCCAGCTTCTGAATCACGTGAGGAATGATTGGAGAGTCCAGGAGAAGAACCTCATAGCCTTTATCTTTAGCAGATTGAATGTAGCTGTGCTGTTCGTCTGCATTGGTTGCATAAAGGATCACCAGCTTATCGTCTTTATCAGTCTGTGAAGGTTTGATCTTTTCAACCAACTCATCCCACAGGAAGTATTTTCCGTCTGTTGTAGGATATAATGTGAACTTATCTGCTTTCTCAGAGAATTTTTCTTCTGTAATGATCCCGTATTCGATAACGATTTTAATGTCATTCCATTTTTTCTCGTAATCTTCACGGTTTTCGTTGATCAGGGAAGCCATCTTATCAGCTACTTTTTTGGTGATGTAAGAAGAAATCTTTTTTACAGCACCGTCTGCCTGCAGGTAAGAACGGGAAACATTCAGCGGAATATCCGGAGAATCAATTACCCCTCTAAGAAGCATTAGGAAATCAGGAACAATCCCTTTTACTTCATCTGTTACGAAGACCTGATTTTGATATAATTGAATTTTATCTTTATCAATATTTAAATTATTGCTCAGTTTCGGGAAAAACAGAATTCCGGTAAGGTTGAAAGGATAATCAACATTCAGGTGAATATTGAATAAAGGTTCTTCAAACTGCATCGGATACAGCTCGTGATAGAACTTCATGTAATCCTCATTATTCAGTTCGCTTGGAGCAATTGTCCATGCCGGCACCGGATTGTTGATGATGTTGTCTACTTCTTCTGTTTCTGCCACGGCATCTTCAGGAGCATCCTCTGGTAATGGCAGCGTATGTGTTTTTGTTCCGAATTTAATAGGAACAGGCATAAATTTATTATACTTCAGTAACAGTTCACGGATTTTTCCTTCTTCCAGAAACTCTACAGAATCTTCTGCAATGTGAAGAATAATTTCCGTTCCTCTGTCTGTTTTATCCGTTGTTTCTTCAAGGGTAAATTCAGGGCTTCCGTCGCAAATCCATCTTACAGCAGGTTCATCTTTGTAAGATTTGGTAAGGATTTCCACTTTTTCAGCCACCATAAATGCAGAGTAGAATCCAAGTCCGAAATGTCCGATGATGCCTGAATCTTTCGCGGTATCTTTATATTTTTCCAAAAACTCTTCCGCTCCGGAAAAAGCCACCTGATTGATATATTTTTCAACCTCTTCTCCGGTCATCCCGATTCCCTGGTCGATGATGCGTACCGTTTTCTGGTCCTTATCGATCTTTACTTCAATTTTCGGATTTCCATATTCTACTTTAACTTCCCCGATACCTGTCAGGTGCTTTAATTTCAATGTAGCATCCGTTGCATTGGAGATCAGCTCTCTTAAGAATATTTCGTGGTCACTGTAAAGAAATTTTTTGATAAGCGGGAAAATATTTTCCACAGATACATTAATATTTCCTTTAGTCATCATATTTTTTGATTTTTATTTTCTACATCTTTCTCAAAAAAAATACCACAAGGCAGAATGTGACAGAATGACATTTTTCAGCTTATCATGAAACCAACGGAACATGTAGATTTGTCAAAGAAATAGCTTATTTTTAATCCTTAAAATTATTTAAAAATGAAGTTGAAATGTACAGTTTTCATTCTGTTCATCATGACCTGCTGGGCGTATGGACAGAAAAAAACCTTAGACCATTCTGTTTATGACAGCTGGCAAAATATGGGTGCGAGAAAAATCTCAAATGACGGAAAATGGATTGCTTATTCTGTAGATGTTCAGGAAGGAAACTCTAATCTTTTTTTATATTCGGTTAGAAATAAAGTTTCAAAGCAGTTTGCAAGAGCAGCCAAAGTGGATTTTACGAATGATTCCAGATTTGCTGTTTTTCAGATTCGTCCGTTGTATAAAGATATCAAAGCGGTAAAAGATAAAAAGCTTAAAAAAAATAAATTAACAAAAGATAGCCTTGCAATAGTTGATTTTTCAAGTGATAAAACGGAGAAAATCCCCAATGTAAAAAACTTCAAAATTCCTGAAAAATCCGGTTCTTATGTTGCCTATCTTCTGGAGGATGTCAAAGATAAATCTAATGATGTTTCTGGTAAAGAAGAGGAAGACGACAATAAAGAGGAAGATAAAAATGTAAAGCCATTGCAGCTGGTCGTTCGAAATCTTTTGAACGGAAAAAGTACAGCCTATGATAACGTTATCCGTTATGAATTCAGTAAAAATGGAACGCAGCTCGTTTTTGTGACTAAGAAACCGGAAGAAAAAGCCAGTAAGAACAAAAAAGAGGAAAAAGATTCAACAGATGAGAAATCTGTGGATAAGAAAGATACTGACAAATCAAAGCCAAAGAAATATGCACTTCAAACGGTACAGGTAATTGATCTGCAAAAGGAATCAGTGACTAAAATCTCAGAAATGGAAGGAGATTTTTCACAGTTGTCTTTTGATGAAAAAGGAAATCAGCTGGCGTTTGTAGGAACTTCTTCTGCACAGAATGATTTAGTGAAATCCTATCAGTTATATTACTTTAATTTTAAAGGAAATAAAAAGGAAACAGTAACCAATGAAAATGCCCATATGAAAAAGAATTGGGTCATTTCGGAAAACCGTCTGCCTATATTCAGCAAAAACGGGAAACAGCTGTATTTTGGGGTTGCTCCAAAACCAATTGCAAAAGATACTGCCATGATTGCGAATGATCATGCTGTTGTGGATATCTGGAATTACAGAGATGATTATCTGCAAACAGTACAGTTAAAGGAGTTGAAAGATGATCTGAAAAAATCTTATGCAGCAGTAATGCAGACAGAAAAACCGGATTTTTTCAGAAATATTGATGATGCAGATCTGGATACTTTACGATTGGTAAACGAAGGAAATGCTGAATATGCACTGGGAATTACCAGCTTGAATAACCGTATTGCTTCACAGTGGGAAGGCTCAACCAAGAAAACTTATTTCGTAATTGATCATAAAACAGGAGAAAGAACGGAAATCATCCGAAATCTGGACGGGTCGGTTGCCCTATCTCCGCTTGGAAAATTTATTGTGATTTTTGACAGTGAAAAAGGCAATTGGTTCAGTTATAATGTGAAAACCAAACAAACTCTGCCACTCACCAGCGGATTACCGGTTTCTTTCGTTGATGAGGAGTTTGATATGCCGGATTTTCCAAGTTCTTATGGTATCGCTTCCTGGACGGATAATGATGAATCTGTGATTATCAGAGATCGTTATGATCTTTGGGAGTTTTCCTTAAACGGTTCAAAAAAACCAAGAAATATCACCAATGGATTCGGACGTAAAAATAAAATAACATTTGATACATACGATCTGGATAAAGACATTAAAAGTTTAAACCGAAAGTCTTCTATCTATTTATCAGCATTTGACAATACATCCAAAGCGAACGGAATTTTTAAAACATCTGTTCAGTCGAACGCAGATCCTGTAAAAATTCAGATGGAAAATGTCTGGGGATATAGAAGCATTCAAAAAGCAAAAAATGCAGAAGAATATATTATCATAAAAGAATCCTACACTGATTCTCCGGATATTTTTGTCACAGCAAATTTCTCAGAACAGCAGAAACTGAGTAAAACCAATCCACAACAAAACCTTTATAATTGGGGTACAGACGAATTGGTACGCTGGACAACACCAAAAGGAAATACATCCACAGGAATTTTATACAAACCGGAAGATTTCAATCCGGATAAAAAATATCCTATGATCGTCTATTTCTATGAGAAACTTTCAGATAATCTGAACCGTTATGTAGCACCCGCTCCAACACCTTCCCGATTAAATATTTCTTATTTTGTGAGCAACGGATATCTGGTTTTCACTCCTGATATTTCATACACAGACGGCTTACCGGGAGAATCGGCGATGGAATACATTAATTCCGGGGTTGAAAAGCTGAAGCAAAATTCGTGGGTGGATGGTGCTAAAATAGGAATTCAGGGACAAAGCTGGGGAGGTTACCAGGTAGCCTATCTTATTGCTCATACCAATATGTATGCCGCTGCCTGGAGTGGTGCTCCTGTTGTCAACATGACGTCCGCCTACGGAGGAATCCGGTGGTCTTCAGGAATGAACAGACAGTTTCAGTATGAAAAGTCACAGAGCAGATTAGGGAAAAATCTATGGGAGGCACCGGAGCTCTATATTAAAAATTCACCGCTTTTTACCATTGATAAGGTGAAAACTCCGGTAGTTATTATGAGTAACGATAAAGATGGAGCTGTTCCATGGTATCAGGGAATTGAAATGTTTACCGCGTTACGCCGTCTCGGAAAACCGGTTTGGCTTCTGAATTATAATGGTGATGATCACAATCTGATAAAACGCCAGAACAGAAAAGATATCCAAATCCGCGAACAGCAGTTTTTTGATTATTATCTTAAAGGGGCTAAAGCTCCAATATGGATGACAAAAGGTATTCCAGCCACCCAAAAAGGAAAAGATTGGGGTTTTGATCTGACAGATGATAAGCCTTAATAAAAAAGAATCGGCGGAGCCCCTTGGGCTCCGCCGATTCTTTTTTAGATCTGTAAAAACAACTACTTTTTAGCAGTTATTTCTTCTTTGACTTTATTTTCTAATTCCTCAGCAAGTTCAGGATTATCTCTTAAAACATCCTTCACCGCATCACGTCCCTGTCCTAGTTTGGTTTCTTCGTAGCTGAACCATGAACCGCTCTTCTTCACGATTCCAAGATCTACTGCAGTATCAAGAATTTCTCCTGCTTTGGAAACTCCTTCTCCGTACATGATATCAAATTCGGCTTGTTTGAAAGGAGGCGCAACTTTATTTTTTACGATCTTCACTTTCACACGGCTTCCGATAGCTTCGTCTCCCTGTTTGATAGGTGCACTTGCTTTTCTGATATCGATTCTTACAGAAGCATAGAATTTAAGAGCGTTACCTCCGGTTGTTGTTTCAGGGTTTCCGAACATAACACCGATTTTTTCTCTCAACTGGTTGATGAAGATCACTGTACATTTCGTTCTTGAAATGGTAGCCGTTAATTTTCTCAATGCCTGAGACATCAACCTTGCGTGAAGACCCATTTTAGAATCTCCCATTTCACCTTCAATTTCTGCTTTTGGAGTAAGAGCTGCTACAGAGTCGATAACGACAATATCAATTGCTCCTGAACGGATCAGGTTATCTGCAATTTCTAAAGCCTGTTCTCCGTTGTCCGGCTGGGAAATGATCAGGTTTTCAAGATCGATACCCAGTTTCGCGGCGTATGTTCTGTCGAAAGCATGCTCGGCATCAATGAATGCGGCAATACCTCCGGCTTTCTGAGCTTCAGCAATAGCGTGAAGGGTTAAAGTGGTTTTACCTGAAGATTCAGGACCGTAAATTTCAATAATTCTTCCTCTCGGATAACCGCCAACGCCTAAAGCAATGTCCAGTCCTAAAGACCCCGAAGGAATTACTTCTATGGTGTTGTCTACGGAACTATCTCCCAAAGTCATTACTGTTCCTTTTCCGTATGTTTTATCTAGCTTGTCAAGCACTAATGCCAGTGCTTTTTTCTTATCATCAATGTTACTCATCGTCTTTAAAATAATTTCTCAAAAATACATAATTTAAATATCAAATGCTAATATTATTTAGGTTGAAAAATGGTTTTTAAAGTTAAAAAATAATAAAATTTACAGGATGATATTATGTATAACAAAAACGGCTTCAGAATATCTTCTTGAAATTTAAAAACACAGATATACATCTGATTTACAATTAATTTCAATGAAAATTCGAGTTCTTTGTAATGGCCAGATAATCTTCCAGGACTTTCATCTGGTCTTTATTTCCTTTGGCTATTCTGGCTTCCCGGCTTACAAGCTTATCATATATTTTATTGATAAATATCTTAGACCAGGGAAATAACTTCTTCCCCCAGACTTTAGGGATTTCCAGTCTTTTACATACTTCATCATCCAGCAGAAACCATGTGCAGCAGATGTGAAGATATCTCAGATTTTCCCGTTCCAATTTATACTTTAATATAGGATTTTCCAGCGATTCATTTAATAAAGAATGGGCCAGAAGAACAGAATCTTTATCGGAAGGAGGCTGTACAGAAGTCCAGAGATAGAAATATTCTGTTGCCTGCTTTTTATCGTCAGGAAGAAGATGTTCCGGAATTCCCAACAGGTATCCGGTATATTTCCAGAGATGGAAAATTCCCTGTTCTTCCTGTACGGAAAAAGTATTGCCTAATTTTTGAAGACTATGCAGGAAAACAAGACTGAAACCAATATAAGTAGCCATCATATCCCATGAGTTAATAGGTTCACCCCAGTTTTCCGTATCCCAATCTTTATAGTGCTTTTTTATGGAAAGCCTTGCATACGAATGAATCAGACGGGTTTTTATAGCAAACTCATATCCTTTTGCATGAATTTCCAAAGCATTGTACCGTGTAGCATTCACCCAAAAGTCCAGTGTTTCAGAGAGACGCTTAACGGCTCCCTTTTTCAGAGCTTCTGTAACAATCAGCGGTTTATTAAGATAAGCATAATCATACCCGCCGATCAGGCAGTAATCTCTCAGAGAAATAAGGGAATCCAGATTACTTCTCATGCAGAGTTCTGCGCCGGCTTTCAGGAGATCATGATCCAGCCATTCAGGAATATGCTGTGTCTGGGCAAACAGTTTTTTTACACTTTCAGGAACTTCATCTGTTTCAGAAACCCCTTTTCGGATGTATTGTTCAATTTCTCTGGAAGCTTCATGGAATTTTTTAGTAAAATAGACCTCCTTCACCAACTCATCTCCCACTTCATCTACATGATAAAAGTTGGGTGAGAATTTATCGAAATCTTTAAAACTTACTTTTGCTCCGGAAAATTCAACAAGTTGTTTTCCGTTACCTCTTTCCCAGAAATCTTTGAAATGAGGAGCGTCTTTAAAACGGGGCTGTATGATCATTTGTTCCATTACCGATTAAAAATACAAGTTTTACACCGAAATTCCTTTGTGAGATTTATCAGTCTGATGATCCGGGATTTTTGAAAAACATCAGACAAGCCCTCTTTCAAAAGCTTTTTTAATCAATTCCTTACAGTTTCTGGAGGATGTTTTTCTTAAAATATTTTTACGGTGTGTGCGTACCGTGTGTTCAGACAGTACAAGCATTTTTGCAATCTCCGGCCCGGAGTAGCCTTTTGCAATAAGTGAAAGAACTTCAGTCTCTCTCTGGGTAAGGTGTTCTTTAGACGCAGTGGATGAAAAATGATTCAGTTTAATCTGCTGGAAATCATTTCTTGGTCCTATACCTGAAATCAGAACAGTATATGGGTTTTCTTTGGTAATATGATGAATATTGGTATGGATATTTATAGCTTGTACAGGCTGCCCCGATTCATCTTCCATGGTAATAATAGCCTGGTGATGAAACAACTCATAATTTCCTTCTGCTGTTTTCATACGGAAACAGTAGCTTGATTTCAGATAAAGCTGATGCTCAAAACCGATTTCAATTATTTTTTCAATAACAGTCTGCTCTGCTTTTAAAACAAAACCCATGTCATCAGGATGGGTAAGATCAATAACCTCTTTTAAATTTTCAGGAAAAGAACTTAACCCATGAAGTTTCAGAATGTTTTTATGATGATGGGAAAGAGTACTGTTGGTTAAATTCAGAACATAGTAATAAAACTCACCAATGGCAAACATCTCACCAATAATACGTTCAACAGGAGGGATATTCAGAATTTCCCGATCCTTCCTTACCCCCGGATAGGTATTCCAGACCTCCACCAGAGGGTGATTTTGTTCTGAATTTTTCATGGACATTTGTTTTTTAAGCTAAAATAAGTAAAATACTAACAAAATACCACAAAAGGGGGATTTTTTTACTTTGATAAAATTCCAAACTTTGTAGTAGCTAATAATCAGGAAAACTCAAATTTATTAAGTTCTATTTTATACCAGTTTTTCTTTTTGTTAGCTGAATGAATTCAATGGCGAACAGCCTGTTTCAGCCGTCTGTTATCTCGTAAGCTATTAATGAATATAAAAAACAGTTTACTCTTTTCTTTATTAGTTGTTTGAAAATGATAAACTAATGGCCTCTCGTTGCTGGAGAGGCCTATTTTAATTGATCTTATCTTTTCTTTACCTGTAGTCATGATAGCTCATGTTATTCTACAAATATCCCCATTCAAAAGCCTTTTTAACGAGTTCTGAGCCATTCTTACAATCAGCCTTTTTTAAAATATTTTTTCTGTGTGTACGTACTGTTTCTTCAGAAATATTCAGGAAATCGGAAGCTTTCGCAGCAGAATACCCTTTGGCGATACAGGTAATAACTTCAACTTCCCTTTTGGTAAATATGACAGAGGGCGCGGATGTTTTATTATTATTTATCCACTGCATCTGATGGAAGTCTTTTCGGCCGTTAATTCCCGAAAGTAAAACTGTGTAGGAATTCTGATGGGTAATATGTTCAATGTTGGTATGGATATTAACAGTCTGCAGAAGCTTTCCATTCTCATCTTTATAGGTATGCAGTGCCTGATGGTGAAACAATTCGTAATTCCCTTTTGCTGTCCTCATCCGGAAACAGTAACTGGACTTTAATTCCTGCTGATAATCAAATCCATTAATTTCCATCATTTTCTCTATACACATCCTTTCAGCTTCCATAACAAATTCAAGATCATCGGGATGAATAAGGTCTATGATTTCTTTAAGATGTACCGGGTACTTGTTGAAACCATGCATGCTTAGGATATTTTCATGATGGTTGCACAAAGTACTGTCTGCAAAATTAATCACGTAATAATAAAACTGGCCTGCGGCGAATATTTCTCCGATAATGCGCTCAATAGAGGGAACCGGCAATACACTGGTACTGCTGTTTTGAAAAAAATCAGGATAACTGTTCCAGACTTGTGTGAGGGGATGCTGCTTTTTGGGATGATCCAGATTCTTTTTATCCATGGTTAATGTTTTCATAAAAATATAAAAAAAACAATTTTAAAAAATCACCTTTTTGCGGTATTGTAAAAGACTTGCCATTTGGGGAATTTTGTAGAAAAATTAAGCTATGAAAACAAAAATTTTAAAAGATTTTTTTTGGAAAACATTTTTGTTGATTTCATTTTTGGGAGTTGAATATGGTGTAAAAGCACAAGGTGCAACTTTAACAAAAGAAGAAACTGTAAATTATATCAATAAGAAACTGGCAGAATCTAATGAACATAAAAAGACAGTAAGTGATGGTAAAATTACTGCAACTATTAATTGGCAGACAATTGAAATGTCTAATAATGGAATTATCACAAGAGCTATAAGTCGATCAACAAAACTTGAAAACCTTGACTGTCCAGATGTTAATTTATTTGATGAGGATAAATTTAATGTATCACATATTGTTACTATTGAACTGGCTAAGAATTACAATGAAAATGAAGCTGTGGGTACTCTAAAGATTAAATTACTACCTAAGACCGGACACTCTTCAGGCAAATTTTCTGCTTATAGTAGAGTATTGATGGGGCGGTGTGTTGACAGGGAAGAAAGATCTATATATGATCTGACTGTAGATGAAATATCAATATACTATTTGAAAGGTGATCCTACAAATTTTAAAAAAATAAAAAAGGCGTTTGAATATCTAAGAGATTTGAATAAAGCTGAAGATGACCCTTTTGGAGATTAAAGATACTGAGATATGGAAAAGAAACTCGGAATATTATTTCTCTTATTTTTTCTGTTTCAGGCAAAAGCTCAAACGGTAGGGGTAAATGAGGTGATCTCTATAGAAACAAAATCTGCTCTTATTGAAAGCAACAATAAAAAAATGGCAGACTATAAAATGATGCTTCCTGAACTGGAAAAACAATGGAAAGCAAAAATCCAGAAATTAAAAGATGAGTTGTTACAACTGCAAAAGGAAAGAGACAATTTAATTGCAGATATGAAGATTGGGGCAAGATGCAGCCAATGTAATAAGTGGAAATCGGAATTCGAAAAAGAAGGAGTGGATTTCCAGAAACATCTTGGAGAAGTGAAAGGATATGCCGTTCCCGCCACGACATCCGAATTAGAGGAAGTCAGAAAACGCTATTCGGAGAAAATGGCAATTATAAAAGTGCAGATTCAGAAATTGGAGAAGAGTGACAATGAATACACAAAAATGCTGGCAATGATCAAAAATCTTGAAGATGGAAATGTCAAATTATGTAATGAAATAACAAAGCATAGTGAATACTATGAAAAAAAGGTAACAGAGGATGGGAAAAAATATCATGAAGAATGGGCCAATAATTTGATGAGCTATGTGTGTCAGATGTTAATACACCAGGATAAAATCTCGATATACAATGAACAACAAATTCTTCTGGCTAAAAAATTCAGTGAAGAAAGTGAAAAAGTTAAACTCCAGGTAAAAGAAGCTATTGAAAAAGAACGGCTTGGTTTACTAGGTAAAATTGTGTTGAATAATCAATTCATGAGTGATCTTGAAAATACTAAAGAAATATTCTTAACAAAAATAAATGAAGAAATAAACGTAAAAAAGAGACAAAAATCAGATGTAGAAAGTGAATTGCTAAAGTCAGGGATTACTGATGATACTCAATCAGAATTAAAAAAGAAAATAGAAAATTTAGCAGCAGAAATTTCAGAAAAAGAAACGGAAAGAAACAATTATATTTCCGAAGCCGAAGCAAAAATAGAAAATATGAGACAGCAAAATTTCCAATTCAACAATGAGATATTACAGCTGCCAATAAAGATGAATAAGGTTCAGGATGAAGAAATTGCTAAAGTTAAATCTGTGTTTGATAAAGAGATCTCTGATGCTAAATATAAACAGGAACAGGCTGTAACAGACTTGGAAAAATCCCGAAAAGAATATAATGAAAAGGTAAAAGAATATAAAGCGAAAAATAATATTTTAGTAGAGATGGTGAATTCCGAAGTTGGAAGAATTGTTATCTCTTCACAGAAAGTTAGCTGTGCCTACAGGAATGACAGCTACAGCATCATTAATATGAATTGGAGTAATGTTTTTTCTTGTGTAAGCAGTGTTGCAAAATCGGCAAAACCTTATTCTATGAATGTTTTCAATCCATATTGTTCTGAAAGGCTTAAAAAATCTACAATTGATGCATACAAATCATTTTTATCCACTTTAAATGAAAATGAATTCGAAATTGTTAGGGCAAACAGCAACCATTTTTGGTTTCAATCTTTAATTAAGAAGTAATACAGCTAACAAAGAATAATTTAATAGCCTCTCACTACCAGAGAGGCTTTTTTCTTTCTTCATCTTACATCTAAAATCACCCGAACGGGTACTTTACTTGTGTTCATGGAATGATAAACTTTGCATAACACAAAAACCAATAACCATGAAAACTCATTTTTTACCATTACTTTGCTTATCTGGGCAGAAATAGCCCGGGGCAGGAACAGATCTGAAGATATTGGAAAACATATTTGATAAGTAAAATAACAAAAAAACCTTCCCATCCGGGAAGGTTTTATATTACTCATTGCTTATCGCACATTACCGATTACAAAGAAGCAGCGTGTACAAGCATATCTACTAACTTGTTAGAGTAACCCATTTCGTTATCATACCAGGAAACAAGTTTTACGAAGTTAGGAGAAAGCATGATACCAGCATCTTTATCGAAGATAGAAGTTCTCTTATCTCCTACGAAGTCCTGAGATACTACGGCATCTTCAGTGTATCCTAAAATTCCTTTCAATTCACCTTCAGAAGCTTCTTTGATAGCTGCACAGATCTCATCGTAAGAAGTAGCTTTTTCTAATCTTACGGTAAGGTCAACTACAGAAACGTCTACTGTTGGTACTCTGAAAGACATCCCTGTTAATTTCCCGTTAAGAGAAGGGATTACTTTTCCTACCGCTTTAGCAGCACCTGTAGAAGAAGGGATAATGTTGTTTAGAGCAGCTCTACCACCTCTCCAGTCTTTCATTGAAGGACCGTCAACAGTCTTTTGAGTAGCTGTTGTAGCGTGTACTGTAGTCATTAAACCTTCAACGATTCCGAATTTATCGTGAATTACTTTAGCTAAAGGAGCTAAACAGTTCGTTGTACAAGAAGCGTTTGATAAGATTTTAATATCGTCAGTCAGTTCTTTGTGGTTTACTCCCATTACGAACATTGGCGTATCATCTTTAGAAGGAGCAGAAAGGATTACTTTTTTAGCACCTGCGTTGATGTGAGCCTGAGCTGAATCTTTAGATAAGAAAAGACCTGTAGATTCTACGATATAATCAGCACCGATTTCGTTCCACTTCAGGTTGTTAGGATCTTTTTCTGCAGTTACTCTGATTCTCTTTCCGTTTACCACAAGGTCATTTCCTTCAACAGAAACTTCACCTGGGAAAATCCCGTGTACAGAGTCATATTTTAACATGTAAGCCATGTATTCTGCATTGATAAGGTCATTGATTCCTACCACTTCAATATTGTCTCTTTCAGTCATTGCTCTGAAAACAAGACGTCCAATTCTACCAAAACCGTTGATACCTACTTTAATTGTTGACATAATAGTTTGTTTTTATTAGATTTTAAAAATAATTAGATTGCTAAAATTTCTGAGATCAACATCAGATCTTTGTTGATTTCGTTATGTTTTTTAATGGCTTCTTCAATAGCGGTATATACCAGATCGTTGGAACGCATTCCGGCCATTACATTTGTTTTTCCGTCCATTAATCCTACTACAGCTCCATATCCAAGTCTGCTGGCTAAAACTCTGTCTGCACAGCTTGGTGATCCCCCTCTCTGAATGTGACCTAAAATGGTTACACGAATATCATAATCAGGAAACTCCTCTTTGGTCTGGTTGGCAAGATCGTAGATGCTACCCAGCTTTTCACCTTCTGCTACCACAACAATACTGGATGCTTTTCCTGTTTTCTCAGCTTTTCTGAAATTGGCAAAAAGATCATCCATGCTGTCTTTTTTCTCAGGAATAAGAATATCCAGAGCACCTGTTGCCAGTCCGCTGTTCAGAGCAATAAAACCTGCATCACGTCCCATTACCTCAACAAAGAAAACCCTGTTGTGGGAAGTTGCCGTGTCACGGATTTTATCGATAGCTTCCATGGCTGTATTCAAGGCAGTATCATATCCGATGGTGTTGTCTGTTCCGAAAATATCATTGTCGATGGTTCCCGGTACCCCAATTACCCTGATCCCGAATTCCTCACTGAATATTTTTGCTCCGGTGAATGTTCCGTCTCCTCCAATACATACCAGGCCTTCTATTCCAAGCTTTACACAATTGTCATAAGCTTTCTGACGGCCTTCTTTTGTTCTGAATTCTACTGATCGGGCAGATTTCAGAATCGTTCCGCCCTGGTTGATGATATTTTTTACGGAACGGGGACCCATTTTCAGGAAATCACCATGGATGAGCCCGTTGTAGCCTTCTCTTACTCCGTAGCATTCGATATTATAATAATTGGCGGTTCTTACTACCGCTCTTAATGCCGCATTCATACCCGGAGAATCACCTCCTGAAGTAAGAACTGCAATTTTTTTTACAGCACTCTCTTTCATCAAGTAAAAAATTTCGAACACAAATTTACAAAAACAAGTTCAGATAATGGCAGTAACTTCATAAGAGTTTTGAATATAAATAATTAAAAGCTTCTGAAATTTGTTGGTTTAAAAAAATACCTCGCCGTTCTCGTTTCCGGAGCATTGGTATCAAGGTCGTACCACGGTGTTGTATACGGATTAAAAGGGTTCGAAAGGACATGAACCGATTGTGCCGGAGTAAATCCTTCACTTAACAGAAATAATCTCTTCCCGTCTTTATTTTCACAAACACCGGAAATAAAAACAATATGTCCGGGACTGCCCGGTGTGATGAGAATATCACCGGTTTTCAGATCAGAATTTTTCGTTACCGGCTTTGTTTCTTTGTTTAATGAGATGGTTCCGGCATAATTAAAAATCAGATCCAGATAATTCCTGAAACTTTGGTAGGAATCATCAACAGCCGCCGTTTTCCGGAAACTGACCGAGTTACCATTAACAAAAGCCCTGACCCCATTTTTATAATCATTCCAGGAAAGCAGGTCTCCGCTCGTAAAATGAAACTGAATCTCGTTAAATCTTTTCGCTTTGTAAAGATATTCTGCTCTCATACGAATAGCGGCATCAGCACACTGCTGAAGATCTTTATCTCCGGTATCGATATCAAAAACAGCTTCATGAAGATGCTGGGTAGTAATAGGAACGCCATCATACCGTAAAATCTCAGAACCGTACGGTTTCAGCTTAAAATGTTCGATGAAATATCCAAATGAATCTGCTTTTTCTTCAATCCATTCATAGCCTTCGGGTGGAGAAAACCTTTCCCGGATGGTATTCTTACCTTTATTGATTTTTAAAGCATTTTTTGCAGCCAGCTGTTCATTTTTATCCGGCTCAGCCAGCAGGCGGTCTGATAACTTTTCTTTTGTACATCCTGTGAAAAGTACAAAAGCTGTGATTCCTATACCAATTTTTTTCATGCGTTTTTCATTGAACACAAAGATCATTTTTTTTTCATCTATCCACCAATAAAGAATCTGAAAATCTGCCAGATCCGCGAGAGAAAGTAACAGAAGGCATCGGTGTCAATTTGTGTGATCAGCAGAAAATAAAAAGTACAGCCCAAAATGAGCTGCACTTCTAGTATTGTTCCACTTAAAAAGTTATCCTTTCCAGGGTTCCACTTTCAGGATTTCTATTTTCCGTTCACCCTCTCTGAAAGGCCAGCTGATAACGTCTCCTACTCTATACCCTACTACAGCAAGCGCAATATCAGAAAGTATAGAATGTTTGTTTTTAGCCGGTTTTGACTTAGCTGAAGAAACAAAAATATACTCATGTTCAAAATCCAGAGTATGATCTTTCAGGGTTACTTTTCTTTCTACGGTTACGATGTCTTCCGGCAAATCTCTTCTGAGGACCTGTTTTGCTTTCCTGAGTTCTTCGGTCAGTCTTTTTTCTTCTTCCTTACTTACTTTTTTTCTTCTCAGGGTATCTTTAATAGCATCGTATATTCCGGTGGTTACTGTAATATGATCAGACATTTTTATTCTTTTTTAAAATTAAATGATGCGGCTATTCTTTATGATCCAATGCAGGAATACAGACCAAAAGGTCTTTCCCGTAGAAAACCGCAAAAAACAATGAGTAAATAAAATTAATCCGAAGTATTTCCCTGTCCTGGATCCTGACAGGGCTTAATTGATAAAGTCCTTGGAACTTTTCAGAAAAGAATCTGTATGTAAATACAATAATGACAGCAGCAATCCTGATTGCCGGCGTATCGCAGATAAAAAAATCGTTGCTGTCATTATATAAGTTGTTCTGATTTCTTACAAATATAAGACTTAAAAACGGAATGCGGCCACTGCACTTAAAGAAACTCTTGTCAGCCCTTCTTTCTGATCATTCCCGAAATTAACGGTCTGCCCATTGTAGCTCATTTTGCTCAATGTTCCTGCTGTAGCCCCAAATTTTGGCCCTATCATCAGGTTTTTGGTAACGGCATACTGATAGCCTGCCCCTACTTCTATACCAAAAGTGGAACCGGTAGCTTTTACAGATCCTGTCTTCGTAGTGTAACTGATTACCCCCATCGATGCATCCGCTGCAAATTTGTGTTTTGTAGGCTGAGTATGATTGGAAAACATCACGGAAGGGCCAAAGAAAGTGATATTATCTTTTGTATTAACCGATACATAAACTGTCTGTCCGTTCATATTATTACCACGTAACAAACCACTGCTCGATGCGCTGTAATTGGAAAACTTAGCCCCGATCCCGATATGCTTCACGTTATAATAAGCAGCCATTTCAAAATTGACACCGCTTTTCAGTCCTTTTATGTAATCTTTTTCTTCTCTTGAAAGCCCGGAAGCGGTTTCAGCAACCCTCCATCCGAATCCTACGGCAGGCATAATGGTTATTTTTTCCTGAGCAAAAGAAAGTAAAGAGCCCGAAATAGCTCCTAATAGGATAAGTTTTTTGATCACGATTAAAAGTTTCCAACAAAAATACTATTTTCAGGTAAAGGGACAACTAAAACTTGAACCGTCTGTTTTCTTTTTTATCGGAAAGCTTTTTCTTACCATCCAGCCTTTTTTGTTTTTGAGCTCTTGAGGGTTTTGTTGCTGTTCTTTTTTTAGGAACAATCAGGGCTTTGTTGACAAGATCTATTATCTTTTCGATGGCTTTATTTTTGTTCATCAGCTGGGTCCTGCTTTCAGAAACCGTCAGAAATAATAACCCCTCTGCGTTAATTCTGTTTTTCAGTTTTTGCTGTATCAGCTCTTTCTGGTCATCATTGAAAAACTCTGACTCTACCACTTTCCACAGAACGGTAACGGCGGTCTCCACTTTGTTGACATTCTGCCCTCCTGCTCCACTGCTGCGGGAGGTTTTGAAACTGAGTTCTTTGGAAAAGTCTTTCATTTTTTTAGATGATGAATTAAAGAGTAAAGATAAAAACTATTGATTGGTCTCCACTATTTTTTGAAGTTCAATCCGGTTTACTTTACCATTCGGTGTTCTTGGAATCTGTCTGATAAAAATAACTTCCTTGGGTTTATGAAAACTCTTCTCAAAAGGAAGCTCAGAAGTCTGTCTGATCAGCTCTTCTGATTCTTCGCCTTCTATAACCACTATCAGTTTCTGGCCCAGGCTTTCATCTTTCAGGCCTAAAAATACAACTTCATTCGGGATTTCTTTTTTCACTAAAGCTTCCAATGTTTCCGGAAATATTTTTGCTCCCCCCGAATTGATAACATGATCAATCCTTCCTAAAAATTTAAATTGTTTTTCGTTTTTAATTTCCACCAGATCATTGGTCTGCAGAACTTCAGGATTCAGTTCAGGAGCAGAAATCTTCAGACAGCCTCTTTCATCTTTTGAAATCGACACGTTTTCAAAGGCTGTAAAATATTCTTCAGAAACAGGAAAAACTTGTTTCAGGGCAATATGGGAAAGAGTTTCAGACATTCCATAGGTTTCAAATATTCTGCCCGCATTGGCACTTTCACTGATTTTTTTCTTCAACGATTCTGAAACTGCGGCCCCGCCTATGATCAGGTTTTTGATCAGATGCAGTTTATCCAGGGAATTTTCAACCTGAAGAGGGGTCATGGCACAGAAATCTATTTCTTCATTCAGATTTTCAACCGGATTTAGGGATGGATCTGCTGTGATTAACTTTAATTTTCTCTCCACAGAACGTACCAGCATCATTTTCCCTGAAATATATTCCACAGGAAGGCAGAGTAAAGCTTTATCGCCCTTTTTTAATCCTAAGAAGTTACACGTCATCATCGCAGAGCTGAGCATTCTCTTTTTCTCTATTCCGAAAATTTTAGGCTGACCCGTGGAACCGGAAGTCTGTACATTAACCGTCTCCCCTTCCGAAAACCATTCTTCCAGAAAATTTTTGGCTTTTTGCTCAAATTCTGTTCCCGGAGATAAATTATTAATATTGAGATTATTGAAGTCTATCAGCATATTTTCTTGGAATAAATAGGACCGTAAATTTAAAAAAAAGTTTAAAAATTTCTTGTATCTAAAGAAAAAAGCTGTAAATTTGCACCACTGAAATAAACAAAGACCCATGGTGTAGCGGTAACACTACTGATTTTGGTTCAGTCATCTGGGGTTCGAATCCCTGTGGGTCTACAAACCATCCTTTTTGAGGATGGTTTTTGTTTTTTATATCTCTCTTATGAATAAATAAAAATACTCTTCCTTACTTTAAAACTGATCACTATTTTTACCCCTCCTTCAGCAATGCATTCAATCCATATTTATCAAACAAAATTTTCCCTATTTCAATTTTAGACCAGCCTTCTTTTAATTTATAGGTGAACAGCAGCTGCTCGTCTTTCACAAAAGATTCTAAATTCAATACGAGGATGTTTTCATTTTTTGCCAGGTCTTTCTCAATAAGATTCAGATGGGTGGACAGGATAAACATTGAATTTTTGTATCTGGACAATCCTTCAACAGTGTTTATGGTAATCTGCGCCGCATCATTAATATTGGTTCCTTTAAATATTTCATCAAATACCGCAAAACAGTTTTTTGATTTCAGTTCCAGAAGAACCTCTTTTAAGTTGATGATTTCCTGAGCAAAATAGCTGTAGCCTTTTTCAAGATTATCATCCACGGAGAAAAATAAAAATATCCTGTCATAAAACGGAATATTACAATACTCTGCAGGTACAGCCAACCCCAGATGAGCAAGCAAAACAACAATACTGATGGATTTCATCGCTGTAGACTTTCCGGACATATTGGCTCCAGTAAAAACAACGGTATTATTTCCGTTAATGTTGATTGAGTTCTTCACAGAATCGGTGAGGTTCAGGTGATAAAATTCATTAATCGTAAAGATATTATCAGAATTAAAATGAGGAAATACCAGATCAAACTTTCTGATTCCTTTCGCCATCCCGCAATACATATCAAATCTGTAAAAGAAATCCCAAAAAGAAGTTAAGTTTCCGTTTTCCTTTTCAGATTCAATCTTTATTAAAAAGGCTTTTCTGTGCTTAAATTGTAACTCTTTACTGTAATATTCATTGACTGATAATGAATTAATAAACAGGATCATCTTTTCAATTTCCCGGGCGTATTCTGCGCTGGTATTGGTAAGATTTAAATTTCTCAACAATAGCCCCAGCCGGTAAAAGAATTCTATAAATAAAGAAATATTAAAATTGGTTTCTTTATAAAACTCCCGGTAGGTAAAGTTGGTTAAATGAGTATAATTACGGCTCTCGATTTCCTCTGAAAATTGATGAATGGAAGAAACCGTCTGATCATTAATTTTATAGTTCTGTAGTAATGAAAAGTTATCTAAAAACAACTTTAATGTATTCTGAACTTCAAGAGTTTGTTCTAAGCAATAGTTTTTCTGATTGAAAAAACGGGTTAAATACTGTTTGGATCTTCTGGTCTGGGTATGATCAAAGTGAATTAATACTTCTGAAATATTTTTCATAGTTTATCTCTTCCAGAATCTATTGATTTTTATAATGAAACGGAAGTTTCACAAGATCAATTACTTTTTCTCCGCGGTTATTTTTACCTGCTGTCCACACCACATTATCTGTTGCTTTTGCAGCCGCAGCCTTTACTTCATTATTAAAAGTCTCATTTTTTCCATAAGTAGACACATTTAATACTTTGCCACCATCATCCACCTTTATAATGATCTCCGTATTCAGGTTTTTCCCTAAAGATTTTACTGCATCTTTATTCAGGAGCTGCTCAACTTTTTTCATAAAAGCTTTGTTGCCTCCGGGAAACTGTGCCGGAAAATTATTAACAGGCGGAGGCGGTACAGAAGGATCCTGCGGCTGTCTTGATTCATACCGGTTGACAATTTTAGTATCTCCTTTCGTTTTCTGCGCAAAAGCTATCGTAGATAAGCCTATCAGGCTGGCAAGTATAATTTTTTTCATGGATATTGTATTGGGTTGATTAGTTTTTATGTAACATAATTGAAAAATAAGCATAATTTACATGGGTATGCAGAATAATTTGGAATTTAACAAACTATAAGATTAAACTTTATGAAAATATTAAGATAAAGCAATAAAAAAGACTTCCGGAGAAGCCTTTAATTTATTTATATAGAATTCCTATTCTACTTTCGTCTTTTCAATTCATCAATTTCTTCCTGAACAGACCTCATCTTATTTTTCAATTCTTCGCTTATTTTTTCAGGGAATTTTTTAAGCTTTCTAAGATCTAAAGCCAACATGACAGATGCCACTCCGATAAAGATAAAAGAAACCGCCGTAAGCGTAACCAGGGACATTCCTGTAAACACCGGATTAAATATCAACAGTAAAGAGAAAATAATTCCACCTGCACTTGCTAATGCTACATTTCCCCAGCTTAGTATTTTCTGGCTCCTAAGATCAAAAGCAAATCCCAAAAGCTGAAAGGAGCGGAACAACAACGTAAATCCTACCACAAACGGAAGAACCGACATGGAAATCTCCGGATTCGACACAAGATACAAACCAATAGCCGTAGTAAGCAGCCCGCTTACCAGAAACCATCCCCATCCCTGCAGGGATTTATTATTCTGTATGGAAAAAAAGACTTCCGTAATTCCGGAGACCAGAAAAGATACACTGAAAATAACAGAAAGCGTTACATACGTTGCCAAAGGCACACTAAATACGTAAAAACCACAGATAAGAAAGATAATTCCAAAGATCAACGGAATATACCAATGCTTCACGGAATTCGTAAGAGTCTGAAAAAAGTTCGACATAAGCTGTATTTTAGGCTGCCTACTTTGTACCACGGCGTTCGGCTTGTCCGCAGGAAATTTCAAACTGATCATATTTTCACATTCATTTGAAATATAACCTATACTAATTTACGGAAAATCTTTTACTCAAACCTGAGAAACACCAATTAATATCTTTCCCCTAAGCACAACTTCTATCTGGCAACCGGCTGCTGCTGAGTAACACAGTGTACCATTCCTCCGTTTTCATACAGGTTTCTTACATCTATCCCGATCACCTTTCTGCCCGGATACTGTTCCTGAATCATTTTATTGGCTGTACTGTCATGCGGATCACCATAATTAGGAACCAGAACTACCCCGTTGGCCACATAATAATTGACGTAAGAACCTTTTTCTTCCAGCTGTTTTCCATAGGCTGTTTTCACCTTATTTTTAGTGGCCGGCAGGTATACTTTCTTATATTCTTTTCCTTTTACATTGGAAGCGGTGTACAGGGTTTCAATATCCTTATCAGAAAGTCCCATTTCAAAAAGGTCGTCTTCATTCATGGTGATCATTGTATCTGAATTGACAAATTTCATGAACCCATCAATATGCATATCTGTTACATCCAGACCGGTAATTCCGTCCAGCCAGATGACTTTGGATACTCCGTAATATGTTTTGAACATCTCTTCAGCTTCTCCCTGCGTGATTCCTTTATTTCTTATGGAACCTTTTTTCTGGCTGATCACTGAACTTTTACATGCCATCAATACTCCGTTCCCGTCAGTTTCAACAGAACCGCCTTCATTCACCATTTTCTCATTCAGATCCAGTACTTTTATCCCAAGATCTGTTCCGATTCGCTGAGGGATCTGATCACAGTTTTCAAAATCATATTTTTCACCCCAGCCATTAAATCCCCAGTCTGCAATCAGTAGCTTCCCTTTGTTGTCTTTCACAAAAACAGGCCCGTTGTCTCTTACCCAAACGTCATCGGTAGGATAAATTTTAAAATCAACATTGTTTAACGGAACTTTATTCTGTTCCAGAAGACTGATGATTCTTTTCTTCTCTGAATCATTATAGGCAATGATGTATACTTTCTCGCCATTTTGCAATGCTTTGGTCATGTCTATCCATGTCTGCTCTACCCTTTTTCTGTAAGTCATTCCATGCTGGTAATGATGAGGCCACTGAAGCCAGGTTCCTTCATGCGGTGAAGATCCTTCGGGAAAATGATACGTCTGTGCCATACTCAATATACTGCTCAATAATAAAATGAGCCCTGATAATTTATTCATATGATTAAAATTTCTTTCCTATAAATATTCCGAAATTAACTTCGGTTTCAAGACTATTCCCCGTCTGGGAAATGTTGCTTCCTATTCCCAATTGAAGTCTTTTATTGTTTTCAATACCTAAACGGATGATCTGACTGCTTTCCTGATGTTCCTTAAAACTGAAATCAGATTCCAGCATCAGCATACTGTACAGATTAAGATGTTCATTGATCTTAGGAGTGTATTCTAAAAGAGTATAAAGCCCTAATCCCAATTTCCCGGTTTCAAAGGAATAAGTAATCGCCGGAAACAGATTGATCCCAAAATTGCGGGTTTCCTTAGCGTAAGCCAAACCTAAAGAAGGCATCATATCTTCATCTGAAATATAAACA
Source organism: Chryseobacterium sp. 2987 (assembly GCF_031456375.1). Taxonomy (NCBI): domain Bacteria; kingdom Pseudomonadati; phylum Bacteroidota; class Flavobacteriia; order Flavobacteriales; family Weeksellaceae; genus Chryseobacterium; species Chryseobacterium sp. 2987. The sequence continues at coordinate 170,515 of NZ_JAVDUN010000004.1, forward strand.
CCTCCTGATACTCCCCAATGGTTCCCTATAAAATAATTAAGGTTCTGATAAATTCCGGGAGTTACTTTTCTAGTATCATACTGGTAGGAAGCTGTTCCTGATACAAAATAATTCCATCGGATTCCAAAGTCTTTGTCATAAATTCCAAGAACCTCTGCTTCTTTATTTCCTGCATACGCCTGAACAGAAATCTGTGATTTTGCATATATTGAAAATAATGAAATGAGAAGAAATGTGTTCTTTTTCATAAAGTGTTTTCCTGATTTTTCAGCAAAATTAACCCCTTCAAAAAAACAAAACTTGTCCCAAAAAGACATCTCTAAGAATACAGTGGGAAATAAATATACGTAACATTCTCTCCGGTTTCAGACAACAGATATTCTTCAATAACTTCTGAATCGTCAAGCATCAGGGATGGCATAGCAAGCCAAAAACGGTAAAAAGCACGGTAAGCTTCCAGAATATTCTCATACGTTCCGGAATGAGCAAACCGGACATATTTCCCTCCAAAAATTTCCTTCTTCTGAAATCCCTTTATATCTTTTCTCTCTTTTACAGCAGCTCCATACCTGCAATGGGAACGGCTGGTGATAAGAGGCTGGTCACAGATTATTCCGTAAGAAAACGGGGAAACTCCATTCTGTTTTTCAATTTCTCCCCAAAAATCATTGATTTCTTCATTATTATAATCTTTGGTTTTAATGAACTTACAATACACGGAAACAGCATCTTTGTATTTTATTTCATATTTCAGATCTATACTTCCACTATCAATAAACTTTTTAAAAACCGCCTCTTTTTGCTTCCTCGCTTCGGCCGGAGAAATATGAAACTGTTTTTTAAAGGCTTTGGAAAAAGACTGAATAGTAAAATACCCTACCTGCCAGGCGATATCTGAAATTTTTTCTTCGGTATAAATCAATTTTTTGTAGGCACTTTCAAGCCGGAGCCGTTTCTGAAATCCTGAAACTGTTTCATTGAATATCTTAAAAAATATTCTCTGAAAATTACGGTAAGAATAATGAGACCGCTGTTCTATTTCATAAGCTGTAATCTCCTGATCGAAGTTTGCTTCGATATAATCTACAATCTTCTGAATTTCGCTGAAGCTTACCGGCACGGCTTTATGTTTTTATCTATTAAATATACTAAAAAAATGATTTCGATGAAAACAGCATGTTTGGATCAGTATCGAAAAACATTGGGGTGCTTTTAACATAAACAGGGCCTCTTCGCTTATTTTTGAAATACAAAGACTATATCTAAAATTGATTACAACGAAAAAGGACAGACAAAGTCCATCCTTTATTATATTATTTTAAATAATTTTATTTTGAGATTCTTACTTAGAAGGTTTGTATATTTTATACATCACAAATAAAAACGCAATCCATACCGGGATCAGGATCACCTGAATTTCCATTCCTGTGAAGCACATCAGCGCCAGGATCAGCAATAAAAATACAATACAGATATAATTGGATGCCGGATAAAAGATCGACGGGAACTTCGACGGACTTCCTGAACTGATAATACTTTTCTTGAATTTCAGATGGGTATAGCAGATCATCAGCCAGTTGATAATTAATGTGGAAACCACCAAGGCCATTAAATACTGAAATGCTTTTTCAGGAACCAGCTTATTAATGATAATACAGATTCCGGCAAAGCATGACGAAATAAGGATAGCATTAACCGGAACTGAATTCTTATTCAGTTTTTGTAGGAATTTCGGAGCATTTCCCTGTTGGGCTAATCCGAAAAGCATACGGCTGTTGCTGTATACACTGCTGTTGTAAACCGATAAAGCGGCTGTTAATACAATCAGATTAAGAACATTAGCAATCAGTGTATTGAATTGGATTACTTTTCCAAACATACTGAATTCAAGTCCGTTAAGATTCTGGAAAACCATTACAAAAGGGCTTGTACCTTCCGTAATTTCCCTCCATGGGCTTAATGAGAATAGAATAACCAACGCTCCAACATAAAAGATCAGGATTCTGTAGATCACCTGATTGGTTGCCTGGGGAATTGTTTTTTCAGGATTTTTCGCTTCTGCCGCTGTAATTCCGATCAGCTCCAGTCCTCCGAATGAGAACATAATCATCGCCATAGCTGCAAACAGCCCGGAAAACCCGTCTGCCGTTTTATTAAACAGACCTTTCGGGAAAAAGCCTCCGTCATTCCATAAGTTCTGGATACTGGCTTTATCTCCTCCGGTACCGCTTACCAACAGGTAGATCCCGAAAATGATCATCGCTACAATGGCAACTACTTTAATAATAGAGAACCAGAATTCGGTTTCACCATATACTTTTACAGAAGCCAGATTAAGGGCATTAATGACGATAAAGAAGAATAAACTGGAAACCCAGAGCGGTATTTCCGGCCACCAGAAATGAACATAATGGCCAATAGCCGTAAGCTCGGCCATACTTACCAGAATATAGAGAATCCAGTAATTCCATCCTGAAGCAAATCCGGGAAAGTTCCCCCAATATTTATAGGCAAAATAGCTGAAACTTCCTGAAACCGGCTCATGAACCACCATTTCGCCCAGCTGGCGCATGATAAAAAAAGCAATGATCCCTGCCAAAGCATACCCAAGAATAACGGAAGGGCCAGCCAATACAGCTGCAGGACCTATCCCGAGAAATAATCCGGTACCAATGGCACCTCCGAGGGCAATTAATTGAATGTGTCTGTTCGTTAAACCTCTTACCAGAGTACCATCATTAGGTCCGGTTTTATTTTCGCTGCTCATAGAATGAATTATGCCTTAAATATATAAAACTTTACAGAAATTCACGTTCTATGACGCTTACCGAACATACAAAATACTCAGTATTAAATAATTAAAAAGAAAAAAAAGGCAGATTTCCTTATAAAAACTCTTTTGGAACTGCGATATTATTCTTTTTCATATACTCTAAAAGTCCCTGATAACGGTCTTCATACCCATCTGTTCCGCATTTATGCGAAATACTGCATATATCGGAAGGCTTAATTTCCAGAATATCGGAAATCTTGGTCAGTATTTCCAGATTGATTTTCACCTTGGAATTTTCAATATCAGAATAAGCTTTCTGGGAAATTCCCATTTCAAAAGCCATATATTCCTGCGTAAGATCTCTACTCCGCCTTATTTTCCTTATGTTTTGGCCACATACTTTCATCCTTTTTGTTTTTAGTAGTTTTTGGTATAGTTTAGAAGATTATCTACTAGCCTCTAACAAAGTTAATAAATACCTTTGGCAAAACATTATACACGTTACATGATATTTATTTTTTCACATTAATTCATGCTGCTCAAGCCGGATTTCGGAGAATAAATATCACTTCAGTACAACACACTTGGAATTATGGAGACGCAAAAATTTAATTATGACAATAATATTGTCAGAGCATTCCTCTATGCTACAATCGTATTCGGGCTGGTAGGTTTCCTGCTGGGACTTACGGCCGCACTGATGCTTTTCTATCCTGAACTTCCTGAATTTTTATTCGGAACAGATGACACCACCATCCAGAGTTTGAGAAGCGGTAATATCCAGGGGCTGATCAATACACAGGGAGCCATGGGCTTCGGAAGAATCAGAATGCTTCATACGAGTGCTGTTATTTTTGCTTTTGTGTGTAACTCGTTTTTCTGCGGTGCTTACTACAGTATGCAGAGGCTGCTGAAAACAAGGATGTACAGTGATACCTTATCCTGGATCCATTTCTGGTCATGGCAGTTTATGATTGTTACTGTAGTAATCACGTTCTTAATGGGAATCAACACTTCCAAGGAATATGCTGAGCATGAATGGCCTATCGACATTCTGATCACGTTCTCATGGGTGGTTTTCGGAATCAATATGTTCGGAACTATTGCCAAAAGAAGGGTAAGACACCTTTATGTAGCGATATGGTTTTATCTGGCAACATGGATTGCTGTAGCCATGCTGCATATATTCAATAATCTGGAAATTCCTTTATCATTTACAAGCTGGAAATCCTATTCTGTATATGCGGGAGTAAAAGATGCCCTTGTGCAGTGGTGGTACGGCCATAATGCAGTAGCATTCGTACTGACCACTCCCGTACTGGGTCTGATGTATTATTTCATGCCGAAAGCGGCTCAACGACCGGTCTTTTCATACAAATTATCTATTATTCACTTCTGGTCACTAATTTTTGTATACTTATGGGCAGGCCCTCACCACCTTCAGTATACAGCGCTTCCGGCATGGGCTCAGGCCGTTGGTACAGGGTTTTCTATTATGCTTATTGCTCCGTCATGGGGTGGAATGCTGAACGGTCTTCTTACGTTAAGAGGAGCCTGGGATAAAGTAAGAGAGAATCCGATCCTTAAATTCTTCGTGGTAGCCGTTACCTGCTACGGGATGGCCACTTTTGAAGGACCACTTTTAGCCACAAAATCTTTAAATAAAATCGGGCATTATACCGACTGGGTAATCGGGCACGTACACTTAGGAGCTCTTGGATGGAATGGTTTCATGGCATTCGGAGTAGTTTATTACCTCGTGCCAATCATGTGGAGAACTCCGCTCTGGTCTAAAAAATTAGCCAACTGGCACTTCTGGCTGGGAACATTAGGAATTATTTTCTACGCAGTTCCGATGTATATTTCAGGATTCACTCAGGGATTAATGTGGAAACAATTCAATCCGGACGGAACTTTATTATGGAAAAACTGGCTGGATACGGTAACTGCGATTATTCCTTACTTTAAAATGAGATTCCTGGGAGGTGTTCTTTATCTTACCGGAGCGATCCTGATGGTGGTGAATGTAGTGAGAACTGTAAGAAAAGGATCATTCCAGAAAGAAGTTCCTGCTGAAGCGCCTGCCCTTGCAGATATTGGCAGCACAAGAAAAGAAGGCGAAGGTGTACACCTTTGGCTGGAAAGAACTCCCGCCCTGCTTTCTATCCTTGCATTCATTACGATAGCTATTGGAGGGCTGGTAGAAATTGTTCCAACACTCTCGCTTAAACAGAGTGTACCAACCATCACCGCGGTAAAACCTTATACTCCGCTGGAACTGGAAGGAAGAGATCTTTATATCCGTGAAGGCTGTAATTCCTGCCACTCACAGATGATCAGACCATTCCGTGATGAGGTTGTTAGGTTTGAAGGTAAAAACGGACAGTATTCCAAAGCGGGAGAATTCGTTTACGACCGTCCATTCTTATGGGGATCTAAAAGAACCGGACCGGATCTTCACAGAGAAGGAGGCCGAAACCCTGATTCATGGCACTTCAAACACATGTATAACCCAAGAATTACGTCTGCAGGTTCCATCATGCCGCGTTTTCCATGGCTGATTACCAATAAACTGGACCGCACGCAGATGGTAGATAAATTAAAACTGATGAAGAATTCTTTCGATGTACCATACACCAAAGCAGAAATAGATTCTGCAGGAAAATGGGCAGATAACCAGTCTAAAGCGATCGTAAAAAGAATTTATGCAGAGGCAACGGACGTGAAAGATCAGATGGAAAAAGAAAGATCAGCTAAAGGTGCAGGCTTTGTACCGCTTGAGCAAAGAGAGATTATTGCAATGATCGCCTACCTTCAGAGACTGGGTACCGATATTAAAACAACGCAGATCCAAACGGCAAGTGCTGAGTAATTATTAAAATGTAAAGCAATGAAAACGAGAACCCCTATTTCAGTATATATCGCGGCCATGATAGGCTTAACGATCATGGCGTTTGAAATGTTCGCCGGAGATTCAGGATACTTTTCTTCTCCATTTTTCTGGGCGCTGCTGTTAATTGCCGTTATCCTTCTGATGATTATGAATTCTATTGGAGATCTGGTTGAAAATGAAAGTTTCAACAGGTTATCCGAGGAACAAAAAAAACAGTATCTGGCAGAAAAAAATATTCCGTATTACCAGAAACTATGGAATTCGGCCTTTAAGAAACAGTCGGCTACAGAAGAAAAAGACATTCTTATCGATCACGGTTTTGATGGGATCACAGAGCTTGATAATTCACTTCCTAAATGGTGGATCGGTCTTTTCTGGTTCGGATGTATCTTCTGTGTGGTGTATATGACGGCTTTTGCTTTCACAGATTATGCCCACCCGGAAGCTGAATACGACAAAGAAGCGAAAACCATGCTGGCTTCCATTCAGGAATATGAGAAAAATGCTCCCCAGATCAATCTGGAAACCGCAAAATACAGTGCAGATTACATTGCAGAAGGGCAGGAACTGTTTAAAACTAACTGTGTAACCTGCCATGGTGACGGTGGGAAAGGAGGAATCGGTCCGAACCTTACCGATACGCACTGGATCAACATCAAAGAGAAAAGTTTATTTAAAAATGTATTCTGGATGCTTGAAAACGGTTCTCCAAATAATCCTACCATGAGGCCTTTCATCAAAGACGGAACCATTACGGGAAGAGATGCTGAAAAGATCGCTGCTTATGTTTACCACATCAACCAGGAAACATCACCAATTACCCAAGCTCAGGGAGGAGCTGCTCCGCAGGGTGAAGAAGTGAAGTGGGAAAACGGAAACGAATAGAAAAATTTATTATCTCAAATATATCAACTATACCACGCCCCCTTTGAAATTACACTAACATTTGAATTTCATTTTTGCTAACCTTTTCAACATTAAAAAATGATACAAAAGGGGGCTTTTAAAGAATAAAATCCAAGTCTTGGCTCGTCTTTATCAACTAATTCACTTGACGACTACTAAACTAAATTCCATAATAGGACAGCCAAGGCAGGATTTTTGCATATGCAAAATGGTACCACAACAAGGAACTAATTAATTAGTATTACTATCTTTGTTACAAACCTCATCGCATTTGAAACTGAAAATCAACACAAGAAAAATCTTAAGGCGTATTGTAATAACCTTTATTTCAATATTGGTTTTACTTACCCTGCTGATACTCAGCCTCAGACTTCCAGCCATTCAAAATTTCATCAAAGACAAACTGGTTGTATATCTTGAAAAAAAGATAAAAACCAAAGTAAGCCTTGAAAAAGTCTACATAGGATTTCCCAACAGCCTTGTGATGCAGAACCTTTATCTGAAAGGTCAGGATGTAGACACCCTTCTTGCTGTCAGAAAACTGGATGTAGGTTTAAATATGCTGAAGCTGATCAATTCCACGGCAGATATTACGTCTGTGGATCTTGAAGGAGCCCGCGCCAATGTGGTACGGAAACCGGACGGAAGTTTCAATTTCGATTATATCATCAATGCTTTTGCTACCAGCGACAAAGAGGAAAGCCCTTCCAAACCTTTTATTATTTCTCTGGATAAGATCAATTTAAAAGATATTGGCGTTACTTTCAACGACCAGCAATCGAAGAATGATATCAAATTATATTTCAAATCCTTTGATACAAGGGTAAAAACTTTTGACCTCAGCAAAAATACCTATGCTGTTAATGACATTAATCTTGACGGTCTGAAATTAAAATTAAAGCAGGACCTCATAGAGGAAGTTGCTAAAAAGGTTGAGAAAAAAGTAGATTCCCTGAACGACAAAAAACCGATGAATATTGGTTTGAGAGGAATTAAACTCACCAATTTCGATATTGATTACGGAGACGACAATACCAAAACTTTTGCTAAGGTCTTATTCAAGGAACTGAGTACCAAGGTCAACAAACTGGATCTTGAAAATAATGCCTACCATATTTCAGATATCGTGCTTTCAGGAGCAGATATCAATGCGAACCTTTATCTTCCGGCTCAGAATGCCAATCCGAAAAACACCAAGGAACCTGAAGTTTCAAAAGTTTCCGATAAGGATAAAGCGATGAAAATTATTCTTGGAAAACTCGTTCTTAACGATGTAAAAGCTGTTTACAACAATACCGCCATTGCTCCAACAAAGTCCGGAATGGATTTCAACCATCTGAATTTTTCAAAAATGAATGTGGAAGTAAGAAGCTTTAAAATGGAGAACAATACTTTTGCAGGGACAGTCAATTCAGCGGAAATTCAGGAATCGCGCGGGCTGGATATTCAAAAATTCAATACGGATTTTGTGTATGCTGAAAAAGAAGCTTACCTGAAAGATCTCTACCTTCAGACCCCGAAAACAATTCTCCGCGATGAGGTGATTTTAAATTATGACTCTATTGATCAGCTTACGTCTAATCTGGGTGTTGTAAAAATTGCAGCCAACATCAAAGATTCAAAAATAGGGTTTTCCGATATTCTGAATATTGTTCCTGCACTGCGCAGTACAGTTCCGTTCAACAAATATCCGAATGCAGTGTTGAATGTAAATGCCAATGTAAAAGGAACTGTAAATGATCTTCTGATCCAGAATTTAAAGGTTTCCGGACTGGACCAGCTGCGAGTGGCCACCTCAGGAAGGATCAAAAATGCAATGAATCCTGAGCATTTGTATTATGATCTGAGAATCGGGGAATTTTCTGCTGACGCGAAAACAGTCTTCAATTTGGTTCCGAAAAATACCATTCCGTCTACGATTTCCCTGCCGTCCCATTTCAGCATCAAAGGAAATGCAAAAGGAACGACCAAAGTCATCAAGACAGACCTCAACCTCTACTCTACTCTGGGAAATGCAGCAGTGGTTGCAGATGTTGATATGACGCGGAAAAATTATGAAAAATATAATGTAAAAGCCAATCTTCAGGCTGTACAGATCGGGAAAATCATTCAGAATAAAGATATTGGCCCTGTGACCGCACAGGTTTCAGCCAAAGGAGAAAGTTTTGATTTTAAAAACGCTAATGCTGATCTGAAAGGCCATGTTGCCTCAGCCGTATATAAAGGTTACCGGTACCAGGATATGGATCTGACCGGTACTATCAAAAAAGGAGCTTACCATATTATTCTTAACTCAAAAGACCCGAACGCCAATCTGAATTTAACTGCTTCCGGAATTTACGATGACAAAAATCCTACGGTGAAAGTCAACGGTGAGGTCATCAAATTAGATGTCAATAAGCTTGGCTTCTATGAAAAACCGATGATTATTGCAGGAAAGATCGACGGAGATTTCACTAATCTTGATCCCAACAATCTGAACGGTTATCTTAACCTTAAAGATTTTGCCTTTTCAGATACCAAAGAAGTATATCCGGTGCAGGAAGTAAATGTAAAGGCTTCTTCCACGCAGGATTCAACACAAATCATTTTCAATTCCCAGATTGCGGATGTCTCTTTAAAAGGAAAATATAAGCTTACCCAGATCTTCGGCTCTTTAATGCAGACCATCAACCAATATTACCAGTTCCAGAAGCCGGGGAAAACGGAGAAAGTAGATCCGGGGCAATTTTTCACCTTCAATGCTAAGATTAAAAATGATGATCTGATCCGGAAATTTGTACCGGAACTGAAAAGTTTTGAGACCATTAATTTAGCAGGAAACTATGATGCGGATTCTCAGAAAATAGAGATTGACGGAGCAATTCCACAGCTTCTGTATGGTGAAAATACCATTGAAAATGCCACTCTGAAAGTAACCAATGAAAATCAGGCTCTTCAATACGGTCTTAATGTAGCGGCTTTAAAAAGTTCAAGTTTCACGCTGAATAAAGTCAGTGTAAACGGTGACGTGGCAGACAATATCATCAATTACAATATTACGACTAAAGACGCCAAAGATGCCACGCAGTTCCTTATTGCCGGAAATGCAAAATCATTGAATGACATCACAGAAATTTCACTGAAGCCGGATGGTTTAAAATTAAATTACTCAGACTGGAATGTTGCAGAAAACAATAAAATCCAGATCAGCAGCAAAGGAATTTTAGCGGATCATTTCATCCTTTCCAATGGGGGCAGTGAGATTTCCCTTCAGTCAGAAAGTGAAAACCCTGAAAGCCCGTTAAATGTTTCCCTGAAAGATTTTAAAATTGAAACAATAACGGAACTGATTAAAAAAGATACGGTTTTGGCCCGCGGAACGATCAACGGAACGGCTCAGCTTCGCAATTTGACCAAAAATATGACCTTCACTTCGGATCTTAACGTTTCTGATCTGATCGTTTATGGAAGTCCTGTAGGAAATCTTGCAGTGAAAGTCAATAATACTTCACCGAATATTTTAAATGCTGATATTGCCCTTTCCGGAAATAATAATGACGTAAAAATCCTGGGTGACTACAATACTTCTTCCAGCACATTTGACCTGAATATGGCAATCAATCAGATTCAGATGAAGAGTATTCAGGGATTCTCCATGAATGCAATTACAAATACGGAAGGTTATCTTTCCGGGAATTTAAAGATCACCGGAACAGCCGATAAACCGAATATTTTAGGTAAAGTAAAATTCAATGATGCAGGGCTTGAAATTGCCAAAACAGGCAGTGATTTCAGAAAGCTGAATGACGAAATTGACTTTACCAGCCGTGGTATTGAATTTAACAGGTTTAAGATCAATGACAAGGACGGCAATTCTTTAGTCGTTAACGGGCAGGTTCTCACTCAGACTTACAGGGATTTTGCCTTTAATCTTAACGTGAATGCCAAAGATTTCAAAGTTGTAAATTCAGAAAAATCCAATGACGCGATCATGTATGGTGTTCTTGCTATTGATGCAGGGCTTCACATCCGCGGAAACCTTGATCTTCCCAAAGTAGACGGAAGGCTGAGCGTGGCAGACAATACAGATTTTACTTTTGTTCTACCGCAATCCAGTCCTTCGCTTCAGGAAAGAGACGGAATCGTGGAATTCATTGATCAGGATCAGGTGGTTCTCAATAAAACGATCAAAGCTGATTCTCTTAATGCGCAAAGCCGTATCAAAGGAATGGATGTGAGCGTTAATATTGAAGTGAGCAAGGAAGCTAAATTATCAATCATTATTGACAAAGCCAACGGAGATTTTGTACAGCTTCAGGGAGAGGCTGAACTGACCGGAGGAATTGATCCTTCAGGAAAAACAACATTGGTTGGGGTATATGAAGTGGAAAAAGGAAGCTATGATCTTTCTGTGAGTTTCCTTAAACGTAAGTTTGATATTCAGAAAGGAAGCACGATTACCTGGACTGGTGAACCTACAATGGCTCTCATGGATATTACGGCCGTTTATAAAACAGAAGCTCCTCCGATTGATCTTGTAGAACAGCAGATCAGTGGTGAAGCGGCCTCCACCATGAACCAGTATAAGCAGAGAGTTCCGTTCAATACTTTATTAAAGATGAAAGGAGAACTTCTAAAACCACAACTAAGTTTTGATATCACCACAGACGAGAAAAACAACGCGATTTCCTCTAATGTAAAAGATGTTATCGATCAGAAACTGATCCAGCTCAGAACTCAGGAATCCGAACTGAATAAACAGGTTTTTGCGTTGCTTCTTCTGAATCGTTTTATTGGTGAAAATCCATTTGAAAGCGGTGCAGGAATGTCAGCTGAAACAATGGCAAGACAAAGTGTGAGTAAGATTCTTTCCCAGCAGCTTAATAATCTGGCCTCCGGCTTAATAAAAGGGGTGGATCTTAATTTTGGTCTGGAATCTTCGGAAGACTATTCTACCGGACAAAAAAATACAAGAACCGACCTGAATGTGGATATCAGCAAAAAATTACTGAATGACAGGCTGAAAGTGACTGTAGGAAGCAATTTCGGACTGGAAGGACAGGCCCGCCAGAATGAAAATATGACCAATATTGCAGGAAATGTTTCTGTAGATTACAGTCTTTCCAAAGACGGAAGATATATGCTGCGTGCTTACCGTAAAGATGAATATCAGGTGGCTCTTCAGGGGCAGATCATAGAAACCGGGGTTGGATTTATCATTACCCTGGATTATGACAAGTTCCGGGAGATTTTCCAGAAAACCAGAGAGAAGAAACCGAAAAAGAATCAGAATAATCAAGTTGTAGAATTTAAGTAATGAACCGTAACTTCCATACCTATTGTAAATATCTGTTGATTTCCGGACTGGCATCAACAGTCATTTCCTGCAGCAATACCAGATTTCTGAAAGAGGGCCAGATGCTCTACACAGGCGCTGAAGTAAAGATAGAAAGTGATACCATCTCTAAGAAGGAGAAAAAAGAACTACAGTCTGCACTGGAAGCGAATCTTATTCCCAAACCCAACTCTACATTCCTGGGAATGCGTCCTAAGCTGTATTTTTATAATATTGCGAAAGAACCTAAAAAGGATAAAGGCTTTAATTACTGGCTTAAATATAAAGTAGGTGAAAAACCCGTATTGCTAGGTGATGTAGACCGTGAATTCAATAAAGATATTATCGTTAATTATTCTGAGAACAAAGGATATTTCAATGCGAAAGCCACCTATGATACGGTTTCTAAGAATAAGAAAGCTCAGGTCATCTATAAGGTAAGGCCGGGTGCCAGATATCTGGTGGAAGGGGTAAAGTTCCAGAAAGATTCAACTTTAGTTAATCAGGAAATTCAGAATATAGCTGATAAAACCTATCTTAAAAACGGAAGACCTTTTGATCTGGATGTCATCAAAGCCGAACGTGAAAGAATTGACAATGGTTTGAAGGAACGAGGTTTCTATTATTTCCACCCTGATAATATTATTGTACAGGCAGACAGTACCGTAAGCAAAAACCATAAGGTTGAACTTAATGTAAAGCTTAAAGATAATACTCCGGATCTGGCAACCCAGCAATTCAGCATTGATAAGGTAGTTGTATTTCCTAATTATAATATTCAGGATGTAAGAGCCGGAAAGTATTCTATTCCGATGGATAAAGATTCTCTTTCCAAATATGCTTTTGATGACATCTACGTTATTGATCCGCAGCATAAGTTCAAACCGAAAATTTTCGACAGGGCTTTATACTTTAAAAAGGGAGATCTTTACAACCGTTCCAATCATAATCTTACTTTAAACCGGTTAATCAGTCTTGGTGTTTTCAAATTTGTAAAGAATGAATTTATTGTCGCTGATTCGCTGAGTCATAAATTTGATGCTTATTATTTACTGACGCCAAGGCAGATCCAGTCACTTCGTCTTGAAGCGCTCGGAAGAACCAACTCCGCGAATTATGCAGGTAGTGAGCTTAACCTCAACTGGACCCACAGAAATTTCTTCCGTGGAGCAGAACAGTTTAAGGCATCTATTTACGGAGCTTTTGATTTCCAGATGGGCGGACCTGAAAATGCCAATAATATTTTCCGTGGAGGAACGAATGTACAGCTTTCTATTCCACGAATTGTAGCACCATTCCGTTTTCATTCTTCCAGCGAGTTTGTTCCAAGAACGAATATTGCTTTAGGCTATGAATTCCAGAACAGAACAAAGTATTATACGCTTAATAATTTCACCGGATCATTCGGATATGTGTGGAAAGAAAACGCCAGAAAAGAACATGAACTGAAAGTAATTGACATCACTTTAGTGTCTCCGGCTAAGGTTACCGCTGAGTATGATTCAATTTCAAGAAATAATCCTGCCATGCAGCGTATCGTCAAGAAGCAGCTGATTTTTGGTCCTACCTATTCTTATACTTACACGAATACGATGTATCCGAAAAAGAATACCGTTTATTATAAAGGAACGCTTGATCTCGCAGGAAACATCACAGGATTAGTTACGGGAGCGGATGTAAAAAAGGATAAGGAAAAAAAGATTTTCGGAATTCCTTTCAGCCAGTATGTAAAGATGGAAAATGATTTCAGGTTTTACCATAAGTTCACTGAAAAATCTTCCCTTGCAACCCGTTTCATCGGAGGAATTGCTTATCCCTATGGAAATTCAGAATTTATCCCTTTCTCCAAACAGTTTTTCTCAGGAGGAAGCAATAGTATAAGAGCTTTCCGTGCAAGAACTTTAGGGCCGGGAAGTTTTGATCCGAGAACAATAGATGAAGGGACTTATTTTGATCAGTCCGGAGACATTAAGCTGGAATTAAATGCTGAATACCGTGCGAATCTATATAAGTTTTTAAATGCAGCTGTATTTGTAGATGCCGGAAATATCTGGCTGATCAATAATGACGACAAAAGACCGGGAGCTAAATTTTCAAAAGAATTCCTGAGTGAAGTTGCCGTAGGAGCCGGAGTAGGGCTGAGGCTTGATTTTTCAATATTAATTTTAAGACTTGATCTTGCCATGCCTTTGAGAGTTCCTTATTATGAAAAAGGAAACCGTTGGGCATTTGACAAAATCAATTTCGGAGACCCAAGCTGGAGAAAAGATAATCTTGTACTCAATATAGCCATCGGATATCCTTTTTAATATGATTAATAATGTAAAATTTTACTGGGAGGTCCTTCAGGAAACCTTCGCTGAATGGAATAAGTCTTCCGCATCGAAAGATTCGGCAAGTCTGGCCTATTATGCTATTTTTTCCATTCCGGGATTATTGATCATTATTATCTGGATTGCCGGAAATTTCTTTGGTGAAGAAGCGATTCGGGGTGAAATCAGCCATCAGATCGGCGGCATTATGGGAACAGATGTTGCCAAAAGCATTGAAAATATGATCGCCGGTGCCCTGATTGATAAACAGAATATTGTTATGAAAACGGTAGGTGTAGGGTCACTTGTCTATGGTTCCACTACTTTATTTTTCCAGCTTCAGCATTCTCTGAACAGCTTGTGGGATATACAGTCAGCTCCTAAAAAAGCTTTAGTGAAATTTCTTCTGGACAGGGCCAATTCTTTAGGTATGATCCTTATTCTTGGCTTTTTATTAATGATTACAATGATCCTGTCTTCATTAATCAGTGTTTTTAATAAATTAATTACCCAATATTTCGGTTTTGAAACGTATATGCTGGTAGAAACCGTTAATTTCGCAGCAGGATTCGGATTTGTTATGCTCCTTTTTGCGCTGATGTTTAAGGTTCTTCCGGATGTAAAAGTAAGCTGGAGACCCGTATGGAAGGGGGCTTTTCTTACGGCTGTGCTGTTTACTCTGGGAAAATTTTTATTAAGTCTGTATTTCGGAACGGCAAAACCTACTTCCGCTTTTGGAACAGCAGGAACCGTGATCTTAATTATGATGTGGATTAATTATTCCTGTATGCTGGTTTTCTTTGGGGCAGAATTTACTAAAGTCTACGCTTATAAAAAAGGGTATACAATTGTTCCTTCAAAACACGCAAAATGGAGTGATGCCAAATTGTATGAGGAGAGGATGAAAAGAGAGAATGCAGGGGATTTAGGATGATTAGGATATTTAAATAGTGTTTTAATAAAAATAAAAAACCTCCCGAAATCATCAGGAGGTTCATTTTTTTACATTCTGTTTACGGTTCCGATTCCGAGGAGGGCCAGCGATTTTTTGATTGTTTTCGCGGTAAGGTCTGATAAATTCAGACGGAATTTTTTCACCTCTTCATCTTCAAGCTTCAGAATAATATTGCTTTGATAGAACGAGTTATAAGATTTAACCAGATCATAAACATAATTAGCTACTAATGCAGGGCTTAAAGCTTCTGATGCTTTTGCAACTACTGCTTTATAATTGGCAAGAAGCATAATCAGTTCTTTTTCATATTCATTTAAAGCCACTTCTGAAATTTGCGTGTAATCTCCTTCTGCTTTTGACAGTAAAGACTGAATACGGGCATAGGTATAAAGAATAAATGGTCCTGTATTTCCGGAAAACTCTACACTTTCGTCAGGGTTAAACAGCATTTTCTTCTTTGGATCTACTTTCAGCATGAAATATTTAAGAGCCGCCAATCCAATAACTTCATAGGAAGCTTCTTTTTCTTCATCAGAAAGTCCTTCCAGTTTTCCTAATTCTGTGGTAATTGATTTTGCCGTCTCATACATTTCCTGCATCAGATCATCTGCATCTACCACGGTACCTTCACGGGACTTCATTTTTCCTTCAGGAAGTTCTACCATTCCATAAGAAAGGTGATATAAATGGTCTGCCCATTCGTAACCTAATTTTTTCAGGATTTTAAATAAAACCTGGAAATGATAATCCTGTTCGTTTCCAACAGTATAGATCAGTTTCTGAATATCATTATCTTTAAAACGCTCTACTGCTGTTCCTAAATCCTGTGTCATATACACAGAAGTACCATCGGAACGTAACAATAGTTTCTGATCAAGACCTTCATCGGTAAGATCGCACCACACTGAGCCGTCTTCCTTTTTGTAAAGAACTCCTTTGTCAAGCCCTTCCTGAATAAGATCTTTTCCAAGCAGATAAGTATTGCTCTCATATTGAACCTGGTCAAAATCAACTCCTAGTCTCTTATAGGTTTCATTGAATCCTTTGTATACCCAGGAATTCATTTCTTTCCAAAGATCTCTTACCGTTTGGTCACCGTCTTCCCAATCCACAAGCATTTTCTGAGCCTCTTTCATTACTTCGGAAGAAGGTTTGCAGATCTCTTTAAGATTAGACTTTTCAGCTTCAAGTTTACCCTCAGCTTCTAAAACATCTCTGAAAATGGCAAGAAAGGTATTACCCTGTTTTTTGATCAGTTCAGTTTCTTCTTCTTTTACTGATTTTACTACTAAGCCGGGTATTTTAGATAGAAGCAGATCATTTTCCAAAGCGTCCTTTAAATGAATCTCAAACTGGGGATGAAGATTTGAAACTTCGCTATAATCCAGACTGTTGAGCAGTTCTTTTTGATTTGCTTCAAGGGTATCTATTTTATCATTTAAGTTGGCAACTTCTACCTTCTTATTGGTATCAAAAGTGTCAAAGCTATTCTTTCTGAAGTCTTTATAGATCGTATTTACCTGTCTTTTCAGTTCTTTATCAAACTCTACATAATAATTTCCGACAAATTTATCTCCTTTTGTATGGGTTGTTTCCGGAGTTTCTCCATTTCCGAATTTTTCCCATGCCAGCATAGATTTACAGATATGAATTCCTCTGTCGTTAATAATTTGAGTTTTGATAACGTCATATCCAGCTTCTTTTAAAATCTGTGCTACAGAAAATCCTAAAAGATTGTTTCTGATGTGCCCCAGGTGAAGCGGTTTATTCGTGTTCGGTGAAGAGTATTCCACCATTACAGTAGAATTTTTCTTTTCCACAGTATCAAAATCTCTGTTTACGGATCTGAAGTTATCCACAAAAAACTGGTTATTAACTTTAACGTTAAGGAAACCTTTTACCACATTGAAGCTCTCAAACAAGTCTGTCTGCTCCGTTAAGGCCTCACCTAATTCCACCCCGATGCTTTCAGGGTTTTTCTTCAGCTGTTTTACCAGGGGAAATGTAACAATGGTAAAATCGCCTTCAAATTCTGTTTTATTTTCCTGAACTTCCAGATTGATGTCTTTTAACTGATATACATTTAAAATAACCTCCGAAAGTTTTTCTTCTATACTATTTTTAATATTCATGTCTGTAATGATTTTTCCAAAGGCTTATATGGAATCACCTTATCTGATCTCAAAATTTCGAAATACAAATTTAGTGAAATAAAAAAGACTTCATTGACGAAGTCTTTAAATTTTTGAATTAGGGATTAAGGCATCCATCATCCCATCTCCGGTATTCTCTAAGAACAGTATCTAAGATAGCTGAACTCTCAAAAAATGAAAAAGTTTTATTCCATAAAAAAACCACCCGAAGGTGGTTTTATCTATTATAGTTCTCTTTTAAAAACTAAGACAGCTTCATCATTACCAGGCTGATTATCTAAGTTCTTACTATTATCACGAATTCTAAGTTCGGTTGTTGAATAGGTTTTAATTTCCTTTCTCATGGTTTTATCCAGACCTTCTTCATCGGTATATTCAAGAGTCAGAACGTTATATAATTTATCATAAGTCCATTTCCCTGTAAAAGAATCAACAAGCGTACAATCATCTGTAGTAGCTGAAGACTCATACCTATCATAAACTCCTGAGAAGTCATTGTTAATTACGATCAACCCTTTATCCTCACAATCATTCAGCATAATGTTTTTGCCTCTGAATTCATACTTATAGGGTCTCCAGGTTCCGTTGACAGTTACCACTTCATCAACAACACTATTATCACTATCACTGGAGCAGGAAATTACTCCCATTAAAAGAAAAATTCCAATAAAATATTTCATAAAATAAGTTTTTTCGGCAAAATATTTGTCCGACGATTATTAGTTTAGTTTAAAATTTATCCCAAAATATCTTTGTAGATACTTTATCTCCCCCAATTTTAGATGCTGCAGCAGTAACGTTAGCATTGTTCAGAAGGTACTCCTGATCGGAATAAAGCATTCTGATTGGAACGGCTTCCGCTCTGGAGTTTGAAGGATTTACAAATACCGGAAAATCTAGTCTTCTTGCGAAATCCCAAGCCTGGAAACCTTTATTGAACATAGCAATCCAAGCCTGTTCTCCAATAGATTTTTTCCAATTTACCACATCATATGGATTTGCTGCAATATAGGTTGCTGCATTTGCATTACTTACCCCATATTCATCCATTGACGCTTGGATAGCTTGAGTATACAAAGTTGGTGCAGCACCTCCTACGCTAAATCCTCTTTGTGCTGCTTCAGCTCTCAAGAAGGTAATTTGTGTATAATCTAATAAAAATCCCTGAGCATTTTCTCCTGAAATAGCATTTGTAAAGTGAGAGAACTGACCAAACACGTTTTGTCTGGCATATCTGCCTCCTACATAATCACCCCCTATTGTTGTAAACCAAATAGCTCTTCTTGGATCACTTTTAGCATTCATAAAGTTAATTAAAACATCTGAAGGAACAAAATCATTTCTACCAGATTGAATCACGTCCTGATAAACAGGATTAGATAATAACCCTGAAGGGAATGTTTGTAGTCCGAAGTTATCAAGTTTATCAACAAATAAACCACCAGTAAAAGCAGCCTCGGCATATGTTTTAGCCAAAGCAGGTTCAACATCTGCCAGCGTAACAGCCATTTTAAACTTCAAAGAATTTCCCATTTTCTTCCACTTCACCATATCTCCTTTATAGATAAGATCTTTATCATATCCTGTCTCAGAAGTATTAATCAAAGCAAGAGCAGCATCAATTCTTTTAATCAGGTCTAAATAGATTGTCTTAGCATCATCATAAGGAATTTCAGCATTTCCTGGATTTTCAGCGGTTGCCTTTAATGCACCAAAATAAGGGATATCTCCATAAGTATCAACTAAATTAGCCCAGGCATATACATTTACCAATTCAATCATGGCAATGTTATTATTTTTTTGCACAGGACTTCCTCCTTCTGACTCAAGAAATCTTCTTGCATCCCTTAATGCCGATAGTACGCCTGGTGAAGGAACTGTGGCAGAAGAAGATGACATCATACGATTATAATGGTTTCTAGGTATATTCCTGGTTTTGATATCATATCTGGACTCCCCAGTATATGTTGTCTGTGACCATTGCTGAGTAAAAAACCGGGTAACATTACGGTTAACACTAACGTTCAATATCTGGTCAAGCAGAACTTGTTCAGCACTCGCAAAAAGTACACCGGAAGGAACTTCTGTTGGGTGTTTAGGATCTTCATTTAGTGACGTAATTTCTCTTTCACACGAAGTAAAAGCCAGTGCTAATGAAGTAAAACCTATAATTAAAAATATTTTTTTCATTTTTTTAGAATTTTAAAGTTATATCTATCCCTATATCACGAGTGGTAGGTAGCACCCCAATAGACTGTCCTTTGGCAGCTAGTCCATTACCTGTTCCGGCTTCCGGATCAGCGTAAGGCAGGTTTTTATGAATAATCCATAAATTTCGCCCTACGATAGATATTTTTGCATCTCTGATAGATGTATTTGCTAATATTGATTTTGGTAAGCTGTATCCAATACTCGCTTCTCTCAACTTCACATAGGAAGCATCATAAACAAACCTTTTATCTGGCATAACATCGTATCCGTCTACACTTCCTGCACTGGTTGGATCTCCAGCAGGTGTAGTATTAATACTTCCGTTTGGATTGACACCCGGATTCACAAATCCGTTTTCTCTGTAATCAGCTGTCTCTTGGTATAACCCTGTTGCTATTCCATAAGCCATATCCGGAGAATATACATCCCCGCCCTGTTTCATATCAATAAGGAAGCTTAGAGAAAAATCTTTATAGCGGAAGCTGTTTCTTATTCCTCCTACCCAATCAGGGGTAATATTTCCAATTACCTGATTATCATTGATTAAATAATTACCTGTTGTAGCATCTACAATTTTATTTCCATTAGCATCATACTGATAATCTGACCCAACCAAAGCTCCAAATGCTTGTCCTACACGGGCATTCAAAGAAACTCCGTTCTGATAGGTTGCCATTAAGTAGTTTTGAGAATTTCCATTGAGTTTAATTACCTTATTCTCGTTTTTAGACCAGTTGACATTAACATCCCAGGTAAAATTATCGGTTTTGAATGGTGTTCCGTTCAATTGCACTTCTACCCCTTTATTATCAATCTGTCCGGCGTTTACCAGGAATGTTCTATATCCTGTTGCAGAAGAAACCGGTAAATTCATAATCTGATCAAGAGTCTTTGTTTTATAAATAGCCACATCAAATCCTAATCTGTTTCTGAAGAATTGAGCTTCCATTCCAAATTCCACTTCCTTAGACTTCTGCGGCTTTAAATTTGGATTAGCAAGGAAAAATGGTTGATCAAATAAACCTTCACCTCTTGCTTTGAAAGTATTTACTAATCTGTAATTGGTAGTAGAAGAACCTACTTCAGCATAGTTTCCTCTGATTTTCCAGAAGCTTAACCATGGCTGTTTAACAAATTCTGAAAGGATAATAGCTCCTGTAACAGAAGGGTATGAATAGCTATTATTATCTTTTGGCAGGTTAGATGATTGGTCGACACGGAATGTTCCGTCAACAAATAAGAAATTTTTATAACCAAATGATGCTGTCGCATATAAACTTGAAGTCACAAATTTGGCATAATTTTCATCAGGAGGTAATATTGTTCTCACAGAATTAGAGATGGCGAACAAACCAGGCTTTGAAAGGCCTCCTTCTGTGCTCATAAATATATTGTCAATTAAATTTCTTCTCACGTTTCCTCCTGCAATACCACTCACATTCAGATCAGGAGTAATGTCAAATTTGTAATTGGCAAATAAATCAAAGTTCATCTCGGTATTCTTTACATTGGTTCTTGAGTATCCTGAACCTACGTTCAATCCGGATGCACCAAACACCTGAGGTAGGGAGCCGTTCATTAATCTTTCTTCTACAACCATCTGTAAATCATCGTAAGACAGCTTACCTGTAATTCCGAAGTTCTTGGAAACGTCGTATTTTAACTGTGCATAGCTGAATATCCTTGTTCTATCGTCAGACTGGTAACTCTGATATCTTTGAAAATAAGGGTTGTTCCAATATTGTGGTGTTGGATCATCAGATGCCGATCTGTTCCATGAAAAATTGCTATGTCCATTGTTTTCATAGGCATTTCTTAGTGCTACAACATCTACATTCGTTTGCCACCATTGCCTGAAACCTGAAACAATATTATCTGAATACCCTGTTTCATTTCTTCCTTTGGTACCCTGAAGGGTTAACGTTGTGAATACGGAAGCATGAAGTTTGTCTGTAAAGTCGTGGTTAAACTTAGCAGAGATTGTATTTTTTTTCAACTCGGAGTTGGGCATCAGACCATTGGAAAGCATATTTGAATAAGATAAAGACAAGTTGGAAGTCTTGTTTCCTTTTTCAATGGTGATGGAATTAACATATGTGACTGGTGTTTCAAAAAATTTGATCGGGCCGTTTTTAGCGGCTACCCAAGGGGTTGCTTTCCCATAGTTTGGTGATGAAGGATCATATGAATCCCACTGATAAACCAGAAGATTAGGGTTGAAAGCAGGTCCGTAAGAGGCATCATCAACAAAGTTGGCATAATTATATCCTCCAGGTCCCGGATCTTCATTCCAGGATTCTCCTCCATATCCGGCACCATATTTGGTCTGATATTTCGGGAAAGTAGATTTATCAATAAATCCAGCTGTGATTCCGGAAGTTAGAGTAACTCCCCAGCTGCCATCATTACCTCCTCTTCCACTTTTTGTAACGATAAGGATAACCCCATCACTTCCTCTCTCCCCGTATAGAGCAGATGCCGCTGCACCCTTCAGTACGTTAATGGATTCGATATCTTCTTGATTGATATCTGACAGAAAGTTACCATAATCGAATATGGAACCTGCCACAGTATTATTATTTACCGGTGAGCCGTCAATAACAATAAGTGGAGATCCACCGGACAATGATTTGTATCCTCTGATAAGTAGATTGGCAGATCCGCCAAAGTTGTTGTTGGTATTTACCTGAAGGCCGGCTACCTTACCTGAAAGAAGTGATGCTACGTTCCCGGTATTCGTTGTCCCACCGGTTAATTCTGCAGCTTTTACTTCCTCTGAAGCATATCCTAAAGATTTCTTCTCTCTTTTAATCCCGAGTGCGGTTACTACCACACCCTCGATCTCCTTTGCTTTTATGGTATCCTTCTCCTGAGCATGAACTACAGCAATTGAAGAGGATACTACCAAAGCAAGAAGACTTGTTGTTAGTTTCTTCATATCAAATTTATTTTGTGACTGTACAAATTTGTAAAACTTTATTAAAATCACAAAGCAAAATGTGAAAAAAATATCAATTATTCAAAATTTATTATTTTTTACAACTTTTAAATTATTAAATTATGTTAAAATCAAATTATTTAACAAAGACACATCATTTTAGTAATATTTTTTTTCACAATACCACAATGTGTTTTTTATTGATATTATCTATACCCAATATTCATCAATCAACTTAATAACGAGCTGAAATTCATTGCATTAATTCATAAAAACACCCCAAACTCCCATTGATGTGAAAAATAAACAATGTTATGCATATGATTTTTTTCCAATAAAAAACAGTGCAGAGAAGTCTTTACGACACAAAAAAACCGCCCGAAGGCGGCAAAAAAATATGTAAAATTTGTTTATAAAATTAGTTCTTATTCCAAAACGGAGTAAACTGGTTTTTAACGAAAACATCTCCTCCTGACATAGCAGGAACATTAGCTGCATTAGCCGCATATTCCGAGAATGGATAGATCAATCGATATGGTTTATTAGGCTGTTGAGCAGTTACCGCCATTGGTGTCCACGGATATCCTGTTCTGTTATACTCAATAAACATTTCCGTAGGATTGATGTTGGTTAATGCAATCCATTTCTGGGTCATAATCGCCTCAATTTTTTGCTGGGTAGAGCCTGTCCATCCTAGTCCAGGTCTGGCATTGGCAGCAGTTATATATGTATTTGTTGTACTTGCACTTGCTCCCAACCATGTAGCATTAGATCTAATAGCTGCTTCAAACTTAGCTTGTGCCCCAAATGTAAAAATAGCAGGCCATCTCAACGCTGCTTCAGCTTGTAACAGGTTACTTTCGGCACTTGACATCAGTACTCCACCACGTCCGTTGTTTACTTCAATTACATCATCCCAGGTTCCCACAGCTGCAGATCCGGCAAAATTACCTATCCCCAACTTCGAGGTATTTGTATTACTGATAGGTGCTCCCGGCTGGCCAGGGACAGCTCCTTGTCTAATTCCTTTCAACCCGGTAAAAGGAGTTCCATTGGAATCTACAGATGTAACATTGGTAAATAATCTGCTTCTTCTAGGATCTTTTAATCCTGTGAATTTAGAATAATTAGGATCATTCAATATTACATTTCCTTCCAAAGCATTGGCTATGTGTTCTGAAGCAACAACAAGCCCATAGTTTTGAACCTGTGTTCCTGCTGATGTTCTGGCCCAGGTAAGTATATAAGGATTCATTTGATCGTCATTAGAAGCACTATATCCAGGGTTCACTACTACCTCTTCATTAATAAAATCAGCACCAACTAAAGTTTGCAGTTTTGTATCTCTATAAGTAGCCAGATCTCCTGTAACTTTAGACATTCTGATTAGCAACCTTAATTTAATTGTATTTGATAATGCTTTCCATTTATCCATGTCCCCATGAAAAACAATATCTGCAGTATCAGGATCTTCAGCGTTCTCTTCTTCTGCAGCAATAATAGCATTCGCCTCTTCTAGACTGGTAATCAATCTTTTATAAATATCTGAATCCAAATCATATTTGGGTGTCATATTATCTCTTCCTTTGAAAGCTTCTGAATAAGGTGCATTTCCATAAAGATCTACAATATACTGCATATAAAATGCCTTCATAATTTTGGCAATAGCAACATAATTATCTTGTTTGTGATCAGCATTAGCATAGTTCTCGATCTGATTAAAGTTGGCCAGTCTTGGATACAATCCCCAGATTCCCGTATAAAAAGTGTTATCTATTGATCCCAAATTAAACTCTCTGGAAAAAGCACCTCCAAAACTATAGGTATTTCCAGCCCAGCTGTTCATCATCAAGTTTCCAAACTGCACCATTGTTCCAGCCTGTGTCCTATATGCCGTACTGATAGCCCCCGGAAGCATTAGGTCCGGAGTAATCTGTTCTGCCTGTATTGCATTAGGATTATCATTAACATCCAGATAATCATTGGAACAAGAAGCCACGGCTATGCTTAATGCAAGAACTGACAGAGTTGTTAAAAATTTATTCTTTTTCATTTTATTCAATAGTTAGAAAGTTACGTTTAAGTTAAAACCAAAGTTTCTGATCGTAGGGTACTGCCCTGTAGAGGCTAAACCTGCAGCATTTCCACTGGTTGTAGCTGTTTCCGGATCAGCATAGTTTCTGTTGCTCTTTGCATAAATCGCAAAAGGATTTCTGGCATAAACTCCTATAGTCAATGAATTAATAAATGTGCTTTTTAATATTGATTTTGGAATATCATAGCTAAGTGCAATCTCTCTTACTTTAAATGCAGTTCCATCAATTACATGCTCCTCACCCACTCTTCGGAAATTACCATCCGTAAAATAAGCATTGGTACCAAAATAAGAAGGATCGTTTCCTACCGGTGTTGTATTAGGAACATACTGCCCATTAACTAACTGAACTGAGTTAGGAACCACATATCCCTGATTTCTATCAAATGTAGCGGTCTGTTCAAGATGTCCTGCATAGGCTAACAATTCTTTAGAAAGAGGCACAAAACTATTTCCGGTTCTGTAATCAGCAACAGCACTTAATGTGATTCCTTTAAATTTGAATGAAGTACTGAAACCTAAAATATAATCCGGGTTAACTTTTCCTAAGACCTCTAAAGTTGATGTTGTTAAAGGATTACCATTTCGGTCTACAATAATATTTCCATTTGGATCTCTTTGATATTTTGTTCCTTTGATCATTGGGAAATCTTCTCCTACTACAGCATAAATACCTACTGTTGGTCTTGAAATTACATTTAACGGAGTTTCTTCAGAGCCATCTGCTAAGGAAAGAATTTTCGTTCTGTAGGTGGAATATGATCCTCTTACCTTCCATTCAAAATCTTTTGTTTTGATTGGTGTAAAGCCCAGATCCAATTCAAATCCCTGGTTACGGCTATCCCCAATATTGCTTAGAATACTGGAAATTCCTGACGCAGAAGAAGTAGTAACAGAAGTAATCATATTGCTGGTATCATTTCTAAAGACTGATCCTTCAAAAGTAATACGATCATTTAAGAACCCTAACTGCAACCCGGCCTCTTTAGAATTATAGAATTCAGGCTCGATATCGGGAGCATAGAATGAAGTTGTTGGCAGTGATGAAGATAAATTCCCAAAAGGATATCCCGTTGGGAAAGCACCAACACGGTCCAGACCATAAACAGGAATAGTCTGTACATTTCCAACTCTACTCAATGACACTGTTACTTTTGCATAGTTCAATATCTTCCCTTTTAAGCTTGCAAATGCTTTTGTAGGAATAAAAGATCCTCCCACGGAATAATAAGCAAATCCTTTATTGGTAAAAGGTAATTGATTTCCATCAAAATCTCTAGGATTTAAACTGATCAGGGAACTTTTTTCATACCTGAATGTAGTGTTTAAAAATAAATAATCCTTGTAAGCAAGGTCTAGGTTAGCAAACCAGGCATAAGATCTCACTTGGGTTTTACCATTATCCAGTTTATAGAAAGGATCCGGATTAAGGACATTATTGATATGATACCATCCCGGAATTTTAAGATTTGTTCCCCCTACCTGTGTAGAAGATGTTGTATTATCCTGGATATTGTGTCCTACATTAAGCTTCATATTGATATCATCCGTAAGCTCGTAGTCAAAATTAGCCATTAAGTCTCCATAATACCTAAATGAAGAACCTACCGACTTATAATAGCTAGATACTATTGGCTCTCTGGCAAAAGTTCCATCACTTGGAGAGTGCCCATCTAAATATGTTCCAGTACCTTCATATACTCTGTCATAGGCAAATGCATTCAGGTGGCTTTCAGCAATAGAAGATCCTGACGCTATAGTTCCGGCATAAGTAAAGGAGATATTTTTATTTAAATTATATTCAAGATTAATCAATCCGGTGAACATCCTGCTCTTATTGTTATACCTTTCATTATCGATGGTCCAATAAGGGTTTGTAATATACATTGAGTGTCCTGCATCCGGCAGAGAATATCTGAACTGTCTGATATCTACATTGGTAGGCGTCTGTAATAACTGATCATATAACCCCCCTGAAGTTTCAGAAGTACTTAAATCTAAATAGTTAACATTCCCATCAATTCTGAATTTGCCTAATCTTTTCCCCGCTTTTAAAATAAAGTTATTTCTTTTAAGATTATCATTCTCAACTACGAAATCATTTTGTGTTCTGTTGGCTGATAAAAACACATAAGAATCGGACCCTCCCGCAGAAACAGAAACTCCATTTTGGAACAATACTCCTGTTTTAAAGAAATTGCCTACATGGTTTTTCTTTGGCGAAAATGTTGTTCTAAGAAACTGATTATCTGCTTGAGGTAAGCCAACCACCAAATCCTGGCCTCCCAGTGCAGAATTATAAGCAGGTCCCCAGGCAGAGTTCTCATAAGGGGTCCATGTTGTTCCTCCGTATTCTGTAGTATCAAATGCATCTCCAGGCCATCCTTGTCCATATAGTTTCTGGAAAATAGGTAATTTGTACACTGAAGAAAAATCTACAGAGTTCGTTAATGAAATTTGTAATTTTTCTGACCTTGACCCTCTCTTGGTGGTTACAACCAAAACCCCGTTACTTCCTTTTTCTCCATATAGAGCTGCTCCCTGCATTCCTTTGATCACGTTAATATTCTCAATAATTTCAGGAGGAAGATTTTGGAAAATCCCCATTGTGGAAATTACACCATCAATGACAACCAACGCCTGGTTATTTCCGGAAATTGATCTTGGACCTCTTAAAACTACTCTTGCCGTAGAGTTAACAGAGTTATTGGTTGTGTTAATCTGCAAGCCCGAAACTTTTCCCGTAAGAGCCTGAACCGCATTTGGGTTATTCGCCTGAGTAATTTCAGCAGCATTCACTACCTGATTGGAAGAGGTAACAGCATCCTGTCTTTTCTTGATACCTAATGCTCCTGTTACAACTACTTCCCGGATCTCGGTAGTTCTCAACGTATCACCTTGTTCAGTATTTTGTGCATTGGCTACTGCAAAAGATGAAGTCAGAACTATAACTAAAACACTTGTAGTTAATTTCTTCATAGTTAGTTAATTATTTTTATGATTTACAAATATGTAAAAGTTTCTTAAAAAGAAAAAATTTTAAGTTAAAAAGTTTTAATTTAATATAATTATACATAATAAAATTAAAATACATTTATGATTTATCAATAAAAAAAACAATACGTTAAATACTTAAAAAACTCAATATTTATCAACATTACAATTATTCACCCAAAATGAAACATTATATCTATAAATCACCAATTCGAAAATACAACCTGCATTTTTATAGAATTTATAATTTCATTACTTTTACATGCATTCTATACAAATACTATTCATGGAATTATTGCAAAAATGGACAGACCTCTATATTGAGGCAGGGTGTGATGAAGTAGGAAGGGGATGCCTAAGCGGACCTGTTGTTGCAGCAGCCGTTATTCTGGATGACAGCTTTAAGCAGGACCTCGTTAATGATTCGAAAAAACTTACGTTTAAAACAAGAATGGATCTGGACAGCTATATAAAAGATAACGTGAAAAGCTACGCTATTGCTGAACTTCCTCCTTCATTCATTGATGAACACAACATCCTTAATGCGAGCATCCATGCTATGCACCGAGCTTTGGATCAATTAACCATAACCCCTGAACTGATCCTTGTTGATGGAAATAAATTTCATCCATACAATTATATTCCTCATCAATGCATCATTAAAGGAGATTCAAAAGTTTTATCTATTGCGGCGGCCTCTATCTTAGCAAAGAACTATAGAGATAAGCTGATGATAGAGCTTCACGAGGAACATCCTGAATACGGCTGGAAAACCAATTTCGGTTATGCTACTAAAGCCCACCAACAAGCTCTTATCAAACACGGCACAACAAAATACCACCGTCAGTCTTTCAGATTGAAGTACGATTAAAACAAAAACGGACCTCCATTTAAACTGGAGGTCCATTTATAAACAAAAAAAAAGAGAAGCAGATTTTGCTTCTCTTTTTTATATAGATTATTTCTTTTTATTTCTCTGCTGCTCCTGAGCTTTTTGCTGCTCCTGAGCCTTTTCCATCATCTCACGCATTCTCTTCTGGAATTTTCCTTCAGTCTTAGGCTTTTCTTTATTAGCCTGAATCTGTGCATGAATTTTCTTCTCATCCAGAATCCAGTATTTAATTACCAGAATGATCAGGATGTTAATGGCATTCGATACAAAATAATACCATGAAAGACCGGATGCTGATGTATTTAAGAAGAACAGGAATGTAATCGGGAAGATATACATTAATACTTTCATGTTTGGCATTCCTTCCTGTTGAGGCTGCTGCATATTTCCAGAAGTCATTACCGTATAGATAAGAATCACCACTGTACACGCCAATGCGAAAACACTTAAATGATCTCCAAGGAATGGAATTTTAAACGGAAGCTTAATCAAATCATCATAAGCGGTAAGGTCTTTTGCAAACCAGAATCCTTGTCCTCTCAGATCGATAAAGTTCGGGAAGAAACGGAATAAGGCATAGAAAATAGGGATCTGCACCAATGCCGGAAGACATCCTGCCATCTGATTTACGCCTGCTTTTCTGTAGATTTCCATCGTAGCCTGCTGCTTCTTCATTGGATCTGCATCTTTCAGCTTTGCATTTACCTCATCAATTTCGGGACGGATCACTTTCATCATCGCACTTAATTTGTGCTGCTTATACATGATTGGTGAAAGGATCAGCTTTACAATAATAGTCATTAAGAAGATTACCCAACCCGCTGTTAATCCCCATTCTGCGATAATATTGTACATCGGCATAAAGAATCCTCGGTTCATCCAGCCAATGAAAGACCATCCCAAAGGAAGAATTTCGTCGAAGTTTTTGTCGTAAGATTTCAATAGCGGTAAATCCAATGGCATGAAGTACCAGGTAAAATCCTGATTCAGTTCACTGCCTGTCATTTGAACAAATCCTTCAAAATTCAATTTCTTCAGGTATTCCCCCTCTTCAATATTTTCCTGGTTTCCTTTACTGTGTGTAAAACCATTTTTAGCTTCAATTACAGAAGAGAAGAACTGCTGTTTTACTCCAATCCAGTTAAGGGTTTCTTTTTCTTCTTCCATGGTTGTTCTTCCATCATAATCATAGTCTTTATAATTATTGAAAGCATAGGAGAATTCCGAGTGAGACTGCTCCTGAGCTCTACCCTTTTCTAAATTTCTTACACTGTAATCCCAGATGAAATCTGCTTTATTGTCAGCGGTAACATTAGCGAGGCCTTGTGTTCTTACTTTAAAATCCAGAGTATATTTTGGAAGCAGCGTATAAACGAACTGAATAACAGCTCCGTTATAATTAGCTGTCATTGTTACAGCATTACCATTTACCGCAGGAGAGAAAACTAAATCTTTAGTATTGATAACTTTTCCCGTTTTATCCTTAAACTGGAAACCGTAGTTTGAATTATTTTTATTGATCAGGTAAAGCGGAAGATCTGCTTTATCTGTTTTATGATCGTATGCTTTATATTCCGAAAGCTGTACTTTAGAAACCTGCCCTCCCAGACTTGAGAATTCAACATTCAATTCTTTATTGGACAGAGCTGCTGTCTGAATTGCGTTCGGAGTGACATTTGGATTGATATTGCTGGCCTGATTCTGTTTTACGGCATTTTTCACCTGTTCAGTTTTCTGCTGTTGGGCTTTCAACTGCTCTTCTTTCGACTGTTTGTTCTGGAAATAGAACATCGCACCGAAGAGAATCAGGCATAAAACCGCGAAACTAATCATTTGACTTTTATCGATTCCGTTGTTTTGTTGCATTTTATTTTTATTAAAAATTTTAAACTTTAATCCGTAATAATAATATTACTTTTTTGAGCTGACAAAAATACTGTTTTTTTATCAAAACTCTATGCTTTACTGCGTTACTATATAATAAACTCAAGCTGAGAATAATCAGCCTGAGTTTATATGTAGACGTTTATGATAAAAAATTACCTTACTTCTTTATTTTTTTTCACAAGCTTTGATGAAAGCTCTGAATAAAGGATGCGGTGTTGCTACCGTACTTTTGTATTCCGGGTGGTACTGCACTCCTACATAGAAAGGGTGTTCAGGCAGCTCAAGGGCTTCTACCAATCCGGTTTCAGGATTCGTACCTGTTGCCAGGAAACCGTTCTTTTCAAATTCCTGAAGATAGTCACTGTTGAATTCATAACGGTGACGGTGTCTTTCGGAAATATTTTTGTTTCCGTAGATTTCAGATAATTTAGAACCGTTTTTCAAAGCACATTTCCATGCTCCCAGACGCATTGTTCCTCCTTTGTCTATTACATTTTTCTGCTCTTCCATCAATGAAATTACAGGATCAGGAGTTGCAGTATCAAATTCTACAGAATTGGCTTTGGTATGTCCAAGAACATTTCTGGCAAATTCAACAGTCATGATCTGCATTCCTAAACAGATTCCAAGCATCGGAATTTTATTTTCTCTGGCGTATTTCGCCGTAAGAATTTTTCCTTCAATTCCTCTGTCTCCGAATCCCGGAGCTATAAGAACACCATTTACCCCTTTCAGAGTTTCCTTAATGTTATCTTCTGTAATATCACCGCTGTATACCCATCTTACTTTTACTTCAGTTTCAAGATCCGCACCGGCATGTTTAAATGCCTCAGCAATAGAAATATAGGAGTCCTGTAAAGAAACATATTTTCCTACCAGGGCAATTTCTACTGTTTTCTTAGGATTCTGGAATTTTTTAAGGAAATTTTTCCAGTCTTTAAGATCTGCATCTTTATCGCTTTTCAGATCCAGCTCTTTCAATACTACATCATCAAAGTTCTGCTTCTGAAGATACATCGGAACCTCATAGATGGTTTCCATATCTTTACATTCAATCACGTTCTCCAAAGGAACATTACAGAATTGGGCCAGTTTCGATCTCTGATCTTTTGGTATTTTATGTTCTGTTCTGCAAACTAAAACATCTGCCATAATTCCGCTTTCCATCAACTGACGAACGGAATGCTGTGAAGGTTTTGTTTTCAATTCACCGCTTGAAGCCAGGTAAGGAAGCAATGTCAAATGGATTACCATAGAATTGCTTTCACCCAATTCCCATTTCAGCTGGCGAACGGTTTCAATGTAAGGAAGAGACTCAATATCTCCTACAGTTCCTCCGATCTCTGTAATGATGATATCGTAGTTCTGTTTTGAAAGGATCTTGATTCTGCGCTTGATCTCATTCGTGATATGAGGAATTACCTGAACTGTTTTTCCAAGGAAGTCTCCTTTTCTTTCTTTTTCAATTACAGTCTGATAGATTTTCCCTGTGGTAACGTTGTTGTTTTGGGAAGTAGGAGCATCAAGATAACGCTCGTAGTGACCTAAATCCAGATCCGTCTCCGCACCATCTTCGGTTACATAGCATTCTCCGTGTTCATAAGGATTCAGTGTTCCTGGGTCGATGTTGATATAAGGATCTAGTTTTTGGATCGTTACATTAAAACCGCGTGATTTTAGTAGAAGTCCCAGAGAAGCAGACACGATTCCTTTTCCCAAAGATGAAGTTACACCTCCTGTCACAAAGATGTATTTTGTATTCTTTTTACTCATTAGATTAGGTTTGTGCAAAGTTAGGGGAAAAAGAAATACAAAGCAATTTTTTACATTTTGAAAATTGAAAATCCCCCTTTCAATCATTATGAATACTGATTAAAAAATTTATCTATATTTGATCTCAGCAAATGACAAAAAGCCATAACAACCATGATTTCGGTATATAAACTCAAACCCAGATTTCAGCAGCTGCTCACTCCGGTTCTGTTATTTTTACATAAAAACAAGATTACAGCCAACCAGATTACCATCAGCTCTGTCCTGTTATCTGTAGTGATCGGAATTCTGTTCTGGAATGCTGACATTTCAAAATGGTTTTTCCTAAGTCTTCCAATCGGACTTTTAATAAGAATGGCACTGAATGCATTAGACGGAATGATGGCCCGGAAATTCAACCAGACCAGCAAACTGGGTGAAGTTCTGAATGAAGTAGGTGATATTGTTTCAGACGTCATTATATTTTTCCCGTTGATTAAATTTCAGCCGGAAAGTCTATACTTAATCATTGTTTTTATTATTTTAAGTGTTATCAATGAATTTGCAGGGCTGATAGGAAAAGTAGTCGGAAAAGAGCGCCGTTACGACGGGCCGATGGGGAAAAGTGATCGTGCCCTTATTTTAGGATTATATGGACTTCTGATTTTCTTTAGCGTTGATATTTCAGGGTTATCTGTTTATATCTTCGGGTTGATTATAGCCCTTCTCCTCATCAGCACTTATACCCGTTTAAAGAAATCACTGCATGAAGCCTGAAGAAAATAAATTTGCAGATGTTCCTTTGAGAGTAAAGACATGGGGGTATATCATCGCTGTTTTTACCCTCGGAATATCACATCCTACAGCCATGAAAATTTTCGTTTCATGGATTGGTTTTCAGTGTTTTTTTGAGTTTCTGGGACTTTTTAAAATTGAATCACAGCGTTTATCAACATCTGTATTTTTAGGTATTTCTCAATTTATCCTGCTTTACTTTTTTAATATCAACGATTATCTTTTGTACAGCACTGCTTTGGCTTTTATCATTTTACTCTATTTTATTTTGTTAAAAAAGTCTGCTGTACAAATCTCAGGAGTATTTATGGCTCTTTTAATATGTCTTTTTGTTTTTCCGCATTTATTATTCATTCGAAAAATGAGTTCAGGGTTCAATTCTATTATCTTTTTAGTGGTTGTTACAGAACTGAATGATGTCTTTCAATATCTGATGGGGAAATTCTTCGGAAAACATAAGATTACTCCTAAAATCAGTCCCAACAAGACATTGGAAGGTTTTATAGGAGGGGTATTTCTTACCATTATATTAAGCAATATTCTTGGATTTTTTATTCTGAAAACAGATTTTTTCATCAACACAATATTAGGTCTGATTCTTGGAATTTCCGGATTCTTTGGTGATGTTCTGATGTCTTATCTGAAAAGAAAAGCAGGCGTAAAAGATACCGGAACGCTTCTTCCCGGGCACGGCGGACTTTTGGACAGGATGGACAGCCTGATCTTCAATGCTCCTCTTTTTTTCTGGATCCTTCCCATTCTCCTAAAAAGTTAAGCCATGAATGGAAAATTTGAAAAAGCTTTGATATTCTCAGGAGGCGGAACAAGAATGATGATCTACCTCGGAATGTATGCTGCACTGGAAGAACTGGATATGAAACCCGATGTTCTGATCGCCACATGCGGAGGAGCTTTTGCAACTGCGGTTATTAATGCTTTTCCTGATCATCTTTCCCGAAAGAACTATCTGAAATCAGAGGAATATTTCCGGTTTGTAACCAATACCGTTTTAACACAGCATAAAAAACTTTCAAAAATCGGACTTTTTACGCTGAAAAAAATACTAGACACAAGGAACGCCCCTTATATTGAAGATGTTTTCAACCGGTATCTTGTTGAAATGCATCAGGATCTATCTACAAATTTCCCCACCTTAAAAAACATTTCATTCTCAAAAGAAATCCCGACTTTAATCATCGGCTCAGAAATTCTTTTTACTCCGGAAGAAACCGGGCAACCCCGAAATAACAGAAAACTGTATCAAAAAATAATTTTCACCGATACAGAAACCGCCGATAAAATCATTCCCGAACAGATAATCATTAATTCATCTAATTTTAAAAACAGTACAATTACAGAACTTCCTCTGGTAAAAACAGATGTTTCTCTCCTTGAAAGTGTGAGAATCTCCGTTTCCGATATGTTTTATGTAGCTCCAGCTTTTCTTCAGGGAAAATATTTTGCCGGAGGAGCTGTTGATCTTATTCCGGTTGAACTGGCCAGACATCTCGCTAATATTGTAATCACGGAAAAAAAACAATCGTATACCCTAGCGGAAGAAGCATTAGTACGTTCCGTTTTTGGATTGAGCGGAAATAAACGTCTTTCAGAAGTCCAAAGCATGCATCCTGATTTTCAAATTGATACCCTTACCATCAAAGAGAGCCTGAAAGGACATTATCTGAAGAAAAACATCAACTGGAGTAAATTTGAAATTGGATTTTCTTTTCCACAAACGCATCAGCAGTTTAAGGAAGACATGGAAAAGCAATGGCAGTATGGTTTTGACCAGACGATGAAAAGCATGAGAAGGTAAATAGGGTTTCTCTTTTATATTTTGGCTAAAACTGTTGAAAATTTTATTTTTTTGCGAGCCAGAAACAATAAAATTCACGCAAAGATTTCTATTTATACCGCTGATTTTAGAGAGCAAAGAAATGCGACTTTATCGCTGATGAAGCTAATGGTTAAAACGCTCGCTTCATCGAATCAACTCTATTGACTCTACTCTTTGCTCACTTAAAATCATATTGCCTATAAATTGGCACTTTGCGTTTAAGAAAAACCTTATCCATTTATTTATCTGATAAGGCTTATTATATCTGGTTATATAAAAATTTACACTCTTACATTTACCAAAACTTATTAAAATTCGTTGGTTTGGCAGATAAAATTTATTTTTACGTAATATTGAACATCACAAAAGGCTTATGAACATTTTTATTGCAGGCGGAACTTCCGGTATAGGCTATGCGCTGGCAAGTCATTACCTTTCAAAAGGCCACTATGTAGGGGTTTGCGGAAGAGATCTGTCCAAAATACCTGAAAATAATAATGATGAGAGTTTAAAATCATTTCAGGCAGATGTTTGTGATTTAAATTCAATTTTATCCACATTGGAACTGTTTCTTGTGGATAACCATAATCTTGATATTTTCATCAACTGTGCAGGAAGCTATGCAGAAGATGTTGCCGGAAGAATTTCCTATGAAGAAGCAGAAGCAATGCTGCAAACCAACATTCTGGGAACGGTGAATGGTTTTGAAGCAGCAAGAAGAATGATGAAGGGGCAAAACAAAGGTAGTATTGCGGTTATTGCCTCTGTTTCAGGGATATTGAATTATGAAAATTCAAGTCTTTATACCAAAACAAAACGTTCGGTGATTCAGGTTGCGGATGCCTACAGAAGAGCCTTGAAACCTTTTGGAATTTCTGTAACGACTATTGCGCCCGGCTATGTGGACACTGAAAAATTAAGACAGCTCAATCATCATGATTTGAGCAAAAAACCTTTTCTCACAGATGTTAATACTGCCGTTTCCGTAATTACCCAAGCGATAGAACGCAAAGTAAATTTCATTATTTTTCCTTCAAAAATGAAATGGATGATGAAATCCTTATCCGTTCTCCCTTCTTCGTTCCTTAATCTAATCATGTTCAGGAAAGCCAAATGGATGAAAAACGACTGAAAATAGAGCAAAAATTTTCGGCTTTTATACTTTGTGCCATTGTTTTTACAGTAGTATACAATTATACAGCCTTGCATCTTTCAAAGCAGGAAGCAATTCCTTCATTTGTTTTTGATTTTGAAAAATATATTCCGTTCCTGCCATGGACAATCATTCCTTACATGACCAGTGGATTATTTTTCGTCCTGGTATTTTTTCTTTGTAAAAATAAGGAACAGCTTACAGCTCTCACCTACAGAATACTTTTTGTAACCATTATGGCTGGGATTTGCTTCCTATTGTTCCCATTGAAATTTTCTCTGGAAAAACCTCCAACAGATCATTTCTTACTGGGCTACCCTTTCCGGTTTTTAGAAATCTTTGATTCTCCGTTTAATCAGGCACCATCATTGCATATTGCCTATGCGTTTATTTTTTGGCCGGTTCTCAGAAACGTAAAAAAACTGCGCACTTTTTTTATGCTGTGGCTCCTCTTGCTTGGACTTTCTACCCTTACCACATATCAGCATCATTTTATTGATATCCTATCAGGATCAGTTCTTGCTCATTTCAGTTTTATCCTCTTTCCCTATCGTAAAAATGATTTTCGATACCGGAACTTCCAAATCGCCAATTTTTATTTTCTGTCGGGATGGATCATGGCTTCAGCAGCATTCATACTCTACAAAAACTCTGGTGCTACAGGATTGCTGATACTTTGGCCTGCTATTATGTCAATTGTAATAGGTTATCATTATCAAAAAAATACTGTCCGCTTTTTAAAAGATAAAAATGGAATTATTTCTTTGTGGAGAAAAGTTTTTTACGCTCCATACCTTATGATATACTGGGTATTATGGAGGTTTTTCCGAAAAAACAAAAAGCCCTTACTGATTGCTCCGGGTATTTATATTTCATCAAGACCAGATCATAAAGATCTTTCTTGTTTTACGACCAGCAATCACACTATAATCTACGATCTGTCAGCAGAAATGGAAGAAATTTCTAAATTGAAAGTATTACCTGACTATCATTCTGCTCCATTTCTGGATATTGGGATCCCTGACATTGAACAGACCAAAACATTAATTGCAGAAATCACAGAACATTATAAAAAACTTCCTGAAGGCGGGCAAATCCTCATCCACTGTACCATGGGCTTTACCAGAAGTTCGATGGTAGGAATTCTGGTAATGAAAAATATTTTATCTTTACCTTTAGAGGAAGCAATAACCACAATGAAATCCCTGAATAAGAATGCTATCATTCATCCTTATCTTCAGGAGTTTCTGAAAAAAAATTAAATTATGAACAACGGACATTTTAAAAGTTTTGATAACAGTCCTATTTTCTACCGGGAATGGAATTATCAGCCCGGCCAGAAAAGCATCATTATGATCCACCGGGGACACGAGCATTCAGAAAGGCTGAATGATATTGCACAGGCTCCACAATTTTCAAAATACAATATTTTTGCCTTCGATCTTCGCGGGCACGGCCATACAGAAACCAAAACCTCATCTGTTTTTATGGATTACGTGAGGGATCTGGATTCATTTTCCAAATTTATCATATCAGAATATGGTATCAATATCTCTGATATATTTGTTGTCGCCAACAGTATCGGCGGGGTTGTTGCTTCAGCCTGGGCCCATGATTTTGCACCGGCTATTGCAGGAATGGCTCTTCTGGCCCCAGCTTTCAGAATTAATCTTATTGTTCCTTTGGCTAATGAAATGATTACACTGGGAACCAAACTGAAAAAAGGACTGATCATTAAAAGCTATGTGAAATCTAAAATGCTAACCCACGATCCCGTTCAGCAAAATGCCTACGATACAGATCCGCTGATCTCAAGATCTATAGATGCAGAACTTCTTATTGACCTGGCCAAAGCCGGAAAGCGCCTTGTAGACGATGCTGCAGCCATCGATACTCCAACCTTGATTTTAGCTGCAGAAAAAGATCATGTGGTATTCAATAAAGATCAGAAAATCTTCCATGACCGCCTGGATACGGACCTGAAACATTATGAAGTCCTGCCCGGATTCTTCCATGGTATTTTATTTGACACCGGAAAAGAAAAAGTTTATGATAAGATCGCAGATTTTGCGGAAAAATCTTTTAGTAAAACTCAAAAATCAGCCTCTCTTTCTCCCGATCCGTTTTCATTAAAAGAATATGAAGATCTTAAAAATAATGTAGGCAATAACCTGAATTTTAAGCTTCAGAAAATGTCTCTGGGAAAAATCGGAAAAATAAGCAATGGGATGGCCATCGGTCTGAAATACGGTTTTGATTCCGGAGCTTCACTGGATTATGTTTACCAGAATCAGCCGGACGGAAAATTCGGTTTTGGTAAAATGATGGATAAGAATTACCTCAATGCCATCGGCTGGAAAGGGATCCGTATCAGAAAACAGCACCTGATTCAGCTTTTGGAACAGAACATCAAGTCTCTGAAACAGGAAGGCAGAAAGATCAAAATTCTTGACATTGCCGGCGGAACAGGAAATTATTTATTCGATATCAAAGAAAAATATCCCGATGCTGAAATCGTGATCAATGAATTTGTAAAAAGCAATATTGAGATCGGTGAAAAAGTAATTCGTGAAAAAAACTATCAGAACATCCGTTTTACCAATTTTGACTGCTTTGATCCTGAAACGTATCACCAACTGGATTTTGAACCGAATATCACCATTATTTCCGGGATCCTAGAACTTTTTGGTGATAATGAAGCAGCTTCCAGAGCAATCCGTGGAGCGGTCTCCATTTCTGAAAAGAATTCTTTTGTTGTTTACACGGGACAGCCGTGGCATCCGCAGCTGAAAATGATTGCTTATGTTCTGAACAATCATCAGAATAAAGACTGGATCATGAGAAGGCGTTCGCAAAAGGAGCTCGACAGAGTTATGGTTTATAATGGGGTACGGAAAGAGAATATGCTGATTGATGATTTTGGAATCTTTACGGTTTCCTCCGGTAAAGTTAATTTTTGAATCTTTGCAGAACCATTGATCAATGAAAATATTCCTGAATTTAATAACTTGAATAGCCCTAAATAATTTTTTTATTTTTCTCGCGAATCTGGCAGATTGAGCAGGTTTTGAAAATTTGCTGTATAGGTTTTGGCTAAAGCCAGCGGATTGTTTCTTTTTATTTGGGTGGACTAAAGTCCACCTCTATTGAATAATTCTACAGCCTACATTAAAAGGTTTTTAGAAAAGATTTTTGTTAACGTTTATAGCCCCGCTGATTTTATTTGATATCAGAAATAGCTGAAAACCTTTGGTTTTCTTGCGACTTAAAAGCATTATGATGGTTTAAATCCTTGCGTCTATTGCGTCTATCCAAAATGCTCATGAACCATTAAGGGCTATAAAGAATTAAGTTTTGTTAAGAAAAATCTGATAGATTTTTTGATAAGACTGTTTAACGTAAAACAGCACTTCATCTTCATAAGGCTTACTGTTTTAATTTAAACCTCACAGATGTTTGGGTTATAACAGATCCTTCACTGAATAAATCTTCAATAAAAAAGGTTTTCCAGTTATCTGAAAAACCTTTTTATTAATAAGTTGTATGAATTACTGTTTCACCAGCTCAAAATATACGTTTACGTCTACATCTTTGGCAACACCTGCTCCTGTAGGATCATATTTGATGTCATAGTCAAGACGGTTAATGGTAAATTTAGACTGGATTCCCATAATTTCTTTTCCTTTCTGGTTTTTGGTGATCCCTCCAAATGTTACCGGAACACTGATATCTTTTATTACTTCTTTAATTCTCAGTTTTCCTTTTAAGATATATCCGTTTTTATCCTTAGCAATAGAAGAACTGTAGAAAACCATTTCCGGATACATTTCACCATCAAAAAAATCCTTGCTCTTAAGATGGGTGTCTCTCATTTCCACACCAGTATTAATGGAATTCACCTCTACCGCAAAATTGAAAGAAGCGTTATCCAGGTTGGCTCCCTCTGTGGTTATTTTCCCACTAAATTTATCAAAACGTCCCTGCACAAAACTGATTCCCATATGCTTGATATTGAAATTAACAGAAGAGTGCATTGGGTCCACTACCCATCCGTTCTGGGCAAATCCCACAATGCTTAACAACGTAAATACGAAGGATAAAAATACTTTTTTCATTATAATTATAATTTTACATTAATTTTATTGAGTAAAGATAAGATATAATAGAAATCTTCTGCTTGATCTATGTTATTTTTTAATTTTTGTTGAATTTATTTTAGAAAAAACAAAATCAAAAAGAAGGATGACAAGAAATACAATGATTGAATTCACATACAACAGCAGGTCAATAAGACTATCATCAGTATGTTGAGTAAAATAGGCCAATGGATTTACCTGAGACCACAACAGCATCACCAGATAAAGAATTTCAAACAGAACAGCCACTTTCCAAATGGCATCGTAGCTTCTTTTAAAGATCAGGATGGTTGCAAAGCTTATTCCACTGATGATGAGGCCTCCTACAAATACGGCAAAACCGTGTAACGTGTGACTTGAAGGCGGCATTCCTATCAGCTTCACCGATTCCCCAACCAGCCCTGCGTTCAGAAAGGTCATAATTCCTAAAATAAGAATGCTTTTCAGTAAGATATTTTTCATTGCTGAAAATTAATTAAAATTTCAAAATCAAAATTCATTTTCTTTAACT
This sequence comes from Chryseobacterium sp. 2987, assembly GCF_031456375.1. Taxonomy (NCBI): domain Bacteria; kingdom Pseudomonadati; phylum Bacteroidota; class Flavobacteriia; order Flavobacteriales; family Weeksellaceae; genus Chryseobacterium; species Chryseobacterium sp. 2987. Next base: position 211,025 of record NZ_JAVDUN010000004.1, read on the forward strand.
TCGCAGTATGGCAAAACTGAAAACAGCATATTTCTGTCAAAACTGCGGAACCCAATATTCCCAATGGATGGGGCAGTGTAAAAACTGCGGGCAATGGAATACCCTGGTGGAAGAAGTCGTTGAAAAAACGTCATCTAAAACTCCGCCTTTCTCAAAATCAAAACAACACGTCATCAACATCATTGAGGTTGAAACCAGTGAAGAACCGAGAATAAAAACCCCCTCCGAGGAACTGAACCGTGTTCTGGGCGGCGGAATTGTCTTAGGTTCAGTAACTCTGATCGGAGGTGAACCGGGAATCGGTAAATCTACGCTTCTTTTGCAGCTGGCCTTGAAAATGAAGAAGAAAATTTTCTATGTTTCGGGAGAGGAAAGTGCTTCCCAGATCAAAATGAGAGCAGACAGGTTAACGGATCTTCAGAACCCGAACTGTTTTCTTTTTACAGAAACATCCCTTGAAAAGATCCTTCACGAAGCTAAAAAGCTGGAACCGGATTTTATGATTATTGACTCTATTCAAACTCTTCAGTCGCAATTAATAGAAAGTTCGCCGGGCACTGTTTCCCAGATCCGGGAATGCTCCAATGAGATCATTAAATTTGCCAAGGAAAACAATACTCCCGTTTTCCTGGTAGGCCATATCACCAAAGACGGCCAGATTGCCGGGCCAAAAGTACTGGAGCATATGGTAGATGTTGTTTTGAATTTCGATGGTGACAGAAACCATCTTTTCAGACTGCTGAGAGCCAATAAAAACCGTTTTGGGTCTACTGCTGAAATCGGAATTTATGAAATGGTTTCCCAGGGATTGAAGGAAATCAAAAATCCTTCGGAGATTCTTATTACCAAAAAATTTGAAGAGCTGTCCGGAAATTCTGTTGCTGTAACTTTAGAAGGAAACCGGCCGATGCTGCTGGAAATTCAGGCTCTGGTAAGTACGGCAGTCTATGGTACTCCGCAAAGAAGTTCCACCGGATTTGATGCTAAAAGACTGAATATGCTTCTGGCTGTTCTTGAAAAGCGTGCAGGGTTTCAATTGGGGGCAAAAGATGTATTTTTAAATATAACCGGAGGAATCAAAACAGATGATCCTGCATTAGATCTTGCTGTGGTAGCTTCCATCCTTTCGTCCAATGAAGATATTGCTATTTCTGAACATTATTGTTTTGCGGGAGAAATCGGATTAAGTGGTGAAATTCGTCCTATTGCTCAAGCCGAACAAAGAATCACGGAAGCAGAAAAATTAGGCTACGAAAAGATTTTTGTATCCAACCTCAACAAAATTCCGAAAAGAAAATTCGGAATCAAAATAGAGGAAGTAAGTAAAATTGAAGATTTCCACGAAAGGCTCTTCTAATATCCGATAAATATGCTGCTCGAAAATATTCAGAAGTTTGTCCTTGTCCTGCTTTATGGCGGTCTGACCCTGCTTTCATTTACATTGCTGATCAATCCTATGAAAGTCAACAGAAAGGCCAACTTATTCTTCGGGCTGTTTCTTTTATTATGGTCCAGCTATTGGGTATTGGATGTTTTGCATATCTGCGGAATTACGCCAGAGACCTGGTTTTCATTTTTCGTGTATTCCATACAGATATTTACGCCTATCTTTTTGTTTTTCAGTGTTATATTTTTTATTAATCCGGATTATAGATTTAAGATAGCTGATCTGGTGTGCCTGATCGTTCCTTTGATCTGCTGGATATTATTATTCTGTTCAGAAGGACATCCGGTCATTTATCATATCGTATTATTTATCAATATCGCTCATAATCTTCCTTATATTGCCCTTATTTACTTCAGGATCAGGAAGCATCAGAAAAGAATTGAAACCATTTCAGCTGATACGGAACCCATTGACCTGCAGTGGCTGATCAAGCTGAGTTTTCTTCTTTTTATAACCATCATTATAACGGTTGGCTATGAGCTGTTCAATGCTTTTATCTATAAAATGCATCAGCATGTGGTGATGGATCTGCTTTTTTTATTTATTGTGTACAGCACGCTGTATTACGTTCTCCGTCAAAAAGAGATTTATCCTGTAAATAAAAGCCAGCGTGAAGAACTGCTCTCTATTGAAATGGAGAGTGAGGAGGAAGAAACAACAAGAAAAAAGTTAATTTCTGAGCATGAATTTGAGATGTTGAAACAGCGGTTAACTGTTTTAATGGAAACAGAAAAGCCTTATCTGGACGGTGATCTCAATTTACTGAAACTCTCCGATATGGTTCAGATCAATGCCCATCAGCTTTCCTATCTGCTCAATAACGGCTTTCATGAAAATTTCTTTTATTTTGTTAATAAATACAGGGTACAGCACGCTAAGAAGATGCTTATTGATGACTCCAGCCAGAAATGGTCTATATTAGGAATTGCTTTTGAATCAGGCTTCAATTCAAAGACTGCTTTTAATACAATTTTTAAAAAGATGACTGATATGACACCGTCTGAATTCAGAAAACATCATGCAGATTCCCAGCCTAAATCCTGACCTTCAAATAATCTGAAATAAGGTTGATAAAATGCTCCGGATTAGTTATTTTCACAAAAGAATTTAAAATCATGAAAACCAATATCCGGGAATATTACAATAACCTCGCAGATACCTACGATGAAAACCGTTTCGGGAATTCTTACGGGAACTATATTGACCGGCAGGAGAAGGTATTTTTAAATTCATTTTTCCGTCATACAAAATATTCCAAAATATTGGATCTGGGCTGCGGAACGGGCAGGCTTCTTGATTTTGCAACGCACGGCACCGATTTCAGTGAATCCATGCTCAGTATTGCCAAAGAGAAACATCCTGATAAAATAATTTCAGCAGGAGAAATCTCAAAAATCCCTTTTGACACTTCATTTGACTGTATATTCTGCTTTCATGTGATCATGCATCAGACGAAAGATGAAACCGGGAAATTCCTTGATGAATGCAGGAGAAAATTAAATAACAACAGTATTCTGATCTTTGATTATCCTACAAAAGCCAGAAAAAAAACAGTTTCGCCTCAGCAAGACTGGCATGCAGGCAACAGTTTTACCCCTCCGGAAATTTCACAGTTGGTAAAAGACGACTGGAAAATCAAAAGCACGACAGGCATTTTACTTTTCCCTGTCCATCGGATTCCAAAAAGCATAAGAAAGTTTTTCCTTCCCATTGATATTCTGCTCTGCCGGACTTTTCTGAAACGATGGGCTTCCTACCATATCACTGTACTTGAAAAAATATGAAACGGCTGCTAAAAAAAATAATTCCTGATCATTGGAAGCTGCAGATAAAATTACTGCAGCGGTACATTCATGAACAACGGACCAGGCATCAGTATGTGAAAGAATACCGGCAGGAAGACATTGGATTCTACAAAAATGAATTCCGACAAAGCATCAAAAAAGGAGAATTTATTGAAAATAAGATTCACAACTTAAAAGTAGTCAGCGAAAAAATTAATAATCTTGTGATTCGTCCAAACGAAGTATTATCTTTCTGGAAGCTGATTGGAAAACCTACTTCGGAAAATAATTTTAAAGAAGGACGAAATCTTATCCGGAATAATATTTCTAGCGGAATAGGAGGCGGAATCTGTCAATTTTCCTCTATTCTTTATTATGCAGCCCTTCAGTCCGGGTTAAAAATTGTGGAACGATATCCACATTCGGTTGATATTTATAAGGAACATGAACGTTTTACCCCATTGGGGTCCGATTGTACTGTAGTTTATGGCTATAAAGACCTTCAGATACAGAACAACTTTTCGTTTCCTGTTCAGTTCCGGAGTTTTATCCATGATCACGAACTTCATCTTGTCTTAATTTCCCCGAAAAACATTCGTTTGAATGAAATCAATTTTCAATATAATGAAACAGGAAAGGGTGTTTGGGTGGAAACTTTTGCAGACAGCAGGTTATTGTTTAAAAATTTTTATATTCGATTATGAATTATTTAGCGCATTCTTTTCTCACCTTTTCAGACGGACAAATTGTAGGACAGTTTCTGGAAGATTTTATCCGGAACAGGGACCGGTTTTCTTTTCCGAAGGAAATCCAGGACGGTATTACCCTGCACCGGGCAATAGACACTTTCACAGACTCCCACCCTGCCATTCATGAGGCAAAAAAAGCATTTTCTCCTTTGGTGAGGCTGTATGCCGGAGCTTTTGTGGATGTTGCCATGGATTATTTTGTCGCCAATGATCTTACATTACATTCTTTGGAAGGCTGGAAAGCTCATTCCTTAAACGTATATAAAGTTCTTCATGAGCATGAGCAATGGCTCCCTGAAAATTTTAAAAAAATGCTGGAAAAGATGGAGGAAGATGACTGGCTTTATAACTACCGTGAAGACTGGGGAATTAAATTCAGCATCCGCAACGTTTTGAATAAAGCCCGATATCTGGAAAAAGACATTCCTGTTTTTGAAGCTTTCCTGGAAAACAAATCTTTTCTTCAGCAATGTTATAACGATTTTTTTCCTGATCTGCTTGATCATACCAAAGAGATCAATACACAACTTCAAATGGATCATGAATAAAAAAACACCTACCTGCAAGTAAGTGTTTTAAATGATTGTGTTTATTAGAATCTTCGACCTTAAATCCGGTAAAACGGGAACTTTTTTACCTTATTTAACTCTTCGAACTAAATTTTTTCTTAATCTGTGGTTTTATTTTGCGTTTGATGTTTTTTATTTTGTCTCAACCACCTTTTACAGGTCTATGAACCTCATCCATAAGTTTTTATCCCTACTTAATCTAAGCGGTTTTATGTTATTAAAAAAATCGCAGTAAAGAATGTTTTTTTTACAGAACTCTTCTGTTTTCCTTACTCCTTCTCACCCCGTTGTTTTTTTATTAGTCAATTATCATTTTTCAGATTGTATGACCTCATGAAACAAGATTCAGAAATCTCCAACTAGGCATAAACAAATATAGCTTTTTTTAAACAAAAAACAAATATTATATAAATTAATAAATCAAAAACAATTTATAACATATAATTAATCAACAAAATGCATGAAAAAATATAAATAATTCAATAATTCATTTTCGAAAATAAAATCCATTTAAAATTATTAATCAATATTTAGTGATTTAATATTTCATTAATAACTCAAAAAGACATAAAATACCTGAAGAAGACCTTTACAGAAATAAAAAATTAACATCTGATTAAAACTGGCGGTAGAGATAACGGTTAGGATACGTTAGTTTTTCACTCTCTCTTTTCCCTTGTATGATGATGTGTACAATATTGATCTGATCATCAAATAAGTTATAAAGAAAACTTACCGCAGCTTCTACTTTTTTGGGAACGGTGACTGTTTCAGACTCCATATAAACGTTTACGGATTCACTGTCTTCTTCATAGCCAACATAATTTATTTTCAGAAATTTCCCGTCTCCTTTTAATTTGAAATACTCTGCGCAATATTTCTGCAAGGCTTCATTGAGTTTTGTTTTATATTTTTCATCATTAAAATGGAAAGCGCCTCCATATTTTTTGCTGAGTCCGTTTTCCAGGTCATCCAGAAAAAACCGTCCTGTAATCTCAAAAGTCTTTGATTTTACATTATAATTGATCTCAACTGAACCTACATGATAAGGATGCTTCGCTTTTGTAAAAGAAAACAGGAATACAATGGGAAGCAGAAACAGCCATAAAATCTTCATAAATCCGGACATTTAAAATTTGTTCCGAAATTAATCATTATTTTCGTACGCATTATATTTTTACGTTATGATGCAGGATTTTCTATTCTATTTAAACCTTGGCTGGGAGCATATCATTTCATTGGATGCTCTGGATCACCAGTTATTTGTTCTGGCTTTGATTGCCGTATATTCCTATAGTGACTGGAAAAAAATTCTGATCCTTGTGACTGCATTTACAGTCGGACATTCCATTACCCTTGCTTTAAGCATTCTGGATGTCTTCAGATTTCCTTCTGCATGGGTAGAATTCCTGATCCCGCTCACGATTGTCCTTACTTCCCTGGATAATATCATCATGAAAAACCAGAAACAGACCCTGATGCGTGCTAATTATTATCTTGCTTTGATCTTCGGGCTTGTTCACGGTATGGGATTCGCCAACACAGCAAGAGTAATGATTGTCAAAAGCCAGAGCATTGCGGTTCCTTTATTAGGTTTTAATATTGGTCTGGAACTGGGACAGATTGTTATTGTGGCTGCAATTCTGGTTGTTCTTTTTATGCTTCTCCATATTTTTAAGGTCAATAAAAAAGACTGGATTCTTTTTGTATCCTCCGGAGTATTTGCGCTCTCATTGAAGATGACTTTAGAAAGAATTCCTTTTTAAGCTTTCAATTTCTCATTTAAATATTATTATCTTTGATCATCCTTAAATCATTTCGGTCATGAAGCTAAAAGCAGCCGTCCTTTCATTTGCTGTATTTACGTATACAGGAATCACCGCACAGAATATCCTAAATAATCCGGGAAGCAACCATGGAAATAAGTTTGAGCAGCTGGGAACTATTCTTCCTACGCCTAATATTTACAGAACTGCCTCGGGAGCACCGGGTCATGGATACTGGCAGAACAGGGCAGATTATAATATCACGGCTTACCTTGATGAGGATAAAAGAAACCTGAAAGGATCTGAAACAATTACCTATTACAACAATTCTCCGGATGATCTGGACTATCTTTGGCTTCAGCTGGACGAAAATGAACAGTCTACAGTAAAAAATGCAGGTTACCCAACCTCCTCTACCCTTCCTTCATCAATGAATGACAACCAGTTGAAAGTAACCGAACTTCCGGAAAAAGACAACGGTTATGGTGTTAATATTGAAAGAATAACAGACGCTTCCGGAAGCCCGTTGAAATATACAGTCAACAAAACGATGATGCGTATTGATCTTCCGAAGGTTTTAAAGAAGGGTGAAAAAATTGTCTTCAAAATAGACTGGAACTACAATATACCGAACCGTATCCAGATGGGTGGCCGTGGAGGCTATGAAAACTTTAAGGAAGACGGCAATGATCTTTATACCATGACCCAATGGTACCCAAGAATGTGTGTTTACAGTGATTTCCAGGGCTGGCAAAACCACCAGTTTACGGGAAGAGGTGAATTTGCTTTGGTATTCGGAAATTTTAAAGTTTCAATGAATGTTCCGGCCGATCATATTGTTGGCGGAACCGGAGAATGTAAGAATTACGAGCAGGTACTGACTTCCGACCAGATGTCCAGATACCGCAAAGCTGAAAATGCTGCAGAACCGATTGAAATTGTAACGCTGGAAGATGCTAAAAAAGCAGAGAAAAATCATTCAAAGCAAAGAAAAACCTGGGTATTTGAAGCTAACGATGTGAGAGATTTTGCCTGGACTTCTTCAAGAAAATTTGTCTGGGACGGAATGAGAGTAACCATTCCTGAAAACAATAATAAGGTAATGGCGATGAGTTTTTATCCGAAAGAAGCCTATGGTCTGTACAGAAAATTCTCTACCAAAGCGGTTGCCCATACGATTAAAACCTATTCAGAATTTACCATTCCTTACCCCTACCCTGTTGCGCAGTCTGTAGAAGCGGCCAACGGAATGGAATATCCGATGATCTGTTTCAACTTCGGGAGAACGGAAAAAGACGGAACATATTCTGAGGGTACTAAAAACGGAATGATCGGGGTAATCATTCACGAGGTTGGTCATAATTTTTTCCCAATGATCATCAATTCCGATGAAAGACAATGGAGCTGGATGGATGAAGGACTGAATACGTTTACCGAATATCTTACGGAAGAAAAATGGGATAATAAATTCCCGTCAAAAAGAGGACCAGCCTGGACGATCGTGGATTATATGAAGCTTCCAAAGAACCAGCTGGAGCCTATCATGAGCAACTCTGAAAATATTATTCAGTTTGGGCCGAATGCCTATTCAAAACCTGCTACAGGACTTAATATTCTTCGTGAAACAATCATGGGAAGAGAGTTATTTGACAAAGCTTTTAAAACATATGCCAAAAGATGGGCTTTCAAACATCCTGAACCTGCCGATTTCTTCCGTACCATGGAAGATGCCAGCGGTGAAGACCTTGACTGGTTCTGGAGAGGATGGTTCTACGGAACAGATCCTGTAGATATTGCTATTGATAAAGTAACGATGGCTGCACCAGATCTGAATACCCCTCCGAAAGAGGCCAAAGAAACAAAATATAAAGTAGAAAAACCTCTGCAGAATGAGTTTGAAGATATTTCAAAGATCAGAAACAGGGAAGATAAAAATATTTCATTCTATGTAGATAAAGATAAGGAAGCACAGGATTTCTATTATCGATATGACAGAGGCCAGGAAAAAGTAAATCAGGACAAAGAATATACCACCAAAACTGAAGCAACTCCTGCTCTGGATACAAAAGATAAAGAGAGGTTTAAAAATATGACCGGATACCAGATTGATTTCGTTAATAAAGGCGGACTGGTAATGCCAATCATCCTTGAATTTACGTTTGAAGACGGTACTAAAGCCTATGACAAATCATCTGCCCAGATCTGGAGACATAATGAACAGAAGGTTTCGAAGACGTATTATTTCGACAAAAAAGTAAAATCAATTCAGCTTGATCCTATGAGAGAAACTGCTGATATTGATACTTCCAATAATTTCTGGAGCAGCAATGGTACAGACAGTCAGGTTTCGAAATTCCAGTTATTCAAACAGAAGCAGGACGGCCCTGTAAGAGGTGGCTCAAACGGCAAAACCAACCCGATGCAGGCCGCCGGAAAAAGTTAACAGCCAGCACTTTGTAACTTTTACAATACCTAGCACTACTTATTGATTAAAAAAATTATGAAAAATTTTCTTTTCCTTTTAATCATAAGCAGTGCTAATTTATTTTCTCAAAGCCTGCTTACTCCTAAACAAAACAAGATAGATCCGAAACTGATCAAAGATGAAGTTTCAGAATTTTCATGGTATGCTGAAAATGCCGGAAATAAAATGGAGATCGGGAGTATCATTAATGAATTAAAAAAAATCAACAAAACAGATCTGCTCATTAAAACTACTGTTAAAATGAAGCAGATGAATGGAAGCTGGATAGATTCCACGATCGTAAAAACAGCGGATTTTCAACCGGTTTATCATTCCTCTTATAATCCGATGAGAGATATGGTACTTCAATCCGGGAAAAACAAAATCACCGGATATTACCTCGACAAAAAAACACAACAGAAAGAAACTATTGATATGCCGGGGGAAAATTATTTCGACAGCAGCAGCTATCCTTCTCTTCTCCGGTATCTGCCGCTTAAAGAAAACTACACCGCGGAACTTTCTATTTTTGATTATAACCCGGCTGCCAAAAAAGGAATCATAAAAGCCTACATATCAGGAGTACAAAAAACCGATCTCAACGGAAAGAAAGTCTGGGCTGTAAAAACAACGGATGATATTAGTGATAAAACATCAACCGTCACTTATTACATAGATCCCGAAACAAGAAAAGTCCTGAAGCAGGAAATAGATATGGGAGGAAGAAAAATGATGATGGAACCTATTCAGCGATAATGATTTTCCAGAAATCCAGCAGATACCAATCACCTGAACGGGGCTACATACTGTACACGGCATGCAGGGCAAAAAGCTTTACCTTTGGAATACTTCATAACACCAAATGTCAAAGCTCCTGATTGACTTTAAATGTTCAGGAATACAGAACAATAAAATATATGGTATGAAAAATCTAAAATCATTAAGCAAAGAAGCCCAAAAATCTATTCATGGCGGCGGAAGAATTGTCTGCTGCGATTACAACAATCAGGGAAAATGTATCTTATGGATCGGCCGGGACAGTATTGTCCTTAATCTAAGGAATCATTCAATGTAAAACATCAGCCGGAAATTTTCCGGCTTTTTATTTTTCTGCCAAATTTTCACACTGAGTAATAAAACTCTGCCATTTCATCCACCCCCTGCCTGTGGCATACATTTAGAGAATTACTAGAGAGAAATAATTAAAAAATAAATATATTATGTCAGTAAACTTTAAACCATTGGCAGACAGAGTTCTTATCGAGCCGATTGCTGCAGAAACTAAAACAGCTTCAGGTATTATTATTCCGGACACTGCGAAAGAAAAACCGCAAGAAGGTACTGTAGTGGCAGTAGGTCCTGGTAAAAAAGATGAGCCTACAACTGTTCAGGTAGGTGACAAAGTTCTTTATGGGAAATATTCAGGTTCTGAATTAAAGCTAGACGGGAAGGATTATTTAATCGTAAGAGAGGCTGATCTACTAGGAATTATTGGATAAGATACAGTAGGCATTAGGCTATAAGCAATAGGCAATGAGAGACTACAAAAAATATGATATCTGGAAAATTGCTCATGAGTTGGTAAAAGAAATTTATACTACTTCTGAAAACTTTCCAAAATCTGAACTTTTTGGTCTTACGTCTCAAATAAGAAGAGCATCCGTCTCTATCCCAACAAATATTGCCGAAGGTTGTGGAAGATCTACAGATAAAGAATTTGCAAGATTTTTAGAAATAAGTATTGGTTCTACAAACGAAACAGAATATTTACTTCTTCTCTCTTGTGATCTGGGTTTTACAACCGAAGAAAAATTATTAAGCCTTAATCCTAAACTGAATTTAATCAGACAAAAACTTATACAACTTAGAAAAAAATTATTAAATAATAATTAACAGCTTCAAGGCAAAAGCTTATTGCTTACTGCCTAAAGCTTAAAGCTTAACATTATGGCAAAAGAAATAAAATTCGATATTGAATCAAGAGACGCTTTAAAAAGAGGTGTAGATGCATTGGCTAATGCAGTAAAAGTAACTTTAGGTCCTAAGGGAAGAAACGTAGTGATTGAAAAATCTTTCGGTGCTCCACACGTAACGAAGGATGGTGTTTCTGTAGCAAAAGAAATCGAACTTGAAGATAAAGTAGAAAACATGGGGGCTCAGATGGTTAAGGAAGTAGCTTCCAAAACCAATGATATTGCTGGTGACGGTACTACTACCGCTACGGTTCTTGCTCAGGCTATCGTAAGAGAAGGTCTTAAGAACGTAGCTGCCGGAGCTAACCCAATGGATCTTAAAAGAGGTATTGACAAAGCGGTAACTGCTGTTGTTGAAAACCTTAAATCACAGTCTCAGGCTGTAGGAGATTCTACAGATAAAATTAAGCAGGTGGCTTCTGTTTCTGCTAATAATGACGAAACCATCGGTTCTCTAATCGCTGAAGCCTTCGGAAAAGTAGGTAAAGAAGGAGTAATCACTGTAGAAGAAGCTAAAGGTATCGATACAACAGTAGATGTTGTAGAAGGTATGCAGTTTGACAGAGGATACCAGTCGCCATACTTCGTGACTAACCCTGAAAAAATGTTAGCTGAACTTGAAAACCCATATATCCTTTTGGTTGAGAAGAAAATCTCTTCTATGAAGGAATTGCTTCCTGTTCTTGAGCCAATCGCACAAGGCGGTAAGTCTTTATTAATTATCTCTGAAGAAGTTGAAGGGGAAGCTTTAGCTACATTGGTAGTAAACAAATTAAGAGGTTCTCTTAAAATTGCTGCCGTAAAAGCTCCAGGATTCGGAGACAGAAGAAAAGCAATGCTTGAAGATATCGCGATCCTTACAGGTGGTCAGGTGATCTCTGAAGAGCAAGGTTTCACCATGGAGAACATTACTCTGGATATGCTGGGTACTGCTGAGAAAGTAACGATTGACAAAGACAACACAACTGTTGTAAACGGTGGTGGCGACGAAGCTAAAATCAAAGGAAGAGTAGCTCAGATCAAAGCTCAGATGGAAACTACAACTTCTGACTACGACAGAGAGAAACTTCAGGAAAGATTAGCTAAGTTAGCTGGTGGTGTTGCTGTACTTTACGTAGGTGCTGCTTCTGAAGTGGAAATGAAAGAGAAAAAAGACAGAGTAGATGATGCCCTTCACGCTACAAGAGCAGCGGTTGAAGAAGGTATCGTTGCCGGAGGTGGTGTTGCTTTAGTAAGAGCCATCAAGTCTTTAGAAAACCTTTCAGGTGCTAATGCAGACGAAACAACAGGTATCAAAATCGTTAAGAGAGCGATTGAAGAGCCATTAAGACAAATCGTTGCCAACGCAGGAGGTGAAGGTTCCGTAATCGTTGCTAAAGTAGCAGAAGGAACTGGTGACTTCGGATACAACGCAAAAACTGACGAGTACGTAAACATGCTTGAAGCAGGTATCATTGACCCTACCAAAGTAACAAGAGTTGCCCTTGAAAACGCAGCTTCTGTTTCAGGTATGCTTCTTACAACTGAATGTGTAATCACTGAAGTGAAGAGCGCAGAACCAGCTATGCCAATGGGTGGTGGAATGCCGGGAATGATGTAACAGCGTGTCGCTGAGACAATTTAATATATAAACCGTTCTACTTTTGTGGGGCGGTTTTTTGTTTGGATTATGGTTTTCCGTAGGGAAATAGTATATTTATATTTTATATTTAATGATTGACAAGTAGAAAGCTAAAATCAAAACAATATTAGCATAATTATATATATTATATTGACGCAATGTGTAAATTTGGTTGTTAGCTGACATATTTATAACAACCTCTTTTAAAATAATGCCTTTAGTTAGAAAATCAGAGCAAATAAATATTGATTATTTTCTGCAAGAGTCTTATGGAAAATTATATACAGATTACATTCCAACTGCGATTTCATCTAGAAGATTTCAAGTTATCAAAATATCAAACGATAAATCTTCAATAAAATTAATAGATAGGACACAATTAGATTTATTGTCATTAATAAATGGTAAGTTAACAACATACCATAAAATAGAATATTTTGAAATTACTGGAACTTACTCAAAAAATGAAAGAAGTGGTAATTTGACTTATCTTTTCGAATTTATTATATATGAATTAGGATATAATATTCTATCTGATAAGAAACATTCAACACCAGGATCCAAAGAATTTTGGCAGGCTCAAATACGAAGAAAAAATTTCGATATTTATCGAATAAACATTAAAACAAATTTCAAAAGAAAAGCAAAAGATTATAATGAAAATGAAATTTGGGGAGAATATATAAGATCACCATTCACCAGCTACATCGAAACATTAGAAGAAATAATTGACACTGAAGCAATTCTTCATGAAGATTTAAATAATGAGACTTTACCTGACTTAGAAATTGAACAACTTGATTCAGAGACTATAAACAAATTGGAATCGGAATTTGGCATTGAGAAAAAAAATGAAAAACTCAATATGGAAGACATTAGGCTAATTGCTCAAAAATATGTCAGCTAACATTGTATTGGCAAAATATAGAGAAAAGTCTAAAATTGAAAAGCAGATTTTCCATTCCATTCATGCTTTTCAATTCTGTATTTTTTTGTAAGTTAGTAGTATTGAAAAAACATTCGCTATGTTTGGTCAAAAATTGAACTAAAGTTCAACTTTAGCCCGCACATCGCCATTACTTTTTCCGTTATGTGATATTTCATCAAAACTTCATGGATAAAAAGAATCAAAGATTAATTGAATTAATTAAAACCACTCGGAAGGAGTATGCTTATAAATATTACATAAGTGTAATTCCTAGCTTTTTGTCAAAAAAATTTATTGCATACTGTTCAATGAAGGAAGATTTAGAAATGTCTCTTGAATATATAAGAATTTTGAAAACGAACCCAGATCCAATTATAAAATCTTCATTAACATATTCTCTTATTTCGCTATATGGAAAGTGTTACACTGATGCTTCAAAAAATAAATTCCCAAAATTAGAAGCAAAAAACTTTATCGAAAAAGATTCTGAATTAATGGCTACCCATGATTTTCTTATGAATTTAAGACATCAATTTATTGCTCATCGTGGAGATACTGAAAGTGAAGTTGGAATTGCCTATATGCTAATTCCTAAAAATAAGAGTCCTGAACAATCTCAAATGAGATTTAGACAATTAAAACAGCACTCATTTTCAAATGAAGATTTAATTAGGTTTGAAAATTTAATAAATTATTCTATTGAATATTTAAAAACAGCCATTCAGAAACATGGCCAAAAAATATATAATGCAATGTTTAAATTATTTACACCAGAAGAAATTGTTATAATGTCAGTAAATAATACTAAATAAAAAAACACCACACAACATTGTATCGGCAAAATGCGAAATTAAAATCTGAATTGAAAAATCCATAACTTTTTTGCCATCAATATTTTTCCGTTAAGAATAATTTTATAAGACTAATATGAATACATTTAAAGAGTTTAAATTTGAAAGAAAAAAGGGAATCGTTTGGGTTTGTGATGTAATAAAGTCATCAAGTTATTTAAACTCAAATGATTCTGTAAACGATATTGAAGAGTACTTACCAAGACTTTACTGGACAGCTAATAATCTTGTTAATTCATTTGGAGGAACATTTATTAAATGGACAGGGGATGGTTTTTTAGCTTGGTTTGATGTTGATTTAGACAGAAACAAAAGGAAAATTGCTGATAAAGTATTTAAGGCTGCTTGGCATTTAACTTTTTTAAATAATGTGACTCAATTAGGTATAAAACCTCAAAGTAAGTTTGGTATAAGGCATGGGGTAACTTATGAAAAAGATGGATTGTTATTTGAAATTCAAGAACATGGAGATAATCACTCTCTTGACCTTATTGGACGAGCTGTTGTATTAGCCTTTAGGCTTTCTGGAATACAAGCGAAATTTCCAAGCATAGTAACAGAAAAGGAAATTATTTCAGAAAATTTTTCTTATTGTAAATTTATGAATTGGAACCCAACTGAAAATGATATTTTAAAATTCTTTAAGGGAGAGAAATTAGGTATAGAGGAAATCATGATTTCCTCTGATAAAGTAGCAGAGAGTAATTCAGAAAATATAGAACATTTAAAAAAGAAATTAAACAATTTAATTAATGAAGTAGATAATAATATTTCAACGGATAAAGAAATAGAAGAATGCCTTTTAAAATTTTTAGAATTAATGAAGATTGGACCTGACTGGTGTAAAGATGTTATAAATTTAGAATTAGATTTCAATAGAAAAATGTTAGAAACAATAAAAGAAACAAAAACATTTTTTAATAAACAATAAAATCTCATAACAACCATTTTTCAAAAGCTAGGATTCGTGCAAATAAAATTTATTGCCATCCCGCCTTCGCAAAGCGCAATGTGTTATTCTCTAATAAAAACAAATCTCAAATCTCGCCACGCTGCTCAAAGTCGGGAGATTTTGAGCCAATAAAATAAAATAAGCTCCGAAGTCAAGACTTCAGAGCTTATTTTATTTATCCAATTCAGAATAATATTCTTCAAAATCAAAAACAATATCAAATAATTCTTTGGGGTGTATTCTTAGTCCGGTTGCAATTTCAATGAAAGTACTGAGTTGACAATCAATCTTGTTATTAGCAACATCGCTAATTCTTGCAGCTGTAACATTACATCTTTCAGAAACCTTAGAATAAGGAGTTTCACCTTTTATTTCCTTTATTTTTTCTGAGACCATTCTTTTGATTTCATCAGTCTTAAACTCGTTCATAATCGCACTGTTTAGTGCAAATTGTAATTATTAGCATAAATTATCATTACCGAATTCGGTAATATAAAGATATTTTTCTTATATTTGGAAAAGATTACTCATTAGAGTAATTTTGCGATACTTCAAAGAAATATAGAAGCTATTGCTTAGAATCTCGACTTGAAAACTGGTAATTTAAAAGCAACGAGACGATAAGCTAGAAGCTCACGACCTAGGCGTGGGCTCTCTTATCTGTTGCACGGTATACCAGTACCTCAAGTCGGATATTGTAGAGTCTCATGCCGTTTTTATTTTCATGCTGTTCTGCTTTTCTACAATCATTTTTTCTAAGCCTGCTTTACCACATAAAGTATCATGATACGGTACAATGGGGTGTACAATCCATTGCGGCTTTAGGGCTTTTAGAAAGACACAAATTCTATCATATTCATTAGGCTTGTAAGGGCAGGAAGTTCAGGTAGGCTTCCTCCTTTACAGCCAGTAAAATCGTACACTAAAAAAATACAGACTCATGAAAAAAACCAGAACAGACTTTACATCCCGGCTGGGGAAAGGCCGGAAGAAGCACTGCGGCTTACAGCAGATGGAGACGTTTTTTCAGCTCAATGACCTGGCAGCATCCAAAGAACTGCTAAACAACATTATGAATTATGCTGTTAAAAGAAATAGCTGGATAAAAGAAGATCCGTCCGTCATCTTTCATTTTCACCAGGCGATGCGGTCATTCATCCGTGCAGGCTACTTCATCATGCTGAATGAAAAGAAATGGGCTCTCAATACCCAGTTGGAAGAGGTCTCTCCGTTGGTTCTGGGCTTGCTTTCTGAGAAAGAATACCAAAATCCTCTGCTGGTCTTTAAAAAAGCATTCAAGGAATACAGCATCAAGGAATTTGATTATTTTATTTCCGGAATGGTCTATTTCTCACTGGGCATCTATGACCATCTTCCGGAAAGGAATATGATAAGCCCGTACATTCATCTCACCAAAATGCTGGATGCAGCGTACCTTCTTCTGGAAAGGAAAGAGTTCAAAAGTTTGATCTAAAAAAGATAGCATTTGACACTCTTCATAAATTCTTCAGAAGATTCCGAAAACTTAATACTATTTTTAAATATTTTCAGAACATTAAAGAATGATTTATCTTTGACTGCTTATTCATAAAACTTTAAACTAATAATCACATCTGAAAACTAAAATGGAAGAGATCTTTAAAAGCTACGAAAAAGAAATATCCAAAAAACACAGCTTTGGTTTTACTCCTGCCTATAAAGAAGAATTCAGAACACCAGTCAGCGAAATTCTTTTCATTGCCATCGCAGAAAAAACATTTGAAAGACTGGGTTGGGATCTTGTGTATAAAGATGATTACAATATAGAAGCAAAATATAAATGTACAGGTTGGATGAATGAGCGTTGGACTGAAATTATTACCGCTACTTATAAGAACGGTGCAGTATCAGTAAAAAGCGAATCTTTAGGAAGCGAAATCTGGGATAACGGAAAAAATTCTAAAAGAGTTAAGCTGTTTATTTATGCTTATCAGGAAACTTTAAAAACGTTCAACCTGCAAACTCTTAAGGATCTTGAAAAGGAAATAGAAAGGAAAAACAATTGGGATGATTATATAATTCCTGAAACTTTACCACAACCCACACCAACAAAAACACCCAATATAACATTACCCATTATGGGTGGAATATTCATTTCGTTACTAACCAGTTTTCTGGTGGCATTGCTTTCGGTAAAAGGACTTTACTTCATTGGATTATTTGAATTCCTTGTGGCAACAGCCCTTGTCTTTGCAATGAAGTATGTAATTAGATTTTCAAACTATACTGATTTAAATAAGTTGCAATACCTTTTTGGTGCGATGATCCTTTTAACCTATATCTCAAACGAATATTTTCAATATGAAATAATTCTAAATACAAATAATCTTGAGAGAATTGGATTTTTTAATTTTTTACAAATAAGATTTTCACAAGGCTTTATAGTAAACAAAATAAATACTGGATGGATTGGCTGGATCGTTATTTGGGTGATACAACTTGGGTTAACTGGTCTTTTTGTTTACCTTAAATTAGTTAGGGTACTTACAAAATATGTTATTGAAAGAGTTCCGCCAGAAGTCGTTGATTTCACATTTTATCATCTGCTAAAAGATAGGTCAGAGGAAGAAGTAAGAGCAGAACTTGCTAAAAAAGGATGGTCAGACATACAACATCAGAATGAAGCTTTTGAAGCAATTGGAGGTTTTCAAAGTGTAGTAACATTGAATAGACTTAAATAATGTTCAATCCTTTATTCTCCTCCCCCACGCAAAGCATAAATTTTTAAGTTTTAATATCTCCGTTACCGCACGATTATATTATTAGAATGTTTAATTTATAATACTATAGCCGCACTAAAGGATTCGTGCGGCAGCAGTATACCAAAAATAACACCAAAGAATTCTCTTCAACTTTTTCCTATCTTTAAACCACGCTATTCAATTAAAGAGACTTAAATAAAAATAAATACTACTATCATTGAAAAAGTTATTAATTCTTTCATTTTTAGGTTCAATATTAGTTCATGCACAAACACTTCAGTTTAAAACTCTCGCCAATATGTCTGTAGGCAGGGGCGGCACAACCAGTGTAATTGTGAATGACAATATCTATGTGAGCAACGGGTATCAGGAAGACAGTGGTAATGCAAAATTTATTGAAAAATATAATATTACCAATAACAAATGGAGTGTTCTCAATTCTACTCTGCTTCCCAGAAGATTTGCCAATTCGGAGACTTACGATAATAAAATTTATATTTTTAACGGCTGGGGAAACAGCCATCTTGAAATTGTAGACCTTGCAACCAATACAATAACGAAGGGAGCTACCAATCGCTCTTACACAGGAAATGCAGGTTCTGCAATCTATAATGGCAAAATATATGTGTTTGGCGGCAGCGGGCTAAATGGAGCTGCAACTACTGTATTTTCTAACAAATTCCAGTATTATGACATTGCTTCAAATACATGGAATCCCTTACCCGATATGCCCACAGCCAAAGAGACAAGAGGCAAAATTGTAAATGATAAACTTTATGTAATTGGTGGTTTTAATGGTACCCCATCCCGTCTGATCAATGTTTACGACCTCAAAACTAATCTTTGGGTCGATAAATATACCATGCCTGTTGGGATAGCCGGACACTCATTAGCGGTATCCGGTAATAAAATTTTCATTATAGGTGGTTTTAATAATCAAAGCTTTCTCGCCTATTTTGATACTACAACCAATAAACTCTATCAGCTATCCTCCAATATGATTCCCAGAAGATACCCTACAGTGGAAGTATATAACAATAAATTATACATCATTGGTGGAAGTACAACGTCTCTACTCAAATCATCAATTAAAAGTACCCAGGTAGCTGATATTAATGAAAGTGTGCTTTCTTCAACGGTAAACAAGTAAGATCACTATAACCATATGAAAGGATTCGTTCGGCAGCAATGGAAGTATACAGAACGAGTTGAGCTATTAGCATTGTCCAATATTCTATTTAACATAGGGAAAACTTGTGTATATTTGGAGATATAACAGTACACAAAACCAATGACCATTAAAGAAGCTATAATAAAAGTACTTGAAGATAATATCGGTGCATTTACATATATTGAAGTCCATGATTTAGTTAACGCTAAAAATTATGTTGATTGGTCCAATGCAAAAACACCAACCGATACAATTGGAGCACAATTAGGACATTTTATTAGAAAAAATGATACTCGTGTAAAAAGATTTAAGTCTAAAAATGGTTTTCTATATTATTCTTCAAAAAACGAAAATCAAATTAATTTAGATGTTCCAATTGAAAAAATCAAGGAATCTGTTGTTAGAAAAGATAAAAAATCATTTCACGAAAGACACCTTCATAAATTATTAGTAAGTTACCTAAAAAGTAGAGGCATTTATGCTAAAACAATTTTTCATGAAAAATCATTGAATACAAAAGATGACCATCAAAAATGGGTTCATCCTGATATGGTTGCGATTGACTTTGTTAATCTGAAAAATAAAAACTCAAATGCTTTAATGAAATTGGTAAATAAAGCTGATGCTTTTAATATTACCTCATATGAAATCAAAAAAGAAATAAATACAGATTATGAATTAAAAAAGTATTTCTTTCAAGCTGTTTCAAATTCAAGCTGGGCAAATTATGGATATCTGGTTGCTTTTGAAATTAGTAAAAATTTGCTGGGAGAAATGGAAAGATTATCTCAATCTTTTGGAATTGGAATTATTGAGCTGAAGTCCAATCCCTATGAGAGTGAAATTCATTTTGTATCAAAATATCGTGATCTAGAATACAAGACAATTGACAAACTTTGCGAATTGAATCCTGATTTTGAAAAATTTATTTCGCAAACAGAAGCGTTATTAAGTGCTTCAGATAAGTTTTTAGGAGGCACATTAGAAATTTTCAATAAATATTGCGACGAATATTTTAAAACCGATTCAGAAATAGAAGAATATTGTAAAACAAACGGAATACCTTACGAAGATTAAAACATAGGTTTTGCAAAATGGAAGGTTAAGTTTAAGTTGAACTTTTGTGCTTTCAAATCCGCAATAATTCACCCCCTGCTGCGCAAAGTCTACTGACTTTATGCATACATAATAATAAATCATCCAAAGTCAGGAAGTTTCGAAAACCGGATCGTAATCTTTAGGTTGGGATTATAAAAAACTAATACAACATGAAAACAGCAATTTATACCGTAGGGGATATATACACTCCCCTATTCTGGAATACCATTCATAAAGAAAATTGTCTGTTACCATTGACGCATAATCAGATTATATAATCATCACAAAACAACACTACGAATGGGATATTGGCGCACACTGCATTTATTTGATGACAAAAAATTTTATAAAGAAATCGTTCCGGCATTAAAAGGAGAAACAGGCGACTTAACTGCCGATTGCCAGGAATTTTTAAAGTCTCATGTTACTGGAAGCACTTTACATCTGTCTAAACAGGAACTCGAAAAGCTCGTCAATCAAACTATTGAAAATATTGTTTCAATATCAAATTCATTAGATGAAACTTTCAAAATAAACAGCGAATATCAGAAAGCAGAAAATACAAACACTGAGGTGGCATTTTGTAATAATTTAGAAGGATATTATGAATTTTCCAAGTTTTTTGAATATTATACCTTTAAGACCTGCGCTGATTTTTTCCCTCATTTAGGCCTTGGAAAAGGCGGAGTGTCCCGGAATTTTGAAGTATCTGAAAAAGCGCTTGCCTATTCAATCATTGAAGACCTTGATGATTGGAACAATTTTTTGTGTTTCGACAGAATGGGAATTACCAATTGGATGTCTTATGAAGATCTTCAATACCTTTATCTTGACAAGGAGAATCTGAAACATGACGAGAATGAAATAGCAGGGGCCTTTCTTACCCTTCTTGAAATAGCATACACTAACCAACTTGGCTTTATTATGGGGGTTGATATGAGAGAAGAGATATTACAATCGCTGCCCAGCAATAAGACCGTAAAACCAGAAACCTGGACACTGCAAAATTTATCCGGGCTGATATGGGGAATGTAAACGATCGAAATACATAAAAAATAGTCCCAGAAAATAACATCAGCTTACTGAATTCCTATTGAACACGCAAAGATGTCTATTTACAGAATATTTGTGCATAAATCAAGACGTTAGCGGCTAATTAAAAACATCATGAACAGATTAATTAAAGATAAAAGATTCCTTTTACCATCAGATATTAAAAAATATTCACTCGGTTCCAAACAAAAAGTGAAAGAATATATTGAAGCTCATGGAGGCTATGTTATCCGGGATAAATATACCCCTGAAGAATACGATTATATCCTTATCGGAACTCAGGTTAACGACTTTGGATATAAAGCCTCAAGACATCTTGAATTATATCCTGAAGCTAAAATCCTGTTTGAACAGGAACTCCTCATGGAATCACAGGAAGAAAACAGATATCTCAAGTCCTTTTTCAAAGATTGTATGGATAGGTTCAGAGCTGTTTTTTCACATCCTGATATTTTGGTGGCCTACTATTCAGCGGGCCGGCCTTATGGACCTGATGATTTTCAAAAAATTGAAAAAAAATTAAATCAGAATATTCCTGCAGCGATAAAAGAGTTTTATTCAATTTTTGGACAACTGAAGCTGATCTGGACCTATTGCAGTATCAATACTCAGCGGAGTTTTTATGATGACAAAAATGTTTATAACCTTATGACAGGCAGCTGTGGAGAAATGTACGGCTCCATTCAGATCCTGGATCTAAAAATGGCCCTGTTTGAAGACTGGACCAAACACGAACATGCCGTTCATCTGACATCAGGGAAAAGCCTGAAGATTTTTGATTACTACTCTGATTATCATATGGCCGCTTTTGACCTTGAAAACGACAACCCTTTCGTGTATATCGGTGATGATCACGGGGTAACTTTTGAAGACTGTCAACCCATGCTTTTTTCCGATTATTTAAAACTGGTCATTAACTCTTATGGCTTTTCCCACAGAAGTTATTTATTTGAAGGCGCATACGGACGTAAAAAGAGTATGCCTGCGCTATCTGAAATACTAAAAAATCCTATTGAATTAATTCCGGTTAAATTAGACAATATTGAATAACAAAATACGGTTTTCACGCTTAAAATGGCTTAAAGGGCAGCCCAGAATCGATATTTAAATGCAGAAATAAACATGAACTTCATAAAAAAGCACTTATCAAAAAACAAGATCAGCGTCATTTTAACTTTACAGATTTCTGAGCCGGATTTAAACGTTTCCGAATTTGCAGGTTTTAAAATTGTAAATTGTTATGAACTGCTTGAAAAATATAATTATCGTTCATCACAAGATTCTGAATTAAATAAACTTGAATACATTTCTAAAGAGATCATTAATTCTGAAGATCCTATTTTAATCTGTAATACCGGATTAAGTACGATGGACTTTGATATCATCTCTGAGATTTTGAGGCCATACAAATTAACCATCAACAAAATCTTAGTCCCCAACCCATCCAAAAGAAACAAAAAACTTGCTGAAGGACAGGAAATGTATAGAAACCACAGCCGCTGGCTTCATTTTTATCCCGGAGAAATTGAAGATATCTATAACGATTTTGAAGAGGAAATTAAAGACTTAAAAATAAGGTATAAAAATACCGAAACGAAAATATTGGAAATATAAACCTCAACTTGCAGGATATTGGTGCAATACGTAGATTTGGGAAATTACAACATTTAATAAAAACTAATAACTAATGGCGAACAGATCTTATCTATTCAGCGCAAATACAGAATTAACCAAACTGCGTGATGTATCGGAATGGAACTATGAAATTCCTTTATTCCATAAAATAGTTTTGGGTTCCGACACTCAAATGTCCAATTCTAAAATATGGAACTTTGAACATCCCATCGCCATCAAGGGCGATTTTAAAAACGGATTAAAGAAATTTTATGATCTTTTAGATTACCTCGAAACCCAGGCAGATATCGACACACAGGTAATAACCGGGATCAGACAGGACACGAAAGATTTCTTCGAAAAATATCCTGAAAGAATACTGGATCTGTTTTTCCTGGAAGCAGGAGAAGTTTTTGACATGGTAGGAGATATTGCTCCCATTGAGCAGCAGAACGAATTGTTTTACCATGAAATTATCTCAATATCCAAAGACATTGACGATATTTTAGAGAAAAAACCGGATAATGTATTTGATTTTAAAGATTCTCTATGGCTGCAGGAATTGAAAAAAGATATCAATGCTTTATCTGTATACTGGACTTATGTAACCTATTTTTCATTCAACAAATCGTAAACAGAACCATTCTTAAATAAAAAACATGTTGGCAATACACAAATACCGGGTAACGGATTACTCGGTAAAGGAAAGAGATACAAAAGAAATCTTTAATTATTGCTTTGAGTTTTCAGACGAAGACTTTAGTTTTGAGGATTGGTCGGAAGTATTTTAAACAGGATATTAAGTCAAGAGTTACCTTAAGACGATATGCTTATAAAAAAATCTTTGATTTTTTCCTTAATTATTCTTAGCACTTAAATGGTCTTAATGTTTTAAATTTATTTAAAATATTAAGACCTTACATCAACAGAAAATTATGGCAAAAAATAAACTTGACACCTTTAAAAACCATCTTGGTTATGATGGCAAAAAATTCAATCCCGAAAAAGCTATTTCAATATTGAATGAAATCGGAGTTGATGCAACCAACGATATTGGTGAGACCCCTTTGATCATTGCGGCTTACTTAGAAAGAATAGAAATATTAAAGATAATCATTCAACAGACCCAGAACATTGACCAAAAAGTGCAGGGAAGCATAACAGAAACTGCCCTTTTAGAAGCTTGCGGACAAAGGCGTCTGGAAAGTATCAAACTATTGGTTGAAGCAGGTGCTGGCCTGGAACAGGAAGATAGATTTGGTTTGACACCGCTGTCAAGAATATTTACCAATACTTTTTCCGATCCAATTCCAAGTGCAGATTATCTGGTTTCTAAAGGTGCGAAGATTACGGACAGAGTTATTAATATGGGAATGTCCTGGAATAAAGAGAGGTTTACCGATTTTTTAAAAACCATCCACTACGACCCGGGAAATATTTCATTACCTGTAGAAGACACCGTTCAGGAGGAAGAAATAAAAATTGACACTTCAATTGACATAGAACATATACACCATGTTGTTAATAACAAAAATTATTTTGAAACCGCGAAAATAATCTGGAAAAAACTGGTTCCAAAATCCGGGCAGGCAGACACTGTACAGGGTGAATTATTGAGAGCAATTGAAAAGTTAAGAGACGAAGCCCAGAGAAATGGAAATGGAAACTTCAATAAAAACTGCCACGGTCTGCTCATTGACTTTTTAAGGAGCGAATTAACAGGTAAAAATCTTTTTGAAAAAGAAATAACAGATGAAATAAATGACGACTTAGATAGGTTATCTTTTGAAAATAAGCCTTACACAGAGGACGACATTTACGACAGAATTACAGAGAGAATTGTTGATTGGTATTTGAAAAATCCGACACAAATTTTACATCAAAAGGATGATCAGCTGTATTGCTAAACTCAACAATGCAGTTCCGTAAAATCTCCTGACGTTTTGGAATAACACGATAAGCAGCAACTAAAATAATATACCAATAGTCATGACACAACAAATTCGGGATGCATTACTTTATAAGGACAAAGAATACTATCTGAATAATGAAATTTTAGAGTATTATTTTAACGAATTCCCTGAGCGAAAACCGGAAAATACAGGAGGGTTTAGTGCTTGCTGGAGAGGATATGTGGCATTCTTTGAAATAAAAAATAATGAATTAATCATAAGAAAAATAAACTGTCTGTTTAATCAGGAACGGGAAAAATATGAAGAAGCCATTCCGTATTTTGAAAAGGTGGAATCCAATTTTAAAAAAGAAGATACTTTTAATGGATGTTATGCATTATGCCTGAAGCAGATCGCAATAAAAACTTCTGATGAAAAGCTGATGAAAAAGTCTAAAAAATATTATGAAAAGGTAAAAAACAAAGCCGGGCTTCCTGAAGTAATAAAAAATTGCGTTCAAAGAAACTTAATAAACACGGATAAAACAAAGGGCTAAATTACACCACTTATTCATCCGCTATTGTTTTTTTTAGTTAGCTGTAATTCCAAAAACTAACAGTAAGTGAAAATCATATTAAAATGTCCATTTTGTGGCAAGCAAATTCAAAAAAAAATATCTAAACACCTTAAACTTCATTCTGAAAAAATGAATGAATTAGAATTAAATGACAAGTTTGAATTTACAATTGATTCATTTATTGGCGGTTGGTTATTTTTAAAAATATCAAAGTTTTGAAAACTTGATAACTTTCAAAATGATCTGCAAAAATTAATAGAGGCGAATTTCTCAAAAAAGGAAGAATTAAGTACAGAACAAAAAAATAAAATAAAAAAACAACAAAAACTAAGTATTGAAAAAAATAATTCAGAACAAAAAAATATAAAGAAAAAATAAGAATTGAAAATGAAACTTTCAAAGAACAATTAGTTAACAACAAAATTAAAAGGATTAAATCTTCGTTAAAAAATAACGAGCGTGAATTAAATGGCAATAGCAATTCTATTAAGCCAATTTATCATAGAAAAGGATCAAAAAATTAGAACTGCAGAATAAAACCGTCAACTATAAATGTAATTTTATGACAATGCTTGATTACAACGAATTTGCTCAATCTGAATTAAACGAACTCATTCCTATTCAAGAGGAATTTATAAATAAATACAATATAAATTCTTTTACGAATTGGTTCTATGATAGTGACTCTCAAATTTTAAGATTGTATAACAATGATCATGACGAAATTTTCTTTAAATATATTCCAATAGGAACTTATTCTTTAACATCTGAAACCTGGATGTGGAGCTGGTTTAACAATTACTTAACTGAAAATAACAAATCAGAAACACTGAAAATCAAAGATTTTGGACAAGAAAATTCTTTCAAAAAGTTATATGAAGGAACGTTTTCAAGCGATAAATTTGATAGTGATGAATTTATCGCAATAAGTTTTAAAATTTTAAGAGGAATTGGTGTTTATATTGCATCAACAGAAAAACTTAATTTTTATTTGCTTTTAACAGAAATAATTGAAGCTGACAACAATCCAGAGATTAAAATGCTAAAACAGAAGAAAATGGATTGTGGAAACCATGGTTTTAAAAGACCGGCTTATGTTTGTCAACATTTGAATTTGGAAACTCCTGTTGGATTTGAAGAAGCATTTGATACTTATAAAGGGATGGAATTGGATGATGAGGAAGATTTCCAAGCCTGGTGTAACGACTGCGAAAAAATAAGAATTAAATATGATGGATGGGATGAAGAGTCAGAAAAGTTTGCAAAAATAAAATTAGTATGTGAAGATTGTTATTTTGAAATGAAAAAACTAAATAACTTATAAAAAACTGCTAATAACATGCTGAAAACAACCCGCGAACTCATTGAATATTTAAAACTTCCCTCTTCAGAAAGAGAATCCGCTATTATATGTTCATTGGTAAATTCTATTGTAAAATGTGGTGGCAAAAGTGATGTAAATGAAATTTTAAATCAGTATCTAAACCATCCTTTTGATTTTGATTACACTTATTTACTGCCTGTTTTTAAAGCATTGGGAACCCATTCTACTGCAGAACAGATTTTCAATATATCTATCCACCAAAATAAACTGGTTGAAAATGTAGACCCGGAAATTTTAGAAGTTTTGGGCCATTTAAAATATGAACAGATAAAACCTATTTTAGCTGACTATCTTTTTGGAAACAGCGAAGAAACCGATTATTATATTTCAAGATCTGCCGTTCTGGGACTATTAAATTTTGACTGTACCGAATATCAAAAAGAGATTGAAACAGAAATTGAAAAATGTTATGGAAAAAATTTATTCCCTGAATTTGTTCCGGCATTGGTGAGCAGACTGGAAGATCCTCATGTCATACTTGATAAGCTCTTTGAGTTAGGAAATCAATTCGCATCCACAGACTGTAATGCAGGGATTGTACTTGGTTTTTCGCTTTGCGGAGAACAGGGAAAACCCTATTTCAGGAAAATTCTTTTTGACAGGAACTGGGAAGTTGATTCCACAGCAACAGGAACCGTTCATTTCGCTTATCAAGGATTGAAAAACTTAGGGATCGCTTTTAAGGAACTCTACCATGAAATAAAAATGATTCCCGATGAAGAAAATCTTGAATATGCTTTAGATGTTTTTTTCGCCTTACTTGAAAGAAAACTTGATGATATTGAACCGGACCCGGAAGAATCGTTTGCAGACATTTACACCACCTTATTTCCATGGAAAAACGAAAATGAAAGCGGCAATATCATTGATCTGGCAGGATCTGTCAACAAAACAGAAAAAGCTTATCAGATAAAAAAACTCACTGAAATGAAAATGGATGAGGAAGCCCTACTAAAAAACTACATCAGCTAACTTTGATTTTACCGATTTACAGCTAAAGCCAACCCCATCTTACAAAAACAAAAGACAGTCCATGAAAATAAAAAATTTTAACACTGAAGGTGTATTAATCATCGCCAATATGACAAAATGCAAGGAATACTATTCCGATAAGGAATTTGATTATGCCTATCCGGAAGGGCTATCCGAATTAATGATGAAAGGCATTGTTCATATCATCACAACACAGGAAACTGTTAAAAACCTGAGTTTTGTTTTTAATAAAGCAGAAATAGATTCCGATCAATGGAAATACAAGGAATCCTATAATTACTTGAATGTGGATGAAGATGATAAAGTTCTTCTGGTTCCTCACGGGAGGTTTACAAGAATGTGCCGGGCCTGGGGCGAAAGCGATACATTAACTGATGAGGACGTTGATAATTTTGAATTTCTAAAGGAAATAATGACCAAACAGGGCAAAGAAATAACCTTCACTCCGGACTCAATCCTGGAAAAAAGGCTTCAGCTCCGTGATGAAGATGAAAAGAAACTCTATGAACACTCACCCCAGATCAACCTGGAAACCGGATTAAACAATATAGATATTTACACCAAAAATAAAAAAGAAATCACATTTATCATTACAAAAACAGACACCGTGGATTCAGATAGAATTACCTTAAAACCGGTTGAACTGATAGGATAACGATAACAACAGTGTATGAAAAACAGCATATTATTATTTATTTTAATCTTTTGCAGTATAAAAACATGGGCATGTTCATGTATTTTTGAAAACATTGCTCAGGAATATATGGAAGCCGATTTCGTAGGTATTGTTTCTATTAAAAAAACTTATAACAATAAAACGGTAGAGCTTGCCAAAGACTTTCAGCGAAGTACTTATAAAGCAGATTTAGCTTTTGAAAAAATTTATAAAGGAAATGAATTTGATGTTTTAAACATTTATGGAAAAGCTAATGTGACAGATGATGAACCATTACTTTTCGGAGGCTGCGATTTATATGTTGAAAAAGGAGAAAAATACCTCGTAATCCTCAAGAAAAACCAGAATAATGAGTATTGGGCGAGCATGTGCAGCCGGGTAATTTATTTATCTTCAGAACAAAATCCCTTAAGTGATGAATCAGAGATAATTAATTCATATTCAAATTTATTCTCAGGCATTGAAAAATATAAGGAACAGTTTTCCACGTTAAAGTTTGTCAATCTCTACGATAAGACCTTAAGACTGAATCATAAAACAAATAAGCTGGAATCAGATTTTACAAAACTAAAAATAGGAGATCCTTCCGACAAAATCGGGTTTTATAAAGTCATTTTAAATGATAAGATGAAAATTGACCATATTGTCCCCATAAAAAAAGTAGGAACCAGAGATGAAGAAATTGAAGAAATAATCATGAAAAATTTAAGCTTTCCTCAATATGCACATTCTAAAAATAAACCTGAGGAACTGTTGATATTGCTGTATTTCCAGGATTTTTAAATATATCCGCAGATAACATTTTAGGTTAAGAACAATCTATTTCCTTTAGCTGTCAATATTTTTATACTAATTCTATAAAAATCTGTATCAAATTGAAGTTTATGAAGAAACTACTCTACTTCTTATTACTTATAATTATTGTGGTAAGCTGTACTACAATTTCAGCAGAACATCAATATAAAAATACAGATAAAGGAGAATTATACTTTCCCTCTTTCGACAGCAAAAAGTATAAAATTGACTCCATAAATACCGGCCCAAATGATTCGTTAAGAGAATTTACAAACAAGTGGTATTCTAGGCATTTATATACTTTAAAAGAACCTGTCTTATCCCACAAAAAAGACAAAAATTTAAACATAATAAGATTTACGCATTTAGGAACCTGGTCAAATCCTTATTCTTATCGAATAGAACAAGTCGGATTAAAATTCATTTTAACTTATAATAAAACAAATGGATTAGGTGGTTACGAACCTGGAACAAGGACCAGTCATAAAACAAAAGAAATAAGTCAGAAAGAATGGAATAAAATAATAACAAAAATGGATAAAATTAATTTTTGGAATATTCCAACTCATGGTTCAAATAAAATAACAGATGGTTCAGAATGGATTTTTGAAGCATTAATTGATGGAAAATATCATTTGGTAACAAGAAACAGTCCAGACCATTATAACGGAGAAGAATATGCTGAACTTTGCAAACTTGTTGAAAAAATAGGTAAATAAAAAAATGCGAATAATATTGTATCAATTTTGCATACCAACCAATATACACAGCAACATAACAGAAGAAACCAATGACATTTTTATATACCGCAAGAGGAACATATGATCAAAATTATTCTGAAGACGGAATTTCCTGGAACAAGTATATTGAATGGTCTAAATTGACCCATCTGGCAGAACTTGTTTCACTTGATGGAATGCTCAATGAAATTTTAGTTGAGCCGGACTTCGACAATGCTGATGACTGGAATTACATCCACGTGATTGGACAATATCAAACCGGCTTTTTTACCACACTTGATTTTGTATTGAAACGATTAAACAAAAAAGAAAAATTTAATCTTCTGGTAGTTATTTTAGAACCGGACCGAGAATGCAACAAAATAAATATCGACGGATTTGAATTTATAGGATATGATCTGCTTGACCAGGATTTCAATATTAGTGCCTTAACGAATTGCGGTGGATTTTTTGACGAAACATTCCTGCCGAAAGACCTGAACGACAAAGGCCTTATTGACCAGTTTGAAAAAGCATATGATATAAAAAAACAACTTTTAGAAAACAACCCCAATGAACATCATGCAGACACCAATGTAATAGCAGTCTGGAGACACACAACCATTGGAAGATGAAACAAAAGACAGCCAATAGAATTACGCAAAAATAGTCCCCATGCTACGCAAAGTCTCCTAACTTTGCGCCAATAATTCCCGCTCACAGCTAAGGATTCCCGTAAGGCAGGCCTTTTTCTTTATTTTACTTTTGATTTTCAATTTTTAACAATCAAAATAAACAATGAAAAGACAACTATTAATTTTTACCCTTCTGATTTTTGGATTCTCCTATTCTCAAAATGCACCTCAATTTGAAAATGATACGCTCACTACCTCAACAGGCTTTAAAGTATATGAAGGTTTAGATCTAAAAATCGGGACGGGTTCCATGAATGACGGGGATTTTAAATTTATCCGGACCAATGCTTCTTCGCTATTCAACTATTCTTCAACTACAGGATATCAGGGGCTGGCCAATCAGGCGAATTCTTTCAGAAGAAGTAATTCAGGACTGATCTTTAAAGTAAAGAAAATCATGCAGAGAGGAAACAAACGGAATGGTTTTGTTTATTATGCTAAAATCGGAAGCGGCCTTATCAATTATGAAATAGATCTTGAAAATGCAATAAAATCAGGAGAATTAATCGTTCCGGAAGAATTTTTGCCCAAAGAAAAAATTCAAAATCTAAATACGGAAACAAAATACGACCGGTTAAAAAAAATCAAGGAATTAAAAGACTCAGGCGTTTTATCTGAAGATGAATTCCAAAAAGAAAAAGATAAAATAATGGCTGAAAAATAAATTTTTGAGATAACTGCCCCGGAAACGGAGCAGTTTTTTTATGTTTTACTGTACCATCCTCCGACTTAAGAATATACCTCCGAAGTCAGGAGATTTCGGAGAGCAAAAGAATATCCCCTATTTTTCATTTTTCTTTAATAGTTTTCGGTATATTTGTCTTTCGGCTTATGAATTACATAAAATGATTAAGCTTATAGAACTAATAACACGAAAACTGTAAATCATGAGCAACAACTAATTTCAGCTGCACAAAGTCTCCCGGCTTTAATCTTATACAATAAAAGTAAATCCGTTAAAATTCGTTCTGAAGTCTTAGATTTCTGAAACCGGGATTTATAAATTCTCAATATTTAAAACAAGAAAAATGTCTCATTTAAGTGAAGTCATCATCATTGTTGTTCCTCCTTCAGACATGAAAGACGTATTTGACAGTATGCACAATAGTTTTACAAAGAATCATTTTGAAATTGATGCAGGAGAATTTGATGCAATTGTTCTTTCCGACATTGATACTGATGATGGCGAGGATTATATATTTAAGTCTGAAAGAATCAATCCCGAATCAAAGGAAGAAAAGGATAATGCCATTGAGAGGCTTAGAAATCACAGAACCGGAGGGCTGATTTATTACAGTGGAATCGATGAGAAATTTGAAGGACTGGCTCCTTACAATCTTGCCGTTGAGTTTCTGTCATTAGATAATATGACCATTGAATGTATCTCCATCAGCTTAAGAAATTATGTATTCGATTCTCATGAAACTGCTTTTGAAAATCTGATTACAACCGTTTTAAATACAATGAATGTGATTGGTATTGCTAAAGGTTTAGACTACCCGTACGAATGGAGTGATCAGGAAGTTACTGAACTGATGAAGGAAGGAAAACTTGAAACCGTCCACCCCCGGTTAGTCTATAAAAAAGAATAAAAAACCTAAAAACAGGAAAAATGTCTCATTTAAGTGAAGTCATCATCATTGCCGTCCCTCCTTCAGACATGAAAGATGTATTTGACAGTATACACAATAGTTTTACAAAGAATCATTTTGAAATTGAAGAAGGAGATTTTGATGTAATTGTTCTTTGTGATATTGATACTGATGATGGTAAAGATTATATATTTGAGTCTGAAAGCATTTATCCCGCATCAAAGGAAGAAAAAGACAATGCCATTGAAAGGCTTAGAAATCACAGGACCGGAGGACTGCTTAATTACAGAGGAATTGAAGGAAAATTTGAAGGGTTGCCCCCTTATGATATTGGCGTTGAGTTTCGGTCATTAGATAATATGACCATTGAATATATTACCATCACGATAAGAGATTATATATTCGATCCTCATGAAACTGCTTTTGAAAACCTGATCACAACCGTTTTAAATACAATGAATGTGATTGGTATTGCTAAAGGTTTAGACTACCCGTACGAATGGGATGAAGAAGAAATTACTGAGCTAATCAAGGAAGGAAAACTTGAAACCGTACATCCCCGGTTAGTCTATAAGAAAAAGTATTAAAAAAATGAAGAAACCTGATAAAATCATTAATTTAAATTTCAACAATACAGAATACAACGTTGAAGTGACCGTAAATCTCGACAAAATAGAAGGATTTCTATATTACACGTTTAAATTTGGCGAAGATCATTCTATTACCATTTCACAATTTGATGGCGAAAAATGGGAAATAGCCAGTATGACGAAGAGTAATATCGCGGATAAATTAGGAAAGATCATTGAAGCAATATATTAAAACGATCTTGAAAACAATATCATCTGAACGCATTAGATAAAAGAAATGGAAAGAATTTCAAACAGCATGGAAGCCCTGATGAATGCGGCAGAAACTGAAATAGAAAGCTTCGATTTAAAACCCGGAGAAAAAATAATCGCTTATTTTTCTCGAATCCCATCCCTTGCTGGATTTCCATATAAAATAATTTTAACTGAAAATTCAGAGGGAACAATCCGTTCGGCATTCAGGCAGTGGGATACAGCGTACAACTTAACCCAATGGAATCTTGGAATTTACAACCTGGACAGACTGAGAATCATCACGGATGAAAAAATGCTTCCTGATACAGATACCGCAATACTGAAAGAAGAATTGTCGAGGTTAGAACAAATAAAGCTTCCTGAAAGCATCCGGAATGAAAAAGCCATCGTTCTGGATGGTTCTGAATGGAAATTCGGTGTCAGTTTACGTAATAAAAACATTGATTACACCTGGAGAGCCTCAACACAAGATATCGATCTCTTTGTTCCCATCATTGAACTGATGAGAAAACAGTATTCGGATCAACTTTAGCAAAAATTACAGATAACCAAGTATAAAAACATGAATAACAACGACTTATTAAGCCAGATAGAATACCTAAAAAACTGTAAAGGACTGCCAGGCAGCAGATTGGAAAATTTAGGACAACGTATTTACGACAAAATAAAAAGCATCATCCAGAACCCCAATCTATTCATCACACACTTATATATTCCACAGGGATCGGCAGAGAATGTTCAAATGTTAGAAAGTCAATTCAAACATTTGTTTAATAAAGAAATTGATGCTGAATTATTATCATTCTATCACTGTTTTGATGGGTTTGAATTTCGGTATATCAATCCTGCGAAGGTTTGGGATGAATTTGATAAATACGAAATCACTGACTGGGACGAATTTGATATAGATCCGGATACTTTGAGTTATGCCGATATGATTAAAAATGAAGCCTATGAAGAAGAGGTAAAAGATGAGTTTCATTCTTTAATTGGGTTGTACTTTGATGAACCAGCTTTCAATAACCGGCTGTCAGATCCAGATAAATTGAAAGATTTTTTATTCTATAATGAATCTATTGAGATGAACGATTTAGGAATGAAGACCCTTATTCCGCCGGCTGTGCAGTTATTTTCAGAGGGAAACAAAGTTCCACATCATCCTGATCACACTCATGTTTTTTACTTTGATTATTTTGAGTTCTGGAATCAGACTGTCTTTGGTAAAAAAGATCATAATATTGCTATTTATGCAGGAACAGATTATTCTGCTTCAATAGAAAACTGGGAATTTAATGAAGTCTTTCCGTTTATGCAGAAAAGGTTAATCAAATAAAACACGGGATTTGTATCAGACGAAAGGTATTTTTCAGAAAATGTTAACCTAATTAATTTTAAAAAAAAATATGTCAGCACTTTGGAATGTCCAGTTATTATCATTGGAAGATAAAAAATGTACGTTAAAAATCAAAAATGTGCATAGTAACGATGGGAGTATCCCCACAGAACCCGTGTTTATGATTCAGATTATCCACGATGCCTGTTTACAGGGTTCACACCAGACTTTTGAATTTCCGAAAGGAACTCTTCTGACCGAGATAAGCACCTCCCAATCCTGTGATAATGATTATCTTGAAAAAGTAGTTCACCAGTATATTGAATCTACTGAAATGATCAGTGAACAAAACGAAGAAAATATCGATTCAATAGTCTCGGAATCGTTAGAATCCAGAGGTCTGGAAATGTGTTCCGATGAATGGGAAGATGCTTACGAAATAGAAATTGAAAAATACAGCATTGAATCTGTTGTTGAAATCACCATGTCAGATCAAAAATATCTGGATCATTTACTTCCGATAGAGCATGAAGGTAAAATAATCAACAGACCCAACTGGGACAGTTTCGCCTGTTTATAATTTCAGAGAATCCGGGATCAGAGAATGAATGGGAACCCTTCACGAAATAGATTAACTAAAAACCAGAAATTAAAATGAAGTCTGTAATTTTATTGTTCACATTATTAAGCTGTTTTTCTGTCTCCGCACAAACAACAGGAAAGTCAGGAGCAGCAGACAGTGAGAAGCACCTGCAAACCTCCAGATTTAGAAAACCGATGGAGGAACGTATTTTTGTAAAAATTCCCGACATAGAAAAATGGAAAATAACCTATGAAAACTATAAAAACAATCAGTATGTCGTTTTAGTAGCGAATACATTTGACACCCTAAAAAAGCCTTCCGAATACCTCAGTTTAACTTCAATGGCAGGGATGAAAAATGTCGATTTAACCAAAGCAATGAATGATTCATACAAAAGGGCAAAAGACCAATCAAAAAATGCAGAATTGAACGTAATCGCGAAAGATTTAAAGGCCAAAGAACCGTGGATCATGTATTCGATACAAAACGCTGTGAATGAAGAATACAAATCTAAAGTATCACAAGTCTGGTACCTTATGCAGGGAGAAAACTTTTTCCACTCCTGTTTTATGTCAGTCAGAGATGACGCTTTTACAGAAGAGAAGAAAAAAGATATGATCAACGTTTTTAAAACAGCTAAAATAGTATACCGGTAAGGAAATTTACTAACAATGATGGGCAAAAAACAATTATTTCATATCATCTGGACCACGTATCAGGAATATCCTGTATGGGATAAAAATGGAAACTGGCAAAAGCTTGTGGATGCTTACACAGTGTTGCAGGATCATCATATAAACTGTAATTTATCCCATGAACTGCCAGCCGGATATATCAACAAAAGTTCCCGGGAGGAACGGCTTTTGCTCAATGAAAAATCGATGGCCCAGTTAAAACTTGATATTGAAAAGGTTTGCTGGAAAAACGGAGACCGAATTATTGACGGGCTTGAAATCAAAATGCTCAGCGTCAATGAATCAAAAGTTGAAATACTGGCATTCTCTCCAACAGAATCAATCACTCAGAAAATTTCAAGATTAAAAAGCATCACCTCATCACTCTTACGCTCAAAATACCCTGAAGAATTTTTTGGAAAGGGAACCTGGGGAAAAGGATTTTGGTATTCAAATATTTTCAACAAAGAAGATCTGGCTGTTTCAATCATTAAAAACCACTGTCAATAGAGATTTCAATTCGGTTGAGATAAAATGGAACGGCAGTTTTATAAGTAAACTTTAATAATCCAAGAATGGGAACACTACACGAAGTATATCAGCTTACCCCGAAAGTCATTAGTTGCGGCGCCGTCTTAAAGGTCCGCAAAGACAGAGAGAATATCTTTTCGGAAAAATATGCTGTTGATCCAAGCCTTTATCATAAAGAGCAGATCATTTTTTCCAACATAAAAGTGACGCATTCCAGTGATGGAAAGATCAAAAATTATGCAATGTATGCTGCGGAAAGAATAATTGATTTTGAGAATCCGGGGATATACGTATCCATAAAGGATGGCACCAAGTATGGCTTTGAAAAGGATTTTGATGAATTTCTCAGTGAAATGTCGCCCTATCTGGAAGACTCCATATTTTATGTAATCTGGGATTTTATCATCAACCGGTATGAAATTAAAAATGGAACATTAGAGCTCAGAATTACAAGAGATTTTGCCCGCTGGAAATATAATTTTGAGGAATATGTACTGGACAGTTATGCTTCTTCCCCAAAGCTCATAGCTGATTTTTATGTTGAAGAAACCCATGACATGGTAGCACGGCATAATGAAATGATTGAAAACGGAGATGATCCTAAAGAATTGTATTACGAAATAGAGGACTATGAAGATTTATTAAGTAAAATTTCTAACTATAAAAATCACATTTCAACGGAGGAATTTAAAAAATTGGAAGGCTGGCTGAAAACCCAGATTAATGAATAATATTAAATAAAAAATAAAACAAAAATGAACGATACTTTTACGATAGATGATTTACAGGATATATGGCAGAAGGTAAGCATTCTCCATAGCGGACAAACCTACGGCGGGCAGCATAAAAACGAAAAAATTGAATACATCAACCATATCGGCAGCGTTGTATTTGAAATCATGAACGCTTCTAAAAACACCCCTGATTTTAACACAGAACTTGCTGTAAAATGTGCATTTCTGCACGATACCATAGAAGATACCAGCTTCAGCACAGAAGATCTGGAAAAGGAATATGGCACACAGGTGAAAGAAGGCGTCCTTGCTTTAACGAAAAACACAGAACTTGAAAAGGAGCATCAGATGATAGACAGCTTAAACCGGATCAAAGCACAGCCCAAAGAGGTTTGGGCTGTTAAAATGGCCGACAGGATCTGTAATCTATATGCCCCACCCTACTTCTGGAAACAGGCGAAGAAAGAAAAATATCTGGAAGAAGCCAAAGTGATCTATGAGCATTTAAAAGAAGGCAATGACTATCTGGCCCAAAGATTATCAGAAAAAATAGAAGCATATAAAGATAAATAAAACAGGATAAAAGATATGGAGGCAATAGAAAACGGCATTTTTGAAAATTCGGAGGAAATTATCAACTGGACCTATCCCGGAGCTACATTATATTATAAAGATTGTGATTTAGAACCAGCTATTGCCGAAAAATTCACCAAGGGTAAACTTATCAGAAACGGATATTATCTTGATGTAAGCTGTAGAGGCGGCGGAATGAAATTGAATACAAGATTTTTAATAGCTTCTGCAAAAGCAGCAAAACTCTATCAAGTAAATCCGGATAATGAAAGGTTTGGGCATTGCTGTATCAATGTCAACAGTTATTTCAAGGTGCTTGATGTGTATCATCTTGAAGGCAAAACTCAGATTTTTTTACTGCACATCCCTGCAAGAGGCTTAAAATATTTTGAGAGCATCAACTCAAACTGGGATGAAGACTTTATAGAAAAAGCAAGAAAAAGTCTGGATGATAAAATACACCAGGAGCCAATCAGTGATTTGCTGGAACCATCCTGGCTGGAAAGGACCAACTTCCCCGTCGGAATGGATGCACACAACCAGTTTTACCCCTTAGCTCCTGTACCTCCGGTTTCAAAAGCTGAGGAGGGTTTATATAACGGTATCAGAGCCCTGACAAAAGACGAAGGTGAAATTAATATTCCCCTTCCTTTTTTCAACGAACAGAAAGCGGAATCCAAAGTAGGCCTCTTTTTGAAAAAAATATTAAAAAAATAAATAAGGACAACAGCCAATCCGCAATAAAAATAACAATAACCAATACACAATATCCATGGGGTTTTTCAGCAGAAAAAAAACATTTAAAATCAGAGATGTAGAATTTTATTCTGAGGGTAATGATCATTATTCCAAAGGATTAAAACCTTCTATTAAGAAAGAGTTAAAAATTTCAAAAAACAATCTTACATTAGAGCAGTTAAAACCCATTCTGCAATATCTTGTGGAATTTATTCAGGATGAAAAACCGGATATTAAAAACGGAGAAAAAATAACCTGCTTCTCATGGTGTATTTTATTTCATGAAGATCAGGACTTTTTCGAAATTCTTGAAGTAATCCCGGAACAGCAGGGATTTGGCGAAGGGCTTAGCCGCACGCTTCATATACTGGAGCAGCAGCTTTCCGTTTGTAATCAGCTAAAAGTAGAACCGAATTTTCCTGATTTTGACGAGATCGTTACCGTAGATCCTTTACTAAAAACAGGGCTACAGGCCAATTTATTCCGCTGGAAAGGAGATTACCCGGATTCCGGGTGGGTAGCTATGAGCGATAGCTTTAATGAAGAAACCATGTCTTTCGAAGAAATGACTGTAGGGCAGCTGATGACTTTAAGACCGGAAATCGTCCAGTTTACAGCTCTTCCAATGGGATTTAAAGTGATTTGGGAAGGCAGTAATGCAAAAATAGGGTTTGACAAGCAATTGATAGAAAGCTAAACCCCATATAACAGGTATTGATTTCCGAGAGCATTTTATGAAAACCTCCGGACCTCCATACCATTTAATTAAAAATGAAATCATGAGTGAATTTTCAGGGTATGAAAAAATGCCCAACAGCTTAAAAAAATTAGGGTTGAACGAGAATGATTTTTCCCAGATGGAAAAATTAAAGTGGGTGGTGACCGAAAAAGTTCACGGCGCTAACTTCAGTTTCATCTATGAAAACGGTCATTTAAAATTCGCCAAAAGAAAAGAATACCTTAACTGGGCCGACGATTTTTTCGGTTTTCAATTGGTTGTCAACAAACTGGAAGATAACATCCTGCGTCTTTTTGAACATATAAGCAGAGAAATAACCGCAGAGAAATATATTGTTTATGGTGAATTGTTCGGCGGTAAATATCCTCACCCGGAAGTCAGTCCTGTAAAAGATGTGCATGCCATCCAAACCGGAGTATATTATACCCCGGCCATTGAATTCTGTGCTTTTGATATTGCAATTGAAACCGATGGCTCTGGTTCCAAATATTATCTGGATTATGAAACCTCAGTCACCTATTTCAAGCAGTTCGGAATATTTCACGCACAGCCGTTATTCATTGGAAAATTCAATGAAGCGATGAATTTTAACATCAGAATGAACTCAACCGTTCCTAAAGAATTTAATCTTCCGGAGCTGCACGACAATTTAATTGAAGGCGTTGTGATAAAACCTTTTAACCAAACAGATCATAGTCTCTTTTCAAGACCGGTCGTTAAATTGAAAAATCCGGAATTTGATGAAGAGGATAAATTTCATGAGGCCGAAAAGTGGTCTTTTATTCCTAATATTTCCTCTAAAACAGAAGATTTATCTTTTATTGTAGAGGAACTGAGAAACTATGTTACTCTAAACCGATTAAAAAGTGCAATTTCCAAAATAGGTGAGCTGGATATGAACAACCAACTCCGGGTTTCTGAAATTAAAAAAGAATTTTTAGAAGATGTAATCACAGATTTTAATGAAAACAATGCCAATCTTTTAAACGATTTATCTCCCGATGACAAAGAATGGATCATCACAAGAGTGAATTCTGAGATTCATAAAATAATCACTGTGGATCCGGCAGATATTTAGCAACTGGCAGAAACCTGCGGAAATGAAACAGTCTTTTTCTGTGAAAAAAAATTAAATAATGAACTTCACAATACAATTTCTGAAAGAAAAACAGTCTCAACTGATAGAGCAGTTGCGGAACGAAAATGCAAGCATACCCGAAACATTGCAGCAAAAGAAAGACATTGACAAAGCCATTGCCTGGCTGGAAAACATTGAGAAACATCATCTGGAACATCCTACCCACTACGAATGGGTAGAGCTTCCATGGATGAAAACCGGCTACTTTACCGATTATCGCATTATGAATGATTGTGAAGCGGACGACCGACAATATTGGATTGAGTTTAAACCACCATTTACCGTTACGCCCTTGGACTTTTTGCTTATCAAAAAACCAAAATAAAAAACTTGCTGCGCAAAGTCTCTTCATATAATAAACTGCTATTTTACACAAAAGCAAAACAGCATTCCATTCTAAATATTTGCACAACACGAGCTTTACACGTAGATTTGATCCTTTAGAAAATAAAAAACTAAGACTATGGGACTATTTGATTTTTTCAAAAGTAAGAAGCAGGGAATTGAAAACACAAAATTTAATTCTGTTCAATTTCAGAACGAGATCTGTGCATTGGCATTATGGAAATTGAAAGATCATAATCTACAGCCGGACGTTGCCATTTCTGAATTGAAAAAAGTAGGTTTAAATGATGAACAGGTCAATTTTATTCTTGAGAAAGTAAAGAAATTTATTTCTCAGGAGGGAAATACAGACCAGCCCCACTCTACCCATCCGGGAATAGATGATATTAAATTCAGAAGTGAAGAGTATCAGAATGAAATAATAACCTACGCCCAAAATGTATATTTTCAGAACCATCATCAGTACGAAACAGTAAAAGATATCCTTCTGAAGGAAGGTCTGAATACCAGCCAGGCAGATGAAATCGTTAATAAACTTCAGGAAAGGAATGCACAGATGGTGAATGAATTTCAGGATAAGCTTGATTCCGGGGAAATTACTGAGATCAAAATTCAACCCAACCCTGATCACACCAAAGAAAACACAGGCCAGGATCAGGTGGACAGATATATTGCCTATGGGGCTTATCAGATGGACCGTGGAGATTTGGACAATGCTTTGGAACTTTTCGAAAAAGCTATTGAGCTGGATGAAAATGCAACCTTAGCCTATGCCAATATGGGAAAATTATATTCCTTAAAAAACGACAATCTGAAGGCTTTGGAATTTGTTAATAAGGCCCTGGAAACTGAACCTTCCCATCCGCAGATACTGGACAATAAAGTTGATGTAGTATATGAATTATTGGGAGAACATCAGATCAGTGAATCTGAATTTATAGCCAATATTAAAGATGTTTTACAGCAAGATCCGGAAAACCCCAATGCTTTAATTTATATTATCCAGTTTTATTTAAGGAATAATCAGACGGATCATGCGATAGAATCTGTAGAAAAATTATTTCCAAAGTATTATTCTGAGGATATTACCATTCAGCTAATGATTGATACATTCAACAGGTTACCCGTTGAACAGGCTTTAAAGCAATTTGATATTCTTGAAAGTAAAGTCAATGACGAAGCGAAATATCAGCTACACTACAACAAAGGCTTATACTTAAAAGGAATCGGAAGATATGATGATGCTATCCGGGTTTATGATAATTTAAATAAAATTCAGGAGTTTTCATGGAGCTTTTACCAGATGGGAATCATGAAAAACCTGCAGGGAAAAACAGATGAATCTTTGGAACTGCTGAAAACAACGTTCCGTCTGGAGCCCGAACTTAAAGGAGATGCTAAGAATTTCCCACAGCTGCAAAATCTGTGGAATCACCCTGAGTTTATTGAAATAACAAAATAAGGTGTCATTATTTCGGAAAGTATAGATATTTTCATAGATTAACTCCATTAATAACCATGACAGAAAAAAAACAAAAACTTTGGGATTATTTTATTCTCTGCGCAAGAGTTCTACTTGCCTGGATCCTATTAGGCTACGGCTGGAGTAAATTGACAGAAGGACAGTTTGGAATTTCAGCAGAAGAAATGGCCATCCCCGTAAAGGATCTGGGACTATTCAAGCTTTC
Source organism: Chryseobacterium sp. 2987 (assembly GCF_031456375.1). Taxonomy (NCBI): domain Bacteria; kingdom Pseudomonadati; phylum Bacteroidota; class Flavobacteriia; order Flavobacteriales; family Weeksellaceae; genus Chryseobacterium; species Chryseobacterium sp. 2987. Next base: position 253,050 of record NZ_JAVDUN010000004.1, read on the forward strand.
CTGGTATTTATTTGCCCAGGAACCGTTCAAAACATTTGTCGGGATCTCACAAATCATTGCCGGACTTCTTTTTCTTTATAACCGTACTGCTATTTTAGGAGCCTTGATAGCCATCCCGATTCTTTTAAATATTCTGGTTATTGATATCACCTATGTTAAAATGACAGGGTTTTACTGGCGTCTTTCTTACTATTTATTACTAGACTTCTTAATTCTCTGGCATTATAAAGACAGGATGATTACAGCATTTAAAGCAATTTTTATGGGATTGACCACTCAATTCAAATATCCTTTCTGGGCCTATCTGATCTTACCCATAATGGCGGTAGGACTTGAAATTTTAGGGATTCTTCCCAGGATGATAACAGGACTGATCGTAAATCCCTCAGAAACATTAGAAAGTTTTGGTAAAATTCTGGAATTCATAAAAAAATAAGATCAGTATATAATGATCAAAATTCTATGATGAATATTAAAAAATAGATACAATGATAAAAGGAAAAACAATAGGGCTAATACTATCCCTCCTATTTTTAGGACTGGTATTCTATTATTTTTATCCTGAAAATAAACTTCCGCCTAACATACAAATTGATAAACTCGTGGTTTATAAAGCCAAAAGAAAGCTATTGGCTTACTCAAACGGGCAGCTGGTAAAGACTTATACAATTTCATTGGGAGGGCAGCCAGTAGGACATAAAGAACTCGAAGGCGATAAAAAAACACCTGAAGGGCAATACTTCATCAATGCAAAAAACGCCAACAGCGGGTATCACAAAAACCTGGGTATTTCTTATCCCAATAAAGATGATATTAAAAAGGCCAAACAGCTTGGTAAGCCGGCAGGTGGTGACGTTAAAATACATGCACTGAAAAACGGAAGAGGCTTTATCGGAAAATTTCATCGCTGGTCCGACTGGACATTAGGCTGCATCGCAGTAACTGACAAAGAAATAGATGAATTGTATCAGTCCGTAAAAATAGGAACACCAATTAATATTAAGCCGTAACAGATTCCTTTTTTTGCACTTGTTTTTCTATTTTTACCATCACAAAAAATAAACAAGCATGACCATAGAAGCCAAAATCGATGAAGCCTTCAGAAATACATTCCTGCTGCCAAGAGAAAAGACAGTCACGGATTTTTTTATAGATGTTTTACAGTCAAAATATAAATTCAGGGAAGATGACACAAAAATTGAAGTCATGGGATTGTATTACTATGCTTCAAGTCCGTTAAGCTTTTTATTTGCCATGCCTCATTATGAATATTATTCACAGGATAAAACGACTCATATCGCAGAGCTTCATCTGAGAGAACATTCGTTTGAAGATTATACATATATTGATATTGAGGAATTAGGCAGAAAAGTCCTGGATGAAAACAGGATTGATTATTCAGCGTATCTTGATGAAGATGATGAGCTGGAACTTGCCAATTACTGGGAAAACCAAACCGACCTTGAACAAAACTTCCTAATGCACTGCTGGAAAAATGCAAAGGAAAAAACAGGGGCTAAGACTTTGGGGTTCCTGGAATCTTCAGACGGCTCCGATGGAACTTATGATGCAGATAACGGCTATGAACTTCCTTTTGAAATCGGTATCGACGAATATCTGCAATCCCATGGTTTTCATTTTAAAAAAGAAATTTAAAAGTCAAAATACTGCCAGACACAATGACAATCCAGGAACACATCAAAGAATATATTGCCGGCCAGCCTGAACCCAAACGTACCGATATGCAGGAGCTGCACCATATTGTTATGGAACTCATGCCGGAATGTAAATTATGGTTTCTGAATGGCAAAAACAGTGAAAATAAAACGGTATCCAATCCCAATATCGGATATGGACTTTACACCATACCCTATGCTGATGGAAAAAGCAGAGACTTCTATCAGATTGGGATGAGTGCGAACAAAACAGGAATCTCTGTCTATATTTTAGGCATCAGCGACAAAACGTACCTGGCCAAAATGTATGGAGAAAAAATAGGTAAAGCAAACGTAACAGGATATTGCATTAAGTTTAAAGCCCTGAAAGATATCAACCTTGAAATACTTAAAGCCGCAATACAGGACGGAGCAGAACAAAGCGCTTAAAAAACAATTGTACTGTTTATCATAAACTGGATAAGGCTGCAGCTTCAATAATACTCCGCATACGATCATTCGCCAATCTGCACAGAACAATTTTAATTTCATGCTAACATTACAATATGATGTAAATTAGAAGAATTGAACTTTCAAAAGAATACCCCATGAAAATCAATAGTAAAAATATCGGCTTCCTGTTGCTTTCCTTTGTCATTCTAAGCTGCAGCCCTAAAAAAACTGACCATTTTAAAGCGAAAGAAGTATATAAATCTTCCGAACTGATCATTACCCAAATTTCAGAGAATGCATTTATTCATACGTCTTTTAAACAGACCAATGATTTTGGCAATGTTCCCTGTAACGGATTGGTGGTAAAAAATAATAATGAAGCGGTTGTTTTTGATACCCCTGTCAACGATAAAACATCAGAAGAGCTGATTAAATGGATCAACGGAGCCCTTCATTCTAAAATTAATGCCGTTGTTCCCACTCATTTTCATGATGACAGCATGGGCGGATTACAGGCATTTCATAACCATCATATTCCCTCTTACGCTTATTCCAAAACCATTGAACTGGCTAAAGAAAACAACTTTACAGTTCCTGAAAACAGTTTTAAGGGTTCAGTCGTTTTAAAAGCAGGTCATGAAAAAACCATTGCAAAATTTTTCGGGGAAGGCCATACCAAAGATAATGTAGTCGGGTATTTACCGGAAGAACATATCCTTTTCGGAGGCTGTCTGCTCAAAGAACTTGAAGCCGGTAAAGGATATCTTGGAGACGCTAACGTTTCCGCCTGGTCCAATACCGTTGAAAAAGTAAAAAAAGAATATCCCGATGTAAAGATTGTCATTCCGGGACATGGAGAATATGGAGATCAAAAACTATTGGATTATACGATTAACCTGTTCAAAACCCAATAAAAAAGGAAAGATATTGTATAACCATTTGTTTCAAATGAGTAAATGGGAACCCGGAAACTCATATCATCAAAAACACAAATCTATTTAACCAATGAGCACAGGCTGTCATACGGCTCCGGCCAATAAAAAAGAATACATAACCGATATTGGAAAAATTCTTGTTCACGAACATGGTAAAAAAAAGTATTATACACCGGAACAGATAAAAACAGCCCATGAAAAAAGCAAATGGAATGAAGGTTTTGATTTTTCCTGCTGGGCTATGAGTGTATATTCTTCCCACTCTGATTTCACAAGCTACCATCAACAAATAGGGGAAACCTGTGACTATGCTGACATGAAAACAGAAATGCTGCAGGGCTTATCTGTATCAAGTGGATCTGAAATTCCGGATCTTCCCGATGCTGATATTGATTCCTCATGGCTGGATTTTGGAGAAGTATTCGGAAATATATTTGAAGGAATCGGAGATTTTATAGGCGCAATTTTTGACGGATTTTAAGAACATGTTCAAATTTTTGAACCATTAAGATCCTTTTAAGTATTAAGATTAATTAAGGAAAAAATCAAAGATTTTTTTATAAGTATAATGTCTTAAAGCGAAGCCCGAATCACAATGAAACAATTCATCAATTTTATCCTGATCATCATCATTTCAACTCTATCCGCAGGAGTTTACGGAATAGTACACGATCAGATTACATACACCATTTCATCCGAATATTATACGCTTCTTAAATTCCAACAGTTCGGATTTGAAAACCTCAATCTGAATGTAAGGATAAAAGTAGGGATCATCGGATTTCTGGCAACCTGGTGGGTAGGATTATTTTTAGGAATAGTTTATGCTTTCATCTCGTTATTTCTTGATGCGGAAAAAGTTCTGAAAGTAACCATAAAATCAATCCTGATCAATATCTGCATCACATTTATTTCAGGGATTTTGGGCTATGGGTTTTCCGTTTTATTTTTATCACCGGAAAATACTGACTGGTATATTCCCACCGGAACTAAGAACATCCGGAGTTTTATCAATGTAGGTTCCATCCATAATTTCGGATATATAGGAGGAATTATAGGGTTAGCTGCAGGATTATTGTATCAAATAAAAAAGGCTAGAAATATTTAATTAGTGGAAACAAAAATTACCATAGAAAACCTGCAGAATAAAGAAGTTTATATTGAAGATTTTAAAACCACTTTTATCATCCTTAATGTAGAGAATACATTGCTGCGTTTTGATTTTAAAAACAAAAGGGAAGCCCTTCTAAAAAAGAAAGAATCCGGAAAACTAAAAGTGTATACAGAACATCCCCTGCTGATCAACCATAATCAAAGTAATCTGGATGTTTTTATCAATTCAAAGCCACAAAACCCTGATGTATTTATTGAAGAAATCAAAAGAACCATTGAAACAGCTACAGGTGGCTGGCGAAATTGGGAAGATTATATAGAAATCAATGCCGGGATAAACGTACATACTTTTATTCAAAATATAAAAAACGGAAGTGGAAAATTTTTGAATGCCCCCTTTTCTGTGGTTGAAAATATTGAAAAAGTCTGCGAAAAACATCAGGTAAAACTAAAATCATTTGGAGAAAAAACCGTCTTTCATCACAAAATGATAATGATTAATAATCAATTTGTTATTGCAGAAGATTTCCGGTTATACTAAGCCTGTGAAAACTTCTTTCATATTGATTTTTCAACTCATTTTTTACTTAACTTAGTTTTCTAATAACCCAATCTCAATATCATGAAAATAGTAAATCTTCTGTTCATTCTTGTTTTTTCTGTCTGTTTCTCACAGGAAAACAACATCTTTGAAAGACTTACCGCTTTAAAAAATAACGGAAAAATCTGGTACAATATTGACGGATACAGCGTAACTAGCGAAGTTTTTTCCAATACATTTGATGAAAAAGGGCTAAAAAAAGTATTCCGGAAACATCAGATCTCGGATTCTGATGCAAAAGTAAAGGACAATCAAATCAATTTCAACAACTTATTGGTGACAAAACAGCAAAAGGTTGCCGCAGATTTTTCCCAGACCAACCATTATTATTTTGTAGAAAATCCGGACAAAACCATCACTGTGGTCTGGTTTATCAAAATCGGAAAAACAGATCAGGAAACTGAAGAAAAACTTGTGAACGCCATCATGGAAAAGAAAGTTCCTGAAGAAAATTTTTCCCCGATGAGCATCAGTTCCATCAATTTCGCAGGAAGAAAAATTGAATTGGGAAACGGCTGTTACTGGACTTCCATCAATATCGTTCAGTGTCCCTATGCCGGAGAAATGAACTGGAGTGTTCACAGAACCCTGGATGACGCAAAAGAAGCTGTGGAAAATCAGTTCAACATCACAAAATCGAAAAAAATGGGCAAAGTAGTGTCCGAAGAAATGGTGGATATTGAATTTGAAGGTGTTCCTGTAAAAGCTAAAAAAATACTTTATGATTTTACAGGAGTTGCAGGAGTCTTAGCAGGAATGTCGGGAGGAAAAAATCTGACGGTTTATTATGTGGCCGCCGTAGTAAGGGATAAAAATGTAAGCTGCGTAATGAGCTACTGGAACAATGATGAAATCAATCCTGAAACCAAGCTTCCTGCACTCCTGGGGAAATTAATGTCTGTAAAATGAAAAACATCTTAAAAATATTTTTAATCTTTATTACAGCGCTGGCTTTTATCTTTACCGCATTTTTCTTTTTAAAATTTAATAAAGTTGAATACCAAAGCTCTGTGTCGAATTCAACGGCTGTAAAGAAACTCAATAAAAAAGTATTTGCTCCAGGATTTTTAAATACAGGTTCTTCAGCAATCAGTACTGACTTCAGTTTTGACCGTGAAGCAAAAAATGATACCATAGGCTTTAGTTTTCACCCTTCTCTACATGAGAATTCAGAAAACAGACTCAGCCTGAATTTCAATAGTGGAGACGGATATTCCGGGTTAAATATAGAGGTCATGAAAATAGGCAGCTGGTTTTCTTCCTCCATTGAAACTTACACCGATAATATGAAACCTTTTGATTTTCTGGACCGGGACAGATATTCCATCAAAAAACAAAAACTCATCCTAAATAAATCGGAATATAAGAAAGGCGACAGTATCTTTGGAAAAATAGAACTAGAGATACAATCGAATATTAATGATTCTGTTTATCAGGCCGGGGGATATTTCAGAGGAAAAATTGAATAATATACGGCTTACATTTAAATCTTATGGAACAACAAATCGTAGAACTCATACCCGTTGTTGAAATCTCAATATCCAATGAGGAAACAGAACTTCCTGAAACCGGGCCTTATTGGGAATACCAGAAAGAATGGGAAAATTATAACAACACCTGTAATCAGATTGCCGGATTTTCAGGAGCACTGAAGGCCTACCTCTTAGGTTCTTCACTTTATGAACCCCATTCGATCTCTCATCAGGATCTTCTTAATCTTCTTAAAGTTGAAATGGAAAAGCAGGATGATGAAGAAAAGAGCCCTGAAGAACTGACACGTTCTTTCTATGGCGGCTATATTCTGAAAATCAACGGACGGGACATTTTGTTTCCTCAGTGCTGCTCTGATTTAACCGACATTACAGAGTGGGAGGACTTAATTGATGATCAGGAGAATACGTATTTCTATTGCGGCCACCCCTCACCGAAAGTTACCCAAATAGATGATGATATTCTTTTTGATTTTGTGAATTCTGAAATTCAGGAAAGCTTTTGTCCTCCTGTACCTCTTGATGAAGTCAGAATAAGCAGAACGGCACTTAAAACCGCTGTTGAAAAAGCGAAGAATGAACTAAAAGATTTTGCCGGCCGTCTGGAAAAAGTGAATAGAGAAAATAATCTGGACATTAAAAACATTGCAGAAATACTGGTTTATGGAGAATTTCAGGATTAAAATTTCACGGAAAGCATATGTCTTTATGCTACTATTTTTCTCTGCCTTCCTTTGGGCGCAAAATAATCAGCAGATCAAAACAGACAGTATTTATCCGAAAGAAAACATCGTGGTATCCTTAATAGGTGTAAAAAGTTTTAATGATGAAGCACCGCATTATAACCTAACGATTTATAAAAACAAAAAAATAATCTTAAAAGATCAGGTTTATAGCAAAGTAGGAGAAATTCAGTTTGAAGATTTTAATGGTGACGGAATAAAAGACCTTCTTGTTCAGAATATTTCAGATGTACGAAGCAACTGGACTTATTATCTTTATGTATTCGACAACAGAAATAAAACGTTTAAGAAAATTCTGGATTTTGAATCCGTTAAAAATCCTGTATACAATCCGAAATATCAATGGGTTGAAAGTTATGTGGTTTCAGGAACAAATTATCTGAACTTATATAAAATCACCGGCGACAAGGTCAAAGATTTAAAGTACATCATTGAGGACCGTGAATCGGTGAATTTTGAACAGGAATATAAAAAGGCTGTTAAAAAACTGATAAAATAAAATAGAGTATATCTTTTTTCTGTAATTTTCTACCCCGAAAAGCACGATCATCATGCTCAAAAACAAAAGTCTTTTAAAAAAAATTGGTACGGAATTTCTTATGGGAATCATAGGAATAATTGGTACTTCATTTCAGTAATGCTTGTTCCTGAAAAAATTTAAGTATAAAAAATTGTGGCTTATCTTTATCGTTGAAAAGCTTTAATTAAAAACAATCACCAATGACCGAAGAACAAAAAATTAAAACGAGAGAACGCAATAACCAGTTAATCGAAAGCCGGCAATACAGATTCAATTCCTGGCTGCCCATTCTGGAAGATCCCAATACCAGAACCATAGAAGAAATAAAAGGCAGAATGGGTGTGATGAATGCCCTGATTAATATTTCATTTGAGGCTCCCATCACCATCATCAGAAAATGGATCGATCAGAACGGACTGACTCAGCATCTTTCCAACTGGGAACATGAAATCCTGCTAAAAGACAATGACGAATTAACAGAGTATGAAATCAATTCCCTGAGATGGTATCTTGAAGGCCTTTGGGCTTTAATGTGGACAACCGGACTGGTGGATCATCTTGATGAAACCCAATGGTGCAGCGATGAAATGGCCTCTATGCTTCCTAACCTAGAAGAAAATGACAGCAATGAAAAAATAAACCAACTATCAACCTTAAAAACCGATGATGAAATTTACGAAATGCTGGATCTATATTACCGATTGCACTGGTACTGCGTAGATGAAAGACTTAAAGGGCAGCAGGCAAAGATCAATGAAGGCCTGGTATACGAAAGAAGAAAAGCTTTGGAATGGCTGATCAATAAAGACTCCGACTGGGATGATATTGAAATGAGTACCTGAAATACCTCTCTTTATTATCCATTTTGAACATAAAAATAACCTATGAAAAACTTTTTAATCCTTCTCTTTTTCACCACTTCACTCTCCTGCTTTTCCCAGAAAAAAGATACCGCCTCCTATTATTATCGCAGATATGAGCCAACAAAAAATGAATTAATAGAATGCGGACTAAAACAGAAAAAAAATAAAGAATTATTTGACCAGCTGTCTGAAGAAGCAAAAAATACCGATTTTAAAAAATTAACGTCTGTCATTATTAATGATTTAAAAAATTCTGATTTCAAAGGAGAGGTTATATTATTCTATGTTAACTACATCAATACCATATGTGGTCATGATGATGATTATAGATTTAACTGTGTCATGGAGCATAACACCACTGATCCATTTTATAATAACAGATCCTGGACCTATAATGATTTCATTTCTTTATCGAAAATTCTCAATACAAAAATAATTGTCCCCAGTAAAAAAAATTTCGGATTTAGTAATTCCAACAGGTTATTCGGAGAAGATATGAAAGAGGCAATAAGCCGGTATAAAGAATTCAAAACCGGTCTGGTGAAGGATAAAGAAGTACATCAGGAAAACAAAAATTCTTTTATCTCTCTGAAAAAAAGAAGAATAAAAATTTGCTATTACAAACTGATCTTATCTACAATAAGGTATTAAATTATTCTTATGATACACTTTACTTCGAATTTAAGAACCTTCCGGATTATAAAGTTCAGGTAACTGTCATGATCAATTTCATACCTATTTCAAAAACCTATGAATATAATAACGGAGAATGGAGCTTAATTGATACTCAATAAAAAACCAATATTAAACATCAACTTTTATTGCCTTGAAAATTAAATACAGCTTTTATTATTTCATCCCTGATTTTCTTCCAAACCTCCTGTAAAGATCAATATAACCTATGAAAAACTTTTTAATCCTTCTCTTTTTCACCACTTCACTCTCCTGCTTTTCCCAGAAAAAAAGAGATACCCTTTCCTATTATAACAGCTATGAACCCACAAAAGCTGAGTTGAGAAAATGTGAGAAAATACAGAAAAAAAATAAAGCCTTATTTGAACAGCTATCCAAAGAAGCAAAAAACATTGATTTTAAAAAATTAACGTCTGTCATTATTAATGATTTAAGTAATTCTGATTTCAAAGGAGAGGTTATATTATTCTATGTTACCTACAGCAATACAGTATGTGGTAATATGGATGATGACAAATTCATTTGTGAAAAAGAATATAATACAACCAATCCGTTTTACAGCGGCCGGAACTGGACGTATGATGATCTTATTTCCTTGTCGAAAGTTCTCAACGAAAAAATTATTGTCCCCAGTGAAAAGAATTTCGGATTCAGTATTTCCAACAGATTATTTGGCGCAGACCAGGAGAAAGAATTTAGTCCGTATAAAGAATTCAAAATCGGTATGGTGAAGGATCAGGAAGTAAACAAAGGGAACGAAAAATTCTTTTACCTCACCGAAAAAAAACAGGATAAAGAATTGGTATTACAAACTGATTTTATCTACAATAAAGTATTAAATTATTCCTATGATACGCTTTATTTCAAATTTAGAAATCTGCCCGGCTATAAAGTACAGGTAACAATAATGATCAATTCGAATTCCATTTCAAAAACCTATGAATATGATAACGGAGAATGGCTTTTAACTGACACAGAATAAATCAACAACTTTTATTTCATCCTCCGATATTTCTATGAAACTCAATACCGTTTTTTATCTATCTCTCCTGTTCTTCATTCTGCTTTCCTGTAAAGAAAAGATTGGGAATGAAGAAAACTTTGTGATCTATCAGGTAGATCCTCAAAAACAAAACATCCGGATGTATTGGAAAGACGGTAAAAATGAAATTATCAGAAGCCTCAATAATCTGGAAAATTATACAGCTTCCCAAAATGAAAAGTTAATCTTCGCCATGAACGGAGGCATGTTTGATCCCGATTATGCTCCCAAAGGCCTTTATATTGAGAATTTTAAAACCCTCCACCCTATAGACACCTCAAAAGGAAACGGAAACTTTTATCTTCCACCCAATGGAGTATTTTATATCACCAAAAATAATAAACCGGAAATTACTGAAACTAAAAAATTCATTCCATCCCCGGAAATTAAATATGCTACCCAATCTGGCCCCATGCTTCTTATCAAAGGGAAAATAAACCCTACTTTTCAGCAGCATTCTAAAAATCTGAACATCAGAAATGGTGTAGGAATTCTCGAAAACGGGGAAATCATTTTTGCGATGTCCAAAAAAGAGGTTAATTTTTATGATTTTGCTTCACTTTTTAAAGAAATGGGCTGTCAGAATGCTTTATATCTTGACGGATTTGTTTCAAGAACTTACCTTCCTGAAAAGAAATGGATTCAAAAAGACGGGGATTTCGGAGTAATGATCGGAATAACCGAACCTGGCCATTAGAACATCCTGTAAAATATTTTTTCAATATTGTATTTTTCATACCATCTTTTTTACTAATTTCGACGAGGCTTATCAAGCATAATACTGCGAAATTCAACCCGTTAACCAGATCACCATGCCTCACTTTGTTATAGACTGTTCACAGGATATTATTCAGCTGAAAACGCCTGATGAAATGATGAATGTCGTTTACAAAACCGCAGAATCTACCGGATTATTTGCCGTAAATGACATCAAAGTAAGATTACAGCCCTATCAGTATTACCGGCTCGGAGGAGATAAAAAGAATTTTATCCACATTTTCGGATACATCATGGAAGGACGGAGTACGGAACAGAAAGCAGATCTTTCACAAAAAATTATCACCAGCCTCACGGAATTATTTCCGGATATCTCATTTTTATCCATCAGCATTAATGATTTTGAAACCGCAACCTACTGCAATAAATCATTGATAAACCCTGAAAATTATGATCACAACCGTCATTTTGAACTGTAAATAATTTCACCAAAATAAAATCCAACCACAAAATACAATACTTATGAATCTTAAAACATTAATCACTCACACTGTACAGTACAACAATTGGGTAGTCAATAAATACATCGACTGGCTGGCCACAAAATCTGATGCACTGCTCAATCAGGAAACCCCTTCAAGCTTTCCGACTATCCTTAAAACCCTGCATCATATCTGGCAAACTCAGGAATATTGGTGGAGCCATATCTCCGAAGGCAACGATTTTGATTTTGAAGCCACCTCAGCGGCAGTCACCAAAGATGAAGTTTTCAATGCTATCAAAGATAATTCCAGGAAATTAATGGAATATGTTGAAGGGCTTTCAGAAGAAGATCTTGCCCAAAACGTGAAGATAGAATCCCAATGGTTTCAGTGTGATTTTTCCAAATATGAATACATTCAGCATGCCATCATCCACGGCACTTATCACAGAGGACAGATTGTAACCATGGGAAGAAATATTGGTATTACAGATGCACCTATGACGGATTATAACTTCTGGAATATCTATAAAGATCAGAAATAAAAATAGTAATACAATGAATTCCGATACCATTCAGGATCCTGTTATTTATTATCACGGAACCAAGGCAGATCTGAAAACAGGTGATCTTATTGAACCCGGTTTCAATTCCAACTACGGAACCAACAGAAAAGCGAAATACATTTACCTTACCGCTACGCTGGAAGCAGCAACCTGGGGCGCAGAACTATCACAGGGAGAGGGAAAAGAAAGAATTTATATCGTTGAACCTACCGGTCCCATTGAAGATGATCCCAACCTTACCGATAAAAAATTTCCGGGTAATCCTACAAAATCTTACCGTTCGCTGCATCCGTTCAGAGTAATAGGAGAAGTTATGGAATGGCAGGGGCATTCCGAAGAACAGCTTCAAACAATGAAAAACCATCTTGAAGAACTGAAAAGACAGGGCATTGAAGCTATTGAAGATTGATATTACCAATAAATAACCAGCAAAAACGGGATAGCTTTTTGAACTCAAAGAAATATTGATGCGGAAATATAGCCAAACTCCCGATATTCCCCTATTTTTGCAGAGGCCGGATCATCCCCTGTGCTGTAAAGGCAGTACCGAATTTACAGGTTATCCTGAAAATGACGGAGAACACGATGAGACATAAACAGGATTAAAAGTTAAAACCAATTATCCCAACTTAAAAAAACTAAAAAGCTAACCATAAAAATTCAATGAAAAGCATTATTTCGATCTTATCCCTGTTGGCCGTTTTTTCCTGTGCAACCCGGGCAGCCTATGATCAGAATTTTAATTACAACAGGCTGGAACAGGTAAAAGACAGTGTAAAAGTAGGGAACATTGTCATCCTTAATTCATTTAAGCATCAGATGCTTGCCCATAAAAACGGTCAGTACGATTCGGCAAGAATCATCAACAATGTTTATAAACCTCATCAAAAGCTTTGGGATAGTTGCTATGCGGTGATCTTCGGGGATGAAAATGCCCAAAAGTTCAATACCACTAAGGGGATGGCTGAATGGAATAACAGCCTGTATCTGAAAAACAGGCAGATGTTTGAAGAGAAAACCAACATTCTTTTAAATATTGATCTGAAAAAAACATTTAAGAAAACGCTTGTCAGATTCAACAAGCTGGTTCCTTATCAGCCTAAGGCCAAAATAAGTTTAATTTTCACCCCTATCACGGGAATTGCTTTCGGTGGATGCAACAACGAACAGTTTGCCTTAGAACTTAATAATAAAGGAATAGAAATTCCTTCTGTTCTTAAAGTGGACCTTCCTCACGAATTAAACCATATGGCTTATGAAAAATCCAGAAATGCTGATCCGGATCATGCCTCTGCCCTGAACCAGACCATTGATGAAGGATTTGCCTGCTATTTTACCTATGTATTCTTTGAAGGAAAACTTGAAAAACATGAAACCGTACACCTGAATAAAAAAGAGTGGGACTGGTTTATTCAGCATGAAAAAGAACTTTTCACCCAATTAAAAGCATACTTTGCCGATACTTCAGGAAAAAATCCTTTATTGCAGAACGATAAAGTCAAACTGTTTCCGGATGCCCCGGGAAATATTAATTACTGGATGGGATTCAGAATTATCGAAAAATATGTGGAAAAGAACGGCAAGGATTCCTGGAAAGACATTTATCATCTAACAGCCAAAGATCTGTTGAAAAAAAGTGGCTATGAAAAATACATAGAAAGCTTATAAATTTCACAAAAAATAAATTAAGGATTAAAAAATTATCCAAAAACCATATAACAATACCCATGAAAACAATTTTAAGTAGTGCTCTGCTACTGATTTTAAGTCATACGAATGCACAGATCATCGCCGGAAAAATACTTTCTGATGAGAACAAACCTGTCCCTTATGCCCGGATAGGCGTAGACCAAGAGAAACTTGGCGCGATAGCAGATGAAGCAGGCAGCTACTCCATTGATCTTACGAATGCAGACAAAAACAAAATGATCACCGTTCAGATGGGCGGATATGTTAACTTTAATCAGAAAATAGAGGATTTCATTCAGGCCAAAAGTCATGATATTCTCCTTCGCGAAAAAATTACCGAGCTGCAGCCTGTGGCCATCAATCCTAAAAAATACACCAATAAAAACTGGGGGACTACCGCCAAAACAAAAAAAATTCTGTTCGGATACAATCCGGCAAGAACCAAAGAGGATCAGTCGAAAGAATTGGCTGTATTGTTTAATAACAGAAAAAAAATAAAGCTTCAGAAAATCAACCTTAATGTTGTTGATATCAAAACGGATCAACCTATTTTGCTTACCTTTAATGTCTATTCAAAAAACGATAAATTTCCGGGACAATCCATCATTACAGAGGATCTGAGCGTAGAACTGACCAAAGATCAGATTGTGGATAACACATTCTCTTTTGACGTAAGCGATAAAAACATCTGGGTTGATAAACAGGATTTCTTCGTATCGATGCAGGTGATGAACGGATTCGACGGCTGGATTTACTTAAGCGGAGCCTTACTTAAAAGCATGTATTACAGAAAATTTTACAGCCCCTGGATGAAAACCACTATTGCCGGACCAGCCATACATATTGATCTGAAAGTAGAGAAATAAAAAATCCATCATATGAGAAAAATAGTATCCGGACTTTCTCTGTTTGTTTTTTTCTGGGCGTTTTCACAGTCACAAGCTTCTTATGAACGGTTCAGCCATTATTCAGTATTCAAAAAGAATGATACGATTAACTATTATGTCTATTCGCCTGAGAAAATCACAGATACTACCGGAATCCTGTTGTTCATTCATGGTTCCGGTGCTTTTCCGATGTTCAGCGTAACCAAAGAAAAAGGAGTCGTTTCTGAAGTTTCCACCATGCCGTTTGATCTGGAAAAGCTGCCAAAGGATTATGCCTTTATTATGGTTTCAAAAAAATGTGTCCCTTTTGTAACGGTGAATAAAGAATACCGTGCTCCAAAATGCTTTTATGAAAACGAATCTTTAAGCTACAGGACCTGGCAGTATGATCAGGTGATTAAAGATGTGATCCGCAAAAAGATCAAACATCCTAAAAAAATAGTGACGATTGGGCATTCGGAAGGAAGTGATGTTGTAGCCAAATTAGGAACCATTAATAAAAAGATAACCCATATTGGTTTCTGGTCCGGAAGCGGAAGCACACAATATCATGATTTTGCGCTGATGATCAGAAAAGAAGCCAATGAAGGGAAAATTGACGAAAATACAGCATTGAAAAAATTAGACAGCCTATATACAAAACTGGGAGAAATAGAAGCTTCGCCGAATATCAGTACTTTCTGGCAGAACAACACCTACAAAAGATGGCATGAATTTTCAGAACCCGCCGTGGAAAACCTTTTAAAAATCAACATTCCTATTTTTGCGGCTATCGGTTCCAAAGATCAGGCGGTTCCCATTGAGTCTACCCTGCTGATCCGGTCGGAATTCATCAGAAAACATAAAAAGAATTTAACCTTTAAAATTTACCCTGAATATGATCATGGATTTGAAACGGTTCCAACAAATCCGGATGAAGAACCAGAAGATAGATGGATGAGCGTTTTTGAGGAATTTATGGAATGGGTGGGAAAATAAAATTACAGAAGGAAAAGTCGGAAGAGAAAGGATCAAAGCGGTGACCTATCAATTAAACCTTTAAAACTATTTTGGCTCGAATTTACGTTATTATACTACATGTTGTAACTTAAATCTTCAATTTTCAGACCTGTTAAAATGAAAAAGAGCCTGCTGATCCTATTTGCGTTTATTTCAACTCATTAATGATTACATTGAAAAAGAATATGTTCCTGTTAATTCAAAATAATAAAGCGATGAAAATATTTCCCTTACTATTTATATTCTTTTCATGTTTTTTTTCTGCACAGATAAAATATCCTGAGTATATTATTTCAGATAAAAATATCTCAGAACAGAAACTTGAAACAACCGAAGACATTTATTTCTTTTATCATAAAAACATTCAATATATCGGAGATCTGAAATCACCTATTGAACTGAATTACAATAATTATCCCAAAGAAAATCCTATTCTCAAAAATAATTATAAACGGCCTGATGATGAACTGCACAAGCAATTCAAAAATGAATATAAAAACGTAAAAATAGTTGTAGATATCCGACAATCTACCCCATTAACAATAACCAGAACTGATACTACTAAAATATCTCCGGAAGTTTTAGAGGCAGAAATAGACAGATTGATCGAAGGCAAAGAACCTACTATTAAAATTCCTACGATAACAACCTATTATGACGGTTATCCCGTAACCATTCACAATCTTGAATATCAGGACATTATGCTAGGATTTGGCAATCATATCCCATTAATATTTGAAGCTTTAGATAAAGAAAATAACTGGCAGGAAATTTCCGGTATAAGAAAATATAGCTGTGGAAATGGAATTCAGTATATCATGTTAAAACCTAACCAGATTGCCACTGTTTTTGAGCCTAAAATTAAAGGAAACTTTAAAACAAAATTCAGATACAGATTAAAAAATATGATTTCAAATGAATTTGAAGGAAGTATTAATGAAGATTATTTTAAAACTAACCCATAACCAATCCGCCATGCACTTCACCAAATACTTAATACCACTTTTAGGAATCCTCTTGCTTATCTCCTGCTCCGGACCTGTTCCTGCCTCAAAAATTACAGATATTTCTGATATAAAAGCAGAAATCGACCTCTATCAGAGCTTAACAGACCAGGCAGACAATATCATGTCGGTAGCTTTATACGATAAAAAGGATAAGAAAATCGGCAGTGATTCAATTACCATATGGGTCAACCGGAAAAAAGCGGAGTATATAGTCATACAGCAGCTTTACTACACCAAAAGCTATCAATACCGGCTTGAAAATATTCCTCCGGAAAATGAGCAGTATCAGGTTGAA
The DNA here is from genome assembly GCF_031456375.1 of Chryseobacterium sp. 2987. NCBI lineage: Bacteria > Pseudomonadati > Bacteroidota > Flavobacteriia > Flavobacteriales > Weeksellaceae > Chryseobacterium > Chryseobacterium sp. 2987. Next base: position 269,799 of record NZ_JAVDUN010000004.1, read on the forward strand.
ATCCAGCTGGCCAACGGTAAAAAATTCGCTTTGGGCAATATTCCGGCCTTGAAATTAAGCGATCCTTCCCGCATCACCACCACCGAAAGCACAACCAGTCAGGATTTCTCCGTACGCTGGTCTGAACTTCATGATGTGAATAAACTCTATATCTCAAAAACTTTTGATAAAAAAGACAAAGAAAACCCTAATATAACCATTGCTACACCGGGAAAAACCGACACTTTGAATATCGGGAAAGACGGCAGTTATTCAATTCCAAAAGAAAAGCTTCTTAAATCCGGTGAAAAACTGAGCATCATAAGCCTTGAATTTACTGCCAAAAAAACAGGGAATACTAATCCCCTTCTGCTGAAAGGAAGTTATATAAAGATCAATGGCAGCCATGATAACCCGGTATATTTCAAATAAAATAATTATCTTACCCATATTATCCCTAAACAGGACAAAATACACGACTTCATGCAAAACACTACAATCCAAAAAGAATGGTTCTCAGAAGGAGAACACTATGCAACAGCAATCAATGAAATGGTAGAATTCGGCGAAAAGAACGGCTGGGAAAACTGGAAAGGTGAAGAACCACAGGATAAAAGAGACCGTTTGGGAACCGAAGTTTTTGAGTTATTGAAAACTGCCAACCTGAATAATGACACAGAACGTTTCAGAGAACAGTTTCCTCCTGCTCACACTCCCATGATTCCTTTAATGAAAGAGAAATCCCAGAGTATCGAACAGATGTGTTTTATTGAGAATGAAAAAATAGTTTTCGTAACCGGAGCCCACTATGAAAAGAGACAGGCCTACCTTCTTGATCATGATCAAATCACTCCGCTTAACGAAGACATCCATGCCATAGGAAAATCTAAACAGGGAAATATCTTCGCCATAGCCCGTGATGAGACTATTTCATTGTATAAAAACTGGGACGGCGAACTGATTCAGGAGTTCTCATTTGACCAAACGATAGATTCCGGTATTACAGAAATGATCCCGTTCAATGACGGAAGCAAAGTCCTGATCGTTTCTTCAAACGGTATTTACCTGGTTTCAAAAAACAGCGAGAAACTGATCCACCCTATCAATGAAGATGACGAAGAAGACTGGTCACCGGATATCGATATGGAAAATGCAACCCTTTCCCATGATAACACCTACATTGTTGTGGGAGATCAGAATTATGACCACAGAATACTGGATGCTGAAGGGAACAGCATAGGATCAATAGGACCTCAGTCTTCTTATCCCCATTTCTGTCTGTTTTCTAAAGACGACAGCCAGCTGATTACCAATTCCTGCCATTTCTACAACGGAATTACCATTGCCATCAATTCAGATCAGTATGAAGGCGCAGCCATTGAAGCTTACACAGAAAGTGATGATCTTATCTACATTGATGAAGGAATGAGAGTATACGCAGGAGCTTCCACAAAAGATTATTACATTCTTGGCGATGCATATGGATATATCAAAGCTTTTGATAAAAACGGAAACCAGCTGTGGAGACACTTTTTAGGATCCACCATCAGCGGAATGGTACTTTCTGATAACGAAGAAACCCTTTGGGTAGGTTCATGTTCCGGAATGCTGCACAAACTGAAACTCGGAAAAGGGCACCGAGATACCCACACCATTGGCAACGGGAAACATTATGAAGATTTCAGGCTGCTGATCTGGAATAACGAACCGCAAGTCTGGAAATGGTAATTTCCTGAAATACAACAAAAACATCTGCTGATCTGTGGGAATTTTTATATGCTCGCAGATCCGGCAGATAAAGCAGATCTCTTAATTTCACCATATTGCAGAGCTACACAAAGCCTCAAATCTATTTTCAAAATGTATAAACCAATTTGAATCTGCATAATTCTTAGCTGAAAATAGCTGAGAACCTTGGGTTTTCTTGCGCCTTAAAAACAGTATACTATATAAAGCCTTGCGCATTGCACTTACCAACATTCATTTCAATTTCCCACAGATCCCGCTGATCACATATATTTTTACAGTCCAACGGGCTATACATACTGATTTTTTGTAATTTAGTTTTTTAAAGACAAAATAATTTCCATGGAAAAATATGCAGTATCCTCAGACGGACAGAAAATTTATTATCAGGAATCAGGAAGCGGAAATCCAACTATCATCTTTATCCACGGATGGTTAGGCAACAGTGAATGGTGGAAAGATCAGCTGGAATATTTCAATGATCAGTATCATATGGTAACCGTGGATCTTGCCGGACATGGAAAATCAGATGCTTCAAGACAGGACTGGACCAGCACTCGGTACGCTGACGATATTAAAGCTGTGGCTGACAGTATCAATTCTTCAGAGATTATACTTGTAGGGCATTCTATGTCCGGGGCATATGTTCTTGAAGCTGCCTTACAACTTCCAAAAGTAAAATCACTGATCCTGATAGATACTTTGAAAAATCTGGATGAATATTTTTCAGAAGAACAGGCAGAACAGTTTTTATTTACCCATTACAGAAGCGATTTTAAAAATGCCGTAGAAAATATTCTTCCTCAATACCTGTTTGCGGAAAAAACACCTGCGGCAGTAAAAGAAAGACTCCAAAGCGAATTCTTACAGAACGAACCGGAAATGGCGATCAGCCTTCTGATGCCTTTATATAAAACAGATTTCAGAGACATTGCCAAGCAGGTTCAGATTCCGGTAAGAGCCATTAATTCTGATAATTCTCCTACCCACCTTGAAAATAACCGGAAGTATTTAAAAGATTACGATTATGTAACCATTACTGAAACCGGCCATTATCCGATGCTGGAGAAACCGGAAGAATTCAACCGCATACTGGACAAGGTTATTAAAGAATTACGCTAAACGATATAAAAATGCAGAATACGAGAGTTTATGAGATGGCTTTTTCCGGTGTATATCCTCACTACATTCAAAAAGCAGAGAAAAAAGGCCGTACAAAAGATGAAGTTCATGAAATCATATTCTGGCTGACCGGATATGATGAAAAGAGCCTGCAGGATATTCTGGATAACAAAACCAATTTTAAAACATTTTTTGAACAGGCACCGCAAATCAATCCGAATGTTTCCCTGATTAAAGGTGTTATCTGCGGATATCGTGTAGAAGACATTGAAGATGAATTGATGAGAAATATCCGGTATCTGGATAAACTTATTGACGAACTGGCCAAAGGGAAAAAGATGGAGAAAATATTAAGAACACCCTGAAAATAGTAAAGAATTAACATGATCAAAAAGGCTTATATCCATGAATACGGCAATAAAAAACTGGAACCTGAACATCAGGACGTAATCGATGTATTAGAAAAAAGAAATATCGGATACGAACTTTTCACAGATAAAAAGATTTTCAGAAATCAACTGAATATCGACCGTACCACGTTTGTTGCCGGAAATCATTTTGTTTTTTCTTCAATTTTCAAAAAATATAAAATTAATCCGCCTTCAGATTGTTATCCCCAATGTCTGCATCAGTATCTCCAGCGAAATATATGGACAACCACCATCCATGAACTTTCAAGAAATATAGACGGAGAGCTTGCCCCCGTTTTTGTTAAACCAAAATCTGATACAAAGCTTTTCACCGGATTCAGAATGGAATCGGTTTCTGATTTTTACCTCTTATCTGAATTTTCAAAAAACACGGAACTCTACTGTTCACAATTAGTAGACTGGAAAGCAGAATACAGGGTTTTTGTCAACAATTCAAAGATTGTCGGCATACAATTATACAACGGTGATGATAAATATAAACTTGATATGGAAGTCATCCGGAATGCAATAAATGATCTGGAAAATTCGAAAGAAAAAACCAGAGGATATGGTATTGACTTTGGTATTTTATCTAACGGAAGTACGGCATTAGTTGAATGGAATGACGGGTATGCCTTGGGATCTTATGGTCTCGATAAGGAAATATACACCGATTTATTACTGGAAAGATGGTTAGAAATTGCAGACGCAATATTTCCACCGGAAAGTTAAAATCCGCTATAAAAAACCATTATGAATATAGAGCAGAATTATAATCATCAGGGATACGTTTACTTAGAGCAGTTTTTCTCTGAAGAAGAACTGCAGCCTCTGGAAAAGATTCTCCATACCTTTCATCGGGCTTGGCTGAAAGATAATGACGCAGATTATAAAGCCGGAGCGATCAACAGTCACAGCATTACCTCAGCTCAACAAATTACCAGACAGGAAAGGCTGGATCTATTCAAATTTATTTCTCAGGAAAAGATTTCACAACTTATCCACACTCTTTTTCCCGGAAAAGCCATATTTCTCAATACCCAGTTATTTTTTGATCCGTTGAACGGTAAACAGAGCAATTACTGGCACCGTGACATTCAGTATACAGGAATGACCATTGAAGAACAGAAGAAAAATATGATCACCCAAAATGTCCTTCATTTCAGAATTCCCCTAAAAGCAGAATCCGGCATTGAATTGATTCCCGGGACTCACAGAGAATGGGATCAGGAAGTAGAACAGGAAACCAGACTTTCAATAAATAACAGAAAGCCAGGGGATGATCTGGAAAGAGGAAAGAAAATCTCGTTAAACAGAGGTGATCTGCTTGTTTTTTCCGCCAATATGATTCACAGAGGACTTTACGGGAACGATCGGTTTACCTTCGATATTATTTTCTGTGATGACACCCCTGAATTCAGGGATTTTATTGATTTTAAGAATCATCCTGCAAAAGAAGAATTACCTTTGTTAAATATGGATTTATTTTAACCATCATTTCTCTATTCAGAAATTTAATATTTAGATTTGAATTGTTCAATGATGCAAGTTCATTCAGATCCTAAAAAACAGATTATCCATTCAAAATTTATATGAAAAACATACAGAGAGAAGACATTCAGATTCTCAGCAGGTACAGCGATCTCACTGAAAAAGAAGTCGCTGAGATTCTGGAAAAACATATTTACACCGATAAAAGCTCCTGGCAGAAATTTCTTCAGTTATTTTTAATGACCCTTGGAATTGGTTTTACCGTATCCGGAATCATTTTTTTCTTTGCCTACAACTGGGCAGATTTACCCAAGTTTGCAAAAATCGGACTGACAGAAGGGTTGGTTATTGCTGCAACTGCACTTACCTTTCTTCCTAAAATCAATCCTAATATCCGGAAAATTATTCTTACCGGGGCAGCCGTTTTGGTTGGGGTTCTATTTGCCGTATTCGGGCAGATCTATCAGACCGGAGCCAATGCTTACGATTTCTTTTTAGCATGGACTATTTTTATCACTCTGTGGGTCATTATCTCTGATTTTGCTCCTTTATGGCTGATCTATATCATTTTAATCAATACCACTTTTGTTTTGTATACCCAGCAGGTGGGCAATGATCAGGGGCCGATTTATGTTTTTACCATTCTGTTTTTGTTGAATGGGATGATATTAGTATCGGGCATTCTGATTTCCATGTACAAAAAAGCAGTTATACCCAGCTGGTTTACAAACGTTCTTTCATTAGCTGTTGCCAGCTTTGCCACCTGTGGAATCGTAATCGGAATTTTTGATAATCAGACCTCAGCACTAGCTATTCTGGCTGTACCTGTCGTAGTAGTCTATGCCTTAGGAATCCTATATGCATTGAAAGTAAAAAACATCTTTTATCTTGCCGTCATCCCGCTCAGTATTGTCATCATCATAACCGTCCTCATCTTCCGGATTACAGGAGAAAATGTAGCTTCATTTTTATTTGTTTCCCTGTTTATATTAGGAAGCATTACACTGGTTATTAAAAATCTGCTCAACCTTCAAAAAAAGTGGAAAAATGAGAAATAAAGAAAATATAAAAGAGTTGATGGATGCTCTCCGGACCTCAACTGAAAGGGAAATCCATTTTGATGAAGAAGCTATTGTTTCAGTCTATCAGAAAAAAGAAACGGACCAGTCATTAGCCATCAAAATATTATCTATTTTCGGAGGGATACTCGCCTGTCTGGCATTTATCGGATTTCTTTTCTTAGCCCAGATATTCAGTTCAAAAGAAGGAATTATTCTATTTGGAGGAATCTGTATTGCAGGTTCTGCGGTTCTCAGCAGGTTTTCAAAGAAAGTAATAACAGACACTCTATCTGTTTCATTTTATGTTACGGGATTTTCACTTCTCGGGTTTGGTCTTTCCAGTCACGATAACACCATGCAGCTTACCTTTATAGGCATTGCATTATGTGTATTGCTTCTGGTTCACAATTATATTCTTTCCTTCATTTCTGTACTCATTCTCAATGGAAGTATACTGTCACTTATTATCACCAACGATTTATATGATCTAACCTATATATTCATTACAGTTCAGGCACTCATCGTCACCTTTATTTTTCTTAACGAAGCAAAGATCATCACAGCCAACAGAATTCTCTCCGGATTATACGATCCCGTTTGTATAGGAATGACGTTATCATTCATAGCCGGGCTGGCCTATATTGGATTTGAAGATGAATTATCCATACCAGTGCTGACACTCTACAACGGGTTATCCTCGGCAGTGATCATTCTGGCTGTTCTGTATGTAGTCTCTGTTTTATTAAAAAAATTACAGGTTACCCATTCCCGTTTCAAGATCATCATTTATGTATTGACCGCTTTAATTTTATTGCCAACAACATTATCTCCGGCAATATCCGGCGCCATTCTTGTTATTTTACTAAGCTTCCTTGTCAACAATAAAACCGGATGGGTACTGGCTTGTGTAGCTCTGATTTCTTTCATCGGAAAATTGTATTACGATCTTCAGTTTACACTGCTGACTAAATCCATCCTTTTATTTTCTTCGGGGATCATGTTCCTGGCAATTTATGCATTCATACACAAAAAACTGATTTCCCATGAAAAAATATAAATGGCTCATCATTCTTTTCAATCTCATCCTGTTATTGGGATACTTTAATTATTCGGTTATCAAAAAAGAAGATTTGCTTAAAAATGGGCAGCTGATTTTACTGGAACTTGCCCCTGTAGATCCGCGGTCACTGATGCAGGGTGATTATATGAGTTTAAGATATGCTATTGCCAACACTATCGGAACAGAAGGTATTCTGAAGCGCGGTTACTGCGTAGTAACTCTTGATAAAAACGGGGTGGCTCATAGAGTACGGTTTCAGGAAAACAAAACCCCGTTGAAAGCTGGTGAATACCTTATTAATTACACCTCTGATGACTGGAATGTCAATATCGGTGCAGAATCTTTTTTTTTCCAGGAAGGACATGCCAAAAAATATGAAACAGCAGCGTACGGCGGTATAAAAATTGATGGAAACGGAAACAGTTTACTCATAGGGCTTTATGATAAAAATCTCAAAAAGATCAACTAAATGAATCAGTGGAATTATTTTTTCGGAGCCATTATGCTGGATTCCGATTACAAGGGTTTTCTTGATTTTCTTCAAAACAGGATGAAAACTAAGGACTACTATTATTTTCATCCCGATATATTTTCTACATCTACCCTGGAAATTCCTTACTGCTATGAAAACGCTCTGATTTCTTTCGGAAGAACAGCCAAATGGTTTCTTCAGTATGAATACGACCTTCATCACTTCATCCGGGAATTTGAAGACATTTTAAATCACCTGGATTTTGAATATGCACAGGTAAGAGCAGGAACCGTTTATTCAGAATATTCATTTTTCTGGATGAATAAGAAAAAGCTGGAAAAATATAAAACAAGGATCCAGGAAACAGAAGATCATTTTAAAGAATATAACATCCGTTTTTATGAAAATGAACATTTCTTTTTCGGATTAGGTGATATTGAATTATCTACAGGCTGGTGTGAAAGAAAAAATGATGATGCGGAAGATTTTGATATTCAGTATCCGGACTTTAAATATCCTGTTGAGCAGATTAACCGTTAAAACGCTTCTCCATCTCAAAAAACTTCCCGAAATTAGCGGCCTGTACGTTAAATAGAAAATAGTGAAATAAAAAAATTAAAGTAAACATACAGCAAAACTTAGGATAAGTTTTCTTCGGGGCAGGGTGAAATTCCCTACCGGCGGTTACAGTCCGCGACTCCTTTCTTCTGAAGGGACTGATCTGGTGAAATTCCGGAACCGACAGTTAAAGTCTGGATGGGAGAAGAAAATGAAACGGTCAGTAAGATTCCTTACGGGCTTATTGTGCCGTATTTCATTTCCATGTACCGAAGACTATTTTACCTTTTAAAAGTAAAATAACATGGAAAAATTATTAGAACAATTTGGAGCAACCTCCACAGAACGTGTAGAAAACGCACTTCTTAAATTACAACAGGGAAAAGGAATTCTTTTAGTAGATGATGAAAACCGCGAAAACGAAGGCGATATCATCTTTCCCGCATCCACCATTACAGAACAGGATATGGCACTGCTGATCCGCGAATGCAGCGGTATTGTCTGCCTATGTATTTCGGAAGAAAAAAGCAGGCACCTGAACCTCCGTCCTATGGTGGAAAATAACAACTCTAAAAATCAAACCGCTTTTACCATTTCTATTGAAGCCAGAGAAGGCGTAGAATCTGGTGTTTCGGCTAAAGACCGTGTAACCACCATCAGAACTGCGGTGGCAGCAGACGCACAGGCTGCTCATATTGCAAGCCCGGGACATGTTTTCCCTCTGATTGCTAAACAAAACGGTGTTTTCGAAAGACGCGGACATACCGAAGGCAGTGTAGATCTTGTAAAGCTCGCCAATCTCGGTGATGATGCCGTACTCTGCGAACTGACCAATGAAGACGGATCAATGGCCCGACTTCCGGAAATCGTTGATTTTGCCATCAAAAGAGAAATGAGTGTTGTAACCATTGAAGATATTCATGCTTACCGCACAATGATCAGCAACTAAGACAGGAAGCCTGAAAAGAAGGCTGAATAACAAATACCTTATATTTAACGTACAGAATGGCCGTTCGGTTTACCGGATGGCTATTTTTAACCTCAGTTCGGAATTAAAGTTTCTGATTTAGATAATTTGATTTTACGGAGGCCTTCAATACTATAACTAAAGGTAACTTCCGGCCTCCTTCTTCCATCTTCCAGTCTTTAATCCTGGCTTCTTTACCCAAACTCAGCTTTTTTATTAGAAATTTCTCATTAAAAAATAGATTATGTTAAAATTAACTCTTGTTTTTATTTAACTTTAACAAAAAATTTGGCCATGAAAAAAACTCTACTTTTAGCACTCACAGCTTTCGGGCTTTGCTCTGCACAAACTACCATTACCAAAGCATTTAACGACCCTGTTGTGGGCGAAACGGTAAATAATGTGATCATCAACGGAACGGTGGATAATTCTGCTACCGGTAACAATGTAGTATTCAGCAATGCTTCTCTCACACAAGGTGCTGCATCTCCAACGGTATATTCGGCTCCTGATGCAGGGGAAATCACCACTTATCCCGGTTCTACCATAAAAATGACAGGAGGCGGTAACACTATTTTATTTAAACAAACGGCTTCTAAACTGGAAATTACCGGACTTATTACGCCTGATGCCACCTTAAATTTCGCAGCAAACAACGGAACTTATATATCTTATCCTGCAGCTTTTGGTTATACGGAAACCGATACAGCACAGGGAACTTTCTCTTCATCAGCAGCTTCCGGAAATTTCAGCGGGAATATCAATATTTCAGCAGATGCCTCCGGAACCCTGATCATTGGACCCAATACCTATACGAATGTCTTAAGAATAAAATCCGTTCAGGTTTTTAACCTTACAGTAGGTCCTTTCCCGGCAGGAACCATCACCAATACTTCTTACCTGTATTACAACGGTACCAACAAGGCTCCTTTATTATCTTATACCAGTGCCAACATCAACGTTCCTGCCCTTAACATGAACCAGACGACTACAGCGGCACAGGCGTTAAGCCTGACTTTCCTGGGTACGAAGGAAACGGTAAAAAAAGACAGCTTCAAAGTCTATCCGAATCCTGCACAGGACTTCATCGGATTTATAGGGGAAAATGCAAATTACTCTACTGCTAAAATATACAGTTTAGACGGAAAACTAATCAAAACATCGGATATCCAATCCGGAAAAGTACAGATTTCTGAGCTTCCTGCATCTTCTTATTTCATAGAAGTTTCTGGAAAAGATGCTAAGAAAGAAAGTACAAAATTCATTAAAAAATAAAACTTTTTCTCAACAAACTTGTTTAAATTTAACCACAGGGCACAAAAGCTCTTTTTCCATAGTAATGATCAACTTTAAATAAAGTATCTCAATCTTTTGTGGCTTTTGTGATTTAATAAAAAAGGTTAAACAGCTTTAACTAAAAAATCCGTTCAGAGCATTTTTCTGAACGGATTTTTTTATGAATTAATTTGTAATAAACATCAGAAAGTAGCTGCCGGAGCTGTGTCATTATTCAGCTTTCTCTGAATTTCTGTTTTCTTACCTTTTGAGAAATCAAAGCTTACTCCTAAAACAAACATGGATTTGTTATTCATAATCTTTGTATCAACATTGTAGTTCACTAAACTTTGCGGAAGACTTTTTGTTTTATAATGCGAAGGCATTCCTATCCAGTACATTCCTGTGGTAAATGTCCAGCTCTTCAGTTTATAATTGGCAAAAATGTGATTTTTGTTCTCATTGGTCATAAGGAAAGCTCCGCTTAAAGTATACACCGGAATATTGAACATATACTGTATACTGAAAGACTTATATTCTGAAGACGCTACTAAATAATTGGAAAGATAATTATTTTTGATAAGCTCTCCTGATGCTGTCCTGATCATTTCTGATACCGGAGCTATCATTCCTTTTAAAACCAAAAGGCTATTCCCGAAAGGTTTGTAAGATCCTGTAAGCTGCAGACCGTATTTTTGTCCGTTTTTAGCATTTTCATAAGTCAGTGCATAACCTCCGAAAGTATCATCCTGAACATAATACTGATTGATGATCCTATCTGTATAAACGTAAAACAGGGACGCATTGAAATCAAAATATTTATTATTCAGGGAATAAATTAAATTATTGGAAAATACCTGCTGTGACTTTAAAAAAGGATTACCTCTTCGTACAATATTCGGAGCCTGCTGTACAACGTTACTGCTGAGCGCATTGCTTCCGGGACTTACCGGAGTATAACTTCCCGTAAATCTCAGGCTCTGATTATTTTTCAGCTGATACCCTAAAATAAGTCTTGGGGTAAAAGACCATTCATTAAAAGTATTCTCAGCGCTTTTATTGTGAATATTAGTAAGCCCGGCACCAAGCCTGTAAGTGAATTCATCCTTCTTTCCTGAAAATTCAAAATAGAAATACTGTTCCATATAATTAACGTTGTACTGTGAATATCCTGCAAGATTATTCAGATCATTGGAAATAGAAGAACCCGAAATACGGTAGCCGGATGATAATTTCCCCGCTTTAAAATCATGGGTGTGAGCTAATTCACCTACAAAATTAGTTTGTTCTGTTTTCAGGATCATATCATTATCATACACAGAATTCCCTGATGAGATTACCCACTCCTTCGCAAATTCTGTAATATCCGTATTGTAATGAGAACCTACTGCATTAATACTCAGCTCATCTTTACTGCCTATCTTTTTAGAATAATACAGATCCAGCTTAGGATTGATATAATCTGAACCGTAATTCTTGAACATCTCATGCTTTTCCTCTGCATTGTCTTTTCTAAATAAACTCTCCCCTTTTGTTTTTGAAAAGCTGCTTACGAGATCCATATTCAGTTTAGCCTGAAAGGTGTAGTTATCAGGAACCATGCGGGTGTAACGCAATGCAATATTCTGTGTGGTATATCCGAAATGGTCTGTCCTTTTTTCTTCCGAACGGTAATGCTGTCCGCTCAGATCATAATCATAAATACTTTCTACCTTCCTGTTGTCATAATCTCTCAGACTAAGGGAGTATTCGAGACCAAAATCATTTTTCCCTTTTGTGTAGTTAGCATAGGCTGAAGCGTTCACAAATCCGGTATTCAGTGCAGAAGTAACATCGGCGCCTAAAAGATAGCCAGTTTCTGTAGATCTCGTCAGAATATTCACCACAGTATCAGCTCTCGTTGCCCAGCGTGAAGGCGGAATGTCATAATATTCCACTTTTACCACCTCATTGGGGGCTATACTTCGGATCTGAAGGTCTGTAGCTTCAACCCCATTAATAAGAAACAGCGTTGTTCCTCCTTTTGTGCTCGTGATAGTATTGGAAATTGGGTCCAGCTGCAGTTCCGGAAGAGTGCGGAGAAGATCTTTGGCATAACGGGCTTTTTCCAGCGCTTCTTTATCAAAAGTATAGACCGCTTTATCCGCAAATTGCTTTTTTCGCTGGGATTTCAGAATGACCTCTTGGATCTCTTTTGTTTTTGAAGTATCTACTGTATCCTTTTTTGCTTCCTGCGAGAACATGAAAATACTGCTAAGAAAACAAAGGGTATAGATTGTTTTTTTCATATCAGAAATTAGTTTTATACTATTAGGACAACTGAACTCCTATATTTGCTACATTCGGTTTTTACAATAAATAGCCAGGTAGGAAGATTAAAAAAAATAAGACCTTCATTTTTAATTCCTTATTTATCTCTTTACCTAAACCCGCCAACAACCCTCAATTCAACATTCATATTATTATTTGAAAGTTAAAAATGAAATCATATTAAAATACTTTTAGTTTTCTGCCCGTTTTTTGCTGGTATTTTTTTACACCACAAAATATACCGTCATGAAAAAATTTCTTATTCTGATTCCGTGTTTTCTGTTTTTGAAAACCAGTGCGCAGGAATCCGAAACCATTCCTGCAGACAAAATGAATATCATTAAGACCAACGTGACTGCTTATGCGTTCAGAAATATCAACCTTTCCTATGAAAGAGCCATCAACCAATGGTTTTCGCTCAATATAGGATTCGGAACCATGCTGCAGGGAAAAGTTCCTTTTATCAATGCTTTTTTAAAGGATGAAGATGAAAAACGATTTCAGAATTTACGGGTAAAAGCGACCAATTTCACTATAGAGCCAAGGTTTTATATAGGAAAAGGTTATGGCAGGGGTTTTTATTTTGCCCCTTATTACCGGTTTTCTGATGTTTCCTCCAACACTTTTGATTTTTATTACGATTATAATGCTCCAGGTGGCACTACCTACCAGATTCCGCTCAAAGGTCAGGGAAGTACCAGTGGCAACAGCGGCGGACTGATGGTAGGCGCGCAGTTTTTCCTCACCAAAAGCCAGAATCTTGTTCTTGATTTCTGGATTGCAGGAGCTCATTACGGCAGCGGAACGGGTGATTTCACCATGACTTCAGATTATATTCTTACTCCCGATATGCAGGCACAGCTAAAAAAAGAAATTGAAAACCTGGATCTCCCGTTTGTAGATTACACCGTAGAAACGAATACTAACGGTGCAAAAGTAAAAGTAGACGGGCCATGGGCAGGTTTCAGAAGCGGAATTTCCCTGGGATACAGATTTTAAAGTAATTGGTGTGAATACAATCAAGACTATTCTTTTTGGATACACTCTATTTCTGGATGAAATTTGTATATTGGCGCTCAATATACCAGGAAAATGATAGAACTGATACAACAAAATAAACTTGAAGAGTTTAAAGAAGCTTTGAAAAATTCAGAAGAGCTTCAGATCCACAGATATGTTTATGAAATATTAAATAACAACTCTGTTGAGGTCAATGAGGATAGTTTTCCCTGTGACAGATACCAGATTGAATTTTTAGAAGGACTTCAGCTTTACAAAGCCCTTGAAAAATCTGAGATCAATGAAGATCATTTGAAACAATATGCTATTCTTTTGGTTCATCTGGCATTCATCACGAGTACCCATATTCAGTATCTTGCCACTGAAGCCATGAATCAGAGTTTTTATCTTTCAGATCTCGAGCATATTGACAATTTCAGGGTTTTACCTGAAATCAGAGAAAGTATTCAGGAATTGATCCATCTTCTGAAAAACAACCCAGGGGAAGAAAAATCCATCGCCAATCTTGCCGTCGCAAAGGCGAAAATAAGCAACTCCATTGGTAATACTCTTGAAAAGTATGAGATAGGAGAAGATATGCTTCAATTCGCTGAGAGTTTTGAAAAAGTGGGCGAAACCGAGACAGCCATAAGAATTCACCAGGGAATTATGAACGATTTTGAATGTGAATCTGTAAAATTAAGCTCCGGTATCATTCCTGAAATAAATCATGTGGATGACCGCCCTGAGGTAGAAATGGAGATTTTTAACAAGGCTAAAATTAATTTTGAAAGATTAACAGGTCAGAAAATACAGGAACCCAACAGAGTTCATGTTACAGAAAGAAAAGAGGCAGAGAATTTAGCTGCATCAACCGCTGAAGCTGCTCCGCCACATGATCAGACAGAATCACCTGAGCCGGATTATTCACCCTCTCCTTCCCAGCCCGGATTACTGGGCAAAATAAAAAGATTTTTTGGCAAAAACTAATCCTCATCCGATATATGAACACATCATCTATAACCAGCGGGCAGAGGATCAAAGCCATTATTGGCGGCTCCATCGGAAATCTTGTGGAATGGTATGACTGGTATGCATATGCAGCCTTTGCTATCTATTTTTCCCATTCATTTTTTCCTGATTCCGATCTGAATGCACAGTTGATGAATACAGCGGGAATATTTGCCGTAGGTTTTCTGATGCGTCCTATCGGAGGCTGGATATTCGGAAGTATTGCGGATAAAATCGGAAGAAAAAAAGCGATGACGCTTTCTGTACTGCTGATGTCTTTTGGGTCATTACTTATTGCCCTTACCCCTACGTACCATTCAATAGGAATTCTTGCACCAATGCTGTTGCTCCTCGCCAGACTGCTTCAGGGGCTGAGTGTTGGCGGAGAATACGGGGTTTCTGCTACTTACCTCAGCGAAATGGCATCTGAGAACAGACGGGGATTTTATTCAAGCTTCCAGTATGTAACCCTGATTGGCGGCCAGCTTATTGCTCTCGGCGTTCAGCTGGTCCTTCAGAAATTAATTCTTACAGAAGCTCAGCTGGAAGAATGGGGTTGGAGAATTCCTTTTGTGATTGGAGCTGTACTTTCGGTTGTTGCTTTATACCTCAGATCAAATTTACATGAAACGGAAGCTTTTGAGAATAAAAAAGAAACCAGCGAAAAAAAGAAAGGGACCGTAAAGGAATTATTAAAGCATCCTAAAGCACTTCTCACCGTTATTGGTTTAACATTAGGCGGAACACTGGCTTTTTATACATATACCACCTATATGCAGAAGTTTCTGGTGAATACGGTTCACCTTACTAAAGAGCAGTCAACGCTGATCTCTTTTGTCTCCTTATTTATATTTGCCTGCCTTCAGCCTGTGTTCGGAGGATTATCAGACAGGATCGGAAGAAGACCACTGTTATTGGCCTTCGGTATTTTAGGAACCTTGTTTACAGTTCCTCTTTTAACAGCATTAAGCAATACGACTTCTATGCTCACTGCATTTTTCCTGATCATGGCTGCTCTTATTATTGTAAGCGGATACACTTCGATTAATGCAGTGGTAAAAGCAGAGCTGTTCCCTTCTGAGATCAGGGCACTTGGCGTAGGTCTCCCTTATGCTGTTACAGTAGCTGTTTTCGGAGGAACCGCGGAATATATTGCCCTTTGGTTTAAGAAGATAGGATCAGAGCATTATTTTTACTGGTATATCACGGGATGTATTTTATTTTCGCTGATTGTGTATGCTACCATGAAAGATACCAAGGAAAACTCAGCATTGGATAAAGATTGAGTTTAAAGAAAGGAAAATGGGAGTTACAAATATGGTTTTTATAGCTGTCACTAGCGCAAAACTTGGCACTAAGCCGTTTCAAAGTTTAATACCGTAAGCTTACTTAAGGAGTTAAAAAAATCTAGTATTTTTTATTAAAGTTGAAAATAAATCTGCGTTATCTGCTGCATATTAGTTGACGAGAATAATCTTTTTACTTAAGCGTCAATCGTTATAGGTTTCAGAAACCTTCATTTATTTATGACGCAAACCTCTACTGATCTACAAGAGAATAAAAACCGTTCGCCGCAGAAAATCTGCAGCGAACGGTATATTTTTTAATGATAAGCTTGTTTAAATTTTTCAATCATGCTGTCCAGAGTATGTCGCTGGACATACACGCTCTTTACCTCTTCATACCTTGGCGATTTGTAGAAAACTTCATGAAAATCCATACTTCCGTTTCCTACTTTTACTACTTTTTGTACTTCGATATTCAATTTTCTCAATTCATCTTTAAAGACTTTAAATTCGTCTTGGATACTGGTGCTCATTTATATTGTTGGATTTAAGTTAAAAAATACTATTTATGTTCATACCCCTTTCCAAGCTAGGGTTATTTATCAAATTTTAATTAAAGTTAATAAATTTATCAATACAACATAGTACTTTCACAATATTTTATTGTTTTTTTTACCAATAAAAGATGTTTTTATTTTTTTTGATACACATTCCGTATTTTTGACAGTATTAAAAACAACAACAAAACTAACGGAAACCATGATTATCAAAGCATTTTTATTTTATTTTTTTAGTTCAGTCTGACTAATTCATTACGACAGCTCCCTATGAATACTATATTATAAAAATCCTATGACATTGCTTTATAACGGGAGTTTAAAGGCGGAAAAAATATTTTTTCAAAAAAAATTGAAAAAGTTTTGTAACATTTTAAAAAGGTTCGTCTCTAAAAGACAAATAAACCTTAAAACTTTAGAAATCATGAAAAAATTCACATTCCTTCTTATCCTTCTGTTATTTTTTGCTGCAGCATGCAATGTATTTGGTCAGGAAAAAACCTATCCGTTTGAGATAAAGAAAACCGGAACCGGAAAGCAGGCGCTTATTTTGATTCCCGGCTTTGCTTCTTCCGGAGAGGTATGGAAAGACACCACTTCGAAATTTGAAAAAAATTTCACTTGCTATACGCTAACAATGTCTGGATTTGCAGGAACAAAACCACAGCCAGATGCCAGTTTTAAAGATTGGGAAAATGGAATTGCCGCCTACATCAAAAATAATAAGATAGAAAAACCGATGATCATTGGACACAGTATGGGAGGCGGTCTCGCTTTGGCCATTGCCGCTGATTATCCGGAACTGCCGGGCAAAATTGTCGTTGTAGATGCTCTTCCCTGTCTGGCCGCCCTATCCAATCCCAATTTTATATCCAAAGAAAACAACGACTGCTCAGCAATGATCAATACCCTAACCGCTATGTCCGATGAACAATTCCGTGCAATGCAGGCTCAGGCTATCCCAAGCCTTCTGGCAGATACTTCCATGCAGGAAACCGTTATCGGATGGAGTATAAAATCAGACCGGAAAACTTTTGCCGGAATGTATTGTGATTTTTCCAATACGGATTTAAGGGAGAAAATCAAATCCATACAATGCCCTTCCCTTATTTTACTGGAATCTTACTTTATCAATTTCAAACCGGCTATTGAGGGACAGTATAAAAATTTAAAAAATGCTGACTTTCAATATGCATCCAAAGGATTACATTTTATTATGTATGATGATAAAGACTGGTATCTGAATCAGCTGAATAATTTCTTATCTGCGAAATAATGATATTTGAGAATATATACGAACTCTACTGGCAGAAAATATTCCGGCTGTGCATGGGATACATCAATGACGCAGAGCTCGCCCGGGATCTGGCTCAGGAAACATTTATTATTGTATGGCAGCAGCTTCCGAAATTCAGAAATGAATCCAGCATCGGAACATGGATTTTCAGAATTGCCTCCAATAATTGTCTCCGCCAGATTGAAAAGGAGAAAAAATTCGCTAAAACAGAACTTCCCATAAACCTGGAAGAAAAGAAACAGGAATCTCTGGAACCCCAGATCCAGCTGCTCTACCGGTTTATTTCCGAATTACCGGAAACGGACAGGATCATTATCTCTCTGGAACTTGAAGAAATAAAACAGGTAGAAATTGCCCAGATTACCGGACTCTCAGAATCTAACGTCCGGGTAAAAATTCACAGGATAAAAGAAAAATTAACGCAAAAGTTTAAAGAAAATGGCTACTGATATTGATTTCAAAAATATATGGAAACAACAGGCTTCCAACAAACCCAATATGGAAGAACTCCTTGGCAGACTGAAAAAATTCAGAAATGAAAACCTACGCAGGCTGATTCTTACTAATATTGCCCTGATCGCCACCTGCCTCGGCATTGCATTGATCTGGTTCCGCTACCAGCCTCAAATGATGACTACAAAAATCGGAATCGTACTTGTTATCCTGGCAATGGTTATTTTTCTGCTTGCCTATAACCGAATGTTCATGTTTTTTTACAAAACTGATACTACTCAATCCAACAGTGAGTATCTGCAAAGCCTGTATGCTGTGAAGAATAAGCAGAAGTTTATGCAAACGACTATGCTCAATCTTTATTTCATCATGCTGTTTCTGGGAATCTGTCTGTATATGTATGAATACACTTCATTGATGAAATTTTCTTCCGCTGTATTAGCTTATGGAGCTGTTTTGGCCTGGCTTGGTTTCAATTGGTTCTATATAAGGCCTAAAACGGTAAGAAAACAACAGGAAAAACTGAATGGACTGATCAGCAAATTTGAAGAGCTCAACAATCAGTTTAAAGAATTATAAATCAGGCAGTATTCATTATATGGTATTTTTTATTTATTTTTAAAATTGAAAAATTTAAATCGAAAATACTATGAAAAAATTATTATTTCTTCTTATTTCCGGGGGATTATGCACGAGTTTTTATTCACAGAAGTTGGAATTCCAGGAATGTGGAACGGATGAACTGATGAAAAAGCACTATGAAAGGTTTCCCGAAGAGAAAGCCCGTGATGATGCTTTCAATCTTGAGCTCTCCAAACTGATCAAAAGTGGAAAACTTGCATCCAAATTCAATAAAAATCAAGTCTATGAAATTCCGGTTGTAGTACATGTTGTTGGAGATGGCAGCGCCATAGGAACTCCTAATAATAAATCTGATGCGGATATTATAGCGTGGATTAATTATACCAACGGCGTTTTTGCAGGAAGCTCATCCAGCGGAATGGCAGGAACCAGTGCTGTGCTTCCGGTAAAATTTGTTTTTGCCCAAATAGACCCCAGCTGTAATGCTACCAACGGAATTAACAGAATCAATGCTTCCCATCTTCCGAAATACGTAAGCGGCGGTGTCAACAATGATAATACCACTAATGCTGTAACCGCATCGGACATCACAGCTCTCGGAATGTGGGATACCGGCAAATATTATAACATATATGTCGTAAAAAGACTGGCTTCTAACTCCGGATTACTGAATGGCTTTGCGTATTACCCGGGAGGAACCAATGATTATTCTTTCATGTCGACCAGTGCCTCAGCTGTAAATGCCCAAACTTTGGCCCATGAATTCGGACACGCTTTAGGCCTGCGCCATACCCATGAAGGCTACAATACCTCTACCGGAGACTGCCCAACCAACACAGATTGTACCCTTCAGGGAGATCTTGTATGTGATACTGAGCCGATGAAAAGTCTTTACCACTCTTCTGTTCCCAATACCTGCCAGACCGGGCAGATCAATCCATGCACCAGCCAGGTGTATGCCGGTGGTGAAAAAAATGTGATGGCTTACACGTTCTGTTTCCGAAATTTATTTACACAAGGACAGACAGACCGTGCTACAGCGCAGCTTCTGCAGTACAGACAATCATTAATCAATTCTCCGGTAGCATCTTCAGCAATTCCGGCTAACAGTTCTGTATTAGCCACAGCTTGTGTTCCTGCTTCTATCACCACGCCGGGGAACTTTAATATCGGAGTGACTGGTGTACAATTCGGGAACATTAATAACTATTCTTCTCATTATAAACAGGCAGCTAATAACTTTTATGAAAACTTTACCGGAACGTATTGTTTAGGAACATCAAAAACCACTATTCCATCAGGAACATCTACTGCTCTTACTGTGATGCCGGGCTTAAGTAATCCGCATATCATTAAAGCTTATATTGATTACAATAATGACGGACAGTTCAATGAAACAACTGAGTTGGTTCTTAATCAGAGCAACATAAGCAATGGTTCTTCGGCTACAGCTTCTGTAACTCCACCTGCCACTGCAGTACTCAATACTCCGCTAAGAATGAGGGTAATTGGTGATTACAACGGTACAGCAATTACCGCCTGCTATACTCCAAGATATGGACAGGTAGAAGATTATTCGGTGATTATCAGTCAGAATAATTCATTATCTGCAAAGGATACAGCCAGAAAAAATACGGTTGATATTTTTAAAGATGAGAATTTTGTGTATGTAAGAAGTGATATCAAAATAAATTCTCTGCACATTTATGATGCTTCAGGAAGGCTTCTTATGAACCAAAATGGTATTAAATCTACAGAATACAGATTTCCGATCAGCCAAAAGAATAGTATCGTGACTGTAACAGCCGTTCTGGAAGATGGAAAAGTACTGACTAAAAAACTGAAGTTCTAAGACTCATGAACCATTAGATCATTTATAAAAAATAAGTTCTGTGCTGCACAGGACTTATTTTTGTTATTTTCGTCTGTAACAAATTTGTCCTGTGAAAATATAAATAGAAAAAAATGACTCTTCAAAAAACTCAGGCTATATTGACCGATTTTCTATCTTTTTTAAAGAGACCTGATGATATACAACTAAAGCCTCCCCTCAAAGAACGTTACAGGATGATCTTTACCTTATTGTCTTTGGAACTTATCCTCAATCTGACTTTGATTAGCTTTTTAAATTATGGAATACAAAAGTTCATCACTTTAAAAACTGACCGGTTGGAATATAGTGAAACCTTTATATCTTCTATAATCTGGTTTGTCATCATAGTTCCTTTGGTTGAAGAAGCTGCTTTCAGATATATTCTGAGGTATAACAGGCTGTTTTCCAAAATTATTAAAAGAGACAAGTGGAACTGTATATTTCCTTTTGCAGTCTATAGTCTCAGTATCTTCTTCGGCCTCATCCATATTTTCAATTATAATAATGATACGGCTCTTTTTTATATACTATCTCCGTTAATTATTTTCAGCCAGTTATTTGGCGGCTTTATTCTCAGCTTTATCAGGGTAAGGCTAGATTTTTCTTATGCTTATTTTTACCATACGCTTTGGAATTTTCTTTTTATTGTACCCATTCCCTATATCACTTTGCTTTTTACCAATCCACATATGGATACCGGAGCCGGGCAAAATTATAATCTGGAAATTAAAGAACGTTTATTTTTCAATAAGCAGGATAAGCAATCCATCAAAATAGACTCTTCTGCAGGTAAAATATATAAAATTGAATCTAAACAATATTCATTTCAGCATATTTTAGATACTGTTTATGGCCGTAATACATACTATACTGATGATTTTCTCCTTGACATGAAATTCAGATCCCGAAACGGTGTTTCGAAGGAGGATTTTAAAAAGATCCTGGAAAAGGAATATGACATTGAATAGAGTCGAATTAATGTATTCCCGTTTATGCTTCTTTTTCTTCTTCCAACTCTACTTCGTGACGCAGCTGGGCTTTGTATAGAGTGGCATAATATCCGTTCTTATCAAGAAGTTCCAGATGTTTTCCCTCTTCCACAATTTTCCCATGTTCCATGACGATGATCTTATCTGCTTTTTCAATGGTTGAAAGCCTGTGTGCAATAATAATGGAAGTTCTGTTTTTCGTGATTTTTTCAGTAGCCCGCTGGATTAGTTTTTCACTTTCATGATCAATAGATGATGTTGCTTCATCCAAGATAAGAATTTTCGGATCAGACAGGTAGGCTCTGAGGAAAGATAAAAGCTGTCTCTGCCCTAAAGATATAGAAGAACCTCTTTCACTCACAACATACTCATACCCGCCCGGAAGTTGTTCAATAAACTTATCCACTTCAATTTCTTTTGCACCTGCCTTTATTTTTTCCAGTGTAATGCTACTGTCTCCAAAGGCAAGATTTTCAAAAATACTTCCATGGAACAGGAAAACATCCTGCAATACGACCCCGATGTGACTTCTCAGGTTATACAGTTCATAATCTTTCAGGTCTACATTATCAATCAGGATCTTTCCGGAATTGATATCATAAAGCCTTGTAATTAAGCTGATGATGGTAGATTTTCCAGCTCCCGTAGCTCCTACAATCGCCACCGTTTCTCCCGGATTTACTTTAAAATCGATCCCTTTCAATACTTCCTGTTTTTCATCGTAGGCAAAGTGTACCTTCTGGAACTCTATTTTTCCGTCAAAATGGTCTTTTTTCACGGTCCCAGTATTCGGCATTGAATTCTCTTCATCCATCAGTCCCAGTACTCTTTCCGCACCTACAATACCTCGCTGGATATTATTAAAACGGTCAGCAATCTGCCTTAAAGGACGAATCAGCATAGAAATATACTGAATAAAAGCAATCACTACCCCGGCACTTATTGTAATATATCCTCCATAGAACAGAATAAATCCGATGAAAAGTGACGAAATAAGTTCTACCACAGGGAAAAATAATGAGAAAATAAAAACAGTCCTTAAAAGGGCTCCTTTCAGGGTAATATTGATATCATCAAACTTTTTAAATTCTGATTCCTGTCTGTTGAAAACCTGAATAATAGACATCCCTGCAAGCCTTTCTTGAACAAAAGAGTTCTGATTAGATGTCCAGTTTCTCTCATCTCCGAAAGCCTTTTTCAGCCTTTTCTGGAAAAATCGGGTAATCACTACCATTAAAGGAAGAATTGCCAGGGTGATATAGCTCAGATGTACATTGGTACTGAACATCATCACCAGAACAAAAATAATTCTGAGGATATCCCCAAAAACCATCAGAAATCCATCTGTATATACTGTAGCAATAGTTTCCACATCCCCTACAGCACGTGTTACCAGCTGTCCGATAGGAGTTTTATCAAAAAAAGAAGTCTTGAAATAGATTAGCTTGGCGTATAACCTCTGTCTTATATCACGGATAACATTCTGAGAAATATAGTTGGAAAAATAGACCAGAAAAAAGTTCAGAACAGTTTCTGCAAATACCAGCCCTACCAATATATAAATATGTTTCATCATCAAAGCTTTGTCTTTAAGCTTGGTAATGTCATTATCCACCACTTCCATGGTAAGATAAGGTCTATAGGTAGAAACGATGGATAGTATAACGGAAATTACTAATGTAAGGATGAACCAGGAACGGAATTTCATCCCGATAAAGAACAGCCTCCTTATAATCCCCCAAGTATCTTGTTTTTTCATTGTTCGAATTGAAGAAAAGAATTAAAAATTCTATGCAAAAATAAGACTTTATAATTTGTCTGCCTTTACAACTTCAGCAAATCCTCATAGAAAATTTTAGATAGGCATCATTTACAATATGAATAGTTTTGGCTTTTTCCGGATTTCCTACCTTAGATTGACTCCGGCCTGAAAATGTGATTCGCTAATCTATAATCTTCAATATGCTGGTTTGTTCAGCGAATCTTCTTCCAGCGTCTGCCAAAGTACCATCCGACTAGTAAAGCCACAATAGCAGAAAAAATCCAGCCCAGAATATTCACCAGAGTGAATGAATGGAAATCAATATCCTGCGAATAGTGATTGGGATCCTGTATGACACCTGCTATTCCGTACGTAAGACCAAATATAAACTGTAGCCCGAAACACAGAGCAATTCCTAAAAAACCATAAAGCCATTTCTTCTTTCCGAAACGGGCTGCCAGCTTCTCGTAATAAAAAATATGGCTACAGCAATAAGTCCAGAAATCATAGATTTGGGTTTAAAATTCGTATCCTACATCCACCAGATAGAGCCCATGTCCTGGAGCAGAGGTTCCTGCGGCATTACGGTTTTTATCTTCAATAACTTTACGCAGATCTTCCGGCTTTATTTTTCCGGTACCAATCTCCACCATGGTTCCAACGATAGCCCGGACCATATTTCTAAGGAAACGATTCGCCGAAACCGTAAATTTCAGTTCTGTCCCGTTCTGCTCCCACTCCGCTTTGTAGATCTTACAGATATTGGTTTTATTATCAGTTTTCAACTTGGCAAAACTTGTAAAATCTTCATATTCAAAAAGAATCTTACAGGCTTCATTCATTTTATTAATGTCAAGAGGTCTTTTCCAGTGCTGCCATGCCGACTCTTGGGTAAAAGGATTTTTAGCAAGGGAAATATAATATTCGTAGGTTCTGTAAGTAGCATCAAAACGTGCATGGAAATCATCCTGTACGAGAAAGATTCTTTTCACCGCAATATCAGGAGGCAGGAAGCTGTTCAACTTGTGCGGAAGATTTTCGTCCAGCACTTTTTCTGTGTCAAAATGGGCAAATATTTTTTTAGCATGAACTCCGGTATCTGTTCTTCCGGCTCCTGTGGTTTTAATTTCTTCCCTCAGAATCGTGGAAAGTGCTTTCTCCAGCTCTTCCTGTACAGAAACAGCGTCCGGCTGTATCTGATAGCCGAAATAATTTTTTCCGTTGTAAGAAAATTCTATAAAGTATCTCAATGTATTTCAATAACTCCACAAAAATACTTTAATTTCACGAAATAATTGTTGAAAAGTCTTTGAGAATCTTGCATCAAATCCCTGCAAAAATTCCTATTTTTGCAATCGTATGAAAAGATGGTACCTTTATCCTTTCTCCCTTGGTTATCATTTGGTAACGGGTATCCGAAACACAATGTATGATCTGGGAATTTTTAAGTCAACAAAGTTCAAAACACCGATAATTAATGTCGGGAACCTTTCCGTGGGCGGAAGCGGAAAATCGCCTATGGTGATGTATCTTGCCCAATACCTGTCCAAACATTACAGGACCGGTGTTCTTTCACGTGGTTACGGAAGATTAACCAAAGGCTATGAAGTAACCAATTACGACAGTAATTATAAAATGGTGGGCGATGAAGCCATGCAGCTTTTTGAGCGTTTTAAAAACCGCTTTGTAATCGCTGTTTCGGAGAAAAGAGTTCCGGGAGCCCAAAAGGTAATTGAAGATATGGACCTTGATGTTCTTGTTCTGGATGATGCCTTCCAGCACAGAGCCATTAAGGCCGGGTTCAATATTCTGATGACGGATTTTAACGACCCGTTTTTTAAAGACCATCTTCTTCCTGCCGGAGACTTAAGAGAATCCAGGGCCGGTTCCAAAAGAGCAGACATCATTATGGTCAGCAAATGTCCTGATGAACTGACAGAGGAAACAAAAAGATATTACATTTCAAGGATCAGACCTTCTCATAACCAAAAAGTTTTCTTTTCATCCATTGGTTATGATGAAAACGTATACGGAAAAGATAAAATGCTTCCGGACAATAATCTGAATTATTATGACATTCTGCTGATCACAGGAATTGCCAATCCAAAACCTCTTCTTGAGCATCTGGCAAAATTTTCACAAAGGGTGAAGCATCTGAAATTCAGGGATCATCATAATTTCACGGACGATGATATTAAAAAAATCAACGCAGAATACAAAAAACTGGGCGAATATAAACTGATCCTGACGACGGAGAAAGATTATGTACGTCTGAAAACTTTTGACTATCTTAGAGAAATTGTTTACTACTGGCCTATCAATGTCATTATTGATAAAAAGGAAGAATTCAATCAAATCATCTTAGATTATGTTAGAAAAAATTAAGCAGACCTCAGATTTCATTAAAAGTATTATTAAGGAAACTCCTGATTTCGCAATCGTATTAGGTTCAGGGCTTGGAAAGCTACAAGACGAAGTACAAGCCATTCATACACTGGAATACCATGAAATCCCCAATTTCCCGCAGACTACCGTTGCCGGACATGGAGGAAAATTAATCTATGGAATCTTAGAAGGGAAAAAAGTTCTGATGATGAGCGGCCGTTTTCATTACTATGAAGGCCATTCTATGGAAACCGTAACATTTCCGATACGTGTTTTTCATCTGCTGGGAATTAAAAACCTTATCCTTTCCAATGCTTCGGGCGGAGTAAATCCGAATTACAGTGTAGCAGATATTGTGATTTTAAAAGATCACATTAATATGATGCCTGAGCATCCGCTTCGTGGCAGAAATATTGATTCTTTCGGACCACGTTTTGTGGATATGAGTGAGCCTTATAACAAAAAAATGATTGAGGTCGCTGAAAAAGCGGCTAAAGAAAATAATATTAAAATTCACCAGGGTGTTTACGTAGGGCTGCAAGGGCCAACCTTTGAAACTCCGGCAGAATATGGAATGATTAAGGCCATTGGTGGAGATATGGTAGGGATGAGCACCGTTCCGGAAGTCATCATTGCCAGACATATGAGCATGGATGTTTTCTGTATTTCCATCATTACAGACCTTGGCGGTCCGGATATTGCCTATTCCGTTTCCCACGAAGAAGTCTTGAATGCAGCCAATAAAGCCATGCCGAATGTAATTACCGTTGTGAAAGGACTTATCAGAAATTATTCAGTAACTTAAAATTTATCGGGAATTTTTTAACCACAAAAGATTAACACTTAAGATTTCTTTTAAGAGACAAACTGTACGTTAGGAAGTGCTCTATGATTTTTATTGGCTCTGAACATCAATTTGCGTCATTGCCAATACCTGTAAGAGAAGTAGGGAGAATTGGAAAGCGCAAGGATTCAAGTTTTTGATCTAAAACTGCTTTTAAGGTGCAAAAAATCAAAGATTTTAACAAATTTTTCTCACTGATATTTTTTTATTCTGATTAGGCAGATTTCATGCAGCCTTTCTAAAAAACAGAGATAAAATATCGAATTTGAACTATTTTTTACGTCCGCTTCATCAAATCAACGCAGTTGATTCCCTCCTTTGCCTCCTAATATAAGCAATATTAAAATAAAACCTTTACGAATTATTTTATTAGTGCATTAGTGGCTAAAAATATCAATAGAAATTTTCAATTTCATAAATTTTTCTTAATTCATCAAAAATCGATTTCCGGTTGCCATTCATTGTTTAGATTTGTACCATGAAATTGTAAGAGATGAGAAAGTTGTTATTAATTTTTATGATAGGTATTTTTGGAATAAGCTATTCCCAAGAAGATCCTGCTGTCCTTAAGAAAGGATTTTCTAAAGAAGCTTTGAAGCAGAAACTGGAAAATGAAGAGGGAAAAACGATTACCATTCAACAGATTTTGGATCAGCACAAAGGAAAAGTTTTAGTCATTGATTTCTGGGCCGGATGGTGCAGAGACTGTTTGCAGGCACTGCCAAAAGCAGAAGAACTGGAAAAGAATAACCCCAATGTAGATTTTGTGTTTCTGTCGCTGGAAAAATCAAAAGAGAGCTTTGATAAAAGTCTTGTGAGGTTTAATATGAAGGATAAAGACAATTATTGGTTTGTTACAGGATGGAAAAATGATTTCAATAATTATATTGATCTTAACTGGATTCCGAGATATATGATCATCAACCAGAAGTCCGGCATTGCCAAATATTACGCTATTTCCCCGGAAGATCCTGAAATCCAGCAAACCATAAATAACCTTTTAAAGTAATCGATATTTTATTTTTCAACCATGATCATAAGAGAAGCAACAGAACAGGATTTAGAAATTCTTTTAACATTTGAACAGGGCATTGTCACAGCGGAAAGACCATTCAACAGTACCCTTATTGATGGGGAAATTCATTACTATGACCTGACCCATTTTATGAAATCTCCTGATGCTGTTTTAATCATTGCGGAAGAGGATAATGAAATCGTTGCATCGGGATACGCTCTCATTAAAAATACCGATAAGAATTATTATCATTTTAAAACTTATGCTTATCTGGGTTTTATGTATGTAAAACCGGAGTATCGGGGAAAAGGAATCAACAAGCTGATTACTGACGAACTGATTAGTTGGTCGAAATCAAGAAATATTTCAGAGATCAGACTGGATGTTTACGCTCAGAACGAACCTGCTATAAAAGCCTATGAAAAAGCAGGATTTGAGCCGCTTCTCCTCACGATGAGACTGAAAAGCTAGAAAACAAGAAGATAAAAGCCGGAAGATGATGATGTTTTACAAATTCCTATCCTCTTTTATTTGAAAATATTTTAATTGTAAAATACAGATCCCATAATCTTCCCACTCCCCCTATTCATCTCTCTTCCCTCTAAAATCCTATCTTTGTACTATGGACCTGCCGCTTCGTAAGATTATTCATGTAGATATGGATGCATTTTATGCTTCCGTGGAACAGCATGACAATCCGGAGCTTAAAGGCAAGCCCATTGCAGTTGGCGGCCAGCACCGCGGAGTAGTTGCTGCCGCGAGCTATGAAGCCAGAAAATACGGAGTTCGTTCTGCAATGCCCAGTAAGACTGCCCGGGAAAGATGCCCGCATCTTATTTTTGTTTCGCCCCGCTTTGCCCGGTACAAAGAAATTTCCAGAAAGATCAGAGAAATTTTTTATGAATACACTGATCTGGTGGAGCCGCTGTCTCTGGATGAGGCTTATCTGGACGTTACTGAAAATAAAAAGGGAATGGAATCTGCCAACCTGATTGCCCGTGAAATCCGTCAGAAAATTTTTGAACAGACCGGATTAACGGCTTCTGCAGGAATTTCAGTCAATAAATTTTTAGCGAAAGTAGCTTCTGACATCAATAAACCCAATGGCCAGAAAACCATTCATCCAGATAAAGTGGAAAACTTTCTGGAAGAACTTCCTGTTGAAAAATTTTACGGCGTAGGTAAGGTTACAGCTAACAAAATGTTTAGTTTAGGGATTTACAAAGGAAAAGATTTAAAGAAAAGATCCCTGGAAGAACTGGACCGGCTTTTCGGAAAATCCGGCAGGCATTACTATAATGTGGTGCGTGGCATTCACACTTCCGAGGTAAAACCTCATCGAATCCAGAAAAGTGTCGCTGTTGAAAGGACTTTTTTTGAAGATCTTTTTGATGAACAGCAAATTGATGAAAAGCTTGAAAATTTAGGACAGGAACTCCATCAGCGGTTACAGAAAAACAATATTCTGGGAAGAACTCTCACTTTAAAAATAAAATACAGGGATTTCTCTATGTTCACCAGAAGTATCACAAAAGAGGAGTATTTTTCTTCTCCGGAACAGTACTTCAATACCGGTAAAAAACTCTGGGAACTCCGTCCTTATAATAAACCAGTAAGATTATTGGGATTGTCTCTTTCTCATCTTAATACGGAAGAAAAAAAGCAGATTTCTATTCAACTAAAAATTCCGTTTGAAGAGTTTGAAAATCAGTAGTGAAAATTTTTCACTATCTTGTATTGGCCAAATTCATCATTTATGAACCCAACAATGATCCAATTTTTCCACTGGTATTCCGAAGGGGATAGCAAACTGTGGAAAGAAGCTGAAAAACAAGCCAAATTTCTTTCAAGCCTAGGAATAACTTCTGTATGGCTTCCGCCGGCTTATAAGGGTAATAGCGGTGGCTATTCTGTTGGATATGATGTTTACGATCTTTATGACCTTGGGGAATTCAACCAGAAAGGAAGCATTTCCACGAAATATGGTACTAAAAACGAATATATAAAGGCTATCAAAGCTTTAAAAAAGCACCATATAGAAATCATTGTAGATATTGTACTGGGACATAAAGCAGGAGGTGACGAACTGGAAAAGTTCAAAGCGGTAAAAGTAGATGAAAACAACAGGGAAAAGATGATTTCTGATATTACTGAGATTGAATCTTATACCAAGTTTACTTTTCCCGGGCGGAATAAAAAATATTCTGATTTTGAATGGAATTTCACCTGTTTTAGCGGTGTAGATTATGCTGAAGGTATGGAATCCCACATTTTCAAGATACAGTCTGAATATGGAAACGACTGGGAAGAAATGATTGATGATGAAAAGGGCAATTACGATTACCTGATGTATAATGACATTGAGCATCGCAATCCTTTTGTACGTGAAGAGCTGAATCATTGGGCAAAATGGTATTTTGATCAGACTGATTTCGACGGGGTAAGGCTGGATGCATTAAAACATATTTCTTTTGATTTTTATAAAGAGTGGCTTACGATGCTCCGCTCCAATTCCGAAAAGAATATTTTCGCGGTAGGTGAATACTGGGCTCCCGGCCATCTGCATCTTCTCCAGAAATATATCGAAGTCACGGAAGGCTGTATGAGTCTTTTTGACAGTTCACTCCAGAATAATTTCTATAATGCCTCAAAAGAAGGAGGTTCTTATGATCTTCGGAGAATTTTTGAAGGTTCTCTCACAGAAGCAGACCCAATGCACTCGGTAAGTCTTGTTGATAATCACGACACACAACCTTTACAGGATCTTGAAGCCCCGGTAGAAGCCTGGTTTAAGCCCATTGCCTATGCCCTGATCTTACTGCGGAAAGATGGTTATCCCTGTATTTTTTATCCTGATTTATATGGCGCTCATTATATCGATAAAGACAGCGCCGGAAATGATCAGGAAATATTTTTATCTAAAGTGGAAGGTATTGAAGAACTCCTTCAAGCCAGAAAGAATCATGCTTACGGAGAGCAGCGGGATTATTTTGAAGACGCCAATTGTCTTGGATGGATACGCACAGGTGATGAAGAACATCCAGGGTGTGCCGTGGTTCTGAGCAATAAAGACGCTTATAACAAGCCTATGGAAATGGGAAAAGACTATGCCGGAAAAAAATGTAAAGATCTGCTTAAAAGATTCAAAGATGTGGTTGTTATTGATGAAAACGGATGGGGAAATTTCCCGGTTCCCGCAGGAAATGTAAGTGTCTGGATCCCTGAATAAAGGTAAAAATGATAAAAAACTAAGGCATCCATAGAGACCACGTATGCCTTAGCTGATTCTTTAAACCATCTATTTTAATGATTCTAGCACTGAATACCTCGGCAGTTCATAAAATCGCTGGCCCACTCACAACAAAAGTTTTCCTCGTTATAGGTACAGCATACCCGGTTACCCCAGCGGTCTCCTGCTTTGAGATTTTTTAGTTTCTCTCTTTCAATTTTTCGTACATGTAAAAGGTTTTTTGTTTTCATAATGATCTATTTTTATGATTTAATTAAATATACATAAAATATCACCAACCTTTGAATAAAACTAACCAACGACATTCTTTTATCTGTCTATTTCAAAAGATAGCAGATCTATGCTGAGTATTTTTAAAGCTTGATTTTCCGGAGACTCAGAATTTCAGGCCTTTCAGATTCATCGGATACATGTCCGGTTCTGGCAAATTCTGCCCAGAGTGCACGGATTTTTTTCCCGTTTTCGTGGATATATTCCCAGGAAACATTTTTCAATAATTCTGCAGGCTTCCAAGCTGATTCATTTCCGAAAATTAGGGGAAGATCAATGCAGTGTGCTGCCCCGATCTGGTTTTCCTTTAATTTTGAATGAATTCTGAAGAGATAAACGTTTCCACCTGCCTTGGCAAAATCTTCAGCAAAGTGCTCAGCCGGTTTTCCATAAATAAATTCTGTAGTTTTCTGGACCGTCTTATCAAGAATTTTCAGTCCAAAACCTTTTCCGAAATATTTATTTAAAGCTTCGGAGGTTTTAAGATAAAATGCGGTTTCATCATTATTCAAACCGATCAGAACATCATATTTTCCGACACCTGATTTCCACTTTTCCACGGCTTCACTTTCATTACATAAAGGAGGAAAACCATATTGTGTTCCGAAGGGCATTGCCGCTTTCAGGCCGTATTTTATCACAGAAGGTACATATTTTCCGTACTCGTCCATCATTTTATAGATATCCGGTTCATCCTTCAATCCTTCTGTTTTCTTCAGAAATTCGGCAGACATTTTCTGTCTTTTGTGACGTAACCCTAAAGGAGCACTTTGAATAATAACCTTTTGAAAAAGGTTTTCCACTCCATCAGAAATCATAAGATGTGCTATAGCATCACCTCCTGAAGACTGTCCTAAAAGCGTAATATTTTCGGCATCGCCTCCAAAGTCAGAAATGTAATTTTTAACCCATTTCAACGCTTCTATGATATCAAAAAGGCCCAGATTCGGTGGTCTTGTTTCATCACCTCCTAAAAAACCGAAAAGTCCAAGTCTGTAAGAAACATTCACCACAATAATGTTCTGCTCCCTCACCCACTCTCCTGCATCAGCGGTAGGAAGATCTCCGCAGCCGATCTCATGCGAACCGCCATGAATCCAAACGACAACTGCAAGCTTTTGATTTTCGGTAAAATTTTCAGGTCGGATCACTGAAAGATACTGTGTTGATTCGTCCGGATTAAAATCATCAATCTGGGTAGGGCCAATCATCTTTTCTACCAGCAGACTAATCTTCTGGGGACATACCGGAGTTTTATCCGGAAGTATAATATCAGACCCTGAAGGTTCTACAGGAACAGGTCTCTGATATCTTTTCGAAAAGGCATAACGGATACTTTTGGCCTTAATAATACCATTTTCTTTTACAGCAGTGATTCTTCCAAAACGGGTTTCAAAAATATGGCTTCCATTCTGTTGTGGTCTCATGATAAAACTGAAAAATTTTCTTATTTTAAATATAATAAATAAAAAATTTACCGAATGTCATGATCTGTAAAAGTTATTTATGAAACGGCTACTTGCTATTAATTAAGACTTTTATATTCGCTTGGAGAAATTCCTACTTTGGTTTTGAATAGTCTTGTAAAGTGCTGCGGATATTTAAATCCCAGATCATAAGAAATCTCGCTGATGGATTTGGAAGGATTCACAATCAGCTCTTTAGCCATTTCTATGAGCTTATTATGAATAAACTCCTGTGCGGAAATTCCTAATTCTTTTTTAATCAGATCCCCGAAATAATTAGCAGAAAGATTGAGCTGTTCTGCAAAATAATGCACCATCGGGAAGCCTATCGTTTTAGGATTATCGGATGTAAAGTAATCATCCACCAGTTTTTCAAATTTTCCGATCACCCCCTGATTGATATGGTCTCTGGTAATGAATTGCCGGTCATAAAAACGCATACAGTAGTTTAGAAATAATTCAATATTGTTTACAATTAATGATTTACTGTGCTTATCAATAGACTGCTCTAATTCGAGTTTAATATTCTTAAAGCATTCCAGAACGATTTCTCTTTCTTTTTCGGAGAGATGGAGTGCTTCATGTACATCATAAGAAAAAAAAGTATACTCATTGATGTTTTTACCAAGGTTGGTTCCTTTGATCAGATCCGGATGAAAAAGCAGGGCATATCCTCCCGGCTGAACGGATCTTCCATCATTGGTAACCCCGCTTACCTGCCCGGGAGCAATAAAAACCAATGTTCCTTCCTGGTAATCATAACTGTGTTTACCATAATGCATATCACCGCAAATCACATCTTTCAGAAAAACGGTATAAAAGGAATAGGTTCTCCTGTACTGGCATATCGGATCAGATTTTGAAAAATCGACCACACTTACCAGCGGATGAAGTGTTTCATGATTCGTCATTTTATTGTATTCCGAAATACTGCTGATCTTTTCAACGACCTGATTTTCCATAAAATAGATTTTAAATCTGATTCAAAATTACTACTTTCATTTGTACCATAGAATAAGGACTGTAAAATTGGTAAGTATTCCGGTAATCTGTATAAGCTCTGTTTTTACAAAAGTTTCGACTTTTGTATTGTTATGGAAATATTGAATACCAACATTTTTCCAAAAGGAGAAAAGGCGTCTGCTGATTATTTTTCAGGTGGTACAGCATGGGTACATATTTTAAAACCCAATGCGGATGAACTGAACTGTCAGATTGCTCATGTCACTTTTGAGCCTGGCTGTAGAAATAACTGGCATTCTCATGGCGGCGGACAGATTTTAATTGTAACTTCAGGAACCGGTTTTTATCAGGACAAAGGTAAGCCTGCACAAATCCTTAGTCCGGAAGATACAGTCAATATTCTTCCGGGAATCATTCACTGGCATGGAGCAGGTCCGGAAAGTGAATTTACGCATATTGCCATTAATCTGAATACCCAAAACGGTATTGTGGAATGGCTTAAGCCTGTAACCGATGATGAATATAATCATTTATAAATCATAATTTATTAACTTAAATACATATATAAAATGAGCACAATTACAGTAAAAGCCTATGGAGCAGAATCCAAGACGGCAGATCTGAAAGAAATGAATATTGAAAGAAGAGCGGTAACTTCCAAAGATGTAGAAATTGAAATTCTCTATTGCGGGGTATGCCACTCTGACCTCCATACAGCAAGAAATGACTGGGGCGGATCGCTGTATCCAGCGGTTCCCGGGCATGAAATTGTAGGAAGAATTACGAATGTGGGAAGCGAAGTATCTAAATTTAAGGTTGGGGATCTTGCCGCAGTGGGCTGTATGGTGGATTCATGCGGGCACTGTGACAGCTGCCAGCACGATCTTGAACAGTACTGTTTAAACGGATTTACAGGGACTTATAATGGTAAGGACCAACACTTGGGAGGCCATACCTTTGGAGGGTATTCCCAAAAAGTTGTGGTTGATGAACATTTTGTTTTAAGTGTTCCTGAAAATTTAGATTTAGCAGCAGTAGCACCGCTTCTGTGTGCAGGAATTACCACGTGGTCGCCTTTGAGACACTGGAACGCTGGTCCTGGCTCTAAAGTAGCCGTTGTAGGGCTTGGCGGATTAGGGCATATGGCGATCAAACTAGCCAAGGGATTAGGTGCAGAAGTTACATTATTCTCCAGAACTCCAGGGAAAACCGAAGATGCCAAACAGCTTGGAGCAGACCATGTTGTTATTTCTACTGATGATTCACAGATGGATGCCGTAAAAGGAAAGTTTGACCTGATTATTGATACTGTTCCTTATGAGCATGATATCACTCCTTATATGCAGACACTCAGACTGAACGGAACGATTGTTCTTGTAGGTTTTGTTGGCGAATTCGAAAATGATGCAGTGAGCACAAGGCCAATGATCTTCCAGCGTCGTTCTGTTGCAGGATCGCTAATTGGCGGTATTGCTGAAACACAGGAATTACTGGATTTCTGCGGAAAACACAATATTGTTTCTGAAATTGAGCTGATCAAAATGCAGGATATTAATCACGCTTACGAAAGAATGCTGAAGAGCGATGTAAAATACCGTTTTGTAATTGATATGAAATCTTTATAGATCTCCATCATATAACAATAAAAGACTCTTTCAATTGGAAGGGTCTTTTTATTTTTTTAGAATTAGGTAGCGTTATTGGTGTCTGTTGATTTTTATTAAATGGGCTGAAGCCCATTTCTATTGAATAAGGTTCTCTTTACAGGTCTTTTTTTATCAAAAAATTTTCAGAATCCCGAGATATATTTTAATTTTTACATTCTAGACTGATTATTTTTTATACTTCCCTTCCATATCCTGAAATGCCCATTCTGCCATAGCATCAATGACTGTTCCTAATCCACTTCCGGCTTTGCTTAGTTTATAAGTGACATGAGGAGGAACAACAGGTCTGGCGGTTCTGATGATAAGTCCGTCTGCCTCCAGCTGTTTAAGATGTTGAATCAGCATTTTTTCGGTGACGGCGGGAATTGCTTTTTTCAGTTCACTATATCTTTTTTCACCTGTGGAAAGATTGAAAAGGATAATGGGTTTCCAGAATCCCCCGATTCTTTCCATAACATACATTACAGGGCAGTCCTGCAGCACTTTTCTGTTTTCCTGAATGGTTGAGCTTTCTTTGATTGCTGTCATAATAATACATACTTTAGGGTAAGTACTTGTAAAAAAGTAAGTACAAATATAACTTTGTATTCAGAAATAAAAAAATATTTATTATGAAATCGCAGTCATTTGATCAATCCATAAAGGTGAATCAATATCCAGCGATTATATATGACCATTAAAAACAATAAAAAAAATTTACATATGAAAATTGTCATCACAGGATCATTAGGAAATACAGCCAAGCCTTTAGCACAACAGCTTCTATCAGAAGGCCATGAGATCACCATAATCAGCAGCAGTGAAGCCAGAAAACATGATATTGAATCACTGGGTGCCATTCCTGCAATCGGGTCAATAGAAGATGTAGATTTTCTGGCCCAAACATTTGAAAGTGCAGATGCTGTCTTTTTAATGACACCTCCTGCCATCAGTGCTGTAAATATCGTTGAAAATACTATTAACGCAGGAAAAAATTACGCTGAAGCTTTGAAAAAAGCCAAGGTAAAAAGAGCCGTTATGCTGAGCAGCGTGGGAGCAGAATCTCCTGTAGAAAACGGTCCGATTAAAGGCCTTCATCATATTGAAAAACTCTATAGCAATGTAGAAAACACCTCTTTTACTTTTTTAAGGGCAGGGTATTTTTACACCAACTTTTTTAATGATATTCCTTTAATTAAAAATGCAGGAATCATTGGCGGAAATTATTCTGCAGAGATAAATATTCCTCTGGTTCATCCTAAAGATATTGCCAAAGCAGCCGCTGAAGAGCTTGTAAAAAATGAAACAGGTAAAAATATCCGATATATTGTGAGCGACACCCGAAACGCTTCTGATTTTGCTAAAGTTTTAGGAGCCTCAGTAGAAAAACCGGAATTACCCTGGATAGAGTTTTCTGATGAAGATGCTTTCAATGGAATGATACAGGCGGGACTTCCCCAGAATATGGCCGAACTGTATACAGAGATGGGAAAAGGAATGAGAACAGGCATTATACAAAAAGACTTTATTGATCACAGAGCACCTGTTACAGGAAATATTAAGCTCGAGGATTTTGCTAAAGAATTTGCGGATAAATTCTAAGTTTTATTTTTTGTTCTGGAACAGTTTCGGCGCACCTTTGGTGCGCCGAAACTCTTTATATAGCTTTGAATTTTACTTTTTTCTATCTTTCAATATTTCTTTCAGAACTTTTAATTTTCCATCGATCGGCTGATCCGTTTTTAATCCTAAAACTTCTGCAACTAAAGGATAGACGTTTACATTTTCAAACTCATTGACCTGCTGATTGTTTTTGAATTCAGGGCCCCAAGCATAGAATGTAGCTTTCATTTCCGGAACTATTCCAGGATTGTAACCGTGTTTTCCTGCTGACGTTTTCTTGTCTTTTTCCAAAAATATTTTTGGAGCTTTAGGAATGAGAAGGATTTGCCCGATTCTTTTATAAGTATCATCTTTAGTGGCAAAATGCAGATATTTGGGAAGTTTTTTATCCAGATACACTTCATAGTCAGCTGTTTTATGAGCTTTTAATTCCTTATATACCGCTTTTACTTCAGCAGGATTCTTTACATATACTCTTAACAGGGTCTGAGAGTTATAGAAATCAAATCTGTTTTTATCAAAAAGTATGGCTGGAATTTCCAGCGGAGCCCCTCCATCTACTTTAATCATTCCATGATCTGAAACAAAAATAAAGTTGACATTTTTTAAACCTAAGCCATTTACTTTCTGAACCAGATCACCAACAGCCTGATCAATTAAATGAACCGCGCTTTCAGTTTCCGGAGTATCTGGTCCATAGTGATGGCCGCTTCCGTCAACTTCCGGGAAGTATAATGAGATAAAATGGGGCCTTTTATCTTCAGGCAGCTTCAGCCAGTTCACTACTTTATTTACCTTTTCAGAAGGAGTAAATTTTTCATGATAGGGATAATAATAAGAAGGCCTTATTCCTCCGGCATCACTTGCAGAACCTACCCACATTAAAGATGCAGATACCATTCCCTGCTTTTCGGCCAGTGCCCAAAGCGGAGTTCCGCCGTACCAGCTTCCATCTTCAGCATTCTTTTTATTACTCATCGCATAGGCTTCCTTTCTATTATAATCGTAGAAAAAATTGTCAATCAGACCATGATGAGAAGGATATAGACCTGTGATCAGACTCCAATGGTTAGGAAAAGTAATACTTGGATAGCTTGGAATCATTGCTTTGGCCTGTACTCCATTTTCAGAAAGTTGTAAAAGATGTTCAGCATGATATTTTTTGGCATAATCATACCGGAAGCCATCTGCTGAAATCATGATTACATAAGGTTTTCTCTGGGATTCTATACTATTGGTACGGCCGGGTATGATGATCTGTGCCGTATCTATAATGGTTTGCCGGGCAAAAGCTGTCAAAGAAAAAAAGAGCAGTAAAATTTGTATTCCTCGCTTCATTATTTAAATTTTGACAAAGTTACGGCCTGTATATCTGTCCGAAAAATGAATGAGGTTAAAAGTATATTAAAACTGAATTTTTAGAGATTTTTTTTCATTTCCAACTGCGATATCCAGTTTTTAAGACCAATAGTACTGCTCAAAAATGAAAAAGTTTCCTTTGACATATCATCTACATTATTTACCGATACTTCTGATCCTCCTGCTATTTGTGCTATCGCTTTGAAAAGCATTGTTCCAGCTCCTTGTTTTCTATGACTTTTATCGACAGCCAACTGATATATCTTTTTTGAAGAACGATTATAAATAGCGTATCCTACAAGCTTTGTATCCCTATAAGCTCCAAGAATAATACATTCTTTGAGTATATCGTCAAGAACAAAAACAGAAGCCTGCCATGAAGGTTCAATGTCCCAAAAAGAAAGGAAATTCTCCCATTGGAAGCCTTCCATTTCTCTTACAATAATATCAGGATTTTCTTTTGCCAGAATGATATTTCCTCTGAAGCAAAGTAATTTTCTTACCACATTGAAACCTAAATTTTCATAAGCCCGGATGGCGGGTTCATTTCCTTCAATGACTTCAAGCAATAATCTATCTGCATTTCTTTCTTGTAATACAGGAAGAATAAAATCGTACATTTTTCTTACCAGACCTTTTCCCCTAACCTCCGGAATTACTCCGGTTCCCGCATTATAAATTATTTTTTCACCATCTTCTTCCTTTTCTGCCTGTAGAATAAAACCTGCCAGGTGTCCGGAATCAAATACACCTACGGAGATATCCAAATTTATTTTTTCAGTATTTATTTTTGAAATAAGCTGTTCTTCTGTCAGATGAAAAGGAACGATATAATCTGAAAAAGAAAGGTTAAATACGGATAAAAGCTCCTTGATATCGGTTCCTGCTAAATTTTTAAATTCCATTGTTTTCTTGTTATTATATTTTTTTCTATGAAGAATTAATATTATTCAAAAATAATTTTCATACTATACAGATAGGGCAAAGGTATAAAACAATAGACAAATCTTTTAGGTATTTATAGAAAAAGTCCCTCTACAGCAAGCTATAAAAGGGACTTCCATCTGTATAGAGATCTAATTACTCTTTGATAAGCTTTTCATAAGACTTATTTCCATCTTTTAAAGTAACTTCGAAATAATAAATTCCGGATTTCAGGTCGGAAATATTGATATTCTCTCCATCCGTATTTGCTGTTCTTACCTTCCTTCCTGTTGAGTCGTAGATCTCAACAGATTTTATTTTGTCTGCGTTTTTAATACTTACAGTTTCCTTGGCCGGGTTCGGATAAAGATTAACTTTCTTGTTCTCGGCAGCAACTTCACTGGTTCCTAAGGTAGTAGCTGTCATTGTTAA
Organism: Chryseobacterium sp. 2987; assembly: GCF_031456375.1. Lineage (NCBI taxonomy): Bacteria > Pseudomonadati > Bacteroidota > Flavobacteriia > Flavobacteriales > Weeksellaceae > Chryseobacterium > Chryseobacterium sp. 2987. The sequence goes on from NZ_JAVDUN010000004.1 coordinate 309,236, forward strand.
TGTTGCATAACCTCTGTCTGTATTTCCATGATATCCTAAATCCTGATTACCTAATCTGCGTGCATAAAAAATATTGATTGTTCCTGCTGCATTAGGAATTGCAAAATCCCCTGCTCCACCGGAAAGAGATCTTGTAGCCACAATAGTTCTTATACTTCCTGACACAGTATTTGATGTTTGCGTCCAGTCCTGAGATGAATCAGGTGAAGGAGCATTAGGAACTCCACTGAAAGAATAGTCTCTATTCGCAGACGAATTATAAATGAACCCATCTGCACCAGCCCCCATTCCTGAATTACCGAAACCTATTCCCAGCATTGAATTACTATCTCCTGTTAAGGTAAGGGTTACTTTTGTAGGATCAGTCACTAATTTCACCGTCATGACAGGTGTCATTACCGTTTCTGACGAAAACTGCGCCCAGGCTAAACTTGCAAAGGCTAAACTAAGTGTTAGTAGAATTTTTTTCATATCAATTTTTTAAGAGTTTAATAATTTCGTTGTTATTGGTCTGTAATGCATATTCAAAAGGAGTCATTCCCATTGAATCTTTTTTGGATTTATCTGCTTTATATTTCAGCAGCAGCTCTACCAGATCTTTGTTTCCTGATTTTACTGCCCAGAACAAAGGTGTATATCCTGTAGCATCAGCAATATTTGGATCTGCATTTTTCTTTAGCAACCGTTCCACCAGATCTCTGTTGTACTTTATTGCAAGTCCTGCCAATGCAGTTCCTTCGCCACTTTTATAATTAACATCTTTTACATGGTCAATCAAAAATTGAGCAACCTCAATATTCCCTCTGTAACAGGCTAAAATAAGTGGCGAAAAACCATTTTCATTGACCTGGTTAATAATATCCGGGTTCTGTTTCATCAGATCCTTTACTTCGGTAAGTGTTCCGCTTCTGGCAATATCAAATATTGACTTTGCTTTCTCCTGAGCAGATACCAGTGAACCCAGAAATATTCCTAACATGAAGATCAGATTTTTCATTGTTGGAGCATTACGTAGTTATATTCAATATTTACATTCTCTGCTACTTTCTTAGTAACCATCTTCGGAATAGCTACTTTATAATCTGCAGGCTTCGCTATAAAACCACCCTGCATATAGATTTTCCCATCTTTTGCATAGATTGTTGCTGTGGAAGAAACGGCTTTATCCACTCCGTGAAAATTTAAAGTTCCCTGAACGGTATACTTTTGTGGGCTTGCACTCAGCTTTGCTTTATCGAAGTTGACAACTTTCCCTTTGAAAGTCGTTTTCGGATATTTCGCAGTCTCGGCATAGCTTTCATTGAAATGTTCTTCCATTAATTTTGTTTTAAAATGAAAGTTCTTCACAGATGAAACTGATGCCATTTCTCCGGTATCTGCATTTAAAACAACAACATTATTGTCATCCTTCGCATAAATATCTTCGAATAAAGGTACTGAAGCCTCAAAACTTACTTTTCCCGTTTTAGAGCTGTATTTTTGTGCTGAAGCGTAACCAGCCGAAAGTAGTAATACACTTAATAATCCTAATTTTTTCATATCAAATATTTTTTAATTTTCAGTTAATCCGTCAGCTTTCCATTTAATAAAAATATTAATCTGTGTCTGAGACAAAGATCCGCCCTGAGGCATTTTCCCGGGATCACCGTTTGCTCTCTGTATTCTGTTGAGAATTCCTTCTATATTATTTTTTACATCATTATAAGACACCAGAGGTTTAAAACTTCCTGCCGAATGGCAACCTATGCAGTTATTATCCACAATTGGCTTTACATCCTGGTTGTATCTTACCAGTTCGACAATTGGCTTATTCTCAGATACTTCCTCGTAGGTTCTGCTGTCACAGGCAGTTAGTAAAACTGCTGAAAGCATTATGTATATGTTCTTTTTCATTTTAAAATACTCTGTAAAGATTAAATCCAAAGAAAATCTGCCCTTTGCCCCACTTTCCCACTGCATTGGTAAGATAGCCTATATCTGAATTGATCTGGGAATTGGTGAATAGCAGCTGGAAAATATGTCCTCCAGTTTCTATATCTACTCCTAATGACAGAGGGTTTTTATAAAAACTGTGATTATCAAAATTCACAAAATATTCTGCGTTTACAGAAACTCTTTTTGATATTTTATAGCGTCCTCCCAATCCGGTTAAAAACTGGTTCTTATCTTCTATTGTTGGTTCATATAGGTTTTTATGGACGTATGAAGGGATGAGCTGTAATGATAGGTTATCATTAAATCGTCTTGAGATTAAGGCTTGTGTAAGATAAGTGAGTCTGTCACCGAATTTAAGATAAGGATAAGTATCTTTACTAAGATCCGTATTTACTCCCATTACATTATAGCCAACGATATCCACCGGAAAGTTTTCATCTTGCTTGGTCAGTTTATATTTTAATGCCCCTTCGAAGGTTTTCATATTGGTTTCTCTGGAAAGACTTACAGAAACTGCATCTGAAACACCGTAGATAACACCTAATTTAGTGGATGCATTATCCAGTCCGAAAAAGTCTTTAAATCCTGTGCTTATGTCACCAAATCTATGGGCAACAACAATATACCATTCTTTTTTGGCAGCAAGTTTTGTAGATTGTGCCGTAACAATCTGAAGAGCTTTAAAAGCGGGCTGTGAAATTTCTGTATCGGTTTTAATAGTGTCAATATCTTTCAGCAGATCTTCCTGTCCAAAGGCAAAAACTGATGAAAATACTGACAAAAATAATAGAGTCTTTGTCATATACTACTACAATTTGAATTTAAATTATGATATGACAAACTTATAGAGATATCGATTCAAAAATGTGTGATAAAAGTCACCATATAAATAGTTTTTATCAATGATTAAACTAAAACCTTTAAAACAACATAAATTAGACTAATCTAACATTTTCATTTACAGCGACTTTTATTCCTTCCTTAGCCTGAACAATTTCTCCGTCACTTTCAATTTTCTTTAACACCCTGCTTACCACTTCCCGGGAAGTTCCTAAGCTGCTGGCTATTTCACGATGGGTAATCTTGATAGGATTATTTCCAGTTAAGGAGATCTGCTGTTTTATATAGTTCAAAACACGTCTGTCAAGCCTGTGAAAAACAGCTTCATTGACCATACTCATGACTTCCGAGAAACGTCTGTCGTATTCCCGGTAGAATAATTTATTGATTTCCGGAAACTGAATCAGCCAGTCGTGTATTACGGAAACAGGGATAAGCAAAGCTTCAGAATCTTCTTCTGCTATCGCATATACTCTGCTCACATAGTCTGTAAAAATGGAGGAAAAGGTCATAAGGCAGCTATCGTTGGGCCTGATGTAATAGTAAATAAGTTCCCGGCCGTCATTAAGGGTAAAAACTTTAATAGAGCCTTTTATCAGAAAAGGGACATATTTATTTTTCTGTCCTTCCCTTATAATTTCCGTCTTCGACTTTATATTGGTCATCACTGCATGTTTTTCAATTTCAGTTAAAAAACCACGACCTAAAAACCCAAATTTCTGGAGAATAAACTGGTCATTTATCATATCTTTTTTTGTGAGGTATTTTTAAGCAAATATATAAAATCGAGCAACTAATATGCGATATTAATAAAAATCTTTCATCATAATGTTAAAAATAACTAAATATTGGTATTTTTAATATATATTTTAAATTGAAAATTAAAATAATATGAATTTTATAAGGAAAAACCGAGAACTTATTTTGAAGATCATGGATCTATAAAAAGATCTATTAGCATTTAACAAAAATACCCCGGAAAACCGGGGTATTCTATTTTATGATAAGAAAAATCTTAAGCTTGTACGTTGTTTCCTCCTAATACGAAAGGCTCAACTTCTTTGATTTCTCCGAACTGCTGCTCATAGTTAGCGATGTTCTGTTGAAGAGCGTTTAAAACTCTTTTAGCATGAAGAGGAGCAAGAATAACTCTTGATCTTACTTTAGCTTGCTGTACCCCCGGCATTAATTGGATGAAATCTACTACGAACTCAGATGGAGAGTGGTTTACCAATGCTAAGTTAGCATAGATACCAGCAGCTACCATTTCGTTTAATTCGATGTTGATGTTTCCGTCTTGTGGATTTTGATTGTTGTCCATTGTTATAAATTATGTTTTTAAAATTCGAAATTTGAGATTGTGAAAATATAAAAATAATTCCAAATCCCAAATTTCAAATCATTTAATTTTAGTTAAGGTCTTCGAATTCTTTCTTAGAACCTACGATAACATTCTGGTATTCTTTAAGACCTGTACCTGCAGGAATTCTGTGCCCTACAATTACATTTTCTTTAAGACCACCAAGAGCGTCTACTTTACCAGCTACTGCTGCTTCATTAAGAACTTTAGTCGTTTCCTGGAACGATGCTGCAGACATGAATGACTTCGTCTGAAGAGCTGCTCTTGTAATCCCCTGAAGTACAGGTGTTGCTGTTGCAGGAAGAGCTTCTCTTACTTCTACTAAGGCCTGATCTTCACGTCTCAGTTTAGAGTTTTCGTCTCTTAATTCTCTAGCAGTAATCATCTGACCTGGTCTGAATTCTTTAGAATCACCTGCATCAACTACTACTTTAAGACCGAATACTCTGTTGTTTTCTTCCAGGAAGTCATACTTATGCTCAAGAGCTCCTTCAAGGAATTGAGTATCACCTCCATCCACGATAGATACTTTAGTCATCATCTGTCTTACGATGATTTCGAAGTGCTTATCGTCAATTTTTACCCCCTGAAGACGGTAAACTTCCTGAATCTCATTTACTAAGTATTCCTGAACGGCTGTTGGGCCTTTGATTCTTAAGATGTCGTCCGGAGTAATTGAACCGTCAGAAAGTGGTGAACCAGCTCTAACGAAGTCATTCTCCTGTACTAAGATCTGGTTAGATAATTTAACTAAGTAAATTTTTCTTTCTCCAGTTTTAGCCTCAACGATCAATTCACGGTTACCTCTCTTAATTTTTCCGTAAGAAACGACCCCATCGATTTCAGTAACAACCGCTGGGTTTGAAGGGTTTCTTGCTTCGAATAATTCGGTAACTCTCGGAAGACCTCCGGTGATATCCCCTGCTTTTGCAGATTTTCTTGGGATTTTAATTAGGACTTTACCAGCCTTAATTTTCTCACCATCATTTACCATTAAGTGGGCACCTACCGGTAAGTTGTAAGCTTTCTGCTCAACTCCTTTAGAGTCTACCACTTTCAGTGTAGGTACGGCTTTCTTATTTCTGGATTCAGAGATTACTTTCTCTTCAAATCCTGTCTGTTCGTCAATCTCCAATTGGAATGAAATACCCTGGATAATATCCTCGTATTCTACCTTACCTGAAGTTTCAGCAATAATTACCGCGTTATACGGATCCCATTTACAGATTGTATCTCCTTTTTTCACTTTATCACCTGGTTTCACAGCTAATATAGATCCATAAGGTACGTTAGCTACCATTAATGGAGTTCTGGACTCATTATCAGCAACTAATCTGAATTCTGTTGAACGGGAAACTACAACCTCAGCTGTATTACCGTTTTCATCTTCAGAAGTAATGGTTCTTACTTCATCCATTTCAACGATACCGTCTCTTCTTGCAACGATAGATGGGTTTTCCGATACGTTTCCTGCAGTACCCCCCTGGTGGAAAGTTCTCAACGTAAGCTGAGTACCTGGTTCCCCAATTGACTGTGCTGCAATTACACCTACCGCTTCTCCCATGTGGATCACTTTACCTGTTGCTAGGTTTCTACCGTAACATTTCGCACAGATACCTTTCTTAGCTTCACAAGTTAATGGTGAACGAACCTCAACTGCTTCTAATCCGGCTTCTTCAATTCTCTTAGCTAATGCTTCGTTGATTACCTGATCAGCTTCAGTGATTAATTCATCACTTTCAGGATCATAGATGTTATGAAGAGATACTCTACCTAAGATTCTTTCAGAAATCTTTTCAACGATCTCGTCATTTTTCTTAAGGGCAGTAACTTCTGTTCCTCTCAGTGTTCCACAGTCGTCTTCTGTAACGATAACGTCCTGTGCAACGTCTACCAATCTTCTCGTTAAGTAACCAGCATCGGCTGTCTTAAGAGCGGTATCCGCAAGACCTTTACGGGCACCGTGGGTAGAGATAAAGTACTCTAGAATCGAAAGACCTTCCTTAAAGTTCGCAAGGATCGGGTTTTCGATGATCTCCGCTCCGGTAGACCCGGCTTTCTGCGGTTTCGCCATCAAACCTCTCATCCCTGATAACTGACGGATCTGTTCTTTAGAACCCCTCGCTCCAGAGTCAAGCATCATGTATACAGAGTTGAAACCACCTTGGTCGGTTTTCATTCTGCTCATGATCATTTCAGTTAATCCGGCGTTGGTGTTTGTCCAAACGTCAATTACCTGATTATAACGTTCTGTATCGGTGATTAGACCCATGTTATAGTTGGCTCTAATTTCGTCTACAGTTTCAATTGAAGTAGCAATCATCTGCTTTTTCTCAACAGGAACTACGATATCCCCTAGTGAGAATGAAAGACCTCCTTTGAATGCGTTTGAATATCCTAAGTCTTTCATTGCATCAAGGAACTTCACCGTTGTAGGGAAATCTGTATCAGCAAGGATCTTACCGATAACGTTTCTCAATGATTTCTTAGTTAAAAGTTCATTGATATATCCTACCTGCTTAGGTACGATCTGGTTGAATAAGATTCTACCTACAGAAGTTTCGATTAATCTTGTTACGATTACTCCATCTTCTTTAATAGGAAGTCTACATCTTACTTTAGCATTTAAAGACACTCTCCCTTCAGCATAAGCGATTTCCGCTTCTTCAGGAGAATAGAATGCAAGACCTTCCCCTTTTACTTTCATATCTTCTGTAGAGCTCAATTCTTTAGTCATGAAATAAAGACCAAGAACCATGTCCTGAGAAGGTACTGTAATTGGAGAACCGTTTGCAGGGTTCAGGATGTTCTGAGAACCTAACATCAATAACTGAGCTTCAAGGATCGCTTCTGGTCCTAACGGTAAGTGTACCGCCATCTGGTCACCATCGAAATCGGCGTTGAATGCTGTTGTTACTAACGGGTGAAGCTGAATCGCTTTACCTTCGATCATCTTAGGTTGGAAAGCCTGGATACCCAGTCTGTGAAGGGTAGGTGCTCTGTTCAGTAGAACAGGGTGACCTTTCATCACGTTTTCAAGGATATCATATACTACAGGTTCTTTTCTGTCGATGATTCTTTTTGCAGATTTTACTGTTTTTACAATACCTCTCTCGATTAGTTTTCTAATGATAAACGGTTTGTAAAGTTCAGCTGCCATATCTTTAGGGATACCACACTCGTGAAGCTGTAAGTTTGGACCTACAACAATTACCGAACGAGCAGAGTAGTCAACCCTTTTTCCTAGTAGGTTCTGACGGAAACGCCCCTGCTTACCTTTCAATGAATCTGAAAGTGATTTCAATGGTCTGTTTGATTCAGATTTTACTGCAGAAGATTTTCTTGTGTTATCGAATAATGAATCTACAGATTCCTGAAGCATACGCTTCTCGTTTCTCAAGATTACTTCAGGAGCTTTGATCTCCAATAGTCTCTTCAAACGGTTATTTCTGATAATAACTCTTCTGTAAAGGTCATTTAAGTCAGAAGTCGCGAAACGTCCTCCATCCAATGGAACCAATGGTCTTAGTTCTGGCGGGATAACAGGAAGTACACGCATGATCATCCACTCAGGCTTGTTGATCATTCTTGTATTAGCACCTCTTAATGCTTCTACAACGTTCAATCTTTTTAAAGCCTCAGTTCTTCTCTGCTTGGAACCTTCGTTGTGAGCTTTGTGTCTTAAATCGAAAGACAACGCATCAAGATCGATTCTTTTTAATAGATCTTCTACAGCTTCAGCACCCATTCTGGCGATGAATTTGTTTGGATCAGAATCATCAAGATACTGGTTTTCCACAGGAAGAGTTTCCATGATATCAAGGTATTCTTCTTCTGTAAGGAATTCCATATTTTCAAAATCGGAACCGTCTAATTTTTTAGCAATACCCTGCTGAATCACTACATATCTTTCGTAGTAGATGATCATATCCAATTTCTTGGAAGGAATTCCTAAAAGGTAACCGATTTTGTTTGGTAAAGAACGGAAATACCAGATGTGAGCAATTGGAACAACAAGATTGATGTGTCCGATTCTCTCTCTTCTTACCTTTTTCTCAGTAACTTCTACTCCACAACGGTCACAAACGATTCCTTTATAACGGATTCTCTTGTATTTACCACAAGCACATTCGTAATCCTTTACCGGACCGAAGATCTTTTCACAGAATAACCCGTCTCTTTCAGGTTTGTGCGTTCTGTAGTTAATAGTTTCCGGTTTCAGAACTTCTCCTCTGGATTCCTGAAGAATGGATTCCGGTGAAGCTAAACCGATGGTTATTTTATTAAATCTACTTGATTTATTTTTATTTGACATAATTTTTTTTAGATTTTAGATTTCAGATTTCAGATTTCAGACGAAATCATCATTCCAAATTCAAGGATTATAAAATTTTTAGAGTGTCATAGTCTGACATCTTGTGTCTGACATCTGATATCTTACTCCTCCAATCTTACGTCTAATCCAAGACCTTGTAACTCGTGAAGCAATACGTTGAATGATTCCGGAATACCTGGTTCAGGCATAGATTCACCTTTTGCAATCGCTTCATAAGTTTTCGCTCTACCAATCACGTCATCCGATTTCACGGTAAGGATTTCTCTAAGGATGTTGGATGCTCCGAATGCTTCAAGAGCCCAAACCTCCATCTCTCCAAATCTCTGACCTCCGAATTGAGCTTTACCTCCTAACGGCTGCTGAGTAATTAATGAGTAAGGTCCAATAGAACGTGCGTGCATCTTATCGTCAACCATGTGACCCAGTTTCAGCATGTAGATGATACCTACAGTAGCTGCCTGAGTAAATCTTTCTCCGGTACCACCATCATAAAGGTGAGTGTGACCGAATTTAGGAAGACCTGCTTTCTCTGTATACTCCGTAATCTGATCAAGACTTGCTCCGTCAAAGATTGGTGTAGCAAACTTCAATCCTAATTTCTGACCAGCCCATCCAAGAACTGTTTCATAAATCTGACCGATGTTCATACGTGAAGGTACCCCTAGTGGATTCAATACGATATCTACTGGTGTTCCATCTTCAAGGAACGGCATATCTTCTTCACGAACGATTCTTGAAACGATACCTTTGTTACCGTGACGTCCTGCCATTTTATCTCCTACATTCAGTTTACGTTTCTTAGCGATGTAAACCTTAGCCAGCTTCATGATACCTGCAGGAAGTTCATCTCCGATTGAAATAGCAAATTTCTCACGGTTTTTAACCCCTTGAATATCGTTGTACTTGATTTTGTAGTTGTGAATTAATTGTTTGATTAATTCATTTTTATCAGCGTCAACTGTCCAGTCTGAACCGCTAACGTTTACGTAGTCTTCCACTGAAGTTAATAACTTGTGAGTAAACTTCACTCCTTTACCGATAATTTCCTCATCAAGGTCGTTTTTCACTCCCTGAGAAGTTTTACCGCTTACCAGCGTATTTAATTTTTCAATTAAAGTGTTTCTCAACTCGTCAAACTTAGCCTTGTAAGTGTTTTCAATTTCTTCAAGTTTAAGTTTTTCTTCAGTTCTTTTCTTTTTGTCTTTAATGTTTCTGGAGAACAATTTTTTGTTGATCACCACTCCTCTTAATGAAGAATCAGCTTTTAATGATGCATCTTTTACATCACCTGCTTTATCACCAAAGATTGCTCTAAGAAGTTTTTCTTCAGGAGTTGGGTCAGATTCACCTTTTGGAGTGATTTTACCAATCATGATATCTCCAGGCTTCACTTCAGCACCGATTCTGATCATACCGTTCTCGTCAAGATCTTTGGTAGCTTCTTCAGATACGTTTGGAATATCTGCTGTAAGCTCTTCCATACCTAATTTGGTATCACGAACTTCAAGAGAGTATTCATCTACGTGGATTGAAGTAAACCAGTCTTCACGTACCACTTTTTCGTTGATTACGATCGCATCCTCGAAGTTGTATCCTTTCCAAGGCATAAATGCAACCACCAGGTTTCTACCAAGAGCCAATTCTCCGTTTTCAGTAGCATAACCGTCGCAAAGAACCTGTCCTTTTTCTACTACATCACCTACTCTTACGTTTGGTCTTAGGGTAATGGTAGTACTCTGGTTGGTTTTTCTGAACTTGGTTAGGTTATATGTTTTAGTAGCAGACTCGAATTGTACTAAATCTTCGTCTTCACTTCTTTCATATTTAATAGTAATCTTGTCAGCATCTACATATTCTACAGTACCTGTACCTTCAGCATTGATTAAGATTCTTGAGTCTTTCGCAACTTGTTGTTCCAGACCTGTACCTACGATTGGAGCCTGTGGCTTCAACAATGGAACGGCCTGACGCATCATGTTGGATCCCATCAATGCACGGTTCGCATCATCATGCTCCAGGAATGGAATTAACGAGGCGGAAATACCGGAGATCTGGTTAGGAGCAACGTCGATAAGGTTAACCTGGGCAGGTTCAACTACCGGGTAATCGCCATCCAGTCTTGCAATAATTCTGTCTGTTAAGAAGTCACCGTTATCACTTAATTCAACGTTTGCCTGAGCAATTACTTTGTCTTCTTCATCTTCAGCATTAAGATAGATAGGATCAGCGTTAAGATCAATCTTGCTGTCTTCTACTTTTCTATATGGCGTTTCGATGAAACCAAGTCTGTTGATTTTAGCATAGATTCCTAAAGATGAAATCAAACCGATGTTTGGTCCTTCCGGAGTTTCAATCGGACAGATTCTTCCGTAGTGAGTATGGTGAACGTCACGAACCTCGAAACCTGCTCTTTCTCTTGATAAACCACCAGGCCCTAGTGCAGAAAGTCTACGCTTGTGCGTAATTTCTGATAGCGGGTTGGTCTGGTCCATGAACTGAGATAGCTGGTTGGTACCAAAGAACGAGTTAATTACAGATGTTAATGTCTTAGCATTTACAAGATCAAGCGGAGTAAAGATTTCATTATCTCTAACGTTCATTCTCTCCTTGATTGTTCTTGCAATTCTTGAAAGACCTACACCGAACTGTCCTGCTAACTGCTCTCCAACCGTCTTGATTCTTCTGTTAGAAAGGTGGTCGATATCATCAACCTCAGCTTTAGAGTTTACAAGTTCGATTAAGTGTCTTACGATAGCAATAATATCTTCTTTTGTAAGAACCTCAGTTGTAGTAGGGATGTTAAGACCTAACTTTTTGTTTAGTCTGTAACGTCCTACTTCACCTAGAGAGTATCTTTGCTCCGAGAAGAATAATTTTTCAATAATTCCTCTTGCTGTTTCCTCATCTGGCGGATCTGCGTTTCTTAACTGACGATAAATGTACTCTACAGCTTCTTTCTCAGAGTTCGTAGGGTCTTTTTGTAATGTATTCTGGATGATAGAGAATTCGTTACTGTTTTCTTTGTGAATCAGGATTGATTTCACCCCAGCATCAAGAATAAGATCTAAGTGTTCTTTTTCAAGAATTGTTTCTCTGTCCAAGATGATTTCGTTTCTTTCGATAGAAACTACTTCACCTGTATCTTCGTCTACGAAATCTTCGAACCATGTGTTCAATACTCTCGCTGCCAATGTTCTTCCCTCTACTTTTTTAAGTGCTGCTTTAGAAACTTTCACTTCTTCAGCAAGATCGAAGATCTGAAGGATATCCTTATCAGATTCATAACCGATCGCTCTTAATAAAGTTGTTAATGGTAACTTTTTCTTACGGTCGATATACGCGTACATTACGCTGTTGATATCGGTTGTAAATTCCATCCAAGATCCTTTGAAAGGGATAATTCTTGAATAGTAAAGCTTTGTTCCGTTAGCGTGGTAAGTCTGTCCGAAGAATACACCAGGTGAACGGTGTAACTGCGTAACGATAACTCTCTCTGCACCATTGATGATGAAAGATCCACTAGGCGTCATGTACGGAACCGGGCCTAAGTATACATCCTGAACTACGGTTTGGAAATCTTCGTGTTCAGGGTCTGTACAATACAATTTAAGTCTTGCTTTAAGAGGCACTGAATAAGTCAATCCTCTTTCCACACACTCATCAATTGAATAACGTGGAGAATCTACCAGATAATCCAGGAATTCCAATACGAACTGGTTTCTGGAATCAGTAATCGGGAAATTTTCCTGGAAAGTCTTGTACAAACCTTCGTCTGTTCTGTCTTCCGGAAGAGTATCAAGCTGGAAAAACTCTCTGAAAGACTCAATCTGGATGTCCAGGAAGTCAGGAGTGATAATTTTTCCTTTAGCTGAAGAGAAATTAATTCTCTGATTCCCCCTAGTTGTTGCTGTTGTTTTACTCATAAAACTTTTAAGAAAGGGTTAAAAAATATTTTGATTAATTACAAAAATATCAGAAGAAAGTAAAGAAAAAGAGGCTGGAGAAAAGAAAAAGCAAGAAAATTTTGGCGCAATGATCAGGTCTTTATTCTTTATTCTCAATTCTTTAAGTCTTTATCCGACTTCTAACTGCAACGCTGGTATATCTTTTCACAGCGTAATGCAAAATATTTTTATTACTTTTGAGGCAGAGATCGCCGCAACATCTATATACACAAAATCCCCTTCATTTTAATGAAAGAGGTGATATTCAATATTTTATAGATATACAAACAATTATTCGCGCCAAAAGAGGGACAAAGGTACAAAATATTTTCCGCGTGAACAAATAAAACCACTTCAAAATGAAGTGGTTAATATTTTAAAACTTTTATCTTACTGTTTCCAGAAGGTACATGCCTATCCGTTGAAAACTGCTAATAATTTTGTTGTGGTATCATAAACCATCATACTTGGAGGCGGGGTTAAATCAACAAATATTTTATACATTATTAAATTACTCCAATACCATCTACGCTTAAAACCCTCAAAGCATAATTCTCAAAATACTAAACAATCAACAAAACAAAGAAACCACTCTTTCGAGTGGTTTCCTTTCATAAATAAATTATTATAAGTGAAAATATTTTTTTGTTATTTTACAATTACTTTATAAGATTTTACAGTTGATTTGGTTTCTATTTTGATGATATAGATTCCTTCAGGTAATGAAGAAGTACTAATCTCTGTATTTCCGTTGAACTGACCCGTTTTAATCAGCTGTCCCTGAGCAGAGAACATTGTATATATACCACCTTCTTCTGATTTTATATTAAGGTTTTCACCGGATTTTACAGGGTTAGGATAAATTTTAGCATCGCTGGAAGCCTCTGTAATTTCAGCACCTATCGCTTTACTTGTTTTCATCTGTTCGTTTTTCAGCAGAGTCGCATAAGGGGAAAGCGGAGAATTTGGAGCTCCTCTTCTTACAAGATCCGTATCTACCACAGCCTGAATACCATCTTTGTCCATATCGTTGATTCTGGAAATAAATCCACCACCAAGATCATCCAGGTTATCTTTTCCGATAGCGTACAGATCATATTGTGAACCATTGGAAGTAATATCAAGGAAATCAGGTTTATCATCACCATCTGTATTTTTAATCTGATATTTCATCACTCCGGAATCAGGATATGTCTCCAGAATATCAGCAATACCGTTTTGTCCTACTGCTATATTACTATCGATAATACCGTTACGATCAGCATCAATCTGATTGATCACCGAGATAGGAATACCTGACTCAAACAGATCCAGTATACCATCGTTATCGGAATCAAGATCACGGTAATTAGGAACTGAATCACCAAGAACCGGAACAACTAATAGATCTCCTTCCAGATCATCGTTTTCAAATTTGCCATCATTATCAGCATCTTCTATTGAATCCGGAATACCGTCATTATCAGAATCAAGATCACATGCATCTACAATTCCGTCACCATCTGTATCCAGTGTAGGTGATTTGTCGTTTACAACTGTACAGCCTTCTGCGCAGTCAGGAATACCATTACCATTATTATCAATGCTATCATTCCCGTTCGGACATTGGTCAAAGCAGTTCGGCACTCCATCATTATCATCATCTCTGCTCGCAAAAGCATTGTAAATATTATAGCTCTGAGGAAGACGCACAGCTGTACCGCTGTTAAAAGTCACTTTAATTCTGTTAAAAGGTTTTGTTGCTTTTCCTCCTACATAAAACTTATTGGAATTTGTAGTAAAAAAGTTTCCACTGATCAGACTTCCCGTGCTGGTAAAGGTATCCGTCTGGGTATTTCCGTTATACAATGTTACTGTGATATTTTCCAAAACACTTACCCCGATCAGATTAGCAGCTTTTTCCAGAGTAAATCCGGCATAGGTATTGGCAGGCATCACACTATTGGTACTTACCGTGGCATAAGCCGAGAAGATACTGAAAATGGAAGCTGCCGGAATAGTTGCTGTTGCATAATTAGACGGATTGTTATCTACAATATTCCCTGAATTGCTCATTTTTGCAAGAATAAGCCCTAAGAATCCAGGTCCGGACGTCCAGCTGGTTCCTGTTACCAGATTTCCCGGGACTGCGGAACCGCTTGTCTGGATTTTATCATCACAGTCGCAGGCTACAGGCTCTTCGAACGCATAATATACTTTTAAAGAACCTAGATTCACGCCTAATGTCTGCGTTATTTTCAAGCGCACTTCATTAAATGGCTTGGTTGTAGTAACCGTTACTTTTTGTTTTCCTGATCCAAATCCAAGCACTTTAATATTGATAAGACCTCCACCATCAGATAGTGTTCTGGAATCCTGAAGCTGGCCATATAAATACGTTTCAACGGTAATGTTTTTTAAGAATTCAGCACTTAAAAGCTTTCCTTCATCATCAGGAGAGATCACAAATCCGGTTCTGTTCCCGGCAGGATACACCTGATTTTTATCTAATACTCCTACAGAATATGATCCTAAAAGTCCGGCAGGAAGTACAATTGAACCGTAAGAATTTTTATCTCCATCCCCTATTCTTTCTCTGTTCTGAACAAATGAAAGTGGTGCAAGGAAACTGCTGCTTCCGGAAACATTTCCGTCTACTCCGCTTCCCGCAATGATATCATCACAAATTCCATTCGTATCAACAGGCACTTTAGCCGGATCGAATGCAAATGCATAATATACATTCATTGCACTGAATATCGAAAGTACATTGGTCTGATATAACCTTACCTCATTAAATTCTTTTGTCGTCTTAAAATGCAGGAAAATTCTGTTCTTATTTCCTCCGAATGCAGGAACCGAAAGAAGTGTACTGCTGGTAGTACTCTCCTGAAGGACTCCATTTTTATAAGTACTGATTTTCAATGAACTTAAAAGATCTACGGTAATAAAGCTGGTTCCCAGATCTACATTAAAACCTGTAATATATCCTGCTGGATAGGTAACATTCGTATTTTTTACAGATATACCGTTTCCGCTAATCAGAGAGGCAAAGTTCCCCATGCTTACTTTATTGTCCAGATCTGCGTCTATTACAGGATTCATGTTCCCGTTATAACATGCAAGGCAAATTCCTGAATTATTAACAGGTTTTGCTTCTACCCCCATCCCGCGGATAGGCTCATAGCCTTGTTGTGCAAATGCGATGGCAGACATTACTACCATCAGCATCACAGCTAATTTCTCGAATAATTTTCTTGTCATTTTGTTTATTTTTATTTAAAATTGTGTGTGTTTCTATTAAAGGTTCTGCCATACATAAGTGGAAGCTCCGGTTTGTCTGCATCCTACGAAATTCCCCACTGATGATGATACTTCATAAATGATAGTTCCGGCATTGGAGGCATCGCATGTAGGCCTTGGGCTGCTTGAACTAAATGTATTCGCTTTAATGAGAATCGCTTTACTTACTTCAAGATCTGCAAAATTATTCCCATTGGGTGCCATATTGATTCCTACATCAGTAGCAGCTGTTCCTACTGCACCCTGTCCTGAAAAAACATGCATTACATTACCGTACACCGACTGGTTTGAGGAAGCCTGTGCAGAAAACCCAACAGCTAAGGCATAGCCACTTCCCGAAGCCGTAGAATTGGCTCCAAAAGCCATATTGCTTATACTGGCTGTATTTCCGGTACCTACAACAAGCCCTCCGTCATTTGTATTGCTGTTTCCAATAGTAATGCCTGATGTATTGATGAGATTATTCCCATTTCCAAATATTAAAGTAGTGGCACCGGTTCCGGTATTATTGCTTCCGATAATTTTGGCACCGCTGGCGGCCGTATTTTTCATCCCAATGGCTATTCCGGGAAAATTTGCAGCCTGTGCTGAAACGGTATTATCCCTTCCAAGAGCAACATTCGAAGAGCTTGTATTTCCCAGTGTATTATTGGATCCCCATGTAAAAGAAGCATAGGGCCCTGAGGCATTCATGTTTCCACCCTGTAAAGTTCCATTAGTATCCAGAGTTCCTTTGACATTTTTATTGGTAGCCAGCACCAGATTCTGCCCATCTGCTGTTCCCAAGTAATTTCCTGTAGTGATATTCGTACCTAAGGTTGCTGCCGTGGCTGTAGTTCCTATATTTCCGGCTGTATGCCAGTCTGCTCCGAACTGTGCCCATTTCGATCCGTCGAAATAATAATATCCTGGTGATAAAACCGCTACAGTCTGCCCACCAGGATTAGTATCTGCCGCCGTTACATATACAATAGCCCCTGTCTGAGCATTGGTATATGTTTTTAATCTCAGCTGATCTCCAGAAAGCCTTGGAGCAATAACTCCGTCTAATTTACCAGCTATGGCTGGAAAGCCGGTAACATCAAGGCTCGCTTTCGGATCATTTGTATTGATTCCTACTTGTGCGATTGCCCAAGAACTTAAAGAAAATGCTGCGATCGTAAATAATTTGCTTTTCATTTTTTTAGTGATATTTGTTGTTTTTTTTGTGTGTTTTTATAGAATATAGCGTCGAAAAACCTTTCCCTACTTGGGAAATGAATAAAGTATAAAAAAGCAGTAAGAAACTGCCGGATCAGGTTAAGAAAAAGATTTATCCGGAATTTTAACGATAGATATAAAACCTTTTGACTGTTTGAGATCTGCTGTAAATAATATATCAGATCTTAAATATTGTGTGGTTTCAGCATTTATTTTTAATCTTATTCCATATAACGGAATATCGTCGGAAAAAAAATATTTTGGGAATTCAGAAAAATGACGATAAGTAAGTTTTGAAAAAATATTTTTGTTTAAAGAAGATAAGAAACTATAAGTATAGGGTACAAAGAAAGAGTGTTTCAGATTATGATCAAAATTCACCTTATCCTTCAACTGATCAAATCCAGAAAGCAGGTTATTTTTCACACCGCCTCTCTGACTGTCTTCATCTGAAATACTATAAGATGTACCGGAATAAGAAAATAATGAAGCTGACCATTTTGAAAATGGCTCATGCTCTATATTTAGATTTCCTATAATCAATGCTGCCAATATGCCTATCGAACAGAATGCAATATGATTACAGAAAAGAAGATAATTTCTTTTCAAGTGAGTGTGTTTTTTTCAGTACAAATATAATAAATTTTCAACAAAAACAATATTTTAACAATTATTTTTCACTAAAAAGTTATTTCTATAAAAAAATAATCAATTAATTATGTTAAATAATACTGAATCGATAAAAATAATTAAATACCGTCGGTTATCCTGCAATGATATTTAAATATAATTACCTATAAAACACCTACATGGGATATGAAGAACACAAAAAAAGCCTGAGTAAAATACTCAGGCTTATTATTTTATAGTAAAATGAATTATTTCAATTCTACTTCAGCACCAGCTTCTTCAAGTTGCTTCTTAAGAGCTTCTGCTTCGTCTTTAGAAACACCAGTTTTGATTGGAGCAGGAGCACCATCTACGATGTCTTTAGCTTCTTTAAGACCAGCACCAGTTAAATCTTTTACTAATTTAACGATAGCTAATTTAGAAGCACCTGCAGACTTAAGAATTACGTCGAATTCTGTTTTTTCTTCAGCAGCTTCACCTGCACCACCTGCAGCAACTACTACAGCAGCAGCAGCTGGCTCAATTCCATACTCATCCTTAAGGATAGCAGCTAATTCGTTTACGTCTTTTACTGTTAAGTTTACTAGCGTTTCAGCTAAATTTTTTAAATCTGACATTGTTGTAATGTTTTTGTTGATTATTTATTTAATTTCTTGAGTGTAATTATTCAGCACTTGGAGTTTCTTCCGTGCTTTCTGCAGCAGGAGCTTCTGGAGCAGCCTCAGCAGGGGTTTCTTCTACAGCAGGAGCAGCAACCTCTTCAGTTGTAGCTTCTACAGCTTCAGATTTGTTTTGAAGAGCAGAAACAACTCTTTGAATTGGAGACTGAAGTAATCCGATGATTTCACCGATCATTTCTTCTCTAGACTTGATGCTTACTAAAGTATCAAGATTGTTATCACCAATATAGAAAGTTTCTTGAACAAAAGCAGACTTCAATGCCGGCTTCTCATCTTTCTTTCTGAAATCTTTGATTAATTTCGCAGGAGCATTTGCTGTCTCAGAAATCATAATCGCAGAGTTTCCTTTGAAAGACTGGAACATTTCAGAGAAATCTACTCCATCAATCTGCTCCATTGCTTTTTGTAAAAGTGTATTTTTAACTACTTTTACTTTGATATTTTGTTTGAAAGCCTGTCTTCTGAAGTCAGAAGATTTTGCAGCGTTCAATCCTTCTAGATCTGCTACGTATACTACTTTTGCATCCTGAAGCAAGTCTTTGATCTCTTGTATTGCTACAACTTTTTGGTCTTTTGTCATTGTCTTAAGGATTTAATATTAGTTAACAGATTTAGTATCAATTGCAATACCTGGGCTCATTGTAGAAGACAAGTAGATGCTTTTCACATAAGTTCCTTTAGCAGCAGTTGGCTTCATTTTGATCAATGTCTGGATTAATTCCTGAGCATTTTCTTTGATCTTAGCAGCATCGAAAGACACTTTACCAATACCGGCATGGATAATACCATACTTATCTACTTTGAAATCAATTTTACCAGCTTTTACTTCAGTTACTGCTTTACCAATTTCCATAGTTACAGTTCCTGATTTAGGGTTTGGCATTAAACCTCTTGGTCCTAATACTCTACCTAATGGTCCTAATTTACCCATAACAGCTGGCATAGTAACGATAACGTCAACATCAGTCCAACCGTCTTTGATTTTTTGAAGATATTCATCAAGACCTACATAATCAGCACCAGCTTCTTTAGCCTCTGCTTCTTTATCTGGAGTTACTAAAGCTAATACTTTAACATCTTTACCAGTTCCGTGAGGAAGAGATACTACACCTCTTACCATTTGGTTTGCTTTTCTTGGATCTACTCCTAATCTTACAGCGATATCTACAGAAGCATCAAACTTTGTAGTGTTCACTTCTTTTACAAGAGCTGAACCTTCTTCAAGGTTATAGATTCTTCCTTTTTCTACTTTGCTTAAAGCTTCCTTTTGCTTTTTAGTTAATTTTGCCATTTCTTTAAGTTTTAAGCGTTAGCTGGTTTAGTTCCTGTTACTCTCAATCCCATAGATCTAGCAGTACCTGCAACCATAGAAAGAGCTGAATCCAATGTAAAGCAGTTAAGGTCTGCCATTTTATCTTCAGCGATTTTCTTAACCTGATCCCAAGATACAGAACCTACTTTGTTTCTGTTTGGTTCACCGGAACCTCCTTTGATTTTAGCCGCATCCATTAACTGAATTGCTGCAGGTGGAGTTTTGATAACGAATTCAAAAGATTTGTCTTCGTATACTGTAATTACTACAGGTAAAACTTGCCCTGGCTTATCTTGGGTTCTTCCGTTAAATTGCTTACAAAACTCCATGATGTTCACACCTGCAGAACCCAAAGCTGGACCTACTGGTGGAGAAGGGTTAGCTGCGCCACCTTTCACCTGAAGCTTTACCATTTTAAAGACTTTCTTAGCCATTTTATTTTTTTTTAGTTTGAATAATTAATGAGTTTGGAAGCATTTATTATTCAGCAGGTTAATGCACTCACATAACAATAAACCTACTTTTCGGACTGCAAAAGTATAAAATATTTTTGAAATAGCAAATAATAATTATCTAAATACATGAATAAAAGTCAAATATGCAGTTAAAAAAATTACTGTCCATTTCTGAACAGTAATTAACCTTTTATGAATAATTATGTTTGTTTGCTTATTATTTTTTAATGAATTTTTCGGTGATCGTTTTATTTTTCGTTTTAATTTCCAATAAATACATTCCCGACGGAATAGACTGTACATCTATTCTTTTAGTTTGTCCTGCATGATTGATGATTCTATTTCCTGAGGCATTATAAACAGAAACAGCCAACACTTCCACATCAGTCTGAATATTAATAAAATCACCGGTAGGATTAGGATAAATTTTAAATGAATCCGAAGCAGCCGGTTTTGCTTCTCCATTCACTCTTGCTTCCGGTTTGATAACCTGATTCTCTACCGTATTTTTAGTAACCGGTAACGGAGTATTATCTGCATAAACATAGAAATACCCGTTATCTATTTTGGTATCCGGTAAAATTAGGCAGTAACCGGTTCCTTCTACTTTTATTCCATTCCAGGAAGAATCGTTGGCCGACCTTACATCAGCACCTTCAATGATCATATTGCTTCCGCTTTTGACAACCACCCTGCTCTGAGGGGCCATTATCAACTTACAGGTTACTTTTAAGCTTGAATTATTATCAATTTTCACATTGGAATAGTTCCTGAAATTAATATCCCACAGCTCATTAGAATTTACATTTAAATAGGTATTTTTAAATGAGTTTTCTGTAAAATACTGTCTTACACTGGTTACAGAAGCGGTCTGAAACATCATAGAAACATCTTCAATACTCAGATAACTATGATTTCCCGCCGAATAACTCATCAGGTTTGCACCGCAGTCGTGATGATACAGTCCCAGGTTATGCCCTAATTCATGAACCATTGCTCTTGCTCCCATATCAGAATAATACCACTGTTTTACCGTTTCCCAGGTAGGGTTGCCCAAAGCCGGGTTACCTACAGCAAACTGTTTCCTGTGAAGAAAACCATTATAGATATCCGGCCACAGCTGTCTTGATTTTGCATCAAACTGATTGGTAAACGGGAACTCAGAAGCTGCCCAGCCTAAAGGTGTCTGGCTGAAGTTTCCATTCTGGTATTCGGTATAGATCTGTCCGTTATTGGGAAATGTAATATTTATTCCCTGAGGTATAGCTGGATCATTATCGTAATAAGAATAGTAATAGGTACTTCCCGGCATTAAAATACTATTATTATCATAAGGGTTATTATTGGCCGGATTAAAACCTGTAACGAGAAAATCCCATGCAGGATCTACTTTCCAGATTTTATTGACGATTACTCTTATCTTCGTATCAGAGATCTGCTGTGTAGGATTTTCACATGTGCTATCCGGGCTCCCCAGATTGGCCAGCCGATAATTGATCATATCTACAAAACTGTTAAGAAATGCCGTATGTTCAGGATTATTCTGTTCAAAATTACCAGTTCCGTCTGGTTTGGTAGGAAAAATAAAATTCAGCTTCACATAGATAACATCATCGGTTACCTGTGGAATGTACTTCGGATTGTCATGATAATGATAGGCATACAATGAGGTATTACCACAATTCGTACTGTTTTTCTGTAATTCTGTGGGAAGATTTTTACTGCTTACATCTATTACGCAAGCTCTTGATTGAGCATCTGCCTGCTGTGATTTGAAGGTAACGAATAGATTGCATACAATTAAGAAAAAGAGAATTTTTTTCATAATTTTTGTTTTTCTAATTGCTGTATTTTTTTGTCCTGCTTTTCAAGCTTTTCATTCAGATCAATCAGATGTAATGTCAGTTCCTCTACTTTTTTCAATAAAAGGACATTCATTTCCTTTAATTCAACACCGTTTTTTACCACTTCATCTGCAGAAGGAACTTCAGGCAGGTGTTTATTTAATGTGATAAATTTCTTCACTTCATGTAAAGGCAGCAGTTTATAGCTGTCACTGAATACATAATCCGCCCAGCCATTAGCACTGGCAATTTCAACTTTAATTTTTTCAGTTTTAATTCCATCCTTCACAAATAGTCTGTAGTTATTACAGTCTGTGCACGAAGACAAACCAGCATTGTAGGCATTCACTCCCATCAGAATCTTCCCGTTTTCTCTTGCTGAAAATATAGGATACTGCCAGTTAGCTGTAGATATTGTTAAAAGTCCAACATCATTAGGCTGGCTATAAGTACTTTTAATCCATACCACATCTGTTCCGCTGTTCTTGTTTTGAGTGTTATCAATAATATCAATACCGTCTCCATCAACTGTATTAATATTGAAAAACATCCTGCCGTCAGCAATTCTGAATCGTTCAGCATTATTGGTCTTAAAGACGATGTCTTTATTATCTGTTGTACCGATAAAGTTAGTTGCGGGATCTGTACCGGAATTACCAGTTAACGACCAGTTCTGAGCTTTATTAAAAGCCATACATGACAAGAATGTCAAAAGAAAAATTTTCTTCATGTTATTAATTTTTAAGTTTAGGTTTAGTTTTATTCTATAAATTTAAATAATATTTCCCTAATTAAAGATATACTTTAAGAAAATTTAATCTGTTTTTATCCCGCAAAAAAAGAGCACTTTTCAGTACTCTTTTTCCCATTTTTATTTAAGCTCTGCATTTATTCTTTCATTTTACTTTTTAATGAATTTCAAACTTTCCTGCACTTCTTTAATTTTAAGAATATAATTGCCTTTTAAAAGATCTTTTACTTCTATTTTCCCCTGATTTATCATCCCTGATTTTACCAGTTGACCGGCTGTATTATAGATGTTAAATTCCTTATCTTTCAATCCTTCTATATGAATCACATCTACTGCCGGATTAGGATATATTCTCACAGAAGAATCTTTATCGGAAGTTTCATGAATCGCTAAATTTAAGCCTGGAAGCTTAAGGTTCTGTGCATATATTGCAGGGCTAGCATCTGTTGTTTTCTGTTCCTGAAATACAATAACCGCCTGGTTGTTTATAGGTTTTAATATGCTGGCATAGGCTTTAGAGGCAGGGAAAGTGGCAAAAGGAAGATATTGTTCAGTCCAGGCAAAATTACCGCTGCCGTCCAGCTGCACAGCGTTCAGTGAAAAACCAAGAGGTGAAGAATCTGCTTTTTTACGTACAACAAAGTAAGGCATATCACTCAACAGGATAAGTTCCCCGTAATGAAACATCGAAAGGTCATTAATAGGAAAAACCTGTTTTCCATGATCTGTAAAAAGCCTCGCTCCTGTATTTTTATCAAATTTCTGTACAAACTCCCCGTTTTGTCCCTGGCTGGAAGTACTGTAATTTGCGATAGCCCATACATAAGGTGATCCTGGAGCAAAAGCCATTTTAAGATCCTTTTCGAAATAGGTCTGATTAGTATCAAAATCCATCCCTGCTGTTCCCCATGGAAGGCTTCCGTCTGCATTAATTTTCTGTAAGTACCCATCAAATCTTGAAGATTCACCGGTGGTGTATCCATAATATACAACACCCCCGTCTGCTGCTCCGCTGTATTTTGCATTATAGGCTACAGATTTGGTAGAGATCTGTTTTGCATTGTTCCAGATAACAGCTCCATCCTGGCTGAGTTTCTGTGCAAATAAATAACTTGTTGTTCCAAAAGACATCTGTTTGTGGAAAACAATTTCAAACTGATTATCAGAGAGTTCAAAAAGATCGGCAGGAATAGTATTTTTAGCAGCGTCATCAGAAATGATCTGAACGGGATTTTCCCATACAGGCTGTCCTGCAGAGTTAAACCGTTGCACTTTTGTATATTTTTGACTTGGTGGATAATATCCTACAATAATATCTCCATTGGACAATGGCAGAATGGTAGGCAGATAGGCTTCTCCTAAATTAATTCCGTTAGGCCACATTGATGTTCCTTCAGGGGTAATTTTGAAAACATATCCTTTGGTTCCCGTTCCTGTTCCTGTAACACCAATGTAAAAATTACCGGAGGCATCTACTGCTGTTCTTTCAAAAATAGTATAAGTACTCATCGGAATCTGGTTACTGAGCATAATGCCATCATCGGGAAGCATTTTATTTCCGTTCGTATCAAGGATCTGCAGCCATAATTCGAAATTTACAGGGGAGGGAACGCTTTTCCAATATCCTATATAAGTTTTCCCGTCATTTGTTGTTGCAGCAAAGGAGGACCCGGATCCGGGATTGGTTACAAGAAGGTTTTGATCCAGTGCGGAATTCCATTGTGCTCTTCCAAAGAAGCCAATTGATGTAATCATCAAAAGAGTAAGTAGTTTTTTCATTGCGCTATTATTTTAAGTATGAAACAAAGGAAGACAATCTTCCTAAAAATCATTTAAAATCCCCCACATGCTTACCACTTCACTTTCAAAAAGCACCACCCTCTTTCCACACACATCAAAATACACAACTGATAAACAACAGTTTACATTTCATTTAAATATTGAGCCAGATCTTCCTTGGTATTGGTAAGATTTAATTTTTTACGCAGTCTGGTCCTGGAATTTTCTATTGTTTTCGGAGTAACATTCAGAAGACTTGATATTTCTTTGGTTGATAATTTAAGTTTCAGCATGGCTGCCAGCCTCTTATCGTAGTTGGTGAGTCCGGGATGCTTTTTGTCCAGATTTTCATAGAATGATTCATGAACATTTAAAAAATGATATTCAAAATCTCCCCATGAATCCTGCTTGGTGCTTAGTTTAATTTCATTAATGATTCCTGAGATTTCATTGATCTCCTGATCTCCGAATTTTGATTTAAGTACATTGATCTGTTCCAGAATAGATTTGAAGATGCCTTCTATCTTAGACTGTTCCATAGATTTATACACCAGCATTTTTTCTTTCATCTGATTGTCTATCTCCAATTCACGTTCTCTGTTTTCAATCAGTTTCTTTTCTAAGCTGAGTTTTTCTGTCTTGTTTCTGTAATTAATAAGCAGTAAAATACAGATCACCAATATCAGCAGAAGAATAATCCCGGTTACCATGTACAAGATATTCTTTTTGTCCTGCTCTATTGTATCCAGTCTTTTCTGCATTTCATAATCATGCTTTGCCTTCAGCCTTTCTACATTTACCGCTTTCTCTTCTACATTCAGTAACTCTCTAATGGAATCATACCTGCTAAATGTTTTTGCTGCCGATTTATAATCCTTATTCAGCAGGTAAGCTTTGTAAAGTGTTCTCAGATAGTTGGTCTGGTCAAAACTTACTGTATTGGAAGCAATATCTTTTTCAATTTGTTTTGCATACCATAAAGCATTTTCAGGATTTTGTGTCTGAATATAGAAATTAGCCAGATTATAGTGTACCTGATAATTTGACTTACTATCTTCGATATGATCTTTTGCTAAAATATGATCTGCTTCCAACAGATAATTTTCGGCTTTGTTAATATTTCCTTCTAAAAAATTAAGCTTCCCAAAATTTGAAAACACAAAAGCTTTTAAAACCGGATCATTATGTACTTCGAAAGCCATCAGCGCCTGTTCAAAATAATATCTTGACGAATCCAGCTTGGATAATACCAAATAAGCATTCCCTAAATTATTGAGTGATTTTATGGTTTCGGTTTCTTTTTTCTGCTTCCTGTAAAAGTTCAGCAGCTTTTTATAATAGGTAACTGCACGTCTGGTATCATTAAGCTGGGAATAGATGTAAGCAAAAACGCCATCTACTTTTGCTGTTTTTTCACCGTCTTTATCCAGAAAGATATGATAGGCTTTTGCAGCATAATCCAGTGCCATATCAAAATAGTTCATGTCACTGTAAATTTTAGCTGCTTCCAGATAAAAATTTCCTAAATCATTCTCCGAAACTATTTTCCGGGCACTTTGTATATTGAGTTCAGCTTTTGACCAGTCTTTAAATTTCAGTTCATTGGCAGTCTTCATATACTGCTCATAGCTTTTCTTATTCTGTCCTGAACAAAAGAAGACTGAAAATAATAACAGTATTAAAAGCAATGGATTTTTCATAAATCTATAATTCCGTATAAAATTATAAAATCATTTGAACAAATGATATTCATCACGAATTAGTTTAGCAGATTCTTAAACCAATTCAAGATATTACAGAAAAACTATTAAACAAAAAGATCATTTTTGAGCAAAATGATCTTTTTAATTTTTATACAGGTGCATTCATTAACTTAAATTCCCTCCCTGCTCTTTAACAGATTCTTTTTTTATATTCAGATACTTCAAAAATATAAACAGGGAAATTACAGAAGTCTCTATCCATTCAAAATCCAATTTAAATCGGATATTCGCAGCGTGTCCTATCAGATAAGGAAATGTAAATCCTGCAAATACTACCGTTAAAAACAGGAAAAGGGGTTTGTTTTTTCTGAAGAAATAGCCAAGACTCACTACGAATAGTAAATTGATCCCAATCACATACAGTTTTCTTCCGATAAGAACAGATAGTCCATTGTTATCAAAATACCGTTTGGGAACAAACCATAAACTTATAAAGTTATTAAGTCCCTTTTTTAGAGGGGCCATTTTATCTGCTTCCACAATTTTTGATACGGCCTCTTCAAAAATAGGTTCATCCGCAAATTCATTATGAACTGCAATTTTCTCTTCAATGAGTTTCTCCTCTTCTTCTGTCATGAATTTATTACCGGGCAAAATCTGATATTCGGATTCATATCCTAAAAATACATTCTGCCAAACAGGAGATTTGCTCACAATAAGCTGATCAAAAGTAAGATAGTTCCTGATTACCCAGGGAGAGTAAAGAAGTACGGCTATGAAACTAACGGTCACGCTCTGTTTTATAGATAATTTTTTATAAAAACACAAAACCAGAATCAGTACGGCCATTATAGGAACTGCCACAACCTGTGTGAGCGCTACAAGGGCTGTCATTACTGAGAAAATGATCAATTTTCTATAGATAACTAATTGTGTCCATATTATAGAGTAAAAATAAATCCAAGCTGCAAAAAGTAGTATAAACAGATTGGTTGCCTCAAGAACATTAGAATAGTAAAAATAGGCAGGAGAGAAAATAAAGAAATATGCTGCCAGAAATCCAGCTGTTTTGAAATTAAAATTCTCGAATATTTTAACAATAATTACCGGGATCACAAAATAGAATACATGCTGGATGATAACAATGCATTTCACCGCTTTTACGGTACCGAATATCTTTATAAAAAAGCTTAAAAACAATGGATAAACAGGAAGTTTATAGACAGAGCTTCCAAATCTGGACTGCATAGAGTATACGCCGTCACGAGCCAAATTTTCAGCAATGGACCAGTCTTCAAAAAACTCAGCATTAAATTTTGTATATACTGAGAAGAGAATTTTAACTGTAAGAATGAAAAGGTTTAAGATAAGGAACGTTTTCCAATTCAAGAAAAAATTCACCAATCGTATTTTTGAATTACCTAGCATATATAGATTTCTAAAAAGCAAAAGTAAAGAAAGATGGAAGAAAAACAGAAGATTTTACTCCCATTTTTTATGATGGACACGTTTAGAAAACAAAAAAAGTCATATCGTAATGTATGACTTTTAATGTAGATCGAAATCTTATTTTATATTAAAATCCTGAAGGCTTATTAATCGTTTGAGCTGAACCATCTGTTCCTCCCAGATCAGCATTTACATCGCTGATATTTTGTTTTGTGATTAATCTCTTATAAGCCATTAAATAAAGATCTACTGTAAAATTATCATAGGTTCTGGATGGAGGATTGGTATTGGTAGCAATAATCCTGCTATCAGTAAATTTTGCTTTGATATGCCATGTCCCATTGCTTTTGAAAGCGGTTACATCCGGAGAACCCTGTTTATTATCATTAATTCCGTTGTCTCCGTAATCCAGCATTACATTCGTAGAATTGTCATTCAGTTTAAATGAATAATTGTGAAGAACAACTAAGAAGTTATTGGCATCAATTTTAGTATCGTAATCTGTGATCCCGTTTCCGGAAACTCCTGTAAGGGTAAGCTTGATGTAATTAAACAATCCGCTGCTTTCCAGGGTTGGGTCATACAATTGAAGTCCGTTTTCTGAAGTTGCTAAGAAGCTTCCTCCTGTCATGGTAGGTTCTCCCGGGTTTCTCAGATACAAAGCATTTGTGTAACTTTTTCCGTTCACATCAAGAGTCTCTGTGGGCTTATCCGTTTTGATTCCTACCTTACCTGTCTGGGCATTCAAAAATAAACCCAAAGCCATTATTATAGTGATATAAATTTTCTTTCTCATATTTTTTTATTGAAGCCCCAGAGGGGTATTAGCAGAAACTCCTGAATAGATTGGCGAGGCAGAAGCCGAAACAGAACCATTGAATGTTCCCCAATCCTTGACTAATGATTTTTCGAAAACATTCAGTGTAAATGTCCATGTTCCGTTTTGTGAAGAAACAGTACCTGCTCCCTTGAAGCTTAAATTCACGGCATGGTAGTTTTTACCATTTTTTGAAAGTTTAGTAACTTCAGTAGAATAAGCTCCGTACGATTTAGGACTGGTACTTGTATTGGCAGCTGATACCGCATCAGTAAAAACAGCTCCTGTAATAGCAAGAACGTATTTATCCGCGTCTAATCCTGTATTCAGGCTAACTACTTCGTCCTGCTTCACATTTTTTAAAATAACAGTATACATATTTACAGGGGCCACATTACGAAGGGAAATATCGAGCATTTTCACTTTTCCGACAGGAGAACTGTCCTTGGAACGGGTAAGAAGCAGATAATTTCCTCTTGCCGGAGCATTTTCCGTATCTATTAAATAGGACTCAACCAAAGTTTCTCCTTCTACATCCAGCGTTCCTTTTGGGTTAGCAGTATTGATTCCAATTTGGGCTTTTATTCCTAATGAAGCAAAAGCCATACATAATAACAGGGTAATTTTTTTCATGATTGTATTTTTATTGAATTAACGGAGCTGCTGCAGCCCCTGTAGAAGAAGCTTTAAGGTCCTGTGTAGAACTTACATCTTTTGCATAGGATCTGTCAAAAACTAATAAATTAAGCGTCCATTCACCGGTAGGTAATGATGAAACCGGAGAGAATCCCTGGTAGTCTGCCTTAAGTTTCCATGTTCCACCTAAGGGATAAGCATAGATTTGGGGAACAGGTGTTACCCAATCTGTAGAAGATCTCACCGGCTGAGTAAAACCAAAAGAAGAGATAACTACAAAAAACTTTTGAGCATTAATCTTTGTATCAAACTGGTTTACCCAATCTTTATCGGAAGGATCACAAGTAATTTTAAACTGAATAAGATTGATGGGTGCAGGTGAATTAGGTACAAAGGAGTCGTTGTAAGCTGTAATTTTATTTTCCGGTGCGGGAGATTTAATAATAAAAGTATAATTCTCATTGGCACCTAGTTTTTCCATAGGCTTTTTGAAAACCATTCCAGATGTTTTCATTGTCCCGTTTACAGTCAGTTCTTTTTCAGGTGTGGTAGTATTTATGCCAACCTGAGCGTTCATAAGCACAGCACTTGCCACAAGCGCCATCGAAATAATTTTCGTCATTAGAAATGTGTGTTTATTGGTTACTTAACTTTTCAATTTTATATGATAGAACTCTGAATTAATTTATAGGCATAACAAACCCCGTACTCCTGCGGGGCATAGTATTCAATGGAGATCATATAAAATTTATGGATTAGTCAGGCAGTAACTTACAAGAAGTGTGCCACATGAATAATAATCAAAAAATAATTAATTATTATGAACAAAACAAGCAGTTTAATTTAAAAACATTGAATACAAAACTAAAAACAGCACAAATAATTATAATATCAACAACAACAAAAAGAATGTTTTTACAGATTGATAATGAATCAGGTGTAATATTGGAAAGAGCTCAATTCAATGAACAAATATTGAGGGAATTAAAATCAGACAGATCGTATCAAATGGAAAACTATGCTTTTTATAAATCATGAAAACAAAAAGTATAATAGCAGGATAGGTTCAAAACTTATGAGGTAATAGATTTCCCGCAAGGATACACAAAGAATATTTATACAATGTGTAAATAAGGTAAACAAAGGCGTAAACTTGGTAAAGTAATACAAAGAAAACCCTTGTATTTCAAAAATAAGCGAAGCGGCTTTGTTTATCTTAAAAACGTCTGAAATTATTTATCCTTGTTTAACTCAGCGATTAATAAAAAACTTCCTATAAGTTTTTAAGCAAAGCCTTTTATTTTACTATTAGATTCTAATTATAAAGAAAAGGGAATAAAAAAAAGACCGCTTATTCAGCGGTCTTTCTATATTTTATAGTAAGTTGTATTATACTTTTTCAACTTGCATGTAGCTCAGTTCCATTGGAGTTTTTCTACCGAAGATTAATACAGAAACTTCAATTTTCTTTTTATCTTCAAGAATTTTCTCAACTGTACCGTTGAATCCGTTGAAAGGTCCGTCAATTACTTTAACATTCTCTCCTACTACATATGGAATCTCAACATCGCTTGCAAATTCTGAAAGTTCATCCATTCTTCCAAGCATTCTGTTCACTTCAGATTTTCTCATCGGAACAGGATCTCCTCCTTTTGTTAAACTTAAGAAAGAAATTACACCAGGAATATTTTTGATAACGTGAGGAATTTCTCCCATCAGATCAGCTTCGATCATCAGGTACCCAGGATAGTAAGGTCTTTCTTTAGGAACTTTTTTACCGTTTCTAATCTGAATTACCTTTTCCATAGGAATAACCACTTGAGTAACGTACTGCTCAAACCCTAAACGTTTGATCTCCGTCTCAATATAGTTTTTCACTTTATTTTCCTGTCCGCTGATTGCTTTCAGCACATACCATTTCAATTCGCTCATTATGGGAAAATACTTTTGTTTTAGTTGAACACGTTAATTAGCATTCCAATTATGTTGCTGATTGCTTTAGAAAACAATTCATCAACTCCAAAGGTAAATAATGCCAAAATCACTGTCGCTATAGTCACTAC
Organism: Chryseobacterium sp. 2987; assembly: GCF_031456375.1. Classification (NCBI taxonomy): domain Bacteria; kingdom Pseudomonadati; phylum Bacteroidota; class Flavobacteriia; order Flavobacteriales; family Weeksellaceae; genus Chryseobacterium; species Chryseobacterium sp. 2987. The sequence continues at coordinate 340,252 of NZ_JAVDUN010000004.1, forward strand.
AATTGTAGAAGACTGAAGATCAGACCACTTTGGCCATTCAACTTTATGTCTGAATTCGTTATAAGAACCTTTTAAAAAATCGACAAATGAACTCATACGATATTTATATTTGCACGGGCACAAGGATTCGAACCCTGATCAACGGTTTTGGAGACCGGTATCCTACCATTGGACGATGCCCGTAGATTTAAAAAGCTTCCGTAAAGAAGTTCCCCTTACGGAAGCCTTTTATATTTTAAGATATTAATCTAAGATTTCAGTAACCTGACCTGAACCAACTGTTCTACCTCCTTCTCTGATCGCGAATCTAAGACCCTCGTTAAGAGCGATTGGTTGTAACAATTCTACAGTGATCTCTAAGTTATCACCAGGCATTACCATTTCTACACCTTCTGGTAAGAAGATCTCACCTGTAACGTCAGTAGTTCTTACGTAGAACTGAGGACGGTATTTGTTGTGGAATGGAGTGTGACGTCCACCTTCTTCTTTAGAAAGGATATAAACAGATGCTTTGAATTTTTTGTGTGGCTTAACAGAATCTTTCTTAGCGATAACCATACCTCTCTTGATGTCAGTTTTTTCAATACCTCTCAACAATAGACCTACGTTATCACCAGCTTCACCTCTGTCTAGGATTTTTCTGAACATCTCAACTCCTGTAATTGTAGAAGTTAATTTTTCATCACCCATACCTACGATATCAACTGGATCACCAGTGTTGATAATACCTGCTTCAATTCTACCAGTTGCTACAGTACCTCTACCTGTAATAGAGAATACGTCTTCAATTGGCATCAAGAAAGGCTTCTCAGTATCTCTTACTGGCTCGTCAATCCACTCATCAACTGCATCCATTAATGCTTCAACAGTTTTGAACCACTTATCTTCTGAGTCACCGTTAGTAGCTGCAGTAAGTGCTCCAAGAGCTGAACCTTGAATTACTGGAGAGTTATCTCCATCAAAGTCATAAGTAGCTAATAGATCTCTAAGTTCCATTTCAACAAGCTCTAACAATTCTGGATCATCCACCATGTCAACTTTGTTCATGAAAACAACGATCTTAGGTACGTTTACCTGACGGCAAAGTAGGATATGTTCTCTAGTTTGAGGCATTGGACCATCAGTTGCAGCACATACTACGATAGCTCCATCCATCTGAGCAGCACCAGTTACCATGTTCTTAACATAGTCGGCGTGACCTGGACAGTCAACGTGAGCATAGTGTCTTTTTTCAGTTTCGTATTCAATGTGAGCAGTATTGATAGTAATACCTCTTTCTTTTTCTTCTGGAGCAGAGTCAATTGCAGAGAAGTCTTTTTTCTCAGCAAGACCTTTGCTAGCTAATACAGCAGAAATAGCAGCTGTAAGAGTAGTTTTACCATGGTCAACGTGACCAATAGTACCAATGTTCAAGTGTGGTTTGTTACGATTAAACGTTTCCTTTGCCATGATTTAAAATTATTTATTTATTGTTTTTCAAATTTTCGGTGTGCAAATATAATGAATTTTTAAATACGAAAACCTTTTTAATGAAAAAAGTTTCAATATTCAGATCCAATGAAGCACAAACCTTTTATTTCAATGTATTGAGACTGCAAATTTACATAAATTTCCCGATTGAAAAAAACTTTGCGAAAACTTTGAGGAAGCTTTTATGAAAAAGCCTGAAATACAGAATATTTCAGGCACAATAATATAATATAAATGAAAGAATACTAGATCTGCTGGGACTTTTTGGTCCTGTTGAAGATCCAGAAAATGATCGGGAAAATGAGTAAGGTAAGAACAGTGGCTGTAATAAGCCCTCCAATGATCACAATAGCCAGTGGTTTTTGTGACTCTGATCCGATACCGGTAGATAAAGCAGCAGGCATCAATCCTATGGAGGCCATCAATGCGGTCATAATTACAGGTCTGGTTCTGGATTTTACACCGCTTAAAATAGCATCATCTATCATAAGTCCGTTTTTCACATTCTGATGGAATTCCGTAATCAGGATTACCCCGTTCTGTATACAGATTCCTAAAAGGGCAATCATTCCTACCCCCGCAGAAATTCCAAAGTTGATTCCTGTAACATGGAGCGCAATAATTCCACCGATAAGGGCAAAAGGCACATTAGCCAGTACCAGAAGAGAGTCTTTCATATTCCCGAACAGGATAAATAATAAAAAGAAAATCATCAGTATACTCACCGGCACCACCTGGGTAAGTCTGTGGGAAGCCCGCTGCTGGTTTTCAAACTGCCCTGTCCATCCGATAGAATAGCCGTCCGGTAGTTCAATATGGGCTACTTTTTTCTGAGCATCGGCAATCGTACTTCCCAAATCACGGTCGCGGATTGAGAATTTAACACCAATATATCTTTTGATGTCATCTCTGTAGATAAATGCAGCCCCATTATCTTTTACAATACGGCTGATTTCTTTTAAAGGAATCTTAGCTCCATCCTGTGTAGGCACCATCAATGCAGCAATATCATTCTCATCTTTCCTATATTCCTGAGAATAGCGGAGACGAATAGGAAATTTTCGTTCGCCATCAAACATTTCTGAAGCTGTTTTTCCTCCGAAAGCCATTTCCAGCACGGCCTGTGCATCTGCCGGCATCACTCCGTAAGCAGCCATTTTATCTCTGTCCAGAATCACACTTACTTCCGGCTGGCCTATATTTTTAATGATTCCCGGATCTTTTACCCCTTCTACATTTTTGATCTGTGCCAGCACTTCTTCTGCCAGCTTATCCAGGGTTTCCAGATTATCTCCATAGATTTTGATTCCGTTTTCCGCTTTAAATCCGGCTACTGCTTCAGCAACATTGTCAGAGATCGGCTGTGAATAATTGAATGTAATTCCCTGATAATTTCTGAGTTTTTTATCGATCTCATCAATCAGTTCTTCATAGGTGATCTTGCGTTTCCATTCTTCTTTAGGTTTAAGATTTACGGCAAACTGTACAAATCCGAATCCATTAGGGTCTGTTCCGTCGTTGCTTCGGCCTGTCTGCGCCAGAACATCTGTTACTTCCGGTACACTCATAATATCTTTCTTGAGAAGATCTGCTGTTTTCAGTGATTCTTTTAATGATGAACTCATCGGCATTTCCGCTGTGATCCATAATGAACCTTCGTTAAGCTGCGGCAGGAATTCCGTTCCTAAAAACTTTCCGGAGAACAATGTTACTGCCAGAAATGCAATAGCCACAATAAGGCTCATCCTTTTATGTTTAAAAGTATAGTTGAAGCCTTTTAAAACAATTCTGTCCCAGAAATTAACAAACGGATTGTTCTTTTCTTTTACATTCTTATTTAATAAAATATGGGAAAGAACCGGAACCAGGGTTAGCGTGAATATCAATGCTCCCATCAGTGCAAAACCCAGGGTAAAGGCTAAAGGTGAGAACATCTTTCCTTCTACTTTCTGAAATGAGAAAATAGGAATCAGGGAGGTAATGATGATCAGTTTTGAGAAGAAAATGGCTTTTCCCAAACCTGTTCCTGTCTGCTTGATCCAGCCTCCTTTGGCCAGTTTGTTGAACTTTTCAGTTCCGTATTTATGTGCTTTATGATCGAGCATTACGAAGAGCCCTTCCACCATGACGACGGCTCCGTCTATAATAATCCCGAAGTCTACAGCTCCCAGAGAAAGAAGGTTTGCGCTCATTCCCGCCAGTTTTAAACACAGGAAAGCAAACAGCAGGGACAAAGGAATGATGATGGAAACAATCAGAGTTGTTCTCCAGTCTGCCATAAAGATCAAAACAATTACCGTTACCAGTACAATCCCTTCAATCAGATTGTGCATTACAGTGTGTGTGGTAAAATCCATCAGGTTATCTCTGTCGTAGAAAGTAACCATTTTCACATCTTTTGGAAGGATTTTTTCGTTGAGTTCTTTAATTTTCGCTTTTACTCCTACCAGAACCTCTCTTGGATTTTCTCCTTTTCTCATCACCACGATTCCTTCCACGGTATCATCATGATGATTCAGGGCTGCCTGCCCTACTCTCGGCATAGAGCTTTCATGAACATCTGCAACATTCTTTACCAGCACAGGATTTCCACTGTCGTTATGTATGGTAATATTCCCAATATCAGAGATGGATTTCACAAGTCCTATGCCTCTTACCACATAAGCCTGCCCGTTCTTTTCAATAACATCTCCTCCTACGTTCAGGTTACTCTTGGTAACAGCATCATATACCTGGAGTGGCGTAAGATTGTATTTATCCAGTGTCCGTGGATCTATGCTTAATTCAAAAACTTTGTCCTGGCCTCCGAATACATTGATATCTGCTACTCCAGGAACTCCTCTTAAGGCTCGATCGATAACCCAGTTCTGAAGGGTAAGCAGTTCTCTGGAATCTTTGGTTTTACTTTCAAGGGTATATCTGAAAATTTCACCGGTTGGCCCGTAGGGTGGCTGTACTTCAGGATCTACCTCATCAGGAAGGCTAATGGTTCTTAATTGGTTATTGACCTGATTTCTGGCAAAAGTATCATCCACCCCGTCGTCAAAAAGAATTTTCACGATAGAAAGACCAAACATGGTAGTACTTCTTACGTTTGTTTTCTTTTGAACCGGGCTCATGGCCAATTCGATGGGGGTGGTAACGAAACGTTCGACTTCTTCGGCACTCCGCCCATTCCATTGGGTTATAATGACAATCTGGGTATTGGTAACATCAGGAAAAGCTTCAATGGGCATATTTTTGAAGCTGATAAAGCCTGATATTGCTAAAATAGCAACCCAGATAAAAGTAAAAGCTTTATTCTTTAAGGAAAAAGCAATTATATTTTTAATAAATTTATTCATGATTGATTACATTGATGACCTAAAAAAGCCGTTGAAAGAATTTTAAAACAAAGTTTAAAAATTAGCTGTTCAGGGAACGGTAAATCAGTAACTGGTTGTTGGTGATCACTTCTTCTCCTTCAGACAGGCCTCCTCCCACATAGGTAACTTCTCCTACCTGCTTCATTACTTTTATTTCTTTCACTTTAATGTCGGTTCTGGATTTAAAAACCACTACAAAGCTTCTGTTGTCATCGAAGATCACGGCTTTTGAAGGTACGGTAAGTGCTGTGCTGCTCTCAGAGCTGGAAACCTTTATCGTTGCTTTGCTTTCCGGGATCAGGAGGCCATTAGCATTATCCAAAACAACTCTTGCCTGCATGGCATTGGTTTCGGGATCAATGATCTTAAATATTTTATCAATTTTTCCGTCAAAAATTTTATCCGGGTAAGATAAAGTGGAAACCTGAGCTTTCATTCCAAGGCTGATCTTGTCTATATCAGATTCGTTTACGTTCATGATGGCCCATACATTGGTGGTATTGGCTACATCGAAGATATTTTCGCTTCTGTCACTTCTCAGCTGCATATCTTTATTGATATTTTTCTGAACAATGTATCCACTGATTGGCGCTACAACACTGTAAATATTTCCTTTTTTTACATTGTATACCGTACTTACCGCGATAGCCCTCTGCAGTTGGTCCTGTGCTTTCTGCAGAACACTTTTGGCTTCCAGAACTTCTCTTTCTGTGGTCAGCTTTCCTTCAAACATTTCTTTAGCTACCCTAAGATTGTTCTGGGCAACCACCAGATCAGTTTTAGCATCACTTACGTCTTTCTGTACTTCTGCGAGTTCTGTACTTCTGATGGTGGCCAGAACCTGCCCTTTTTTCACATAATCGCCCAATTCTGCATTTACGCTTAAAACGTTTCCTCCTACTAAAGGGTAAACATCAATATAACTGTTTTTATCAGCAGAAATTTTTCCGTAGAAATTATATTCATCTTCTATATATTTTTTTTCAACTTTGGCGAGAGAGATGGAGCTCAGCATGGTATTGCTCAGTTCAAACCCTTTTTTGGCCTGCGGCCTCACTTCTTCTTTTTTTCCGCAGGATAGTAAAGTCAGAGCGATCAGTACAGGGATAATATATTTTTTCATGATTAATAGAAGATTTTGGTTTGTATTAATTGATTGAGTTGTTCTGCAGACTGGATGATCTCATTTTTCATATCATAGATCTGAAGGGCTGTCTCCCTGTAGCTGTCCATAAAGTCTGTAAACTCAATAAGGTTTACATTCCCTTTCCTGAAGTTTTTCATCATCCCGTCATACACTAGATCCATATTATTAAGATCTGTTGTTTTGATCTCTGCCAGCTGATCGTATTGGGTTTTCCATGTTTTATAAGCTGCCCGGACTTTTGTTTCAAGGTTTAATTTCTGATAGTCTGCATTTTTCTGATTCTGCTGAATGGCATAATTCGCTTTTTCAACATTTCCCTGATTGGCTCTCCATAAAGGCAGCGGAATAGCCACCATAAGATTCACTTCATTTTTAAATGTTCCTCCGTTCTGGTCCCATCCGGCACCTACGTTCAGATCCGGAACATTCATAGATTTTTGCCACTGGGCGTATAATTTGCTGTTTTCTATTAATTTTAAATAATACTGATAGTCTGCATTGTTTTCCAGCGCTTTCTTTTTAAGTTCTTCATCGTCACCAAAAGGCTGGGCAGCCAAAATATCCTTTGCTTCGGCATCGGAAATCCGGGGTTCAATATCTTCGGTAATCCCTGTCAGTAGTTTTAAGCTCTGTTCGAATTCAAGAATATTTTTATTAATTCCCAGCTTATCATTGTTCAGCTGGATCACAAGGCTCTGTAATCTTACTTCGTCTTTAAGGGAAACGTTTCCTTTTGCCGACTGTACGCGGTAGGCACTCAAAAGGTCATTCATATACCCTAATTGCTTATTGGTATTGTCAAGTTTAAGTTTTTCGTAGTAGAGATTGAAATAAGCAGTACGTAGCTGGGCCCTTAAATCTACAAGCAATTGAGAAAACTGTAACTGGGCCAATTCTTTATTTGATTTTGCAAAAGCAATTTCATTCTTCTTTTTCCCGCCCATGTAAATCAATTGGGTAACCTGGGCTCCTTTTGCATGGCCTGCATCAAATACTTTATTTCCTTCGGGATTGTAAGCATTAATCTGGCCGCTGAGCTGAGGAAGCTCCCAGATTTTTGCCTGCAGAATATCTGCATCAGCCATGTTGATGTTGTATTGTTCTGCGAGAAGCTGTAGGTTATTGCTCTGAAATGCTTCTTCACACTCCACAAGCGACAGCTCCCGCTGCTGCCCTGCCATGAATGAGGAAATGGCAATGAGCAGTCCGGCAATCTTGTTCATTCTTTCTATTTATCAACAAAATTGCCTCTACAGGATTAAAATGCTCTTAAAGATTGCTTAAAAAAAAATTAAATTTTGCTTGGGTAAAAAAGTCTGTGGCTAAACGGAATATTCCTGACAATTTATTTATTGAAAATTATACTGAATTTATTAAGATTTTCAGATGGTGAAGAATATATGATCTGCGCACCATGATATTCAAGAATTCTTTTAACGATACGAAGCCCAAGGCCTGAGCCCGAAATATTCTGTGAATTGTTTCCTCTCATAAAAGCCTCAAAAAGCCTGGATTGCTCCTCCTCCGGAATCGTATTACCATGAGAAATAACATCTACCATAAGCTCTTCATTGGTTTCCGTAATGAGGACATCCATTTCTGCATCATCAGAATATACTGCGGCATTCTTAAACAGATTAATAAAAACAATAACCAGCAACGACTGGATTCCATTGATGATAAGAAGACCATTTTCAGAAGTATCTTCAGAGATGAGAAAATCCATTTTAAGCGTTGGGTAACTTTTTTCAACGGCTTCAAAGGCTTCAAAGATCACTTCATCAATTCTTACTTCTTCATAAATACTCTGGATATTTTCTTTATCAAATTTTGTCAGCAGCAGCAAAGAGTTTGTAAGATCAGATAACTGATAAATATCGCGTTGGATTTGTTTTAAAGAGGATAGCGTTTTTGGGGAATGTTCTTCAAATTTGATCAGATTTTCCAACTGAAAGGCCATTCTTGTAATGGGAGTTCTGATCTCATGCGATGCACTGGCTGTAAAATCTTTCTGTGACTGAAAAACATCATCCAGCCTGCCAATCATGGTATTGAATGATTTTGCCAATACATTGATCTCATCATCAGACTGCCGGACAGGGATCTCTGTAGTCAGCTTATGAGCTGTCACTTCTGAAATTTCCTGGTTAAGATCTTCCAAAGGACGTAAAAATTTTCCCATGAAATAATAACTCAAAAAGCCGATAAGAAGCGTACTCATTACATAGGCTGTAATCAAAAGATATTTCAGGAATGCCAGCTTTGATTTGCCATTGGTATCAAAAGCACTGGTAAGAATATAATAATTTTCACCGTTGATATTGCGTAATGCCGCATAAATCTCGGGAACTGTTTTTTCTGTATAGATGATTTTCTTTTCATCCAATTCTTTAAGCAATGTATTATCCCAGGTTACGTTCCGGTCTTTGATTGTACTGTAAATAAGCTCTTTCTGAGCATTAAAAATTAAAATCGTTTCATTCAGAAGGATATTATCCGAATTTTCATTAAAAAAAACAGGGGCTTCTTCTTCAAAATCCTTAGACTTTGAAATAAAATGAGTGGTAAATTCCAGACGTTGCCTGAATCTTTCTTTGAATTCGTCTCTTCGAAAATCATTAAAGGACAGGTAAATCACCGCCATTACCATTGCAAAAAGCAGGGAAAAAGCGATGCTGAGCGTTAATGCTATCCTTCTTTTTAACGACATTTATTATAACGGGCTTAAATAATATCCAAATCCTGAACGGGTATGAATAAGTTTAATTTTAAAATCTTTATCAATCTTTTTCCGTAAAAAGTTAATATAAACCTCTACGGTGTTGGTATTCGTATTAAAGTTATGTTCCCATACATGTTCAGTGATCTGTTGCTTGGAAACGGTTCTCCCCTGTGCTTCGGCCAGATAAACCAGCAGCTGGAATTCTTTCAGGGTAAGGGCAATTTCATTCCCTGCACGGTAAACCTTCTGCTCAGTTTTATTAATGATCAGATCATCTACCCGAATAATATCCTGATCTGTGGTATCTGACGGCGCTTTTCTTCTTAGAAGGGAGTTCATTCTCAGTAAAAGCTCTTCAAACTGGAACGGTTTTACGAGATAATCATCTGCAAGACGGGTAAAAGCATCCTTTTTATCGGAGATATCGCCATAAGCCGAAATAATAATGATAGGCGTATTCTTATCAAAGGAACGAATAGTCTGACAGACATCAAGTCCATTTATTTTAGGAACATTGATATCGAGCAGATATAGAGCATAGGTATTGTTCTTAATCTGGCGGAGAAAAGTTTCTCCGTCATAGATCTTATCACAGGTAAAATTATTTGATTCTAAAAATCTGCAAAGCTCCGCAGAAAGAATAAGATCGTCTTCCAGTAAAAGAATATTCATCAAAATTTATTTTACACGAATTTAACGAAAATTTTATGGTCCCGGATCATCCATAAAAAATAGATAGACAGTTTTAATTAAATTTTAAGCTGTAAATGGAATAATACAGATTATAAACTCACAAAAGATAAAGGGTCAGTTTCAAAATTTGGGAAGAATATTTTTTATTAATTTCTGGCTTGCAGGCATAAAAAAATCCCGAAAAAATCCGGGATGATAGTGAGCCAACTACGGGACTTGAACCCGTGACCTCTTCCTTACCAAGGAAGCACTCTACCGCTGAGCTAAGTCGGCATTGAACCAAAAAAATCACACTGATTAGCGTGATTTTCTTTGAGCGGAAGACGGGGGTCGAACCCGCGACATTCAGCTTGGAAGGCTGACGCTCTACCAACTGAGCTACTTCCGCAATTTTGTTTCCAAAACTATTGGTAAACGCTGTGCAAAACTAAGAAAAACTATTTAATCCTGCAACTTTTTTTCTAATATAAAATGTGGGGAGAGCAGGATTCGAACCTACGAAGCCGAAGCAACTGAGTTACAGTCAGTCCCATTTAGCCACTCTGGAATCTCCCCAGATATTTTATATTAAATTGAGCCTCCAGAGGGATTCGAACCCACGACCCCGAGATTACAAATCACGTGCTCTGGCCAACTGAGCTATGGAGGCATTTTAATATTTCGACTGAAAGCGATGGAGAAACTCTACTCTACGCATTTCAGTAGTGAAAAAAAATCACCCTTTTTGAGTGATATTTTGAGCGGAAGACGGGGGTCGAACCCGCGACATTCAGCTTGGAAGGCTGACGCTCTACCAACTGAGCTACTTCCGCAATTTTGTTTCCAAAACTATTGGTAAACGCTGTGCAAAACTAAGAAAAACTATTTAATCCTGCAACTTTTTTTCTAATATAAAATGTGGGGAGAGCAGGATTCGAACCTACGAAGCCGAAGCAACTGAGTTACAGTCAGTCCCATTTAGCCACTCTGGAATCTCCCCAGATATTTTATATTAAATTGAGCTTCCAGAGGGATTCGAACCCACGACCCCGAGATTACAAATCACGTGCTCTGGCCAACTGAGCTATGGAAGCATTTAATAAAAAAGAATTCAAAAGATCGCTGTTCCCTTTTTGCGAGTGCAAATATAGAACGGATTTTTTGAATTCTCAAATTTTTCTATAACTTTTTTTAAACTTTTTTACTACGCCATTTCTTTTTTCTTGATTAGTAGCTTTTTAGCAGTATCAACACAAAGGTCTAGACTTTCTTCAAAACTGGCAGATGTCTTTTTTACTACAATATCGTCTCCCGGAACCGCTAAAATAATTTCAGCTGTTTTATTCGCTTTATCGGCGTTATTTTCAACTTTCAGAAAAACCTTACACTCATGAATTTTATCATAGAAGGTATCTAATTTGCTTACTTTTTTGTCAATGTGTGATTCTAGTGGTTCGTGTGGAGTTAAACCAATTGATTGTACTGTGATCTTCATAATTCTTCTTTTTTAGACGCTCTAGGATGAGCCTGATTAAACACTTTTTTCAATTGTTCAATATTAGCATTCGTATAGACTTGAGTACTTGCAAGACTTGAATGCCCTAATATTTTCTTTACTTTGGAGATCTCCGCCCCATTATCCAGAACATGTGTAGCAAAACTATGCCGCAGGATATGAGGGCTTCTTTTTTCTTTTGTTGTTACAAGACTAAGGTACTTATTAACTACCACATAAACAAATTTTTCATTGAGTTTTTTACCCTTTTTATTGACAAAAAAATAGGTTTTATGTTCGTCCGTAGGTTTCCTTATTTCCAGATAACTTTCAAGCAGCTCCGAAAGGCCTTCGGAAATCGGAATAAATCTTTCTTTATTCCCTTTTCCTATTATTTTCAGTTCGTTTCCGCTTATATTAACATACTCAAACATCAGGCCACAAAGTTCTGCTTTCCGGATTCCGGTCTGATATAACACTTCCATAATACATCTTTCGAGAATATCATGTACTTCTATAAATATCCGGTCATTGAGATCCTGCATTTCCTCCTGTGACATAGGAATCTGTTTTTCAGCATAAAACTTCAGAGAAGACATCCCTTCTGCCGGAGAAATTTTAATTTCTCCTATTTTTAAAAGGAAAAGATAAAAACTTCGCAGAGATGATAATTTTCTGTTGATGCTTCTTTTTGAAATTCCATTTTCGCTTAATTCAATGATAAAATTCCGGATTACTTTTTTGTCAGCTTTGGAAATGTCATCTGAAGATTCTGTTCTGAGGAAGAAATAAGAAAAATCTTCAAGATCTTTTTTATAGCTTGTAATGGTATGAGGAGAATACCTCTTCTCGAATTGTAAATATTCTAAAAACTTATATAGCATTTACGTAGGGTATAAAAACAAAAATTCACCTCTCAAATATACGTATTTAAGAAGTGAATTAATGTATGCGATTTAAGAAAATTCTTAAGCCTGCTCTTCTTTGCTAAGATTTCTCTGCTTGTGAGCAGCTTTCAGTCTAGCTTGTCTTAAAGTTACAGAAGGCTTAATAAACTGTTGTCTAGCTCTTAATTGACGAACTGTACCTGTTTTATCAAATTTTCTTTTATATTTTTTTAAAGCTCTGTCGATGGATTCACCATCTTTTACTGGAATTATTAACATATTTTACATCTCATTTTGGATTGCAAAAGTAATATATTTTCATTAAACAACAAAATTATATCCAGTAAAAAAAGATAATGGGTTTTAATTTCAACTAAAAACATTATAAAAACAATAAATCAATATCCAAATCAATGAAATACATTTAATATTTAAAGTTAAATTATGAATTTATTCAAAATAAAATAATAAAACATTAAGATAATCATATTTTGATTAAATTTGGATTTTTAAAAATAATAAAACAAAACAGCCATGAAAAAATAATTACTCTTATTTATAACCTTCTTCCTCTCAACTCAGCTTTTTATTTTTTTACCCGCCCTAAGTAACAGCAGATTATATCAATAAAAGTCATTTTAAAAAAACACTTCCAGATATGCTAAAAAAAATACTTTTTACTATACTAGCACTCTTTTACCTATCTCTTACCGCACAGGAAGACTGCATTTCAGCGATCACGGTATGTGGAAACTCCAATATCAATTACACACCATCAGGAATAGGAAATATTAATGAAAATTTAGGAGGATGTCTTTCATATGAAAATCATTCAGTCTGGTATAAATTTACCATTGCAACCAGTGGCACCCTTACCTTTGACATCACCCCAACAGGACCTGTCGATTATGACTGGGCAGTTTATGGCCCGAATGTAACCTGCTCCAACAGAGGAACCCCTATCCGCTGTAATGCCTCCGGGGAAAACGGAGCTACAGGACTGAATATGAGCAGCACACAGACTTCCGTACCCGGAGGCTTCGGCCAGCCAAGGTATTGCAAATATATGGATGTACTCGCCGGGCAGACCTATTATTTATATGTAGATAATTGGTCGACCACTGTTTATACATTTAATTTAACATGGGGAGGTACTGCTACTTTTGTTTCACCTTTCAATAATTCGTCTGCAGCTCCCAATCCATTTATACCACCGGGAGCTCCGGGACCGAATGCCAATTCACCGCGGGAAATCCCAATCTGCGGAAATACAGCCGTTTTCGATTTCAGTTCTTTATCAGCAGGAATATTAAACGGAAATCCCAATTTCACGGTTACTTATTTTAACAATGCCAATAATGCGGCTACCGGAACGAATCCCATCACAGCTCCAACCACCGTAAACACTACCAATACTTACTATTATAATATTAACTATCAAGATCCAAACAGCCCTGGAAGTACGATCAATGCCTGCAAACAGACCAATGCCATTGTTTTCAGAAACAAAAGTATTACTGCTTCAATAACACCTTCGGCCACTGTTTTATGCCCGGGAGGAAGCATTACCTTAACTTCTAACAACCCCACAGGAAATACATGGTCTACTGGAGCTACTACCCCTTCTATTACAGTAACTTCTCCGGGGACTTATACTTTAACAACTACCAATGGAACATGTACGAGCGCTCCGGTTTCTACTACGATTACTCAAGATACGGATCCCGCTGTAAGTATTACAGGAAATTTAGTACTCTGTGAATCAACCAGCACGCAGCTTACCGCTTCTTCCACAGGAACGGGAAACACTTACACCTGGTCTACAGGAGCAACGGGGAATACTATTTCGGTTTCAACACCGGGAACCTATACGGTTACTGTGAAAACCCCTGCCAACTGCCAGTACACGAAATCTGTCACGGTAGCACAAGGTGTGGTTCCTGTTGTTCAGAATTCAAGCTTGAGCCAATGTTCAAATACGGCAACAGCTATTTTCGACCTTACCTCATCGCAACCCAATATCAGCCAAACAGCTAATGTAAGTTTCGATTATTATGTGAATCAAGCAGATGCGATTGCAGGAAATACGAATACAATTACGAACCCAGCAACCTATAATTCAGGTAATGCAACGATCTATGTCCGGGTAAAATCAGCAACCTGTTCTAAAATTGCACAATTGCAATTAAATATTACGCAATCGACCGCACCGAGCATTACAGCATCTTCGTCTACGATATGCTACGGAGGGAATGTTACCCTCACATCAAGCATCAGCACTGGAAACACCTGGTCTACAGGAGCAACAACCCCATCGATCACCGTTACAATCGAAGGCATCTACACTTTGACCAATACAAGCGGAAATTGCACCAGTACTCCCGTTTCAGTTACTATAAATAAAGAGAACGACCCGAATGTGACCATTACAGGAAATTTATTACTGTGTGACCAAACCAGCACACAACTTACAGCTGCTTCGGTGGGGACAGGAAACCTCTACACCTGGTCTACAGGAGCAACAACACCAGCGATTACTGTAACGTCTCCGGGAACTTATACTGTTACTGTGAAAACGCCCGCCAACTGCCAGTACACGAAATCTGTTACGGTAGCACAAGGCATTGTTCCTGCTGTTCAGAATTCAAGTTTGAGCCAATGCTCCAATACGGCAACAGCTATTTTTGATCTTACTTCAGCACAACCTAATATCAGCACAACTTCAACTGTAAGTTTTGATTATTATGTGAATCAGGCAGATGCGATTGCGGGAAATGCGAATACCATTACGAACCCAACAACCTATAATTCAGGTAATGCTACCATTTATGTCCGTGTAAAATCAACAACCTGTTTTAAAGTAGCCCAGCTGCAGCTTTCCGTTACTCAATTCCCTGTGCCAACGATCAGCGCATCTTCTACAACGATATGCTATGGAGGGAATATCACTTTAACTTCAAGCAATGCAACGGGAAACACATGGTCCACAGGAGAAACAACCCAATCCATCACCATTACAGCTCCCGGCACCTACACTTTAACGGGGGCAAACGGATTGTGCTCAAGCGCACCGGCATCCATTAGCATTTCGGCAGAAAACAATCCGAATTTACAGGTTTCCGGAAATCTTTCTTTCTGCCCGGGATCTTCAACTATACTGACCGCCTCTTCACAGGGGACAGGAAATACATTTACATGGTCAAATGGAGTAAATGGAGCCTCTAATACGATTACTATACCCGGCACTTATACTGTTACCGCTACAACACCTGCCGGCTGCCAATATCAAAAATCCGTAGTCGTAACTATGGATAATGCCATCATTGTAAATATTGCTCCACCGGCACAGATCACCTGCACCAACCCGCAAATCACACTCAATGCAACAGCTTCAATCTATCAGCCCGGAGCCACATTCCTATGGACAGCTTCTAATGGAGGGTCTATTATTTCAGGAGGCAGTACTTTGACTCCTACCGTTAATAATGGTGGAACTTATACTCTTACCATTACAAGTGCAGCACCTTTAGCATGTACCAGCCAGGCTTCAGTAGTGGTTACCAAAAACATAACCCCTCCTACTATTGCTATTTCTGCACCTAAACTTACTATTTGCCTTGGGGAATCTGTGGTTCTTACTGCCACAGGGGCTGCTACTTACACCTGGACAGGTATTCCAGGCAACGGAAGCACGCAGACAGTGTCACCTACTACAACCACAACGTATACGGTAACCGGAACCGGAGTTAATGGATGCGCTGCCCAGACGCCGGCTACAATAACAATTAATGTTGTTCCTGAAATTGTTTCAACCCTACATGACATTGAAATCTGTAAAGGAGACAAAGCTATTCTGGATGCAGGATCCGGACCTAACTACACTTATTTATGGAATACAGGAGCAACCACCCGGACCATTAATGTAGAGCTTGAAGGAAATTATTCAGTTACTATAAGCAACGGAGTCTGCTCAAAAACATTCACTGCTACGGTAAGGTATATTGTTACGCCTGAAATCCTGAATATTATTTATAAGGACAATACCTTAACGATCAATATCAAAAACAGTGGAAACCTTCCGGCAGAGTACTCCATAGACGGAGGGGTAACATGGCAGTCATCCAATATATTCACCAACGTACTCAGAAATACTCAATATCCTATTAAAGTAAGAAACAGAGGAGCATTATGCGAAACGAATACAACTTATTATACGTTTTTCATGTCCAATGTTATCACTCCAAACTATGACGGCATTAATGATGTGATTGATTTCAGTATCATCAGCAAATATGGAAACTTTGAAGGAAGTATATTTGACCGATACGGAAAATCGATTTTCAAGGTCACTCCTAAAAATCCGATATGGGATGGTAAATATCTTAATGCCCCACTTCCTACGGGCAGTTACTGGTACCGTTTGTTCTGGGAAGATAAAATCAGTAAAAAGCCTGTAGAAACATCAGGCTGGATATTATTAAAAAACAGGGATTAACTTTTATACAACTGCCGACAATCTATGAATGTCGGCAGTTTTGTTTCACCCCTATGAATCAGAATCCTCCCCTTATTACTATAATTAAAAAAAGCAATGGCCGATATTAACGGTATTTAAACAAAATATTCTATATTTGCAGTCACTTTATTCATGGGGTTGACTGGTTTCGACAGCAAGACCAATGGGTAAGTAAGCATGCAGAGAACCGTAGCGCGATCTCTATAATCCCTTGCTACAAAATTTTAACTGGCAACGAAGAGTTCGCTCTTGCAGCTTAATATCGAAGTATAGTAGATCAAGCGTTTTCCCGAAGATTTCAGTAGGGAAGCAAGATATTCCACAAATGCTCTGTTCTGCGGCGTTTGATTCTGGGATATAGGAATGCGGAAATAAGGTTTTAGAAACTTCGGCTAAAGCACGAAAATTTAGAAGATAAGCTGGAAGTTGGGTGTCTGCCCTCTGCCTCCAGTCGAAAACCAATGGTAGAATAAGCATGTAGAAAGCTTATGTATTGCTTGTTTGGACGAGGGTTCGAATCCCTCCAACTCCACTTAAAACCCTGTAAATTACTGATTTACAGGGTTTTTTAATTTCAGATGCCAATTAAGGTGCTAGTCCTAAATACTTAATTTTCTTCGTCTTTTATTTGCATAATTTTGATAAGAAAAATTTCATCCCTCTAAAATCCCCAGATTTATCCCCAGCATTTCTATCGTAAGTATGTTGTTTAATTTGATATACTAATAACAAATCATTTTTAGCCATATATTCTTTCAATAAATCAGTCCTAAAATACTCAAAATTTTGATCGTAGTAATTCTCCTCGTAATCGTAAGATTTAAAAGCAAGAGTATTGTTTACATCTAATATTTGAAGATTAGGAACATCTGCTTTTAAAGAAAGTTGTTTTCCCATATTTGTTGTAGGAATGGTTGAACTTATTGTAGGAATTACTTTAGAATCACTTTCCCACAAATACCCAACAACAGTAGGTTCATACTGAAAAGCAATTTGCTTAGATTGTTTTCTTTTAATTACTGTACCAATATCATCTACACTATAAGTATCAGGATTACTAAAAAAATCTAAAGGTTTTACAATATAATCCACTTCCTCTTGTTCAATCAAAGGAAGGTTATGCCATTCCATTTCATCAATCGGAATATTATCTGCCCAATATAGTTCACCAAAATAAATTTTTGTCAAAGAACTATTATTGTTAACGACATCATTTCGCCAATTAAAATTTCGATTAAAAATATCTTTTATGTTTCCACTAATTGTTTCTTTCTTAATAAAAAAGGACTCAATCATTAAAAATGATCTACTTTCATAAGATTTATCAGGTCTTTGATTGATGAAACCTGAAAGCAGTGTAAACTCGCCATTCTCATATAACGAATTTAACGAGTCGTATAATTCTGTGTAAACCCAATCCTGCATATTCGTTGAATGAGCAAATAAATCAATGTTATAAAGCTTTTCTTTATAAACTAATGGTTTAGGATGAGATATTTCAATGTCAACATCACTTAATCTATCATACCTTTTTTTATCATAAGAATCATCATCTGACCACGCTTTCAGCCTACCATCTTTTAGTAAATAACCCGCATAATCAAAAAAAGAAATCCAAGAATATTTCTTTCCTAATCGATCAATTTTATCTTCAACGCCATAGATAGCCTCTCCTCTACGAAATTTTATTTCTTGTTCATTTAAATTTTCAATTTCCTGTGAATATCCTAATTGGATTATTCTTTTATAAATATTCGCAACGTTATCTAGCCTATCTTCACTATCTCTTTCTTCTAATCGGGGAATTGTATAATGAACAAAATCCCCCCGCAATGGATCAGGATTATCGTCCAAAGACCAATGCAAATAAATATCTTCTACAGTTTTTCTATCTTCATCGTCAATATCAAACCAACTATTTAACTCAAATTTATAGTTGTTAAAATCATTACTGTCTTCTTCACTTAGCACGAAAACTTCTTTAAAAATTGCAAAATCAACTAAATGCTTTATACTATCAATCACTATGTAATTATAGACTGGGTTTCTAGGATTTTTGCCAAATTGCAATTCGTAAATTTTATTTACATTATTTTTCAAGGTAGTGTTAACAAATTCATCGCTATTTTGATGTATTAAAGTAATCCCATAACAAATTGAAACTAAACGTTCGTAAACATAAGGTTTTTTGATTGAAGAGTATTCAATGACTTTTTCAAAAATCAACTTTGGATTATTTGAATAAAAGTTTAGTAATAAAACATACACTTGATCTCGTAATTCTCGTATTGTAGTTTCAAAAAGCAATATCAAAAATTCAATCAATAATTCTCTTTTTTCTACATTCTGATTTAATAAATCCTCTTCATAAATTTTATTTAGTAGACTAACTATTTCATAATGGTTATCGTATATAGATCTTGACCAGGTAAATTCAAAAGAATCATTATCTAATAATAATAGTTGCTCCTTTACAAAATTAAAATTTAAAGGTGATGTTGGATCAAAGAAATTAGAATTAAGACCAGTGAGAATATCATTTATTTCATCTTTTGATTTTAATTTACCTGTTAATTTTTTACTTAATTCTAATGTTTTAGTATTTATCTTTTCAGTTTGTAATGTAACTAGTGTAAATCGTTTTATTATAGCATTTTCTATCTCGTAAATTTGAGAATTTTCACTTGCTTCAATTAATAAAAATTTAAGAATATCATCTTTTAATTGATGAAGAGGATCAACTATTCCTACAATTTTTGTTTTAAAAAAATCACTATTTACAACATTGTCAACAGATCCGTGGTTGCTTATTAGTTTATTTGCGAGCAAATAACCTCCCACTTCTTGTTGCGTATGAATTACAACATCTCTTCCATTATAATTTTCATCTAAATAAATTAAATATTCCGATAAAATTTCATTCCCAATTGTATCGTTTACATTAGTTACATTTTGATTTTGCATTAAAGAGTAAAAATCCATTATAGGAATATTTGCCTCTAAATTATTAATCATTTCATTTGAGCATCTATTAATGCCATCACTAACTTGATCAATTGTTCCTAAACTTAGTTTTTGTTTAACTTTATGTGAAAGATTCAAAATATATCTTTCAAAAACGCTTTTAAATCCATTTAATCCAAAAATAGCTTCAACATCAACTTCTTTTGAGGGATTTAGCATTTGACAATATAAATCAATTAATAAAGGGGTCTTAAAATAAAAAATATCACCCTCTGTTAATTGATCAAAAACAATTCTATAGTGATTAAAATATTTACTAACGACTAATTTTAAATTATTACTATTAAAGCCTCTTAATTCAAAATTTGAATGTGGAATTCGATTATTCGCCCAAATCCTAGATATATATGAAGTTCTAAGTGTTGCAACGAAATAAATGTATTTATGATTAGATAACAGGTTAATAAAATTATCTAGATTATTTTCCCATATCTTACTAAATCCTTGATTTTCGAATGTCGTTTCATTTAAGCCATCAAAAATTAAGACAACTCTTTTATTTAATCTTTTTCCATAAATATTTATCTTTTCTAAAACTTCTTCAAGAGAATAGCCCGGGGGAACTAACAACTGTTCCATTAAAATTCTATTGAATTCGTCTGGACTTCCTCTAAAATCTTTTGCTTTTACTAAAATTACTGGATGATTTTCATCTTTTAATGAATTAACCAAAAAAGCTGAAATGTTAGATTTTCCCATTCCTGCTTTTCCGTGTATTAGTTTAATCCTATTAAAAAAATCAACATTTATTGATTTTAATAAATTAATTTGTGAAAGAATTTCAGATTGTCTTCTAAATACAATTGCTATAGGATAGTCATAAGATGGTTTTTTATTAATAAATTTTAGATCTTCATCATATTCTTTTATATTTTTATAATCGAAACCAAATGCATATTCATAATCTTCAAAGGCTACTACTGGTAAAAACAATACATCACTATTTATTCCCCTTTCTAGAATTTCTTTTTGTTCATTTATCTTCCCTTTTATCTCTTCAATTTTATTTAATAATAACTCTAACTGAATGTACTGTTTAGATTTTATGTTAATATCGATAGATTCACCAGCTAAAAATTCTTTTAACTCCTGGTATTCTTTAGGAAACTTATCTAACCATTCGGATAATACTCTTAATTCATTTTTATATCGAGAAATATAACTTTCATTAAATTTAATTTCATTTAATAAACTAATTGCTTTTCCTTGATTCTGATCAACAAATAGTGAGGAATCGTATTTAGATTGGATATCTTTAGTATAATGTTTATTAAAAAGAGTTTCAAACCAACTCTCATCTAATTCAAATGAGGGCTTTTCATTAATTTCACAATTTTCATAAATATTTATTTCAGATTCTGTAACATTACCAAAAGAATATTTTTTTTGATTAAAAATGTTTTTAAAAAAGCCTATAATGCCCATCCTATTTTACTTTAACTTTCGATTTAGTAATATCTTTCATTTTAACATCATCTTTATTTTCAATATCCAATTCAGAATCAAGAAGATTTCCTGCTTCAAATTTTCTAGTTATTGAGTTTTCAAAAAATAACATAAATAAAGTCGCAATTTGAGCTAAAAATACGGCTATTGGTTCAGGATCATTCTTTTTAGTATATATCCAGTAGCCAGCTACAAATAGTATTAAAATATTAATTATGATCAAAATTGTTTTTAATGTTTTATTCATTCTATTAATTTATTAGTTTAAAAATTGTTAAAAAGTAATTTTCTTACTTTAATTTAAAATCAAATAGTTCTTGTGGATGCACATCTAGACCTTTGGCTAATTCTTGAATAGTAGAAATTCTTAGATCTACTTCACCTTTTTCTATTTTACTAATATTACTATGATCTACATCACATTTTTGCGCCAACTCTCTATAACTCAAGTTCAGCTTTTTCCTATATATCTCAACTCTTTTACCAAATGCTACTCTAAATTCTAATTTATCCATTTCGGTTAACTTTAAATAGACAAATTGATGAGATTTCAACAAATTGATGTAGTCGAATTAACCTACATTAAGAAAAATGTCTTATATTTGCTAAATAAGTTACAATAAAGGTAACTTTGCAATACTTCAATGATAATAATCGAAGCTATTGCTTAGATTCTCGACTGGAAAACTGGTAATTTTATGTGTACGAGAAGATAAGTAAATGTGCCCACGACTTCGGCGTGGGCTCACTTATCGTACACGGGTATACCAGTACCACCAGTCGGTAAGTTGAGTTCCACGCCTTTCTTTTTTGGCAATATGTAGTGAGTGAGTATTTATAATGATGTAGAGAATTCATCTTATTAATCGAAGCAGTTCTTCAAGCTATAATCAGCTCAAATACACTGCTTATGAAAAGAGCAAACTCTCTGCCCCGAAAACTCACAGACCATCAGTTATACGAACTGCTGAAAAAAGGTAATCCAGCCTCATTAGAACATATTCATTTACGATATAAGAGGCTTCTTTTTTGGATAGGGAAACAAATGCTCGAGGATGATTTTGTTGTGGAAACACTTGTGCAAGATACATTTCTTAAATTATGGTTATATCGTGATTCCATTGAAACTCCAAATCACATTCTTGGTTTTTTGCGATTTGTTCTGAAAAGAGACTGCATAACGTATTTCAATACCCCAAAGAATAAATTCGCTCGCTTAACGGCTTCACTTGAAAGTTTTGAAAATTATCAGGATTATCTTGTAGGATATGATCCTCTGCAAGACAAAGAACATCTACTTCAGCAGGAGTCCGATCAAAAAGATTTTGATGAAGTCAATAAGGTCTTAAACGTAATAAATCCAAAAAGAAAGCATCTAATCGAGCTTTGCCTTCAATACGGCTTTCGATACAAACCTATTGCAGAAGCAATGGGAAGCAGTGTTAAAGATATAAGCAATGAGATAAATAGGGCAATAGATGATCTAAGGAAAATCCTAAAGGAAAGTTCTAATGACAGGATAACTATTAAATCTCAGAAAAATAAGGCTCAACAAGATGAGCTCAGCAGTCAACAAATTGAAATTATGAAAAGAAGATTCGAGAAAAAATCTTCATTTGCAATCATTGCACGGGAACTCAAACTTTCTGAAAAAGAAGTGCATCAAGAGTTTCTATGTGCCTATCAATATTTACAAAATCGGAAAAACTCTGAAATACCTGTTTGATATGGAGAAATCTACGATGACACTTACCCGAAAAATTCAGTTGCTGATTAATGTTCCATCGGATCAGAAGAATGAAATGTGGGAAAAACTTTATCGGTATCAGAACCGATGCTTCCGAGCGGCAAACTTAATAGCTTCCCACCTGTTTGTTCAGGAAATGATCAAAGATTTCTTTTATCTCACTGAAGGAATACAATACAAGTTAGCTGATGAAAAAAAAGATGAGATGGGATTGTTTGACCGTTCGAAAACTGGCACTACGGCACGAATGGTGTTTGACCGATTCAAAGGGGAAATCCCGACAGATATTCTGGGAAGCCTTAACAATACGATTCAATCTACATTCTCTAAAAACAAAGCTGATTATTGGCAGGGAACAAAATCATTGAGAAATTATAAAAGAGACATTCCAATCCCACTTCCGGTTAAATGCATCAGCAAAATGAGATATGACGAAGAAACGAAAGCGTTTTGTTTCAATATGTTTGCAATTCCTGTCAAAACATACTTAGGAAAAGACTACACTGATAAGCGAGTGATAATGGAACGTCTGTTAAAAGAAGAGATAAAGCTTTGCACCTCACAGATCCAAGTGAAAGACAGGAAAATCTTCTGGCTTGCAGTTTTTGAATTTGAAAAGGAAAAATATTATTTAAAACCTGAAATCATTGCAGAAGCTTCCCTTTCTCTTGAACATCCTATCGTAGCAAAAGCCAACAATGTACGAATCAATATTGGTACAAAAGAAGAGTTTTTGTATCGAAGGCTAGCCATTCAGGCAAGTCAAAAAAGGATTCAAGACAGTATTACCTACGCCCGTTCCGGAAAAGGAGCTAAACGCAAACAAAAGGCATTGTATAAAACAGAGAATTTGGAAAGCAGATACGTAAGCAATCGTCTTCACGTGTACAGTCGGCAGTTGATTAATTTCTGTATCAAACAACAGGCAGGAACTTTGATTCTTAAAAATCAGGAGGACAAAATTGGGATTGCTAAGGAACAGGGGTTTGTACTTCGCAACTGGAATTATTATGAGTTGCAGACCAAAATAAGATACAAAGCTGAAAAAGCAGGTATTGAATTAATCATTGGATAGAAAAATAAGAGGGTGCTTGTACACCCGCAGGGTGAGGTCTTGAAACACTCACTAAATACTTACTGTATATACAACGGCGTGGGCTCTTTTTATATTTTCAAACTGAAAATGAGTCTTTAGGGAAAAATAAATAAAGTTTATTAGCCACGATATAGTCTGACTTCTATAATCTAATCATACTATGCTAAGCTCCGTTCTAGATTCAGTTTTATTTTCTCCCAGTTAGGTAATATTTCTGTTAATGTTTTATAAAAATCTTTTGAATGATTAGGATGTATTAAATGACAAAACTCGTGCAGGATAACATACTCTATACAAGCCTTATTTGCTTTTATCAACTCTGTATTCAATATGATATTGCCATTCATTGAGCAACTTCCCCAACGTTTTTTCATAAACCGATGAGTGAGTCTTATGTCATAAGTATTAAACTGTGGAAACTGAGAAAGTAATTGATCTAGCAATTCCTTGAAAATAATATCCGCCTTACTTTTATAAAATTTTTGAATGATTTGTTCTACATTATCATTTTTAGTTGTAATGGTAAACAAACCTTTCCCTAAATTAATATTGGTTTTATTTTGTTTCGTTTTATTAATTACTAATTTATACTGCCTTCCTAGATAACGATGGGTTTCTCCAGGAATATATAGTCTTTCTTTGGCAAAAGGTCTGAACAATTCAAATGTGCGTTGTTGTTGCAAAATCCATTTAGATTTTGGTTTTACTTTTTCTATAACTTTTTCCATTGACGTATTTTCCGGAACTGTAATCAGAATATTACCTTCGGGAAAAACTCGTAAATCCATCGTCTTTCTGTCGGAATAAATAACTTCTGCTTCGATATTCTTCTTGCCGTACTTATATTCTATCTTCATCACTAATCCATTTGCTTTTTAGCTATTTTTATCACTTCTTCTACAAAGTCATCTAAAATATCAAAAGGAATTTGATGATCCATTTCCAATGATAAGCTATAAAAATAGTCATCTAATTCACTCCAAATTTGCTTTTCAATTTCTTTGTTCAACTTCCAGTCAACGATAGCTCTATTGTTTTCTCTAGTTATATTTTTTATTAATTCTTGAATTTTTAAAGCAATTTCAGCATTTTGCAATCTATCTCCTAAAAATGTAAACAATTTCGCATTTATAAAATTATAAAATGCTACCGCTATTTTGTTTCCTTCAATTATTGCTGGTACATCGTCTTGTTTTCCCGTTAGGAAGCGTTCTTCAATATCTTTAATTTTATGGAGATATTCTGTTTCATCTATTCGGCTTTGCTTATAATCTAGGATGGTTTCTTTAATCAGTTCAGACAGTTTTTTATAAAATATAGGGTCTTCATCCATTTTTATGGTTATCCCCTTTGAAGTACGTGCTGCAATGTGATCTGCTTTAGCTGCTTTACCTATCAATTTTTCCACTTCATTATCACGCTCTTGTTTATTAAAAATATCTATAGGCTCGGTTATTTTTAATATTTCTCCATCGGTGGTGATGTGTTTGTCTATTAATTTCTGAACCTGAGCTTCATAGGCTTTATAATCTATTTGGTCAAAGTACCTGCGTTTTACATCTATCCTTAACTGAATAAAAAATTTGCTGTCTTTTTTGTATTTTTCAATAACCATATCATTTTTCACATCATTAAACTCAATAGTTGCCATTGCCAAGCTAAACAATCTAATGAATTTGGATAGTTTTTCATAGAAAAGATGACGTTGCTCTTCATCTCCTAAATGTACAGCATAGGCTTCTGTATCGTATTTATTTTTGATGGCAGAAAAAACATCCCAAACTTCGGAATGTACTTGTGGAAGATCCTTGATAATGTCTTTCACATTCGTAACAGAACCTTTTACATCATCAGGATTCATTTCGTCTGAACCCGAATAGATTTCTATGGCTTTATCAAGGTTTTCTAAATTCCCATAATAATCCACAATTAAACCATAATCTTTACCTTCTGCTAATCTATTGACTCTTGCGATGGCTTGTAACAAAGTGTGTTCTTTCAAACTTCTCGTTAAGTATAATACTCTGTTTTTGGGAGCATCAAACCCCGTAAGAAGCTTATCTACTACAATAATAATCTCAGGATTTTCTTGATATTTAAAAGCATTGATGATTGATTTTTCATACTTTTCCTGCGTGCCGTATTTGTCCATCATTGATTTGTAGAAAGACTGAACTAAGTTTTCATTTTCTTCAAAAGCATCATCATAATTTTCTCTCGTATCAGGAGCAGAAATGACAACTTCAGAAGATACTTTTCCTATTTCATTCAGGTATTTTCGGTATAAAATGGCAGTTGTTTTGTTAGGAGCAACCAACTGTGCTTTAAATCCTGTATTTTGGATAAAACCTACAAAATGTTCACTTATATCCCAAGCTCTGTCATAGACAACTTGATCTGCTTTATTGATGGCATTTTTGGAACTGTATTTTCTTTTTAGTCCTGCTTTACCATATTTTGTTAAGGGTTCAGAAACTTTATCGAAAAAGTTGTCTAAAGGTTTCTCGTTTACAGTAATTGAATTATGTCTTCCCTCGTACAACAAAGGAACTACCGCACCATCTTCCACCGCATCTTTTATGGTGTATTCATCTATTACCCCACCAAATTTATCCGCCGTATTTTTCTCGGATTTCATTAAAGGCGTTCCTGTAAAAGCAATAAAACAACCATTTGGAAAAGTTTTTTGCATTTTTACATTGAATGTTTTGTATTGGCTGCGATGTCCTTCGTCTATCAACACAAAAATCTCGGAAGAACTAAATCCTTCAGGCTCTTGATTAACCGCTGCTTTAAATTTATTAATGATGGTGGTAATGACTGCATCCGAATTGTTTTTCATCAATTCTATTAAATGTTTTCCCGTTGCCGCTTCTTCCACAGGAATATTACATTTCTGAAAGGTTTCTGTTATCTGTGTGTTGAGATCTACACGGTCGGTTACCAAGATAATTTTAGGATTTTTGATTTTTTTACTCAAAGCGATTTGTTGGGCAAGCATTACCATTGTGAGCGATTTCCCACTTCCTTGGGTATGCCAGATTACACCGCCTTTTCTTTTCCCGCTAAGATCTGTTTTTTCAATTTGTTTGATGGTTTTGGTAATCCCATAATATTGTTGGTATCGGGTTACTTTTTTAATCCCTTCATCGAAAAGAATAAAACGAAATACCAATTCTAACAAGCGTTTTGGATGGCAAATACTGTACAACAGTTGGTCTTGTGATGTAACTGCCAATTCTAATTTGCCGAGTTCTTGAAAATATCGGATGGTACTCCAATATCTTGTTTTAAAAATTTCGGTATGAATGTCTTTGGGTAATTCGGCTTGTTTTAGATCGTGGAGATTTTGGTAGAAAGTATTTTCTTCTTTAGCATTGGTGAATTTCTCTTTCCAAACCGACCAAAATTTTGCAGGTGTTGCTGTAGTGGCATATTTGGCATCACTTACCGCCAATGAAAGCAATACGTTGGAATAAACATACAAATCCCGAATTCCGTCTTCCTGTTGGTTTCTCAGGTGTTGCGAAATTCCTTCTTCTACTGGAGATTTTATGGCGTTGGATTTACATTCTATTACTACCATTGGAATCCCATTAATGAACAGCACAATATCTGGACGATAGGTGTCTGAACGATGAGAACGCATAACGGCAAATTCTTCGGAAACGTGGAAGGTATTGTTTTCTGGATTTTCCCAATCGATGTATTTGAAAGAAAAACTTTTACGGTCACCATAAATAGTTTGTTCAAAACTTTTGCCGAGTGTAATGAGATCATAAAAATGCTGATTGGCATTAATGAATCCTAAATGCATAGGAAGTTCCTTCAACTCGTTAATCGCCAATTCTACATTGGTATCCGAAAAGTCGTGGGTTTGTCCTTTATACTCAATTTTGTTGATTTTTTGAAGTTGCGTTTTCAAAATATCTCTCAACAAAACATTCGTTTTTCTGCCTTCACGAAGTTGCAAGGCTTCGTCTGGCGAAATATAAGTATAGCCCATTTTTATCAGCATTTGCAAGGCTGGTAATTGGCTAATGTGGTCTTCTATGTAGGATGGTGTCATAACTATTTTTTTAATCCTCTGTATCTTCTTCTAATTTTTTTCTGTCTATGTTATCAAAAATGTAAAAAATCTGAACAGGAATATTCATCATTTTAAATGTATTGACAATTCTCAATAGGCTAATACGAGAAAAAACAGGCAATCCATTTGATTTTTTATTCGTTTTTTTCGAAATGATACCATAGCTTACACGATATTTTCCTTCTCGGATAAATGATTCCATATTTGCATTGTCCTGAACAAGATCTAACAGTTTATTTTGAGCTTCTTCATTTACTCGTAACAGTTCTACAGAATTTACTCCTTGATTAAAGAGATGGCTTAAACTTGCCGATCTTGTCGAAATCTTAATATGTGCTAATTCCAAATAATCATTATCAATAAATATTAAATCACAAGGTTCAACCTTGTATTGACCATTAGGAGATATGTTTTCTTTATCTAAACAGATGACTTCTGTGAAGGTATCTCTTACGGAATTATTGTATTCATCTTCTCTTTTGTGGTCACATTGGTGGAGATAATTGTGTTCTGTTATAAAAAGAGGATCTAAAATATCTGAAAGTTTCTGAATGAAATCTTTTTGTATTAAATACCATTCTCCATCACACAAATGATAAACATTATCATTGTATTCACAGTCAAACAAAATACTCTTATATATTGAATACTCTTTTATAAGTATGTCGTTATCATCTACAATTTTTAATTTATGAGATAGAAACTTTTCTACTGAATTGATTTCCTCAACTTGTCTATCCAATAAATACTCTCTATAACCTTTAATATAAACATCTGCAAATTCTAAATCTGATTTTCCTTCTCCAGAATACTTTACTTTATAATCTGTTTCATAATCAAAAATTTCAGGTATAGCCAAGACCAATTCCATTGGTGCGGGATCTTGATTAAAAGCTTCTACTAAGATATTGTTTAACTGATTTAATACGGTAGGATCTTTAACCGGAACAATGTTTTGTAATTCTGGGAAACTTGTTTTATAATCTTCCTTATTATATATAATTATTAGTTCCTCGCACAATTCTGTTATTTCATCGGCTTGTAAGTTTGACGAAACTCTAATATTATTTCCTCCTGTAATATTCTTAAATAGTTCTTGGTATTCCTGCCTTACAGCCCCTGTCATTTTCTTCAAAATAGTTTCATCATTATTCAACTGAAAAAAATTTAGTTCAGATGCTGTTGGACTTTGTACGCGTTGTCTTTTAGCATTTTCAGGCTGCAAAATATCTGTTGATTTGATTTTTTTAGGATCTAATGCATTTAATGTGGTTTTTATACCAAAATCATATTCAAAAGCTTCATCTTTCAATTGATGATAAGTGGAGCCGAAAGTTAAGGCTACCCAATTTTCATTCAATTTCAAAAACACTAAAGCTCCTTTCTGAGTCTGAATAAGGTTTTTATCTATATTCCAATAGGATTTCCACCAAGGCGTATTAACGGGTCTGTCGGAAATATACATTACAGCTTTTTCAGGGAGATTGGTATCTTCCTCCTGTAATAATTCTAATGTATGTCCTTCTTTTAATGAATTTGAAGGATTGTAATTTTCTTTGAGTAAATAAATTGAAAAAGATCTACTTTTTGCCATAATTAATAGTTTTTGTGATTGGATTAATGGTATTATTTTTTTACACTGTTCTTATTTTTCCTGTTAATAATTGCTGCATTAAGCCTTTTTTCTGTTGCTGTAAGGCTTTTAATTTTTCTTGATATTGTTTCAGTTCTTGTTGGGCGGTGTTTAAAATTTCTGCAATAGCGGTTTGTTCTTCTAAAGAAGGATTGGGTAAAATAATAGTAGAGAAATCATCATAACTAATATTTTTCCCATCACGTATCCCTATAACCGCAACAGATAAACGACCAATTAAATCTCTACTTTTAAAATAATATTTGTAGAAATTATCATTTATTGGATTTATCGGCTTCAAAACTGTATACGCAGGACTCACAACTCCTGTGTATTCTGAGTATTCAATTCCACCTTGAAATGATCTTAAACTAATTACAAAATCTCCTTTTTGTACTAATTTATATGTATTTAAACTTCCACTTGGCATAGTTACTCTTGTTTCCAATAAACTTCGAGGTATAATTCCGTTTTCTTGAGTAGCAGAAAGTAGCTCTACATTTTCTGTATTATTTTTAACAGATACACTTTTGAAAACTTGATTAGCAAATGATTTTTTAAATTCTTTCCCCTCAAACCCTTTCACCCGCTTTTTGCCTGTTAAAAGCGAAAACGCCAACGCCTTATTTCTTAATTCTATTTTTTTAATTATTAATTGTAAATTATTAATGGCTTTGTCCCAAGTAGAAAGGATTTCCGCGATTTTTTGTTGCTCGGGAAGAGGAGGAAGGAAAAAGTTTCTATCTTCGATGAAAGATTTTGTAATATGAAACATAGTTCCACCTTGCTTTAATGATAGCATTTTATCTGTATCAAAAAGTAAATACTGATATAGATAGCGCTTATCTGCTATTGTTGGCATTACTTTCCAAATATGATAATGATAAATTGTTTTTATGCCATTCCAAAAACTAGGTCCAAATGAAGCAGACCAAGCATACATTAAATCTCCTTTATTAACATATTTATCTTCTCCTAACTCTAAATTTGACCAATACCATTCTGTACTTGTATTAAGGTTTCCAACTCTTAAAACCTTATACTTGCCCTCATTCAGTAATTCTTCTTGTTTATAGGCTTTACCATTTATAAATCTTGCAACTTCCCCCAACTTCTTCACTTCCCAATCTGTGGGAATAAGACCGATGGGCGTTTGTTTGTATTTTTGATTATTTTGCTGCATCTAATTTTTCCTTAAGTTTGGTAATGATGTCTCTGATATCATCTTTAAAATACTTTATCAAAGTCATAAAATATTCAGAAACCTCCTGCGGTGCTCTATTTTCTCCATATACTAATTTAAAAAGCTGATGTTTATTAATTAGAAATTTGAGCTCATCAATTACATAACCTAAATTTCTTTCTGCATCTGCTCTCTCTTTTTTATTTTTACCCTTTTCCGAGTAGAATTTATGAGTATGAGCATCAGAATTTAGTTGTTCTAATTTTCGTATTAAAAGTTCAATTTCATTTCTTTCCATATTTACTATTTTTTAATTGTTTTTTTATCTCATTATCAAAGTCGGAGATGTAATTCTGATCTTGCACAGGAGCAAATTTGGCATATTCTGCTTCAGCTAATTTTTTGGCTACTGCTGCCGAAATTTTTCCAGCATCAGTAAGAATATGATACTCATTAAAGCCCAAAAAAGCATCTAGTTTACTGATCCAATCTTCCATTTTCATAGGTATTTGACGAGAAGCTTGGTTTTCTGCATAATCCAGATACATACTCACAATACGTTCTAATGACTTTAATTCTTCTTCATTCAGATAGTTCTTGGCAACCGACACATCTGTTTTGATGATTTTGCCTTTGGGAGCAGCTTTCCACGTTTGTAAGCCCATATTGGGTAGTGCTGCGTTAGCTCTTTTACTAATGAGTTCAGCAGCGGTATGACCTGTAATTGCCCAATGCAATTTGTATTGCACCGTTTTATAAAAGGTTTGGGTCATAGGTGCATTTGCATCATAATCAATACTAGCTTCTGCATATAGATCGGTGATTTTTTGATAGAATCTACGTTCAGAAGCACGGATAGAACGAATGCGTTCTAATAATTCATCAAAATAATCTTTCCCGAAATTTTGACCTTGCTTCAAACGCTCATCATCCATCACAAAACCTTTTACGATGAATTCTTTTAAAGTATTGGTTGCCCAGATACGGAATTGTGTAGCATTATAACTATTTACACGATAACCTACTGCAATAATAGCATCTAAATTATAGAAATTGGTCAGATACGTTTTCCCATCTGTCGCAGTTGTTCGAATTTTTCGAATAACTGAATTTTCATTTAATTCCCCTGATTTAAAAATTTCTTTTAAGTGATAGTTGATTGTATGTACTTCTACATTAAAAAGCTCTGCTAACTTCTTCTGTGTAAGCCAAAAAGTTTCCTCCTCAAAGCGTATCTCAACTTTAACATTTCCCTGAGGTGTCGTATATAAAATAATTTCAGACTCTTTCATAAACAAAAAATTAAATAAGGTTTAATTCTTTAAGATACTGTTCCATTTTTGCTTCGGTTTCGGCTAATTGTTTTTTCAGATCCACAATTTCGGTATGTACTTCTTTTATGTCCACCTGTTCTTCTTCCTCAAAAGTGTCGATATAACGAGGGATATTCAGGTTATACTCATTATCCTGAATATCTTTTAAGGTAGCACGATAGGAAAATTTTTCCGTCAAAACTTCCCCGTCTTCGCTATCTAAAGAAGGTAAAGACTTGAATTTTTTAAATTCTGCCACTATTTTTCCGATGTGAGTATCTGCCATTTTATTTTGGTTTTTCCCCGATTCGAACTCTGCACTGGCATCTATAAACAAGACATTAGTATTATTGCCTTTTGCTTTATTGAAAATAAGAATAGCCGCAGGAATTCCTGTTCCAAAGAATAAATTGGCTGGTAATCCAACCACTGCTTCCAGAAGGTTTTCGTCAATGAGTTGCTGCCGGATTTTACCTTCGCTACTTCCTCTAAACAAAACACCATGTGGAACAATAACCCCTACTTTTCCTTTATCTTCAAAAGTAGTTTCTATCATATGGCTAATGAATGCGTAATCTCCTTTAGATTTAGGAGGAACACCTCTGTGAAAGCGGTTAAATTCATCTATCGAAGCTTGTTCTGCCCCCCATTTATCTAAAGAAAAAGGAGGATTAGCAACTACTATATCGAACTTCATTAGTGCATCTTTTTCTTTTAGTTGAGGATTGTTCAAGGTGTCTCCCCACGCGATTTCAGCATTATCTTCTTCGTGCAAAAACATATTCATACGAGCTAAAGCCCAAGTAGAACCATTATTTTCTTGTCCGTACAGCGCATAATTTTTACCTTCGATTTCTTTTGCCACTTTGATGAGTAAAGAACCAGAACCACAAGCAGGATCGCAAATTCGATCGCCAGATTGGGGATTTATCAATTTAGCCAATAATGTACTGACTTCTGAAGGTGTATAAAATTCACCAGCTTTTTTCCCTGCCTCACCCGCAAACATCGAAATCAAATATTCGTAACTGTCGCCAATCACATCATTGTTTGCAAGATGCGAAGGCTCTAAATTAAGTTCTGATAAATCTGTTAAAAGATTTTTCAAGATTTGGTTACGTTGTTTAGTTGGACCAAAAGCCGTTTCCGAATTAAAGGAAATACTACGAAAAACCATTGCCAGTTTTGAACGGTTTTCGTCTTCCAATTTCGTTAATGCAATGTCTATTAATTCGCCAATATTGCTTTCGTTTCGGTTTTCAAACAAAAAATCGAAAGAACTTTGTTCAGGTAAAAAGAAACGCTCACGTTTTAATTGGCGTTTTACCATATCTTCGTTACCATCATATTTTATTCTTAATTCATTGGCTTTCTCTTTCCATACATCAGATAAATATTTAACGAAAAGCAAGGTTAAAATATAATCTTTATAAGAGCCACTTCCCATTACAGGTCTTAGAGAATCACAAGCTTTCCAAACTATTCTATTAATATCTTGTTGTGTTAGTTTTGTTTCCATATTATTTGCTAAAATTATTAATGAGTTGACTGAACAGCACTTGTTTTTTTTCTTTCAACTGTTCAAGAATTTCTATTTCTTTTTTATGAATTTTATACATATCTACAATTTTTTTCTGCATTTCCATCGAAGGTATAGGAATTTCAAAATCTAACAACTCTTTCTTTCTTATCGATGGAATGGAACTTCCTGCGCTTATCTGATTAAAATAGGAAATACTTTTGGAGTGGTTTAAAATACACGTCACATAATCTGGTAAAACCACCGTTGAATCTACTTTTATAATATAGAAAATAGAAGAAGCAACAGCGTCTCCCATCTCTTTATCATATTTAAAAGCAAAAAACTTCATTCCTTTGCTTACAAAAAGAATTTCATCCTGTCTAAGAAGGATATTTTCTGAAATTTCATCAGCATTTACATAAGAATCTACATTATTCAGATACATTCCATTGTCTGAAAAGTTTTTCACTTGCAGATAAGGAATCCCCTTTTTATTAGATGCTTTTATATATTGCCCGAAACTTAAAGCACAAATGTTTTGCAACTTTGTTTTGGTAATTTTAATCATTGTAGAGTTTTTCAAATATCATATTGCAAATATAGAATTTTATTCCTAATTCACAAAATAATTTTTTGTAGAGTTTTTCAAAAAAAAATATTTTTAAAAGAATTATGTTTGTTTAATAGTAATGAAAAGTCAATTACAGATTAGAATACAATCGATTTTTACATAACATTTTTCAATAACTTACTTTATTTATGAATTAAATAATAAGCACAATTACCATCTTGGCTTTATGTTTTTTTGAACATTCTCTACTTCTTGTATTTGTTTATTATTTATTCCACCGACTAACAAATTCAAAAAGTAAGCTGTTTTATTTAAATCATTAAATACCTCCTCAAAAGCAGAAAAAGGAATGTTATTTTCTTTTGATGTTTTTTCCAATATCTCAATCATTTTATCTTTTCGTTCAGCATCTTTTAGATTTTGCACATTCTGGATTTTTATACTTTCTTGTAGAATGGTTTTTTTTAATGTAATTTCAACAGATTCCAAATATTTTTTCTTTTCAGCAGCAAAAGCGTTTGGATTAGTCAGGAGTGAGGAGTTTTTGTTTTTGAAAAAGAAAACTTCTTTTTTTAGACATTTAATTTTAGTTTTCAGTTCTGCAATATGCTTCTCTTTAGATTCCAATTCTGTTTTGTTTTTGAGGAGTTGAATGTTATTTGTTTTTATTGCCTTTTTGTAGTTTTCAATGGTTTTATCCGTTTTTATTTTCTGAAAACCCAGAAAATCAGATTCTTTTACAATAAACTCCTCGGATCTTTTAGATTCCAACTCTTGTCGCATTTGACTGTATCGTTCTTCCAAAATTTTCAAATCTTCTTCCTTTTTCTTGATTTTAAATTCCACCGCTTCTAATCTTGCCAAAGAACCTGAAATACCTCTTTCCATTTCCAAACATTCTGCTGCCAAATCCTGCATTTTTGAATAATGGAAGGATTGGTGTTTGAGTGTTTTACCTGTATCCAAATCTTGCCAGTCAGCTACTAAATGAGCGTGATAATTTGGTTTCCAATTTTTCGTATCTTTATCGGTGTGTCCTTCGTCTTTATGAATGGCAATCTGAAAAACACGAATTTTCAATTCTTCTTCCAGTCTCTTTGCTAAGTTTTGAAGTTCCAACATCGTCGTGCTTTCTTTGATAACAACAACAGCTTCCCGAATCGGCATTGCATTTTTCTGTAATTTTCTTCCAGATTTTTCTTTGCAATAGGCTTCTATTTTTTGTATTCTGTCGGCTATTTTCTGTTCCAACCAATATTCATTCTTTGGTGTCAGATCTTTGCGGATGTAATCGAAAGTTTTCTTCCTGAAATTATGAGTTTCAGAGTCCGATTTGACTGCTTTGAAATTAATTGAAGTCTTCATTAGTTTTCATCATTTAATTTTACGTTATATATTTACGATCAAAATTGTTGTACAAAAAATTGTACAGCATTCAATTTGACCTGTACATATTTTACGCACCTTCATAATAGACCTGAGTATTTTTTACACAGGTTGGCACAAGTCAACCTTATGCTATTTTACTCAGGTTAAAGCCTCGCAGAGCGTATTTGAAACTTTGTTGGGAGGAACGACCTTCAAAGTTGCGAATGCGCTCCTAACTTCTGCGGGTAGTTGGTAAAACATACAGCAAGCTTTATCAACGTTTCCTTTTAAAACGATTTGAATCTGTAAGTTCAGGTTTCTGATGTCTTACTTGCAATTCGTCCGCTTCAGGGAATTTTTCAGATCGCTTTCCTGATTTATTAGCTACATCATTTTTTATTCGATGTATCAAAAATTCGTTGAGATCTTTATGGTTGGAATAAATTCCGCAATGATCTTTTGCTTCCGGAAATGATTTTATGATCTGAGATTTACATTTTATTCCTGCGGTATCATTGTCGAGAAACAGATTGATATCAGAGTAGTTTTTCAGATGTTCCATCAACTTATTTAAAAGAGCAATCGAATTCATTACGAGGATATCTCCTGCGAAAGATTTCTGCATTTCTATAAAAGACAGGGCATCCATAAAGCCTTCAAAAACTGCTGAACTTTTGATATTTTTAACTTCAACACTTAATATGTCCCGTAAACCACAATTGAGATTAATTACTGAAATATCCTTTTTCAGCAATGAACCTTTATAAAATGAATTACGAAGCTCAAAGCCTCCGGATAAATTTTCGAATCCGATGGCATACAGTTTCTTATCTCCAACTGTAAATCGTACCTCTTTTATATAGTTATAGATTTTAGGACTTAATCCGCGTACCTGCAAATATTTTTTCAGGTTTGGATTCTGGATATCCATTATTTCATCAATTTTGTAATTAGGTTCCGATTTTTTAATGTGTAGTTGCTGATGAAAAGAAGAAAAATTTTGTTTTTGTGCCCAGTCCAGAACTTCATTGACCGAAGTCTTCAAATATTTCTTCATAAAATCGGTATTGTTACCGCCTATACCCTCTGAATGAAGATACCAGGCATTAATTCTCTTATCCAATTTAAAAGATGCTTGGGATTCGGTGGAAAATGGATTGAGATACCAAGCTTCTTTTTCATTTTGTTTCGTTGGAAGGTGTCCGAGAACAAGGAGGACTTCTTCCAACGATATGCTGTTGAATTGTTTGCAGTTCATTTTTGTAATTTTAAATGTTTTTTTAACAGTAAATAGTAGGTGTCCTATCAGTTCAGGCGGACGAGTTTAGTTTTGACTAATTATTGATGAATTGATGAGAAAGCCTTATAAGAAACTAATTGATAATATCTTACACTCTCATCAAAGTCTCATCATCTCATCAAAGTGGAAATATTATTCTCATCATCCTCTCATCAAAGATCAAGGCTGAAAAGTTTGATGAGGCTTTTGATGAGATGTAACTAATTGATTTTACTTTCATTATCAATTAATTCATCATTTCATCAAATTTTTGAAGAATAAAATTCCTTTCTATTGTAAAATACCGTCCTGTTTTGTTCTGTTGAAAAAAACTTAAACCATAATCTAGGTCGTATTTGATATAGGACAAAGAATTACTTTGAGGTTCAAGTTTCCAGTTTTCTTTCAAGATTTTCCGGACATCGTTGACTGTCCAATATTGTTTGCTGAACATCTTACCAAGCATATTGAAAATGTCCTGAGGAATACAGTTAATAATTTTGTCCTCGCAATTTTGGAAAAATTCATATAGCAGTTCGATAATCTTGGATTCCAGTTTATTATTATTCTTCCAAACCAATCTTTGAAGAGCCTTTGTCCTGATCTGTGAGTCCGTGAACCACATCCTTGTCTGCTTATTACTGTGGAAGGGTCTTTGAATTAAGTATCGAAGAAAATAAGGAATCTCCTTGTTGAGATTTTTTAGAAATTCGGTATTTTCGCTTTTGATTGATTTTACTTTAATGATCCAGAATCTAATCTCATTTTCATCGATCTGAATGAAGTTGTCCTCATTATTGGAGCAGAGAATAAATTTGCCAAAGAATTCGACTTCTTCACGATCTTTTCCCTTTGCCTCTTTCTTATCTTTGTCAGTAGTAGAAAGATATTTTAAGCGTTCCGTGATTTCTTTTTTATCAAAGAATACCTCATCAATTGCAACAATCAGCATTGAAGTCCAATCTGAATTGAACTGACTGCTAAATGAGTCTCCTTTGATGTAGGTCATATTTAATCCGAAGATAGATTTCAGCCATTTGATAAAAGTTGATTTTCCAGTAGCTCTTTCTTTACTTACCAAGCAAAGAATTGGAAGTATCTGCGTTGGATATTCCAGCAATATCTTTATGTAATCTAATCCTAGCTCCAATTGCTCTCCGAAAATATGCTCCATAAATTTAAGTGAGAATGGAATTTTGTGTTCTAAAGCTTCAGAACTTATACTTTCATTGATTGGTTGATAAGGAATTTCATTGTACATATTGTAAAATCCGTCTATGATCTGCTTATAGTCCAGATGAGAAGGAATACAGCAGAAGCCATCATATTTTGAAACTTTTGAAACGTAGATTTTTCCGTGGTCACTAATAATTGTTTCACGGTTCCATCGTACCAAAATTGATATCTTGTCTCCGGAGATCAATGGTTTCTCGATAGTTTTATAATAGGTTGTGCCTACCCTGAGGTATGGAATTTTTTCGCTCATATTTTAAAGGTTTGGTTCCGTACAGGAAATACGAAAGGGTTAATTAGAATATTTGATAAATAAAATATCTATCTATCTTTTATACTTAAGCGATTTGACCTCGTTTAAAGCATCCATCAGATCAAAATGATTGACTCTGTAGAATCTTCCTATTTGTTCTGCTTTGATGTTGCCTTTTAAAATGTGTGAGCGTACGGTCTGGTAATCGAGTTTAAGAATTTCTGAACACTCTTTGATAGAGTATAGTTTCTTTTTCAACGCGATTTCAGGTTCTTTTTTTAGGGAATAGAGTAAGTCTTTTACTTCCCCTAATTCGTCGAGGATGGTTTGGAATGGATTTGTTGTCTGCATAATCTGTGATATTTATTTGCAGACAAAATTGTAAGATTGAAATAACTAATGATGCAATTCTACTCAATTGCGTATAGTTTAATACCTGATATTAAACAGCTTAGATAATTCTTTGTAGATACTTTCCTCAAAATCACTGGGTTTCACAGTTACTGCCCTTGAAAATGTTCCTTTGTCAAAATTGGTATTATATTCATTTTCCATAGCCTCGATTATTGTAGTATCTTGAAAATCTGGATTGATTATGTGATTGTCTTTTAGAAAACGGTGAATTCTTATAAATGAAGATTTCTGATCTACCAGCAGATTGTGATTTTCATCGATGAATTTTTTGTCTTTTAAAAAAGCGAGAAGAATTTTTGAACTGTTATCACCAATCATAATATCAGATAAACTAATTTCTCTATTTGTTTTATGTTTTAACGCGAAATATAGAAAAAGTGTAGTTTCGGCACCATTTAAAAAATTGCCCTGCAATTTCATCAGATTACTTGGACTTAACAGGGTGTTTGATTCTTTTTTGTATTGATCCAAACAGTACTGGATCTTTTCTTCAAAATTGTGATTTCTTGATGCATCAATATCTCTGAAATGAAAAATGAAGAAATTGTCTAACTTTTCATATCTGATCAAAAATTCATTTCTCAACTTTTCATCGAGAGCGATTTTAGAGGATTTTTGTTGCGCTTTTTCAATTCTACTTCGCAAACGTTCGTGAATCTTTGGCCTTCTAATCCAGAAATAAATCATCATTGGATAGCCTACAAATTCTTCCCAAAAATTCCAACGTCCATAAAGTTTTTTTTGATCCATAGCGTAGTTATTTAAAAACTTCATTCATATAGTTGATCTTATCATCCTCACTTGGTCTGTAATAAGCATTAAAGACTTCCAAGCTAGTATGACCAGTGTAACTCATAATAACTTTATCCGGAACTCGTTTGTTCTTCATTATAGTGATGAAACTTCTCCTTGCAGTATGTGAGGAAATTCTTGTCCAAAACTCAGCTTTTTGATCTACCAACTCATCACCATACTTCATAGTCTTCTTTATTTCATCAGTAAATTCCAGCTTTTTAAAAACCTCCTTAATATATTCATTCATCTTTTGATTTGTAATACTTGGAAGATTATAATCATACTTTTCAAGTATTGATCTAGAAATACTGTTTAAAGGAATTGCTAAGTTTTTAGATTTACTTTTTAAATCAATGACCCGTATGAAATTACCATCAACATCACTTCTTGAGATCGTGCTGTAATTGCCAAACCTCATTCCTGTAGTGCATCCAAAAACAAAAAGGTCACGTACCCTTTCCAATCTTTTATTATCACTGAAGTCATAATTGTATATGAGCTCAACTTGTTCATAATTTAGAGCTATTTCATCAGTTGTGAATTTCGCAGGTTTTTTAAAAGTAATAAAATTGTTATTGTATGTATATTTTTTATTGAGAGCCCAAAGAAGGAAAGTTTTGAGCAAACCAACATTTCTATGTAATGTATTTGCAGAATGCTTTTTTTCCTCAATACAGTACTTTAAAAACCTATTGTAAAGTTTATCATCAAATTTTCCCAGAGTAATCTTAACTTTACAATTGCTTTCAAAATCTTCGAGTAGATTCTTATTGCATTTGTAACGCTTTAAAGTAGAATTTGAAATTGAATTCCCAGTATAGTCATTTTCTTTCTCATCTAAAAACTCCTGATAAATTCTAAAGAAATCACTTTTAACAGTAATTTTTTTGAACTTTTCATCAAATCTTTGTTTAAGAATATCGACGGTAAGTTCCTCATTTATGTTCTTATATCGATTAACGATCTCTGTGAAGAAACTGCTGTACCGATCTAATTGCATTTTGACGCTTCGATGAATTTCTGCCCTTTTAGTCCTCCCGTTTAGATCATTTGGTTGTCTGCCTTCAAAATCCCATTCGCTTGGTTTTATTTTCTCACCCGTAGAATAGATGAAATTCTTATTTTCATTGTTGAAAAAAGAACGGAAATAAATCAAAGATTCCTTTGTACCATTGGGCTGTTTAAGTTTAAAAGTGTAGTTCATCAGGTGCCAGTTTAGGTGCTACTTCTTCTATATTTAGACATAAAAACTAAGTATATTAGCTTATACAAATATAGTTAAAATACTGATAAATAGATACATTACATATTTTAGGTTATGTTAAAATATGATAGGTTCAAAAACCTCCAACTCCACTTTTTAAACTAAAGAGAATTTGTATATAATTACACTTTCTCTTTTTTGTTTTTATCCCAAAGCCACTCAAAAACGTCTTACCTTATCTTTCTATTATAAAAGTCAATATCACAAAGCAAAAAAAATCCCCGAATTGCTTCGAGGATAAAAACTAATAACCATGAAAACTCAAATAAATGAGAATCATGGCAAAGGTACTCATAAATAATGAATAACAGCAAATAATGAAGCCGCAAATTGCAGTTATTCAAAATATCAATTGCTTTTTATTTATATATTTAGTCCAACTAAAAAACTATAAACCATGAAATACAGGATTATCAGCAGCTTTTCTATTGAAGAGATATAAAAAGAAATAAACAGTTTATTATTGCAGGGCTGGAAACTTCAGGGAGGTATATGAATATACGAAAAAGGCTTCATTCAGGCTGCAGTAAAAGATAAGTAAAATAAACGGGGCTGGTTCAAAAAAGAGCTAGCCCCGTTTATGATTTCTTATACAAGAAGATGCTATAAGGACAATTTACTAGGTGGCAATCCAAATTGCTTTTTAAATGCAAATGAAAAATGGGAAAGATCTTCAAATCCGAGATCCAGATAGATATCCGAAATCTTTTTCCCTTTTTCCAGAAGATAGCGGGCTTCCTGTAACCTTCTTTGAAGCAGCCATTTTCCGGGTGCTGTTCCGAATATCTTTTCAAAATCTCTTTTAAAAGCAGCCAGGCTTCTTCCGGTAAGGTAGGCGAAGCGGTCAAGTTTTACATTAAAATGGTAATTCTTCAGCATAAACTCTTCAAGATTGATCTTGTAAGGTTCGGAAATATCATAGAGAATATTCTTTAATGACGGATCATATCCAAATAATAGCAGCAATGCTTCTTTCTGTTTTAAGAAAGCCAGTTCCGGAGATTTATTTTCTAAAAGATCCTGATATTGCAACAGAGATTCCATAAAATATTTCAGATGCGGAACATGTGACAGCTCTATAAAAACAGGAGTTTTAACTTTTTCCGGAACTGCAAAACGTTCCTCTGTGCTCATCTGCTTCAGCATTCCGTCATCAAGCCTGATGGATAAAGATTTAAACCCTGCTTCCTCACCTGGTTTTTTCAAAAACTTTAATAACTGATTTTTCCTGACAAGATATACATCTCCACTCCGAAATACCTTCCTATTCTCCCCGTCATTAAGTTCCATCTCTCCTGAAATTACCATAGACAAGGCATTGTAAGAAACAAACTGCTCGCCTTCACGAAAAACAGTAAAGTAGCAGGAATAATTGATATAATTTAAGTCTTCAGACATTTTTATACGATTCATATTGAACGAAACCTTTCGGTCTGACTGTTAAATATACTGCTTTTAATTATTTTTATATTAAAATTGATTTAGGCTCCAGATATTCTTCTAAACCATATGCTCCAAATTCTCTTCCAATTCCCGACTGTTTAAATCCACCGAACGGAGCCAGAGGATCATGCTTAAAGCCGTTGATACAAACCCTTCCGGCTTCAATTTGTGACGCGACATTCAAAGCACGTTTCTCATCCGCAGAAGAGATATAAGCAGCCAATCCATAAGTGGTATCATTGGCTATTGCAACAGCTTCTTCTTCATTTTCATAAGGGATAATGGATAGTACAGGACCAAAGATTTCCTCCTGTGCAATCCGCATATCGTTGTGAACATTGGTAAAAATAGTAGCCTTTACAAAGTTTCCGTTTTCAAGACCTTCGGGTTTTCCAATACCTCCTGCTAATATCTCTGCTCCTTCTTCTATTCCAAGCTTAATATAAAATTGTACTCGTTCGTATTGCTTTTCAGAAACCATGGGTCCTACATTGGTCTCTTCATTAGCAGGATTTCCAACAATAACCTGCATTGCAGCTTCTTTTGCAATGGTGTTTACTTCTTTGATTTTTGAACGGGGAACCAGTAAACGCGTAGGCGCAATACAAGCCTGGCCACTGTTCATATAAGCTCCAAAAACAGCCTGAGGGATGACCTGTTTCAAATCTGAATCATCAAGAATAATATTAGGTGATTTCCCTCCAAGTTCCAACGTAACTCTCTTCATTGAATCCACGGCTCCTTTAGCGATCATTTTACCTGTCTGAGTAGAACCCGTAAAGGATATCTTAGCCACATCATTACTATTAACAATCTCATTCCCCACAATACTGCCCAATCCGTTCACCACATTAAAGATACCTTTTGGAAGGCCTGCATTATGAAAACACTCCATAATAACCTGTGTCTGCAATGCACTCATCTCGCTGGGCTTTACCACTACCGTACATCCTGCTGCAACGGCAGTCGCAAACTTATTGCAGATAAAGCTGTTGCTGGAATTCCAGGGAGTAATAATTCCTACAACGCCAACCGGTGTCATCTGTACCTGAGTATTTCCGGCCTTCCTGGTAAACTCGAAATCACGTAAGGTCTCTATCATATGATCAAAACCTCCTACCATATTCTGAAAGCTCATGGTACAAAACTGTCGTGTTCCTCCATATTCCAGGATCATGGTTTCAATAAGATCTTCTTCACGGCCCTGTACAGATTTCTTTAGATTTTCAAGAATGACAATACGTTCTTCTATAGTTGTTTTCGAAAATGTTTTAAAAGCTTCTTTTGCTGCGGCAATCGCGTTTTGTGTATCTATTTCATCCCCCAGTACTACTTCTCCAATTTTCTGATGGTTTGAAGGATTAATAAGGTCAAAGACTTCAGTACCGTTTAATCCGGTAAATTCACCATTGATGTAAGCTTTGTCTATACGTTTCATAGGTATGTATGTATTTATTTTAATTGTACAGGACAAAGTTCCGATAATA
The DNA here is from genome assembly GCF_031456375.1 of Chryseobacterium sp. 2987. Taxonomy (NCBI): domain Bacteria; kingdom Pseudomonadati; phylum Bacteroidota; class Flavobacteriia; order Flavobacteriales; family Weeksellaceae; genus Chryseobacterium; species Chryseobacterium sp. 2987. The sequence goes on from NZ_JAVDUN010000004.1 coordinate 383,687, forward strand.
AGGATCTCATCATTTTGTTGTAAAGCTCAATTCAACTTTGTTAAAAAGCTCAGCTTAATCATTCATGTTTGTTTCAGAATGATGAGGTAGGGTGAAAAAATGGTTCTTTTAGCAATAGCTGGTTAAAAAAAATCAAATCGGTTTCAGATAAAATCAAATCCAAACACTATATAATATATACAAATATAAACTCCTGAAAACGAAAAGACTAAAGTTTTATTATCCAAAATCAGGAATCGTTGTCCACAAAAAAGACTAAAAAAATGTTTTATCGTAAAGAATTTTATATATTTGCACCATCTAACAATTAAAAAAATAATTTACTATGTCAGACATTGCATCAAGAGTAAAAGCTATCATCGCTGATAAGCTTGACGTTGAAGAAACAGAAGTAACTCCTGAAGCTAGCTTCACTAACGATCTAGGAGCTGATTCATTGGATACAGTTGAACTTATCATGGAGTTTGAAAAAGAATTCAACATTCAAATCCCTGATGATCAGGCTGAAAAAATTACTACTGTAGGACACGCTATCGCTTATATCGAGGAAGTAGTAAATAAATAATATTCTTCAACAAAAAAGAAAATTTAAAAAGTTTATGGAATTAAAAAGAGTAGTTGTAACCGGTTTTGGCGCAATAACACCGATTGGAAAAAATGCAAAAGAATACTGGGAAAATCTTGTGAAAGGTGAGAGCGGTGCAGCTCCGATTACTCTTTTTGATGCCACAAACTTTAAGACCAAGTTCGCTTGCGAAGTAAAAGGGTTCGATCCATTGCAGCATTTCGATAAGAAAGAAGCTAAGAAAATGGACCGTAATACTCAATTGGGTATGGTAGCTGCTAAAGAAGCAGTGGCACATTCCCGAATTATTGAAGACAATGTGGATAAAAACAGAGTCGGTGTCATCTGGGGTTCAGGAATCGGAGGTTTAGAAACTTTCGAAACTGAAGTTTTAGGTTGGGCCAACACTGAAATACCAAGATTCAACCCGTTCTTTATTCCTAAGATGATCGCGGATATTACGCCGGGACACATCTCAATTGAATACGGATTCCACGGGCCGAATTATACAACGGTATCTGCATGTGCGTCTTCTGCAAACGCTTTAATTGATTCCAAAATGCTTATCCAGCTTGGAAAAGCAGACGTTATTGTGTGCGGAGGCTCTGAAGCAGCCGTTACAGCAAGTGGTGTTGGTGGATTCAATGCAATGATGGCACTTTCTACAAGAAATGATGATCCTAAAACAGCATCAAGACCATTTGACAAAGACAGAGATGGATTTGTACTGGGTGAAGGTGCAGGATGTATCATCCTTGAAGAATATGAGCACGCGGTAAAACGTGGTGCCACAATTTATGCAGAATTAAAAGGAGGCGGTATGAGTGCAGACGCACATCACATGACGGCCCCACATCCTGAAGGCTTAGGCGCTTACCTGGTTATGAAAAACTGTATGGAAGATGCAGGCTTAACTGCTGATGAAGTAGACCACATCAATATGCATGGTACCTCTACTCCATTAGGAGATATTGCAGAATCCAACGCAATTTCAAGACTATTGGGTGAACACGCTTACGATATTCAGATTAATTCTACAAAATCAATGACTGGTCACCTTCTGGGTGCTGCTGGTGTCATTGAAGCTATCGCTGCGTTGGGAACTATTATTCATGGTATTGTTCCTCCTACCATCAACCATTTTACTGATGATGAAAATATTGACAGCAGACTTAACTTTACGTTTAACAAAGCTGTGAAAAAAGATGTAAAAGTAGCCATGAGCAATACTTTTGGATTTGGCGGGCACAACGCTTGCGTTCTATTTAAGAAAATCTAAATTTACTGAATGGAGTTACAGAAATACTTTTCTAAATTCCTTCTCAAAAAAAGAAAAAGAAAATTAACGGAGAGAGATTACTTCCTTAGTACTGAACTGAACAAAATGTTGGGTACCGAGGTTCAAAATGTCGCGCTCTACCGTGAAGCTTTTTCTTTGAAAAGTTCTTCTAAAAATCAAGACAGCAATTATGAAAGGCTTGAATTTTTGGGAGATTCTGTTTTGGGTACCATTATTTCCTGCCATCTGTTCCAGACTTATCCTCAGGCCAATGAGGGCTATCTGACGCAGATGAAATCAAAAATCGTAAACAGGAAAAACCTTAATAAATTAGGAGAAGATCTGAAGCTTACCGACCTTCTGCAGAAGCAGGGTTCTGCAGCTTTAGGTGAAAATATCTCCGGAAATTTATTTGAGGCACTTATTGGTGCCGTTTATCTGGATTTTCAGTATGACGCCTGTAAAAGAATTATTCTTGAAAAGCTTCTGACCCCTACGGAAATCAACAAGCTTGAGAACAAAATTGTAAGCTACAAAGGCCTTCTGCTTGAATGGAGCCAGAAGAAAAAAGTAAATATAAAGTACGAAACCTGCGAGGAAATCCAGGCGAATAAGGCGGTCGTCTTCAGGTGCCATGTATGGCTGGGAGATGAAAGAATAGCTAACGCGGCAGAGACTTCCAAGAAAAAAGCAGAGGAAAAGGCAGCACAGAGGGCATTTTATATTTTAAACAAAAAAGAAAACATACTTGGAAATTCAAAAACTTTATGATCTGGATGATATAGAATTTGAAGATATTGCCATAGGATTGGTAAGATTAGCAAAAGATATACCCGCTCATGAGTTTTTCTACAAAATAAATCAGAACAACGGCCTCAATTTTTCCAGAAAGAAGGATCTTGTCTTTCACGGGGACTATTATGACTATTTTTTTCCAAGATTTGAAGCCTACCACAAGTCTACCAGGACTTGTTTTACATTTATTTCAAACCGGTCTTCGGAAAGTAAGCAAAAAAAACTACAGACCGAGCTCTTCACAGGAGAAGAAAACATTAAATTTTTATTAAATAATCAGGCAGATGTAGAATATATTCTGCATAGTTCGGAACAATTTCCTGATTTTTCCGTAATTTTGCTCCCTGAAAATCTTGTGTTTCCGATACAAGATTACACACTAAGTTCTGACGAAGAACTTTATCAAATTATCCAGTATTATGAATAAGTATTTAAAGAAGACAAAAATTATCGCAACACTAGGACCTGCTTCTTCATCGAAGGAGGTCATGTTAGGACTCATGAAAGCGGGTGTTGATATTTTCAGAATAAATTTCTCACATGCGGATTACGACCTGGTTCGAAGCAATATTGACATCATCAGAGAACTCAATAGAGAATATGGCTATTCAGTAGGAATCCTAGGCGACCTTCAGGGACCAAAGCTGAGAGTAGGCGTTGTAAAGGAAGGTTCTTATCTTAACCCGGGAGATATCCTGACATTCACCAATGAAAAAATAGAAGGTGACTCTACCAAGGTTTATATGACCTATCAGCAGTTTCCTCAGGATGTAAAAGTGGGGGAAAGAATCCTTATTGATGATGGTAAACTGGTACTGGAAGTAACGGAAACCAATGAAAAGGATACGGTAAAGGCTAAAACAATTCAAGGGGGTCCTCTGAGCTCTAAAAAAGGAGTAAACCTTCCTAATACCAATGTATCTCTTCCTGCGCTTACGGAAAAAGATATTCAGGATGCTAACTTCATGCTTGACATGGAGGTTGACTGGATTGCTCTTTCATTTGTACGCCATGCACAGGATATCATTGATCTGAAAAAGCTGATTGATGCCCACCCGAATGGTAAATTCAAAACACCAATTATTGCGAAAATTGAAAAGCCTGAAGGGGTTAAAAATATTGATGAAATCTTATTGGAATGTGATGGCTTAATGGTTGCCCGTGGTGACTTAGGTGTTGAAGTTCCGATGGAAGAAGTTCCTGCGATCCAGAAAAACCTGGTAGAAAAGGCAAGATTCTATTCAAAACCGGTGATTATTGCAACCCAGATGATGGAAACTATGATCAACAGCCTTACGCCGACAAGAGCGGAAGTAAATGACGTAGCCAACTCTGTATTGGACGGTGCTGATGCGGTAATGCTTTCCGGAGAAACTTCTGTAGGAAGATACCCGGTGCAGGTAGTGGAAAACATGGCAAAAATTGTAAAGAATATTGAAATGACCCATTTTTATCAGCATAAAAATGAGCCAATCGAGAAAGATTACAACTGCATCGATGAAAGATTCATCACCAACAGGGTATGTCTTGCTGCGGTAAGAATCGCTAAAACAACCAACGTTTCTGCTATTGTTACGCTTACACATTCCGGATATACAGCATTCCAGCTTGCTGCCCACAGACCGAATTCCCATATCATTGTATACAGCGGTAACAAAAGAGTAATCACCATGTTAAACCTTCTTTGGGGAGTACATGCTTACTATTATGACATGAAAAAATCTACGGATGAAACGATTATCCAGGTCAATATGTTAACGCATAATTACGGGTATATTGAAACCGGAGATTTCGTAATCAACATCAATGCTACTCCATCTTACGAAGGCGGAAAAACCAATACATTACGATTGACAACTGTCTAAAATAAGTAATAGGCAATAGGCAATAGGCAAAGCTACTTTTTGTCAAAGCATAAAAAACTCCCGGGGTATTTTCTTCCGGGAGTTTTTGTTTTATCTAAAGTCTTCTTCGTCAAAATTATAATTCAGTTCAGATGCTTTTATTGAATTCTTATAGATGTCCAGTAAAATTCGCCTGTCAAAAAAGCCAATGCCTTCTTTCATTGCAGGAGGTTCATAATCAAAAACACCAGGATAATACTCTTCCCCGTCTTTCTGTATCAGTGAATACCCAAATCTTTTTCTGAGTACAAAATATCTTTCCGCATAAAAGCCTTCCTCTACCTCCTGAACATCTTCCATTTCAAAAGGAATAATCACTTTATTATTTTCATCTACCGCTCCTAACTTTTCATCTTTAATAAAAAAGTAATATCCATTATCATCATTCCCTCTTTGATAGCGGTCATATTCTGAAGGGATAACTTTTTTATTTCTTGTCATAACGCCCACTTTTTTATCTTTCCAGATCACGGCTACAGATGGATCAGAAAAAGAGCTTATGCTATGATTTTCAAATGGAATTATGACTTCACTCTTATAATTAAGGATTCCGGAAGCTCCATCTTTTTTAAAAAGAATCCAATATTTTCCAATATTTTTTTTATCTTCTTCTTTATCCGGAACGATGAAATCAAAAGCAATATCGAAAAAGCCTTCATCATATATAAAAGGAATAATCACCTTATTTTTATGATTGATCAATCCTTTCTTCCCCTCCTTATTAATGGCCAGAAAATACCCTGTATCTCCCAGCGGAGCCAGTCTTTTGTATATCTGGGGAATAATTATTTTCAGATTGGAGTTTCTGATCCCAAAATTTTTATTATGTCCGGCAACGATATATTTTTTACCGGGCATCCAGAATGACTCATCAAATACCCTGTTGGTTTCCGGGTCATAAACATTAACAATAGTTTTATTGTCTTTATAGGTGGATAAAAGAATAAACCGGTTTTGATACAAGTCTGCCCGATGGTATTTAAAAGGAGTTACAGGTTGACCTTTTTTATTGATTAAACCTACAGAATCTCCTTTCAAAGCTTCATAGAAATCCCCTGCTTTCAAAATTCTTTTATATTTTTCAGAGATAATTTCGCCTTTTTCATTGACTAAAAATGAGCCACTCTTTTGTTCTAAAGCGATTGTATTTCCATTAAAGCTGTAGCTTAACAAACTTGTTTCTGTGTGAGTGTCTTCTCCATAAGGCTGAAAATCTTTGTTTAACAGATACCATGTATACTTTTTGTCTTTCTCTACCAGTCCGAAATAAAATTTGTTAAACGCAATCATATCCTGATACCTGAAATTCGTGAGATGTTCTCCCTTCAGGTTTACCAGATCACTTTTCCCGTCTTTTTTTCTTTCTTTTATAAAATATTCAGATAATTTATAGGTATTGGAATCTATGGAAAGAAAGGAATCGGTTCCAGATTCATATAGAACTTTCATATCTTTTTTCCTGATGAGCTGATCAGCTTGATAGCCCTTCCCAATCCAATACTCATCAGATATACCTTCTATATCTCTGAAATAATTACTAACCCGTATTCCTTCTTTATCTATAAAATAATACATGGGTGTGGTATCTTCTTCTGCACATAGATTTTCCGCACTACAATTACGGTGTATGGGAACATTTATTTTTACCTTCGAATATCCGTATTGATCAAAAGCAGAAGCAGAAGTATATTCGGGCGGAATGATTTCTTTACCGGTCTGATCTATAAATCCCCATTGCCAGCTATAATTTCCATCCTTTAAAACTCTGGCTCTTCTTTCATCCGATTTTCCAGAAACCTTCTGAAACATGCCTATAAGTTTATATTTTTCCTGAAGGCTTTTAATATCCGTAGAATCTGTCATCACCCCATAACGGTCTATTGGAATAAGTTTTTGTGATGAGAGCAAACCAAAGCCAAGACAGAGAAAAAAAGGATAGACCGTTTTCTTCATGTTAATTTCCAACGATGGTTTTCGCCGTCACAAATTCTTTTAAAGCCAGTAAAGAAAGTTCTGTTCCATATCCTGAGGCTTTGCTTCCACCGAATGGAAAACGTGGATCAGAACTGGTCATTCGGTTGATGTTTACCGTTCCTGATTCAAGATTTTCAATGAAATATAACTGACGCTCTTTGTTGGCCGTCCATACAGAATTGGAAAGTCCGAAAGGAATATCGTTCGCCATTTGTAAAGCTTCTTCGTCATTTTTTGCCGTCATAATCATTCCCAGAGGTCCGAAAAGTTCCTCTTTTAAAATAGGATTTCCCTCCTTAACCCTTATTAAACCAGGTTTAAATTCGTTTTCTGAGATTCTTTCCAGAGGAATAATAATTTCAGCTCCATTTTCCAACGCCCTGTTGAACTGGGCTTCCAACTCATCAGCCAGGTCAGGTCTTGCCATTCCGGCTAATTTGGTTTCCTTATTTAGAGGATCTCCAATTTCATATTTTTTATATTCTTCAATGAATTTCGGTAAAAACTCATCTTCAATTTTTTCAGCAATGATAAATCTTTTTGCTGCTGTACAGGTCTGTCCGCAGTTTTGAAGTCTTGATTTCACTCCGGACTTTGCTGCTTCATCCAGATTTGCATCTTCAAAAATGATGAAAGCGTCACTCCCACCTAACTCAAGCAAAGATTTTTTAATATTTAAACCAGCGATAGAAGCTACTTCTCCCCCAGCCTTTCCGCTGCCCGTTAAGCTCACTCCTTTTACAGCATCATGTTCAAGGATTTCCTTGACAGCCTTATGTCCTACTTCAAGATTCTGGAAAACACCTTCAGGGAAACCTGCCTCTAAAAGAACTTCTTCAATTGCGTTTCCGCTTCCGAAACAAATTGAAGCATGCTTAAGAACCACGGTATTTCCGGCTAAAATAGCAGGAACAGCAAACCTCAGCACCTGCCAGAAAGGAAAATTCCAGGGCATCACGCCTAAAATTACGCCTTTCGGAGCATAATGAACTTCAGAATAAGCAAATTCAGACACCACTTTTTCAGGTTTTAAAATATTTTCTGCCTCTGCATAATAATTCATCATTAGGGCACATTTTTCCACCTCAGCAATTGATTCTGAAATGGGCTTATTCATTTCCGTAGTAATGATCCTTCCAAATTTTTCCGAATTATTTTTTAAAATTTCTGCCGCCTTTGCAATCAGCTTCTGTCTTTCTTCAAACGGCACTTTTCTCCATGATGAAAATGTCTTATCTGCTTTAATAAGTTTATTTTCAATTAACTGTTCCATAATTTAATTTCTGTTTTAAATTCAAATCAATGAATTTATTTAATGCTTCTTCTTTAAAAGCATCATGAAAGCAACAAATTTTGTTCCTTAAGTTTATATAAAATAATGATTTTCTCTATTGAGACAATATATGTTCTTACACCATAAACCATTCATTCAAAAGACAGGCTGCCAGCCTTGCTGTTCTGTCCTGAATATCAAAAGAAGGATTTACTTCTGCTGCATCCAGTGACACTACTTTTTTATTTTTTAAGATATGCCTGTAAAAATGCATGAAAGTAGCATCCGCAAAGATCCCGTTGTAGGCAGAAGCTGATACGCCGGGCGCAATGGAAGCATTGAATACATCCATACAAATAGTAAGATAGGCATAATCTACGTTGTCCAGCAATTCGTCAATACGCTGATAAATGGATGGAAGGTTTTCAAAAAAGAGTTCATCGGCAAGAATGTACTTCATCCCGTACTGATGAGCGGTATCAAAAAGTTTTAATGTGTTTGAATTTCTCTGGATTCCTATGTGCAGGGAATTGATTGGTCCTTCCTGTGCAATCTGCCAGAATCCTGTTCCGGAGCTTGGCCCTACTTTTTTTTCCGGCTGTCTATTATCAAAATGAGCATCAATATTAATGATCCCTATTTTCTGTTCCGGAAAAGCAGTTTTCACTCCTAAATAATGGGCATAAGTTACTTCATGGCCTCCGCCCAGCACTAATGATTTTCCTCCTTTTAAAAGGACTTTTGATACATTTTTAGCAAGACTGTTCTGAGCCGTTTCCAAGTCTCCGTTTTCACAAGTGATATTTCCGAAATCCAGCAAAGAAAAATCAGGGAAAATAACCGGAAAATTGGACATATTTTTCCTGATCACATCAGGTGCATCCTTTGCTCCGAGGCGTCCTTTATTTCTTCGTACTCCTTCATCTACGGCAAAACCGTGCATAACGAAATCATTCGTTGAAATAGTATCGTAATTGTGTTCATCTTTTACTCTCTGAAACAGCCTGTGGAAAAGAAGCTCTTCTCCATCCAGTCTACCCTGCCAAATATCTTGAAACATAATCCTTTAAAATTCAATTTTAGTCACATCATTATATCCAGTAAAGCTAGCTAATATTGTTTAGATAAAAAAGCTCTGTTCATATATTATGCAAAGAATTTAGGATAAGAATAACTTGAGCTTATTCTATTCTTTTTTCTGATTGGCATTGCTGCTGATGAACATTTCATTTCGTTCTTCTGAAATAATTTCCAAAAACCGTTCATAATGCTTCAGCACGTCAGAAATTAATTCATTCTTGGTAAAATACTGCACATCATAACCTTCTCTTCCGTCTCCAAAATAGGATCTTGGATAATGGGTTTTATTATCATCAATTTCCGGCAGGTTTTCTTCATTCATGATATGTTCAGAAACTGTTTTTATCTGATTTTCGATACCGTAGACAAAGTTATTCACAACCCCCTGATGGATTTCTATTTCTATTCTGACAGGATTTTCACCATGATTTATCTGCGCTTTAATTCCGTTGGTCGCAAATTCCTGCTGCAGTTCTGTAAAGGCTTCTTTGCCTTTCACCTGAATGAAATGATCTACGGAAGCATTATCTTTAAAGGAAACGATATTTTTTAAACGTTCTTTCCAGAATTCACCAGACCATGGAACAGTAGACACTGAAAAGTTTCTGTCATAATATTTTTGGTCTATCACCAATCCTTTCATCAGGCTTACCATAAACAGAATTACTACAATGGAAAACGGTAATGCTGTAATTAAGGTCATGCTTTGTAGTGCTTTCAATCCTCCCACATTCAGCAGTAAAAGAGAAAGAACAGCCAATAAAACACCCCAGAATACAATCTGCCATTTTGGAGATTTACCGGCATTTTTGGTGGCAATACTGTTCATGACAAATATTCCCGAATCTGCTGATGTAACAAAAAAGATAAGAATGATAAGAATCACGAAGAATCCTGTAAATTCTGATAAAGGCAGGTACTCTAAGAACCGGAACATTAATGCGTCCGGATCTGTGGCAAACTGACTTAACTGCCCGTTGGCAATATTTAAATCAAACCAAATGGCACTGTTTCCGAATACGGACATCCAGATAAAATTGAACAACGTTGGTAATATTAAGACTGCAAGGATAAATTCTCGTATTGTACGCCCTTTGGAAATCCTCGCAATAAACAAGCCTACATATGGAGACCAGGAAATCCACCATGCCCAGTACAGGATGGTCCAGTCGTAAAACCATGGCAATGCATTTTTCTCATAAACATGGGTATTGAAGGTAAGATTGAAAAAGTTATTGATATAATTTCCCAGTCCTTCTGTAAAACTTCCGATCAGATATACTGTTGGTCCCAATATCAGCACAAAAATCAGGAGCCCTATCACACTAATGACATTGATATTACTTAAAATCTTCACTCCTTTTCCTACTCCAGAGATGGCAGACATTACGGAAAGAGCAACAAGGGTAACCACAATGATGATCTGATACATAAAACTGTTCTCAGGCGTAATATGAAGGATATTCAGTCCGGAACTGATCTGTACCACTCCAAATCCCAGCGTGGTAGTGATTCCAAAGAAAGTACAGCATAAGGCAAAAACGTCAATAGCATTGCCCCATTTTCCGTTGATCTTATTTTTTAACAAGGGATAAAAGCAGCTTCGTAATGAAAGCGGAAGCCTGTAACGGTAAGCAAAGTAAGATAAAGAAAGTCCTACCACTCCATAAATAGCCCATGCATGGATTCCCCAATGGAAAAAGGTATAGAGCTGCGCCTGCTTGGCCCGGCTTACATAATGATTATCCGCAAAAACGTCTGAAGAATAATGCTGCATGGGTTCAGCCACACTAAAATAGATTAATCCAATCCCCATTCCTGCGGCAAACAGCATGGAAATCCAGGAAAAGAAGGAATATTCCGGCTTACTGTCATTCGCTCCCAGCTTAATGTTAGCATATTTACTAAACAGCAGATATACCAGGAAAATTACAAAAAGCGTTACAGACCAAACGTACACCCAATTTAAATTAACGAATATGAATTGTTTGATTTCATTCAGGATATTTTCCGTTGGTTGTGGATAAACTGCAGACAAAAAACAGGTTCCTATAATAAAGAGCAAACTCGGAATAGTGACCCCTTTGTTAAAAGTAGATCTAACATTTTGAAAATTCATCTTTTTTATTTTCGAATTTATAGTATTGACAAGTCTTCCTGGTATGGGATATAGCTGTAAAAAAGTACTGAGAAATAAGAAAATATCCAGGTTTTCCGGGATCTCCGGTGCACTTAAGAACTATTGAAAAATGCGTTATTTATCTAAAAATCAACGCTAATCGAGGCGCAAGATAAGAAAACTTATAGAAAATATGAAAAATATGGAGGACTTTATGATTTTATGATATCGGCTTTTAAGGCCACTTATCTAATGAAACTTAACCTGCAGATGAAAGATCTACAAAAGCTTTAAGGTTTCCCGCAGATTTCACAATTGACACAGATCTTTACAATTTTTCAATACTTACAAATTGGGTAAAGAATAAAAAATGCAGAAGAAAAATTCCTCTGCATTTTGTTAAACGGCATTATTGTAATATTTAAAATACTGCCAATATTTATCTTTAAAGATTCTGAATGAGGCTTTGTATTCAGGGTTGCTATCTTGTATTGCTTTAAAAATTTTAGAAATTTCTCTGAAATCTTTTCCTGCAAAATAGCATTCCTTGACGTTATCAGCAGTCTCTCTACCTATATACAAATATCCTTTCTCTTTCAGTTCTTCAATAGCTTTATCTTCAATATCGCTTAATTTTTCAAAATCTTCTTTTTCAGGAAGTCCGTCATTGTTATCTCCATTATATTGAAATTTAAGAACAGAAATCCAGGGATAAGAAGCCTTTGCATCATATTGTAGTAATGGAAGATTCATGCAGGCAATAAGCGGTCTTTCATTGCCTAAAGTAGCTCTGAGAACAGAAAATGTATCTTCTTCATTAGCTCTTTTTACCTTTTCATACTTTTCTGTAAATTCCTTCTCTCTCCATAGCAGGAAATCTTTCAGCTTTTCAATAGGAACCAATTCTTTTTTTGCCTGATCTTTTCCAATGATATTGAATACATCAATTTGCGTTGCGAAATTCAATTCACCTAAAAAATGGTCTAAAAATATACATATTCCGGTGGTAATCTGCCCTTTATTTTCTTCATTTACACCTTCGTAAACAAATGTAAGATCAATTTCGTCCGGATATTCTTCCGATTCGTTGGAATAAAAGAAAACATTATCCCGTGTAAATTCATAACCGTTCATCTGAAGGGCTATATGATCTATATTTTTAGCCGGTTTTAAAGCGGTAAACAGCCAATGATTGTACTTCGGGGCAGCATTGATTAATTCTTCAGCAAAAACCATATTTTTTATTTCTCCGTCTACCGTAATGATGAGCTCTGCAGTAGTATCATCAGACATCCCTGTAAGAAAATAGAAGTGTTCATTGATCTGGCGCAGTTTAGGAGAGAGAACATCAAAAAAGTCCTTTTCAATGGATGACACCTCTCTGTTTTTCACAATTTCGTAAAAATCTTTCTCTCTGGTCTGAAACCAGTTCCAGAAGTCTTTATAGGTACGAATTTCCTGTCCTGGATCTTTTTTGCCGAGGATTTTATCAAAAATGCCCATAAGAGTGTTTATTTTACAAGGTTTCCATCAATATAAACATGTTCTGCACTTAAGCTTCCCTGATTGTAAAGGATATTCTGGAAGTTATTGGTTTTAAACGTCACAAAGTCTGCTTTTTTACCAGGTTCCAGTTTCCCTCTGTCTTCCAGATTAAGAGCATACGCAGCACGGTAAGTCATTCCTGCCAGAACTTCTGCCGTCGTCAGTTTTTGGAATGTTGCCAGAATAGAAGCCTGGGTAATTAAATTCCCCATAGGTGCCGATCCCGGATTCCAGTCACTTGCAATCGCTACAATAGCACCTGCATCCAGTAATTTTCTTGCCGGAGTAAATTTCTCTCCCAACCCTAAGCTTGCCCCCGGAAGTGCTGTTGCCACTGTATCCGATTCTGCTAAAAACTGAATATCTTCATCAACCGTTGCTTCCAGATGATCTGCGGATTTTGCTCCTACTTCCACAGCTATTCGAGAACTTCCCGGGGTAAACTGGTCTGCGTGAACAGTAATTTCAAAACCTAAGTCTTTAGTTTTAAGTAAGAAATCTTTACTTTCTTCTGGCTGGAACGCAGATTTTTCAATAAATATATCGACACGCTGTGCCAAGTTTTCTTCTTTTACTTTTGGTAAAATTTCGGTAAGAATGTATTCTAAATATTCAGGATTGCTTCCTTCGAAGTCTCTAGGCTTTAAATGAGCAGAAAGACAGGTGGGAACTAAAGTAGCTTTAGTGGACTCCTGTGCTTTTTTGATGATCCGAAGCATCTTCAATTCATTTTCCACATCCAGACCGTAACCGCTTTTTACTTCAATGGTTGTAATTCCAAGATCAACCAGAAATTTGATTCTTTCTAATAATGTTTTCAGCAATTCTTCTTCTGAAGCTTTTCTTGTGTGCTGTACAGAACTCCAGATTCCTCCTCCACTTTCAGCGATTTCCAGATATGTTTTCCCGGCATTACGCATTGCAAAATCATTAGCTCTGTTTCCTCCGAAACAGATGTGCGTATGTGAATCTACGAAGGCAGGAAGAACAACCTGTTCTCCTCCCATCTTTTCAATTTCTATTGTTGGGTTTTCTGATCTTAGCGTATCAAAATTTCCAATTTTCTGAATAGTATTGTTATCTACTACAATTCCTCCATCAACAATAATTTCCAGTTGCTCATCGGAAAGTTTTCCTCTTAATGGTAAGTTGGCAAGTGTTACTACCTGCCTGAATGGTCCTAGTAATTTCATTTATTTAGACTATGGGTTAGAAGATGAACTGCCTGATTCATGATTTCAACTCAATCAGAATTTTAAATTTACAGTTCAATCTTTAATATTTCCTCTCAAAAATACTTAAAATATCTCAATATATTAAACTCATTACGCGATCTGCTTTCATCCCGGCCCCGGTCTCTGTGCTTTTCTCAATCTGCCTTTCAACCTTATTCTAAATTTCCTATCTTTGAAGTAAATGAAATGAATTAATGCCAGATTTTTTACATCCAGATAAGGAAAATTACTCGCATGAAGAGCTTATGCAGGAAGAGCAGATCCGGCCCCAGAGTTTTAAAGACTTTGCGGGTCAGAGAAAAACGTTGGAAAACCTTGAGGTTTTTGTATCGGCTGCCAAAAGACGTGGTGGCGCTCTCGATCATGTTCTTCTTCATGGTCCTCCGGGTTTGGGTAAAACCACTTTAGCGAATATCATTGCCAATGAACTGGGAGTAAACTGCAAGATTACTTCCGGCCCTGTATTGGATAAACCGGGAAGTCTGGCGGGACTGCTGACTAATCTGGAGGAAAATGATGTTCTTTTTATTGATGAAATTCACCGTCTTTCTCCTGTAGTGGAAGAATATCTTTATTCTGCGATGGAGGATTACAAAATAGATATTATGCTGGAAACCGGCCCTAATGCACGCAGTGTACAGATCGGGCTTAATCCTTTCACTCTGGTAGGAGCTACCACCCGAAGCGGAATGCTGACTAAACCCATGCTGGCCAGATTCGGGATTCAAAGCAGGCTGGAATACTATTCTGTAGAGCTTTTATCTATGATTATTCAGAGAAGTTCAAGAGTTTTAGGAAGCACTATTTATGAGGATGCAGCCATAGAAATAGCCCGAAGAAGCCGCGGAACTCCAAGAATTGCCAATGCTCTGCTGAGAAGGGTACGCGATTTTGCTGAAATAAAAGGGAATGGTGAGATTGAAATCAACATTACAAAATATGCCCTGAATTCTCTTAACGTAGACGAGTTTGGTCTGGATGAAATGGATAATAAGATCATGCGTGTCATGATTGAAAATTTTAAAGGGAAACCGGTCGGAATTTCCGCTTTGGCAACCTCTATCGGAGAAAATCCTGAAACTGTAGAAGAGGTGTATGAACCATTCCTAATCCAGGAAGGTTTTATTATTAGAACACCGAGAGGAAGGGAAGTCACTGACAAAGCCTACAAACATTTAAATATTTCAAGACCTAAGAATCCGGGAGAACTTTTCTGATTCAGGGTTTTAAGTTCAAGGTTCAGATTTCAGAGTTTAAAGTTAATGAGAAGTTATTAGTTTATGTTTATTCCTAAATTATACAGAAGTGAAGATTTCGATGTGATGAGAACAATTATCAGCGAAAATTCTTTTGCTTTATTGATTTCCTCGGTGGATAAAATCAGGGCCACCCATTCTATGATGATGCTTAACGAAAATGATCCTGAAAATGTTTATATTGAAACTCATATTTCCAAAGCCAATCCTCAGGCAAAGACTTTAAAGGATGGCGATGAAGTACTGTGTGACTTTTTAGGAGCCCATACTTATATTTCAAGCAGCTGGTATGATCATATTAATGTTTCAACATGGAATTATGAAGCGGTACAGATTTATGGAAAAATACAGTTAATGAACTCTGAAGAGCTTTATCTGCATCTTGAAAAACTGACTTCCAAGTATGAAAAATTTCAGCAGTGTCCGATGATGGTTAAAGATATGGGACAGGAATTTGTAAAAAAGGAAATGAAAGGGGCTTTTGGGCTGAAGATCATTCCGACGGAAATATTCATCAAACAGAAGCTTTCGCAAAACAGAAAAGAAGGGGATTTTCAAAGTATCATTTCACATCTTGAAAATTCTTCTGATATTTATGGAGCAAAGATTGCTGAAAAAATGAAATTAATACAGAAATAATAATCAAAATATATATGAAGCTATATCCAATACAATGTGGAAAATTTAAACTGGATGGCGGTGCCATGTTTGGCGTCGTCCCAAAGAGTCTGTGGGAAAAAACCAATCCTGCAGACGAAAGAAACCTGATTGAACTGGGAACCCGTTCACTGCTTGTTGAAGACGGAAAGAAACTAATCCTGATAGACTGCGGTCTGGGTAATAAACAGGATGATAAATTCTTCGGGCATTACTCGCTTTGGGGCGATGATAACCTTGATAAGAATTTAAAAAAATTCGGTTTCATAAGAGAAGACATTACGGATGTTTTCCTTACTCACCTTCATTTTGACCACTGCGGAGGTGCTATTGAATGGAATGATGACAGAACGGGATACAGACCCGCCTTTAAAAACGCACAGTTCTGGACCAATGAAAACCACTGGCAATGGGCTACAGAACCTAATGCCAGAGAAAAAGCCAGCTTTCTGAAAGAAAATATCATTCCAATGCAGGAAAGCGGACAGCTCAACTTTTTACCACTTCCTACAACAGGAAATTACGGATTTGCCCCTGATTTGAAAATGGACGTGATTTTTGTGGACGGACATACCGAAAAACAGATGCTTCCGGTTATTCAGTATCAGGAAAAAACAATTGTCTTTGCTGCGGATCTTATTCCTACTGCAGGACACATTAACCAGGTGTATGTAATGGGCTATGATACAAGACCTCTCCTCACTCTTGAAGAGAAAGGAAAGTTCCTGAAACAGTGTATTGACAATGAATATTTACTATTCTTTGAACACGATGCCCATCATGAACTGGCCAGTCTTAAAATGACAGAAAAAGGAGTAAGGCTTGATGAAACCTATAGTTTTAATGATGTTTTTGGATATTAATTTTTAATCATGGAAGAATTACATTCAGAAACACAGAAAGCAGAACCGGAACCATCACCCAAGATTATTGGACTCACCGGAGGAATAGGATCAGGAAAAACAACGGTTGCCCATTTTATTGAAGAATTGGGGTTTCCGGTTTATTATTCGGATGACAGAGCAAAAAGTATCGTCAACGATAATGAAGATTTAAAAATAAAGATCAAAGAATTATTAGGAGAAGATGCCTATGATAAGGATGGTCTTTATGACCGGAAATTTGTTGCCGGAAAAGTTTTCAACAATAAAGATCTGCTCCAGCAATTAAACGAGATCATTCACCCTGCAGTAAGAATTGATTTTGAGGAATGGGTAAAAAAACAAACGAAGTATCTGGTTTTTAAAGAAACAGCTTTATTGTTTGAATTAAAACTTAACAGGCAATGTTATAAGTCTCTTTTAGTGACGGCAGAAGATAATATCAGAACCAAGAGAGTGATGGACCGTGATGGCAAAACCTACCGCGAAGTAGAAGCTGTTATGGAAAAACAGATGCCTGAAAAAGATAAAATAAGACTGGCAGACTGTATTATCTATAACAACACTAATCTGGAGGATCTTAAAGAACAGACCGAAAAGATCATTTTTACTATTGAATAAATCAATTCCTGTTAACTTCTTTATTTCACATTACAGAATTGAAACCATAAAAATAAGCCCTCAAAAATGAGGGCTTATTTTATTTAATCTGAGTTCGGGCTAAGAAGGATGATTAGTTATAAGCATTGAAGCTCACTGTTAAATCAAACTGCCTTAAAAAGATAAAGTACTTTAAAATTTAAAGAATCATCCTTAATATTCTAACCTATGAACCTCAATTGATACTAATCTACAAGCTTTCTCATGGCAGCCGGAAGAAGGGTTTTTAAAAATTTTGAAACCAAAAAAAAGCCCTCATTTCTGAGGGCTCATTTTATTTGAAATTTATTGATTATTCTTTGATAAATTTCTTTTGTACGGTGTTACCGTTGTCATCAATATCAATTACATATACTCCGTTGATCAGTCTGCTTACATTGATCTGGTTGTTTAACAGAATACCTTCTGCGATCACCTGACCTGCTGCATTGTAAATTTTATATTTCGCTTTTTTGCTGATATTTTTCACAAACAACACTGAACTTACAGGGTTTGGATAGATCATGATATCATCCTGGTTCAATGAATTCGGAACACCTTGTTTAGCAATTCTTACAGAATAGTCTTCAACCTCTCCGTTCTTCATATTCACACAGTTTACTGGAATACCATCTCTTTCCATTGCAACTCTCATCACAACATATTTATGAGTAGATGTACTTACGAATGCATCAGCCGGTACACTGAATGTTCCTGATACAGGAGTTGTTGTATTCGGTGGTGAAGTAAATACTCTTTCATTGATATCAAAGTATCCGTTTCTGTTAAAGTCAATCCATACAGCAATACCTTCATTATGATTAGTACCAGTCCATTTTTTCTCGATTGAAATCTCATTTCCTGTAGATCCTTGAACAAGTTCAATGAAAGCACCCGGAACTCCTGTATAATCTGTATAGCTTGATGCTCCTGATTCATTCTTCATTTCAGGTCTTCCGTTAGGTTTTACTGTAACTTTAGAAATATGTTCTCCCGTAGAGCTTAGTGCTCCCATCTGGCAGTAGATTACGGTTGGTGTTGTGAAATAGTACGGAGGAGTATAAGTTCCAGGGGTACCATTACATACGTTCACAACCTGCATTTCATATCTCGTAAGTTCAGTTAATCCTGTGATTGTATAAGTAGGATTTACTGTTGTAACTGTTGTCCAGCTCGGAATACCTACTTTTCTGTATCTAAGGATATATGTTGCTCCAGTGAATCCTTCCCATACTACTTCAGCACTTGTTGGAGTAAGCTGAGTAATTGTTAATCCCGGAGGAGGAAGTTCACAAATTCTATCTGTTGTAAATACTTTTGGATTAGAATATGGATTAATTCCAGATTCTCCATTACACTTGTTCGCCACTCTTACTTCATAAGTAGTATATGGATCCAGGTTGTTCAACTGGTACGTGTTAGTAGGAGGTACAATACCTGTAATCTGATTCCAGGTAGTTGTTCCAACTTTTCTCCATTCAAAAATGTATGTTGAACTAGCTACTACCGGAGCCCAAGTAATGAGTGCTGAGGTAGAAGTAATATTACTTACCGTAACATTCGGAGGAGTAGGATCACATCTTGTTGTGAATGTCTTTATTGGTGTAAAGTTTCCTGTTACTCCACCACAAACCGCAGCAATCTGAACTTCATAAGTGGTAGCATTTGCCAATCCTGTAATAACAAGTGGAACGTTATTCAGAACAGTAGAAGCATATACTTCTGTCCAGGTTCCAGGAGGAGGTCCCTGTGTTCTGTATCTTACAAGATACGTAACTGTAGTTGCAGGACCATTAAAAGCAATTGTCGCAGAGTTGTGTGTAGGTGTAATAGTAGGCTGGTTTGGAGTAGTTGATGTACATGGTCTGATTCTTACCGCATAATCTTCCACTTCTCCGTTAGCCGCATTCTGACATATTGTTGGTGCGCTTCCACGTTTCAATACCACTCTCATTGTGGTAGTATACTGTCCTACATAAGCATCAGCCGGAACATTGAAAGTTCCTGTAATAGGAGTAGTTGTATTTGACGGTGAAATAAGGATACGCTCTCCTGTTTCAAACTGTCCGTTTCTGTTGAAGTCAATCCAAACTGTAATAGCATCACTATTGGTTGCTGCTGTCCAGCCTTTAGCTACAGAAATTTTATTACCGACAGAACCTGCATCAAGAGTGATCAGAGTTTCCGGTGTTGTGTAGCTGAAATAATTGGTCTGTACAGTAGTGTTACTCATTACCGGTACACCAGGGTTAATAGAAGTAACGGTTACATTTGAAATGTGGTCGTTAGTTCCTGTACCTGTCATATCACAATATGATAACGGAGGTGTAGTAAACTGTACTGCTGTAGAATATGCTCCCGCAACACCTGTTCCACACTTGGTAGAAATCTGTACATCATATTTAGTCTGCTCTAAAAGACCAGTAATGGTATAGTTATTTACCCCTGCTGCTAAAGGAACAGCTGGAATAGTATAGGTACCAGCTGTTGCCAGTTTCCATCTGATGGTGTAAGAAGCGTTTGCAACTGCATTCCAATATACTGTAGCTGTGTTTGCAGTAACGTTGGTTACTGTAATATTGGAAGGCGGAGCATTAGTACATGCCGGCTGATCAACCAATTTTACAGCATAATCTTCTACTTCACCATAAGTAAATGTACCACAGGCTTCAGGAGCACTGCTTTCTCTTAAAGCGACACGCATACGGGTAGTAAGTGCACCGCCATAAGCACCTTCTGCTACGGTTGGTACGTAGAAAGTTGCAGTAACCGGAGAAGTAGTATTGCTTCCGGAAGTTAAAACTTTTTCTGAAGGCTCAAATACACCATTTCTGTTAAAGTCAATCCAAACTGCGGTTGCAAAAGACCATTGGTAATCCGGCCATGTCTTGGTAATTGTAACCGTATTATTATTTAATCCTCTTGATAAAGTAATCAATCTTGTAGCGTCAGTAGTATAGTCCGTATAATTACTGAAACCAGAAGTACTTGTCACTGGTATACCACCTGTTGGGTTTACTACAACTTTGCTGATATACCCATCAATTGTTGCACTTGTAGAAGCTGCAGCGCAATACGTAATAGGAGGAGTGGTAAAGAATACTCCGGCAGAGAATGGTCCCTGGTTTCCATTACATTTGGTCGCAATCTGAACTTCATACTGAGTCTGTTCAGTCAGACCTGTAAGAGCCAAACTTGATGTCAGAGGTGTATTTATGTTAACTGTTGTCCAAGCTCCGTTAGGTGCTACCCTATACTGTACTACATAGGTTGCCCCGGTTGTAGGGGTCCATGTTACAGTAGCTGAAGTAGGTGTAATACTGTTCACTGCAATATTGGCAGGAGGTGCTGTAGTACAAGGCTGAAGAGCCTCACTTACCAATATCAGCCTTGGAATATTAGAATATCTGGTGGTTGCTGCAGGAGGAGATGCAGGATCTGCATTGGTTCCGTCTTCATAGAACATCATTCCTCTGTTGGTACCAGCAGCATACTGTCCCCAGCTTGTAGCAGCATCGGCATAACCAGGAGAGTTCTCATCCACTGCAATTACAATATTACTTGTTCCATCCCATACGAACGGAGTGGTAAGAGGAATAGTAACCCATTGTCCATTAACAAGGTTAGGAATAGTTCCCGTAAACACCTGCTTCAGGTTAGGTAAAGTAACCCAGTTTGTTGTACTTGAGAAATTATTTTGTGTAGTATTTCCCATATACACTACCCAATTATTATAATTGGTCTGAGGTGTCGTAGCCGTACCTACAAAAAATTTGATGGCAGTAATATAATTGGCTGTACCTGCTGCTGTTATTTCCGCAGCGGTATAAATCTGCTGTGAGTAGTTGTATCCGTAATAGGTCTGTACAGGCAACGGCCCCGTAAGAGTTCCCTGCCCAATCTGACCAGGAGTAAACGACGGACCTGCCGCCCAGGCACTTTTATCTGTACCAGAACACACTGATCTTACCCACCAGTAATACGTAGTACCTGTAGTCAATCCAGGAATGTTAACCGTAGTACCTGTAACAGGTGTACCTGGTGTACCTGCTGCAGGAGGTGTATTGGTTGTAGTATAATAATATTCATAACCATTAGCCGGAGCTGTTCCCTGAGGAGCCCATGAAAGTCCTGCAGAATTAGCTCCTACAGTAGGGACTGCCAATGATATAGGGAAAAGACATGAAGGCACTGAGAATGAAATATTATCAATAGATGCCGGAGGGTTTGATCCCTGTGAGGCATCATTAACCCATTCAAATACCAGACGCATAGTACCACCAGCAAATGTATTAATAGCTAAGTTGCTAGTAGAATAATTTTGCCAGGTTGACTGAAGTTCAAACCGCCCACCACTTACCAGTGTTCTTCCGGTACCGGTAGTAATTGCCGTTCCCGGAGTAAGAGTATATGTGGTAGGAACCAGCCATACTCTTAAATAATCATAGGTAGACTCTCCGTTAGCTTTCCAGTCAAACGAAAAGTTACCAATAACAGATCCTGTCGGAATGGTAATATCCCTGTAGGCAAAAGTAACACTTTTGATACTGTTGTCATAAGCATTGGTAGTTCCGTTATCATCAGAAATGAAAAGGGAATTCCCGGGATTTCCGACCACGTTACCGTGCACCCATTTGTTGGTCTGGGTACCATTCAAAATTGTGAGATCATTACCAGCCGTAAAGTCCTGGCTATAGGGTAATGTCGCAGGTGTCTGACCATAAAGCTCTGATACAAAGCCAATGTTTATCAAACACAGAAGAAGTATTAAAGAAGTAAAGAGTTTCTTCATAATGTTCTCATTATTATATTAATCATACAAATCTAATCATTTTTCATTACTAATCTCACAGGAACAAGTATTTTTTTTGTAAAATTTTCATAATATTCGTTTTTACATCATAAAATAAAAAATCCCCAGGAAACCCGGGGATTAATGCTATTTTAAGCGAATAGGTTATTTTTTGATGAACTTAGATCTGAATTGATCTTTTCCTTTATCATCTATAGTGATCACATATCCACCTTTAATTAAAGAAGAAACATTGATCTTTCCACTGTTGATATTTCCATCACTTACAAGCTGGCCGGCAGCATTATAAATTTTATAGGCAGCTTTATCTGAAACTTTTGTTACGTTCAGGATATCGCTTACCGGGTTAGGATAGATCTGGATTCCGTCATTAGCTTTTTTAATGTCGCTTGTTCCTAAATTTGGTGAAGTTACAACAACATTGTAGTCTTCAACTTCTCCGTATAAACCTACAGTCCCACATGGAGGTGTAGAAATTACATAAGGTGCCGACTGGTAATAGAATACACTGGCTCTCATTCTTAATCCCTGTCCTATAACAGCATTAGCCGGAACTGTAAATGAAGCTGTAACAGGGTTCTGTGTATTGGTTGTTGCATTAGAAACCATTAAAATTCTTTCGCTATCTTCAAAGCTTCCATTTCTATTGAAATCAATCCATGCAGTTACCATTTCCGGAACAGGAGTACTGGTCCATCCTTTTGTAATAGACAGTGTATACTGGTTACCTGCTACCAAATTGATCTGCAATGCAGGATTCGTAGTATAATTGGTATACACACTAGGACCTGAAGGGTTACTCGCTAAATTTCCTAATGATATGTTGGCAATATGATCATCTGTTCCGTTTCCGGATTGTACGTTACAATATACAAGACCTGGTGTTGTAAATCCTGAAGATGCAGAATAAGTTCCTGTAGTTCCAGAGCAAACTGTTGCAATTTGTACTTCGTATGCAGTTCCATCAACAAGGTTTGGCAATGTTACTGTATTTGAAGATGTATTAATAGTCTGCCAAGTCGTCTCAATTACTTTCTTATATCTTACAACATAAGTAGCCGTTGGTACCGGCGCCCAAGTTACTACAGCAGAACTAGGGGTAATGTTACTTACACCAATACCGCCTGGCGCAGTACCATCACAAGCGATTAATGTTACTACATTGATTGCTTTAACTGCATAGAATACATTACCTATTGAAGAAATTCTCAATTTAATGATCTGCCCATTCAATGAAGAAGGGAAAGAAAACACTTCTGAGCCATCATTGGCTGTTGTATTTGAAAGAACAGTCCATGATGTTCCATTGTCTGTTGTATAATCAATTTTAACATTCGCAGAATTGTATGGAGCCGAAGTTGTATTGGCCACATCCCATTCAACGGCAGTTGGTGAGTTATGATATACATACTGAGTATTCACTTTAAATGGTCCGTCATTTCCAACTACAATGGTTTGTGTTCCATAATTAGTCTGCTGTTCTGCAGGGTTTGGGTTATTATCTCTTACGGTTACAGCAAAGTTGGTTGTTCTTGCTACTTTAGAAACAGATTCCCAACCGTTGTTTGAATTATCCAACACTCCGTCAAGCACTGAAGATAATTTAGGGAAATATCTTGTAGGACTTGTACTCGCTGGCTGTGATCTGAATGTAGCCCCTGAAGTAGTCGTTCCAAGATTATTTTTATCGATAACAAGTGCAGCATTATCAATCTGTTCCCATACATAAGTAAGTGGGTTATTTTCCTGATCTGTAGCAGAAGCAGTCAATACAAACGCTGTTCCTTTAGGGATATTATAAGTAGGTAATGCAGCAACAACAGGAGGGTTGTTGGTAACCGGAGTTTCTACATCACATAACTTGTTGGTAAGATTGGTTTGAATCTGCTGGATGCTCACATGATGAAAAAACGGGTCAGAATGTGCTTGAACATCCGTAGTAGCACCAGTAATACCGGCATATCCCATAATAGTAGTCCCTGAACCTGGTTCAACATTCTTTCCGGCGGGTTCCAACGCATGGGCAAAGGTGTGGTTAGCTCCAAGCTGGTGGCCCATTTCGTGAGCGACAAAATCAATATCAAAATTATCCCCTACCGGGCTTGTACTCTGAGTAAAGGCAGATCCTTTTGCTCTATCAGTAGTCGCAACCGGAGATATACATACGCAACCGATACATCCTGCATTTCCGTTATTTCCCGCAGCATTAAACACGTGGCCTATATCATAGTTCTCGCTGCCTACCAATGATGTAAGCGTCTGCTGCAACTGTAAATTTAAATTGTTCGAATAGGGATCTGAGGTAGCATCTGTAAAAATAATATTCTCAAAATCCTGAACATTTAAGTGAAGAGCAAGGTCTTTTTCGAAAACGGCATTTACTCTTGTCATTGTAGCGTTCATAGCCTGAAGTGCCAATGGTTTGGTACCTCCATGAAAAGTAGTGTATTCTCCTGTAGCAGAAAGAGCCAATCTCATGGTACGGTACTTCTTGTCTGAGCTTCTGGAGAAATCTGTCGGCTGGTTATTGAAATTCTGCCCAGATCTACGCATTTGTTCTATCTGATGAACTTCATTTGGATTTTCTGATGTAGTACAGACAAAACTTTTACCTTCCGTGTTTACCGTTTTAGGATGAACGCCATAAAGTGTTTTATCTGCATTCTGTGGATCAATAAATTCATATTCCCCGCCTTTGATAATCATAGACTGGAAATCATTCGGAGCCAATGAGAATCTCAGGTATTTTTCAGGATCATCAATCCCAACTCCCACATAGGAGCCTAAATTATACCTGTCTGCAAGGGACTTTACAAGAACCGGAAAACTGTATACATTAAATTTTTCAATTTTCCCACTCAATGTCGGAATGGAAATAACCACTGGCTTACTTCCTTTTCCCATTTCCTGGGCATTTTTAAGCTGGTCTCTTAATAAGTTAATGTCCAGTTTGAAATTCTGCCTCACCATTCCGGTAGGTGATTTCAGATCAATTGACTTGACTTTTGTTTCCGGTTTAGCGGGCGACCACTGTGCGAGGGCCGTTCCTCCTACCAAACTTAAACATAAAGTAGTAATAAGTTTTTTCATAAATTACTTTTTAACAAATTCATATCTGGCAAAAATATAAAAAATATCCAACGAAACAGCCAAAAAGATAACTTTAAATTAACATAATAACATTAAAATCAATTATTAAACAACAAAAAAGACCAACAAAACGAATAATCAAATTAAAAAACAAAAGATAAAAATCAACAATATGAAAACAAATAACACATTATTTACAGCAATAAACACAGTAAAACTTAATTTATTGTATTTTAAGAAAATAACACTATTTCTTTTTTCATTCTACCCATAAACATAAAACTCCGGAAGTACCGGAGTTTTATGTCTATATCATTATTTATATTTTAAAACTTATAGGCAATATTCCATGCAAAGCCCATATTGAATTTGGAAGAACTTCTGCCAAATCCCGGAATGATCATTGGTGATATATTATCCTGCTTAGAAGTATATGCAAGATATCTTGGCTGAAGGTTCACATCAATATAAAAGTTAGAGTCAAACAACTGAACTCTGCCTCCCAGTGTTCCTTCCACCCAGAAAGAAGATTGAGAGGAAGACGGAAAGGCTACTGAGGAAGTACTTCCCCCAAATCCACGCACCGGGATAGCCATATATTCCTGGTTGTAAAAAGCTCCCCCAACTTTACCTCCGGCATAGAAACCATTGAACGGATTTTCTGTATCTTTTGCCAGCATATAAAATGCTCCCAACTTCACAAAAGGACCGCTTGCTTTGGCATCATACCCATTCTTCTGATACACATTTTTTTCAAAGCCTGCTTCAGCAATGGCATGAACATTTTCCTTTATTCTGGAAGAGATAAACCCCTGATACAGCATACGGTCTGAGAAAAAAGAGACCCCGGTATTCAGTGCATCAAGACCTACCATGAAATTAGGCTCGTATTTCCATTTGGTTTTCTTTGTTTCTTTTTCTTCCTGAGCCAGCGTCAGTATTCCGATCAGGCTAAAAAAGAAGGTAAATGCTAGTCTTGTCCTCATTCTCTATTTGATTTTGTGCTACTTCCGTTGCTTTTACAGGATCAGCTGTTATTAATTCTGCTTTCAGATTCTCATAGGATTTTTTTACACCACATCCCGGAGACACATAGGTAGCTTTTGTGGTATAGCTTATTCTTACCTGAGATTCTTTTCCCTTATCTTCTAACCTCACATAAACATCGGTATAGGCGTTATCATCCACTCTTAAGGGAGCAAGTACTGATTCAACATTCTGCTGTCTTCCCAGCTCCACTTTTCCGGAACCATAATCTACGGCAACATAGACGTTTTCCAACGCCTTAATTTTGCCATCCTGAGACTTGAAGCCTATTTTCATTCGCGGGGTTCCCTCTCCGCTTTCACAGATATCATCATCTCCTCCGCATGACCAAATCATACAAAGGCCACATAATACTATAAGGTATCTAAGGTATTTCATATTTCTATTTTGGGTCTAAAGCTTTTTCTATTCTGAAAACAAGATCTTCATAGTGGTATTTATTAACGGTATTGGGATCTGTTTTTACCGAAAGTTCTTTCTTTATTGTATTTAAATTACCTCTGGCAATGGCAGCAACATCAGATTTGTCTGAAACTTTTGTATCCACAAGTTTAATCAGGTTATCTACATAGCTTCTCTGAAGGTTTCTTCCATATACATCAGGATTCTGCTTTTTAATAATCGAATTATTAAGGTCTGCAAAAAGATCAATCACAGTATAGGTATTCTGATCAACCGCTTCCATCTGATACATATTCTGTAATACAAAAGGACTTAAAATTCTTGTAAGAACACCATTCTGAATTTCTTCAACCGTTTTTACAGGTGTTTTTCCTGTTTTTTCAAATATCTCTTTTTTAAGTAGCCATTGTGGTACTGTAAATACATTCTCTTCTAAAAATCTCATGGCTTCCTGCTGATCTTTTTTAGCAACTGCTTCATATACTACTCCGGACTGTTCTGCTGTTTTAGGAGTTTCCATCTGGCCACCAATGTATTTTGAAACATGTCCTGTGTACCTTCTGAATTGTGACACAACCTGATCATACATCATTCCAAGGTTTTCATAATCTTCATTTGGAGTCGCCGTCCATTTGTCAAGATTATCTATAATTCTCTTCAGGTTCTTGATTCCGTACGTACTGGCCACCATGGCATTATCTCCTACCTGCTCGCTCTGAGATCTAGGATCCAAAGGATTGGTTTCTGTACCAAACCAAAGTCTTTCATTCTTCAGGTTTTTAATAATCCATTTATTCAGATGCTCTTTTTCAGCATCCGGAGTATTGTACTGATAAAATCTCCTGTATCCCCATTCAATGGCCCAGTCATCATAGTCACCAATTCTTGGCATAATTCCTGAATCACCAATATTATCTTCCGGCTGTGCAACATAATTAAATCTTGCATAATCCATGATGGAAGGGGTATGACCATTTTTTTCCAGCCATTTTTTATCTCTTAACTTTTCAACGGGCACGGTAGAACTTGAGCCAAAATTATGCCTTAATCCTAAAGTATGTCCTACTTCATGAGAAGAAACAAAACGGATCAGTTCTCCCATCAGTTTATCATCAAACTTTACCTTTCGGGCTCTTTCATCATTAGGTGCAGCCTGTACAAAATACCAGTTTCTCAGCAGAAGCATTACATTATGATACCAATTGATATGGCTTTCCAGAATTTCCCCTGTTCTCGGATCGGAAATAGAAGGTCCTGAAGCATTGGGGACATCTGAAGGTTTATAGACAACGGCAGAGAATCTTGCATCTTCAAGACTCCATTCTGGATCTGTTTTAGGATCCGGAACTTTTGCGTACACCGCATTTTTGAAACCTGCTTTTTCAAAAGCCTTCTGCCAGTCGTTCACTCCCTGAATCAGGTAAGGAACCCATTTTTTAGGGGTTGCAGGATCAATATAGAATACAATAGGTTTTGCAGGCTCTACCAGTTCTCCTCTTTTATATTTTTCAAGATCCTGAGGTTTAGGCTCCAGTCTCCATCTTTTTACCAGAGAAATTCTTTTTACTCCCTGAGGATCTAAATCGAAGTCTGTATATCCGACTGCAAAATACCCTACTCTTGGGTCAAAATAACGTGCCTGCATCTTATTTTCCGGAAGAAGAACGAAAGATGAGTTAATCTCTACGGTATAGTTTCCGCTTACTTTCGGAAGATCGGCCGGTGGAATTCCCGGTAAAGGTCTGCCTAAGGTACGTGCAAAAGTTTTTGTGGTATTAACTTCTATATTTCCAGGGAATGATTTTACGAAGTTTACAAAAGACATATCTTTCTGAAAAGCTCCTACTTTGAAGGCTTCTTTATTCCTTACAGAGAAAGAAACCATTTCATTGTCAGAATTCAGGAGATCTGTTACCTCAATTACTGAAGATTTCTTATCATTTCCGTATGTTTTTACATCAAAAGATTTAATGATAGATTGCACATTATTTCTGATCACAGAATTATACATATCTGATGTAGAATCTTTTGCATAATCTACGTACGAAATAGATCTAAGAAGGATTTTATCTTTTGGACCTTTTTCAAAGGCAACTACCTGCTGGCCGATTTGGTCTCCGGCATAACCGGTAGTTCCCGAACGCATTCCTGCAGCTGCTTTGGTAAGTCTTGTTACCAAAAGGAATTCCTTTTTCAGCATTTTGTCAGGAATCTCAAAGTAATATTTATCTTCAATTTTATGAACGGTGAAAACACCCTGATCCGAAACTGCTTTATCGGTAATGATCTCTTTATAGGATTTCATAGCCGGTTTCTTCTTCGGGTCATCTTTTTTTACTTTGGCTGTATCTGTTTTTACTGCCGTAGAATCTTTCTCTTGTGCTTTCAATCCACTTTGTCCCAATGACAGCGCCAGCGCAATGAGTGCTGCATTCCTAAGGTTTTTCACTTCTTTCATTTAAAATTTTCAGGTTATATTTTCAAATTTAACTCATTATTTTTTAATCAACAGGGCTATATTTTCAACATGGTGCGTCTGTGGAAACATATCTACAGGAAGTATTTTCACCAAGGTATAGTGTTCTTTCATCAAAGCAAGATCTCTGGCCTGTGTTGCTGAGTTACAGCTTACATAGACTACTTTTTCCGGGGAAAGCTTCAGGATCTGTTCTACCACTTTCTGGTGCATTCCGTCTCTTGGCGGATCTGTAATTAACACATCGGCTTTAGGGTGATTTTCAAGGAACTCGTCATTAAAGATATCTTTCATATCTCCACAGTAGAAAGTACAGTTATCAAGACCATTGAGCTCTGCATGCTCTATTGCAGCATCAATCGCCTCCTGAACGGATTCTATTCCGATGACCTGTTTTGCATTTCTTGCTACATATTGTGCAATAGTTCCTGTTCCTGTATATAGGTCATAAACAACTTCAGTTCCTTTCAGATCTGCAAATTCCAGGGTTTTTCTATATAATTCAAGAGCTTGTTTATAATTGGTCTGAAAAAAGGATTTTGGACCTATTTTAAATTGAAGTCCATCCATTTCTTCCATCAGATAGCCTTCACCAAAGTAAACGTTGATATCCAGATCGTAAATAGAATCATTCGGTTTTGGATTGATGGCATATACCAGTGTTTTAATCTGAGGGAATTTTTCCAGTAAAAACTCAAAAAGCTTTTCTCTGTTTTCTTTATCTTCCTGATAAAGCTGGAATAATACCATCCACTCTCCTTTGGAGTTTTGTCTCATCATGAGTGTTCTCAGGAATCCTGCATGATTTCTTACATCGAAAAATTCAAGGCCGTTATTATCGCTGTATTCTTTTACGGCTAATCTTATGGCATTGGACGGGTCTTCCTGAAGGAAACATTCTTTAAGATCAAGAATTTTGCTCCACATTCCCGGAATATGGAAACCAAGGGCATTCTTATCGTTGATATCCTCCTGTGAATTGACTTCATCCAAGGTCAGCCAACGTGCATTGGAAAACGAAAATTCCATTTTGTTTCTGTAGAAATATTGTTCTTCAGCACCCAGAATCGGCACGGTTACAAAGTCATCAATTCCGCCAATTCTTTTGATATTATTATAGACTTCTTCCTGTTTGAAATCGAGCTGTTTTTCATAGCTCATATTCTGCCATTTGCATCCACCGCAGGCTCCGAAATGGATACATTTAGGTGCTGTTCTGAAAGGAGATTCTTCTACAATTTCTATGGCTTCTGCTTCAAAATATTTGGATTTAGCCTTCTTTACTCTGGCATTTACCAAATCCCCCGGTACTGCTCCTGAAACCAAAACAGTTTTACCATCCTCAGTTTTCCCTATGGCTACTCCTTTAGCCCCTGCAGCCAGAAGCCTGATATTTTCAAGAATTATATTCTTCTTCTTTTTCATCCTTAAAATTCAATTTTTTCTAAGACTGGATGGAATCTTTCGGTCTCATCCCTCAATTTCTATTTTTCTAAATTATAAAACCTTCCGGCTTTATCCCGCAAAAATACAATAAAAAAAAACCTTATCCGAGGATAAGGTTTTCATGTATGTTAAAGTTTACTATTTTACAGGTTCAGGCTGTGGATTTACAGGTTGTGCTGGCTGTGAAGGGTCTACCATCATTCCTCCTCCAGGCTGAAGCTGGATATTAGGATTTACTTTAGGGGCTGTAAGACCCGTCTGCTTGTCCAGAATACTTACCAGATCCTGTTCTCCGATATTAACAAAAGATCTGCTGGCAATTTTACCGTCTTTATCAATCACTACGAAACATGGCAGCTTAAATCCATAGATTCCGTATTTTTTTGCAACGTCTGAGTTCAGACCTCCTTCACCGTATACATTTACTCCCGGAATACCTTTCAAAAGAGCATTGCTTGTTTTGATAAACTGATCTTTTGTATCATCTAAGTTCACAAATGTGAAGTTCATTTTAGATTTATAGAAATTCACTACTTCTTTCAGAATTGGAACAGTTGCTTCTGCGATGTAGGGATTCCATGATGCATAGAATACAAGCATTGTTGGTTTTCCTTTTCCTTCTGAAATTTTATATGATTTCCCGTCTTGTTTAATTAATGAAGCATCCGGAGCTGCCTCTCCAACTTTCACACCAGTTATTGCCAGGTGAAGATCTTTTAAACTCTTTTTAATTCCACTGTCTTTGATCTCTTCATTAATGATCTTAGAAACTCTGTCCAGTGCTTTAGGATCTGCTCCCGGACGCATATCCTGAGCAGCGATAAATGAAAGAAGATAATCTTTCTTCGTCTGTGGCGTTTCTTCTTTCTGGCTTTTCAAAAACTGAGAGAATAGTTCAGTTAAAGTTACCCCAGGATTATTAGCTACTTTAGGCTCAGCGAATTTCTGGAAATCAGCGTTATATTTGTTTAGTAGGTAGCTTCTGTAGATAGGGCTTGTCTTCAGCATTTTATCTTTATTCTCCTGCAGCTTGTCTTCATAATCCGTAAAGGCTTTTGTTACTTTAAAAGCTGGGCCTTCTGACATTTTCTTCATCATTTCGTACTGCGCCATGATGGTAAGAACCGTACTTGAAACATCCATTTTCTTCCATTCTACGATGTCGTTATCAGGATTGAATTTCTTGATGTTCTCATCAATATTTTTCTTGATGTCGCTATCTATTTTCTGAACTCCTTGAAGAAATGTTTTTTCATCTTTTCTCATCAGTTCAGGAACGTTTGCTTTCTGTGCATAAGTTCCAAGATATTTTTGGGTAGCTACAAAGAAATCGTTATTCTTTTTAGCATCACCGGTAATCACATATTCCATAGGGAATGTAGCACCGTTACCGGAAATATTTAAAGTTTGACCTGCTTTTAAATAAATCAGATTTCTTTTCTCTCCGTAAGAAATCTCATACATCCCGTCTTTCGGGGCATCAAAGGAACCGGAAAAATTTCCGTTTTTATCTAGTCCTAAATTCACCAAAGGTAAGGTAGCAACACCGGAAGCCTCTATCAGCTCAATTCTTTCCAACGGTGATCCACCTGTGATTTTTCCTTTTACTTCAACTTTTTTTGAACAAGACATCGCAAAAACCGCGATGATAAACAATAAAAGATATTTTTTCATTTCAATTTTTAATATTACACAAAAATACGCTTTTTAGGGCTTGTTAATTCACCCTGATTATTTTTTTTGAAAAATTTATAACAACCCTTTAATAAGGCATTATACAATGCTTTTTATCTTTGTCAGATTCTCTGATATTCACAGAATCTGCTGAAAGACCATTTTCACTGTACATTATTATATGCTCACCAAATATAGACTTATTCTATAAAGAGCACCAAGTACTTTTCGGAACTTAACAAACTTTAACAGGAAAATAATTAAAAAAAATCGTCTCCAAAAATGAAGACGATTTTTTATTGTATTTAAATCAATTCTATCCCTGATCTACAAGAGCAGCCATGTATTCTCTGTTCATTCTTGCGATATTCTCAAGAGAAATACCTTTAGGACATTCTATTTCACATGCTCCTGTGTTTGAACAGTTTCCGAATCCTTCTTCATCCATTGCCTTCACCATGTTCAGAACTCTTCTCTTCGCTTCTACTCTACCCTGAGGAAGTAAAGCATACTGAGAAACCTTAGCTCCCACGAATAACATCGCAGATCCATTTTTACAAGTAGCTACACAAGCTCCACATCCGATACAAGCTGCAGCATCCATTGCTTTATCTGCATCTTCTTTAGGAACAGGAATTGCGTTGGCATCCAATGTATTACCGGAAGTATTCACAGAAATGAAACCACCTGCAGCCATTACTCTGTCGAATGCGCTTCTGTCTACCATTAAGTCTTTAATCACCGGGAAAGCAGCACTTCTCCAAGGTTCAATAACGATCGTTTCTCCATCTTTGAACATTCTCATGTGAAGCTGGCAGGTTGTGATACCTGTGTCCGGCCCATGAGCTCTACCATTGATGTAAAGTGAACACATCCCGCAGATTCCCTCACGACAGTCGTGATCAAAAGCGATAGGTTCTTTACCTTCGTTAATTAAATTTTCGTTCAGGATGTCTAACATTTCCAGAAAAGAAGAATCTGTAGACACATCTGATATTTTATAGGTCTCAAACTGACCTTTAGATTTATTATTTTTTTGTCTCCAAATTTTCAGCGTAAGATGTAAGCCTTTTTTTGCACTCATAATGTTATATTTATAGGTTGGAGATTATTTATTTGTAACTTCTAGTTTTAACCTCGATGTTGTCATATATCAGTTCTTCTTTATGCAACACTTCCGCATTGATATTTTCACCCTGATATTCCCAAGCTCCGACGTATTTGTAGTTTACGTCATCTCTTTCCGCTTCACCATCCGGAGTTGCATGATCCCAACGGAAATGTCCGCCACAAGATTCTTCTCTGTTTAGCGCATCGATAGCCATTAATTGACCTAATTCAAGGAAGTCTGCTACTCTGAATGCTTTTTCAAGTTCAGTGTTCATACCTTCACCTTCACCAGGTACTCTTACGTTTTTCCAGAAGTCATTTCTTACTTCTTCAATTTCTTTGATTGCTTCTGCCAATCCTTCAGGAGTTCTTCCCATTCCAACTTTGTTCCACATAATGTGTCCCAGTTTCTTGTGGAAGTGGTCTACTGAATGAGTTCCTTTGTTGTTCAAGAAGAAATCAATTTTATCTTTAATTCCTTTTTCAGCTTCAATAAACTCACCTGAATCGGTAGGAATAGTTCCTGTTCTGATGTCTGCTGCAAGATAATCTGCAATCGTGTAAGGAAGTACAAAATATCCGTCTGCAAGTCCCTGCATCAAGGCAGATGCTCCAAGTCTGTTCGCTCCGTGGTCTGAGAAGTTAGCTTCACCAATGACGAAACATCCCGGAATAGTAGACTGAAGGTTATAATCAACCCACACACCTCCCATGGTATAGTGAACTGCAGGATAGATCTTCATTGGAGTTTTGTAAGGATCATCGGCTGTAATTTTTTCGTACATTACGAATAGGTTACCATATTTCTCCTCAACCCAGCTCTTTCCTAGATCATAGATCTGCTGATCAGTTGGATTATGAATATGTTTTTCGATAGCGGCTTCTTTACCTTTCTTCATGATCTCTGTAGAGAAATCAAGGTAAACTCCTTCCTGAGTATCATTATTTTCGATTCCGAATCCGGCATCACATCTTTCCTTGGCTGCTCTTGAAGCAACGTCTCTAGGTACAAGGTTACCGAATGCAGGATATCTTCTTTCCAGATAGTAATCTCTGTCTTCTTCTTTAATATTTTCCGGTCTTAATTTACCTTCTCTGATGGCTACTGAATCTTCAATCTTTTTAGGAACCCAGATTCTTCCTGAGTTTCTTAGTGATTCAGACATCAAAGTCAGCTTAGACTGCTGAGTTCCGTGAACCGGGATACAAGTCGGGTGAATCTGTACGTAGCAAGGATTAGCGAAATATGCTCCTTTCTTGTGAATCTTCCAGGCTGCGGAAACGTTTGATCCCATTGCATTGGTAGAAAGGAAATATACGTTTCCATACCCTCCTGAAGCGATTACTACAGCGTGAGCAGAGTGTCTTTCTATTTCACCTGTTACCAGGTTTCTTGCGATGATTCCTCTTGCTTTTCCATCAACAATGACAAGGTCTAACATTTCGTGACGGTTGTACATTTTGATTCTTCCTTTACCGATCTGACGGCTCATGGCAGAATAAGCACCTAATAATAATTGCTGTCCTGTTTGTCCTTTTGCGTAGAAAGTTCTTTTTACCTGAACCCCACCAAATGAACGGTTATCTAACTGGCCGCCGTAATCTCTACCGAAAGGAACCCCTTGGGAAACACATTGGTCAATAATATTAGCAGAAACTTCAGCCAATCTGTAAACGTTGGCTTCTCTTGCTCTATAGTCACCACCTTTGATGGTATCGTAGAATAATCTGTATGTTGAATCCCCGTCACCCTGATAGTTTTTAGCAGCATTGATCCCCCCTTGAGCGGCAATTGAGTGTGCTCTTCTTGGAGAATCCTGATAACAGAATGCTTTTACATTATATCCCTGCTCTGCCAAAGTAGCAGCAGCAGAACCTCCTGCCAAACCTGTTCCTACAACAATAATATCAATCTTATCTCTGTTGTTTGGGGCAACAAGGTTCATATGGTCTTTATGATTTTTCCATTTATCCTTTAGAGGACCTGCTGGAATTTTTGAATCTAATTTACTCATATTAGTATATTGATATTATTGAGTTACAAAGTGATAAATTGCGATAAAAATAAAACCTGCAGGAATAAGGATTGAATACCATTTTCCGAAAGCTTTAATTACCGGAGTATATTTTGGATGTCTTGCACCGATTGACTGGAATGAAGACTGGAATCCGTGAGCTAAGTGTAGTCCTAACAGAACAAAAGAGATCACGTATAGAGCAACTCTCCAAAGGTCTGCAAACTTCTCGTGCAGTTCCGGCCAGAAACGTTCAGCATCAGGAGCTTTTCCATCAACATACTTATATGTAATTTCATGAAGCCAGAAATCATATAAGTGAAGCGCAAGGAAAGCCAGAACAACAGCACCGGAAATAATCATATTTCTG
Organism: Chryseobacterium sp. 2987; assembly: GCF_031456375.1. Classification (NCBI taxonomy): domain Bacteria; kingdom Pseudomonadati; phylum Bacteroidota; class Flavobacteriia; order Flavobacteriales; family Weeksellaceae; genus Chryseobacterium; species Chryseobacterium sp. 2987. The sequence goes on from NZ_JAVDUN010000004.1 coordinate 419,332, forward strand.
GACATCCATGAAGAGTTCACAGAAGGGTTGTTTGATTCGTACTTTACCGGACGTGCTTTATTATTCTTGATTTCCAATACAAATCCCATTACAAAATGGAAAATTACTGCAAAGCCAAGAATAGGCTGCATTAAGAACTGCACAAACGGATTATAGCCCATAAAGTCAGATGCCGTATTGAAAGCATCACGGTTAAGAACTGATAATAAGTTGGTTGTCAAATGCAGTATAAGAAAAATCAGCAAAAACATAGCTGATAATGCCATAGCATATTTTCTACCTATCGTAGAACTCGTTAAACCTGCCATATAAGTTTAAATTTGAATTTCCACAAAATTAAGAAATGTTAACAATATCGAAAAGTGAGAAATCTCACAATTAGCCAGTTTGTAACCTTTCTAAATAAGAATCTAATCCGTTGTAAATGCAGGAAAAATGAATTTCAAAAAGGTTATTTTAAATCATAAATTTCACCTTCATATTCAATACGTCCTGTCGTCATTGGAAATGTCTTTAAATTAAAGCTCCGGACCCGTCTGGAAGAGCAGTAAGGGTTGATAATAAACTTCCGGATCTTCTCTTTTTCTGAGCTTTCAGAAATCCAAAATTCAACTTTATTTCCTTTTTTTATTGAAAAAATTCTGCTTTGATTTACCTTATAAAAAAGAATTTCACTCCTTTGACTTTCATACACATTACATCCTGTCCGAAAAATAAAAAATACAACCATTACTGCCAGCAGTCTGGTCCCGTTTCCAAGGCTGTATTTCCGGAGCAGAACCCCCGTCATATAAACCATTACAAAGAGGAGAAACACTTCAACCACATTCATCGGAATATTTGTATAAAACAATGATTCAAATTTTGCAAACCAATGAATGACTTTCAAAAGAATATCAATAAAGAAATCATAGATTACATTGAGCAATGTGAAATCGAGCTGCAGAGTGATAAGAATGGTCATCAGAAATGAAAATACAATAACGAATTCCGAAAAGGGTACGATCAGGATATTGGCAGGAAAGGAAATAAGGGAAAACTGATGAAAGTAATACAGAACCAATGGCAACGTTGCGAGCTGTGCAGACAGTGATAGGGTAACTGTATTGAACAGTAGTTTTTTCAAATAATGATCCTGTTTAGGAAAATACCGCAGCAAAGGCTGATTCAGCCAAAAGATGCCCAAAACAGCCAGAAAGCTAAGCTGAAATCCCACGTCAAAGATCTGTTGCGTATCCAGACACAGAATAATCAATGCCGACAGGGAAAGGGAATGAAGCAGGTCCGGTTTTCTCTGAAGCAGTACATATACAAAATATACACTCAGCATAATACATGAGCGGACTACCGAGTTTCCGAATCCTATGAATCCTGCAAATAGCCAGATGAAAAGCAAACTTATGACCACCACATATTTTCTGAAGTACAGAGGGCAGAAACGGGTAAACAGAAAATAAAAAATACCGAAGATTACAATAACATGTGTTCCGGATATCGCCAGAAAATGAACCAATCCTGACCTGCTGAAATCCTGTACGGTATCAAGATCAGTTTCTGTCCTGTCTGCCAGAATCATTCCTTTTAAAAACTCCCGGGTTTTACCGGACATTTCTGCATGATCAATTTTCTTCAGTACATGAAGCCGCTGCTGCTTAATTTTTTCAGCAAAGGTTAAATCATTCCTTACAGATGACGATACTTCTCTTGAAATATAACATTGATATTCAATACCATTCCTTTTTAAATATGCTGCATAATTAAACTGGAAATCATAGGGCGGCGGCTCCGGTTTTGAAATGTAAGCTTCTGCTTTATAGTAATGTTTAAAATCCAGTTCATTATTCTTTTTAGGGATATAAATGACCGCTGACAACTTTCGATTTCCAACCTGAGCCTCTGCTTCATATTTTTTATTTTTCTCAGTAGAATTTAATTTTTTTGAGATTTTAAAAACAATTGCTTCACTGGAAGAAAATGAATATTTCTGAGGCTGAAAAGTATTGAAAAAATGAAGAGCCACAGCTACTCCGAAAAACATCAGCCCCAGCAGAACCGGCTTTGATTGATGCAGCCAATAAGAATGAAAAAAATTCAGAATCAGGATCAGAATACAACCTGAAATGACAAAATAAACAGATTTTCCACTCAGCAAAAAGTGATCCTGAAAAAAAATCCCCAGAATAAAGCACACGGTAAGAGTAAGGATAGGCTGTTTATTCACCATCAATATTTAGACATAAAAATTATTGATTTCTATGTCCTGCTGCTAACACTGGTTTTGCAGAGTTACAGCATTTTCACCTAATGAATAAACAATAGGAAGCTTTAATATTTACTATAAAACCAAGAGTTCATAAAAAAATTAAAACTATCCTTTATAAAATCGTTTTGTACCGGAATTTATTTTTCCAAGAACCGGTCTGCCAGTCTTTTGGTTTCTTTAATGTAAAACCGTGGATCTTTTCCATAATCTTCGTAGGTAAAATCTCCTGCCTTTTTAGATACTGCAGGTTCTATCTGTGTTCCCTCATGCCATTCGTTGAATGAAGTTACACCTATCAGTTCCGGCTTAACTTTTATGGCTGCATCAAACATTCTTTCGTAATACTTTCCGTTTTCTCTGCTTTTAAAATTTGCTCCATTCCAGGGTCTTATTCTTGTATCAGAATATCCGGGGCCAACACACGGAATAAAAATAAGACGATGTTCTTTTGCATATTGGGACAGGTAATCCCAATTGGAAACTGTACTCCCGAAGACAAAGCCTTCACTGGCAAAGTAAGTATAAAATCCATCAAAGCCTGCCTTATCAAAGAAAACCGCATCATTTTTTTCTACCCATAAACCAATATAAAGGGCATCCAGATCTGTTTTCCTGAGTGTTTCCTTTCCGTTTTCGGAAAGTAATTTCGACCATTCTTCCGGAGAAATTTTATAACTGTCGTATACATAAAACAAAGGCTTCCCCTCTTTTCTGTAAAAAGCATGATGGCCGGAATAGGTATGAATCAGATAGGAAATCTGTTCTTTAAATTCAGAAATATTTTTATAGAAAGGCTCTATATGAAAGGCAATTTTAAGCCCCTGCCGGTCAGCGGCATCAAGATATTTTGTAACACTTTTATCGGTATATGAATCTTTGCCCAGCCAGCTTATGACGACAACTCCAACGCCGGAATCTTTGATCATTTTCATATGTTTACCGATAATTTCAGAATCATTGGAACTGTAATTTCCTAAAGCCGGATAGAAATTAGCTCCGATATCGTCACCGCCTTTATAGTTTCCCAGATTATTCCATTGAGGATCTTTCCAATGCGGAAGAATATCATGATTCCAGTGATGATACTGTCTATCAACAGCAGGATTTCCGTACCAGCCGTAATAGAAGACCTGTATCTTTTCCCGTGCACTTTGCGCAGAAAGTTCTGATAATGAAAAGAGCACTATGAAAAACGCCAGTAAATTTTTAAAATAATTCATGTTAATCCGCATACACTCACAGTATTATTAACAAATTGCTCTGAAATATCTATTCCATAATTATGATCTCTGTACTTTCATAATTACTTCTGCAGCATGATCGCTGGCCCCTTTTCCACCCAACTTTTCTCTTAAAAGACTATAATCGTTCAGTACTTTCTCTCTTGTTTCTCCTCCCAGCATTTTATTCAGTTCGCTCACCAGATTTTTGGTAGTAAGATCATTCTGAATCAGTTCTTTTACCACTTCCCGATCCATAATCAGGTTGACCAGGGAAATGTAATTGATATTTTTTACAAGCCTTTTCGCAATCGCATAAGAGATACGGCTTCCGCGGTAGCATACTACCTCAGGAATATTCAGCAATGCGGTTTCTAAAGTGGCGGTTCCTGAAGTAACAAGCGCTGCTTTGGAACATCTCAGCAGATCATAAGTTCTGTTGGAGACAAAATGCACATTGTCATCTACATATTTCTGATAAAACTCCTTCGGAAGACTTGGAGCACCGGCAATCACAAACTGATAATTTTTAAAATGCGGCCTTACGGAAAGCATGATCTCAAGCATCTTTTCCACTTCCTGTTTTCTGGAGCCGGGAAGAAGGGCGATGATTTCTTTTTCATTCAGTCCGTTTTCTTTTCTAAAATCTTCAATACTAATGTCCTGAAGCGTAGAAATCGCATCAAGCAATGGATGTCCTACAAAGTGAGAGTGTACTCCGTGTTTTTTATAGAAATCTTCTTCAAATGGAAGAATCACCATCATTTCATCCACGTATTTTTTAATAATCTCTACTCTTCCTTCTTTCCATGCCCAAAGTTGAGGAGAAATATAATACACGACTTTAATTCCGAGCTCTTTTGCAAATTTTGCAATTCTTAAGTTAAATCCCGGATAATCAATCAGGATGAGTACATCAGGTTTATTATTCTTAATATCTTCTTTACAGAATTTGATGTTGTTTAGAATGGTTCTCAGGTTCATGGCAACTTCCAGAAACCCCATAAACGCTAGATCGCGGTAATGTTTCACCATTGTTCCGCCCTGCTTCTGCATAAGATCTCCACCCCAGAACCTGAATTCTGCATCAGGATCTTTCTGTTTAAGGGCTTTCATTAAGTTGCTTCCATGCAGATCTCCGGAAGCTTCACCTGCAATAACATAATATTTCATTTCTTTCGAAATCTTTTTTATTTGTACAACCTTCACACCATTTTTATCATGGGAGGTTATCTATGATCAAGATAGAGAACAAATTAAGTCTGGTATAGATCTAATTTGTAAATTTGCTCAAAGATAATGATAAAAATGTCAGAAGAATTTGAAATCCGAAATAAAGTTGCGGAAAGTGGTTTAATCAATTTTGACCTTACCGATCTTGTTCCGAAAGGCGTAAGAAAAGGGATTGACCTTAAAGATTTCCTGTTTATGGAAATGATTCTTAAGGAAAAGGATTTCCGCGAAAAAGTGGCAGCCATTGATGTTGAAGAATATCGTGACGCCTATGTTTATATCTATAATTCCGCAGAAGCTATTGTTCCTCTCTGGGCCTATTTTTTGTTGACAGCTAAACTGACAGATGTTACCAAAAAAATTGTTTTCGGAAACCGTGAAGATCTTGAAGTTATCCTGATGCATAATGCTATTCAGCGCTATGATTTTGATGAAATGAGAGGAAAAAGAGTTTTAGTAAAGGGTTGTTCAGATAAAGAGATCCCGGAAAATGCCTATATTGAATTGGTTGAGCAGCTAAAGCCTATTGTAAAATCTTTAATGTTTGGTGAAGCCTGTTCTAATGTGCCAATTGTAAAGAATTAATTTTTCAGAAATCTGAACATCAGGCTGCCTGTTTCTAATAATTCTAAATTTTAACAATAATTATGAAGCTTAGAAATTTTATCAGGCATATTTTTTGATAACTTTGGTTCACTTAATAATTAAATAAACACAAACATGAGTTTAATTGACCTACTTACAGGGAACACCAGCAATCAGGTTGCTGAACAGGCTGAAAATAAATTTGGAATCAGCAGAAACCAGATTATTGCTTTACTGGCAGTCGCTGCCCCTCTGATTATTTCTTATCTCAGAAACAAATCACAGGACTCCAAAGAAGCAGAAGCCCTGAACAACGCTCTGGATAAAGACCACGATGGAAGTATCCTTAATGACGCTTCACAGATCGAATCAAGACAGGCAGAAGGCGGATCTATCCTTGACCATATTTTTGGCGGGCAAAAAAGCACTGTAGAGAACCAACTTTCTCAGAATACAGGAATCTCCATTGACAAAATAGGACCAATCCTTGCCATGTTAGCTCCTGTTGTAATGGGCTATATCGGAAAAGAAAAGCAGCAGAGCAATGTAGGTGCAGGTGGTTTGGGAGATCTTTTAGGAGGAATCCTTGGAAATGCATCCAACCAGGCTCAGGCTCAACAGTCTAATCCTTTGAATGACATTTTAGGAAGTGTTTTAGGAGGAGGACAATCCCAATCTTCAGGAAGCCCGTTAAATGACATTTTAGGAAGCGTACTTGGAGGTGGAAACAACCAACAGCAAAGTGGCGGCTTAGGCAGTATCCTTGGAAATATTTTAGGAGGAAAATAATTTAATTTGTATACCTAGAAAAGGCCGGAGAAATTTCTCCGGCCTTTTTGCTTTTACGACTTTGCTTTGTTTTCAGCAGCACGTTTAGAAGATTTTCTCGGTCTTCTTTTTCCATAGCTTCCCGAATTGATCTTACCTCTTCTTGATTTTTTGTCTCCTTTTCCCATAGTAAAGTATTTTTTGATTGAAACGAATTTACAAAAAACCACTTAAAACACAGGGAATAAAGCTGTTAAAGTTTTTATAAAAGAGGGAAGATGGAAGCAGGAGGATGGAAGTTTAATACTACCCCGTTTAGCGGAAAATCTATTTATTTGGTCTGGATTAAAAGGTTGGAAATTATTTTTAGTTACAGATATTGATCATCACTATCACTTATTACTCATTACCTATTACTTATCTTCAAGCTTCATCCATCAGAATCCCTTTCCTAAACCAAAGCTATTTAAAAATTTCCCTATCCTTCAAAATCGCCACAGTCATGCTCTTTGAAAAGTGACAGAGCTTTTTGGGTGGTAAAATACCTGGATATTCTTTTGTTATTCAATTCCAGTTTCTGTCCTTCCATAACAAGCTCATAAACGGGGGCTTTATCTATCTGAGTTAAAATATAAGTTCTTTCCGGTGTTTTTAGAATCGTTTTGTTTCCCTCATTAGAGAATGAAAAATCATTGATTTCGAAAATATCTTTTTCATCGCAGACGTTGGTCCATACCATTTTATTCTTTGTCACAGATAGGCTTGCCAGATCGCATGAATAACAATTGCCAGAGAACTCTATTCCATATTTCTCATATACATTGGTACTTTTACTGTTCAATACATCAATAGGAACCAATGTTGAAAAGTCGCCCGGCAGCTCTGGGTCTGCTACTGTCTCCTTTGCCGGAATAAGTACAGCATTTGTATCTGTTTTTTTTATTTCCGCAGAATCTGTTTTATTTACTTTTCTTTCTGCAGAAGGTGAGCAGGCAGCCAGAAAAGCGATCACTACAGAAAAACTGATGATTACATTTTTCATTTTTATAAAATAATTTACAATATTTGATTTACTGTTTGTAAAATTGTCTAAAATACCCCGTTCAATATATCCCTGTTTTCAGCCATTTCTGACCTGTATGAGGCATTTTATCGGCTACTGATCTAAATTCAGCAAGGCTAACCCAGCTGAAAAACCCCTGAAACCAGCCAGTGTTTATGGAACCAAAGTCCAATATCTTTGCAGCAGTTATTTAAAAGATATACCATGAAAAAAATAAGCTTAACCCTCCTTTTTTCTTTATTAAGTGTAATAACTTTTGCACAGTCGCTGAAAGTAGTTATCAAACAGGACGGAAAAGTAATCAAGCCTGTCAATGATGTTTATGATCTGAAAAAATCAGCTTTCCAATTTGAAATTACTTCTACGGATCTTGAAGGTTTTTTAGTGGGAGCTACCACAAATAAGGATATTTACGCAGCGGCTTTAGGTGTTTACAATGCTGAAGTTCCATGGTTTCAGAATACGGGTATGGCAGAGGAACTGTATAATAAGGACAAAGAAATGTTTTTGATGGATCAGGCACCGTCATATTGGTACTACACCGATGCTAAAGATCACAGATTTGATAAAAACCCTAAAGGCAGCTTAAAGCAATGGACGGGTACCCGCACGATTACTAGATTTTATGATGTGCTGGTAGATCAGCCTATCAATTTAAAAGATTTTGACGGGAGAGTTTATCTGTTAATGTACGAGCCTGTATATAATGACGAATATGATTTAACAGGAAAGAAAAACCTGTTCCAGGCTGCATTGAGGTTCAAAGATTAATAATAAGACACCTAATTATTTGATTTTATATAAAAAAGGTCTGCTTTTACGATGTAAGCAGACCTTTTTGTTAGATTATTCGATAATCAAACCGTATTCTATGGCCAGTTTAATGGCTGAGCTCAGATTGGCGGTTTGAAATTTTTCAATAAGATTTTTCCGGTGGCTTTCTACGGTATGCGGGCTGATAAAAAGCTTTTCTGCCATTTGATTGGTCGTAAGTCCTCTCGCGGCTTCAGCCAAAATTTCCTTTTCTCTTCTGGTAAGTTTCGGAACCTGACTCAATCCGTCCGGTGATTTTTTCTCCAAAACAGACCTTGTCTGCGAGCATAAAAACTGTTGACCGGTATAAACGGTATTAATACCTTCCAAAATTTCGGAAACTGAAGCATTTTTCTGAATGTATCCCAAAGCACCCTCCGCCAAAGTACTGTTGATTACAGGCAGTTCATTGTGAACGCTGAGCATGATAATCTGAAGGCGTTCGTATTTTTTCGTTAAAGGTTTGATGAGTTCAATACTGTTGGTATCTGCCAGATTAATATCCAGAAGCAAAATATCGACAGCCTGTTTTGCCAGACCTTCATTCATTTCTGAAACGTTTCTGAAGCAATCTACCACATCTATGGTATCACTGTTTCCTAAAATATTCTTCAGCCCTTCCAATAGAAGCGGATGATCGTCTGTTATAGCTACTTTTATCATGTTTAATGAATAGGTATTTGAAGTTCTATGCTGGTGCCAATATTCAGTTCGGACCTGATGTTCATCGTTCCTTTTAAAAACTGAACTCTTGACTCTATATTATGGAAACCAGCTGTTTTTCTCACATCTAAACTGGCTGGATCAAAACCTTTGCCGTTGTCCTCTACTGTGAGATTTAAAATATTCTCTTCTTCACTGATCTGAATAATAATTTCTGAAGTTTCAGCATGTTTTATGGCATTGTTGACCAATTCCTGAATAATCCTGTACAGGATCAGCTGCTTTTCTTCTGATATTGAATTGGTGTAACCGATCAATTCAGTATGGATGTCTAACGCACTGTTGGACATGCGGGAAGCAAACTCTTTAATGGCTGTTTCCAGACCGTATTTCATGAGTAAATCGGGCATTAAATTATGTGCGACCCGTCTCAATTCTTCTACGGCGCCATCAATCTGGGTAATTGATTTTGAAATTCCTTCTTCTATATTTCCGTATTGATGGGGACTCAAAGAGGACAACTGAAGTTTGGTTCCTGAAAGTAAACCTCCCAGTCCGTCATGAAGATCACGAGCCAGACGGCCACGCTCCTGTTCCTGCCCTTCCAGCAATGCCGTAAGTGTTGATATTTTTGAATTCTGCTTTTCTTTTTCCATGGCCAGAGCATGCAGTTCATCTCTTTGCTTCAGTGAATTCGCCCTTTGTTTATAGGCATACAGCAATAAGATGATCAGAACAATGGAAACCACAATAAAAATAATATAGTAAGTACTGATCTTTTCTTTGAAGGCTAACAGCTTTTTATAGTTGTTGATGTCGTTGTTCTTTTGCCTTGTTTCTAATTTTGCCAAACGAAGCTGTTGTGCTCTTTTTTCGGATTCAAGCTCTGAAAATTTCAGCCGTTCCCGTTGATTTTCTTCTACCAGTTTTAAGTTGTTATAAACCTGTTCACGCTGTGCTCTAAGGATGTTGATTAACCTGATCTGCTGTGCCTTTTTATCACTCTCCAGCTGCAGTTTTATATATTTCTGTTCCTGCCGTTCTTTCTCAAACTGCGATTCCAGCCTTTTGGTTATATCCAGTTTTTCCTGATCGTAAACGCTTTTGTATTTATCTACATAACTTTTATAATAAACCAAAGCTTCTTTGTAATTACCCTGCTCTTCGCTGATTTGGGACAGAGATTCAAGAATTGACAGTTCTATATTGTGATCTCTCACAGGGCTTTTACCAATTTCCATGGAAGCCTTTAGAAAGTAAGATTTAGCTAAATCATAATTTTTATCCTGTATGGCCAGCTCTGCCAGAATTCCAAATGAAGAGGCAATATGGATGGCATCGCCGGTTTCCAGACTTACCTTGTTTGCTAATTGGGCATATTTCATTGCCTTTTCTTTGTCAAAACTGGTGTACAAGTTGGCTAAATTGATGGCTGCATAGGAAAGATTACTCTTATTGGGCATCACATCCTTGCTTTTGTTGAAAGTGGTAACCGCCTGCAGATAGTACTGCTCTGCCTTATTTCTCCAGTCAATATTTGATAGACTCTGCACATATTTTTGCTCGTACACGTAACCCATCCGCATATACGCATCGAAGATAAGGTTGGGATCATTCTGTTTGGATGCCAGCACCAGAAACTGTTTGCTGTATTTTTCTTCCAGCTGGTATTCATTCAGGTTAGAATAAATGGTGGACAATTCTTTAACTACGGTAGCAAATCTTCCATACAGAGTAGAAGTTGTTGGTGAATTTTCGTAATAGTCGATAGATTTCAGGTAAGCGGCAACGGCATCGGTCGTTTTATTGTTACGTACTAAAACCCATCCTTTTGCATATTCAAAATAACCTTTAGCTTCTTTATTATCTGTTTTTAAGCTATATATTTTTGCCAGGTCCAGACTTTTTGACGATTCAGCTTCTTTATTGTCTAGCCTGTAATTCATCGCCTGAACAGCATATAGAATGGTGGCATACTTTCCATCAGCCTGTTTTATTGCGACGGGAATATTGGCTTTTAAAATCCGGTATGACTGATCTTTGTCATTATGTAGAAATAATGCTTTGGCGTATTTGGGAGCCAGATTTAACCGTTCTGTTGTTTTATCTGAAGCATTGTTATATTCCTTTTCCAATCTGCTTACAGCATCCTGTGCCTGAGCAAAAAACGGAAAAACCAGTACAATCCATATAAATAACAACCTGTGCATCAAATCCTTATCTCTATTAAATTTTATTATCGTAAAGAATGTAAATATAGGCAAAATACCCGTGATCTATTTCTGAGCCATGTTCTTGGGTGAAAGATTCCTGCCTTTCCGCTTCTTCACTTCAAAAATCATTCTGAGCAGTCCGTCGTTTTAGAAATTTTAAGGCAGCTATTAACTCTTAGGTCATCTATTTTTTCATAAGTTGTAGCTGTTTCCCTTGTTTCACCATAGTAAAAGCCATGGTTTCTGCTGGTTTGAAAATCTTTACAGGTGCTTCACAGGTTCCTGACTGTCTTATACTATCAACTTCCATTTCTATCCGGTTGACTTCCGTTAAATAATATCTTCCGTATATTTCAGTAAAGCAGTCGTTTCCACATTCCCAGCTATCATAACTTTCAAATTTTTCGTCATCCAAAAAGTTGATTGCGTGAAAATTGAAAATCAAAGCAGTGTCTATTCTTGGTGACAGATCATAAGTTTTCTCACCATCCGGCTTAATAAGTCCGCCTGCATCAACAATCCAATGCGTATTTTTCAGATCATTCGGAACATTTGTTTTTTTTCGTTCAGGATCTTTGCAGCTAAAGGTCATAACCAAAATGAGGCACAAAAATGGGAAAACAAAAGTATTTTTCATAGCTTTATTGATCTATTTACTCTGTATAATCAAATTTTGTGTTTAATTTTTCAAAGGCGATTTCCTTCTGAATGAGCTTTTCAAGTTCGTCAAAAGTCAGCAGACCTTCTGCTTCAAATTCGCGGCCATTCGGTGCTTTGTAGGTATATTCAAAAATATCACGTTGATAAATCCCTTCTAATATTTCAATCTGATTAGATGTTAAATATTTACGGTGGGTTCTCAGCTGATTGTGTAAATTCTTTTTGATTTCGTCTTCAGAATCCCCTTCAAACATAGAATATTCATCCATTTCGGTTAAAGATTCCAGAAGCTGTCTGAAGATAAAATCCTGTAGGTTTTTGGCTAAAATTTCAGCTTCAGAATCGTCATGTGGAAAAAAAGTAACCGGAATTTCACCATTGACTTCCATATCCAATTGAAAAACATACAAATCGCCGGCTCCATTTTTCGCAAAAGGAACCATTTTGTATATGGGATTGATATCGTAGATTTCGTGGTTAATGATTTCCCTGATTGCGCCAGGGTAAGCCACCGGATCCCAGATTTCAATATCATTCCCAAACAGAAGCAAAGGCGGATTTTCCTTTAGAGTGGGAAAAACATGGGTGTACCAACCGCTTCCTTCCGTACCCCAATCAAGCATTTTATCATCGTATAATTGTCTGTAAAGCGCAGGGTAGGTAAAATTAAATTCTTTTTCTAAATCTTGAAAAGTGGTCATTCTTATACTATTTTGTTTATTGATTTTTATACAATATAACTTTTTATTTTGTCCAGTGAGACGACAATCCTGCCAAGATCAACTATTACTTTTACAGCTTCTTCTTCACTCAGTTTTATTTTGTTACTGTTTTTACCCATTCTTTATTACTGTGTGTTTGTTCGAAATAAGAATTTTTCATTTTAATCCGGGGTGAAAAAGAAAGCTATAAAAGTTATAAAAATTAATGTCTATCTAAGGGTGAATAGCCGGCATTAACTATAATGAAGTACTGCCAGAGGTTTTACCGCTTTATTTTCTAATAAAAATTTGAGTTTAAAGGTATTAAAAGAGGATGAATGAAGATATCCCTGATAATAGTGGTTTTTTATGCATTGGTTGAAATCCTTTCAATAATTCATTTCTTTTCTGGCTTCTTTTAATATTTTTTCAGCTTTCAGCCTTATCTCTTTGGGCAATAAGCTGAAGTTGGTATCTTTTACTTCACGATACTGATCTTCTTCCTGAAACGGGATCCAGCCGGTAATTTTTGATTTTGATAATGTTTTACCACCCATATTCGTGTAAATAATCACCTTAAGAGGTTTTGCGTCCAGACCGTCTGATTCTTCAAAATAAGTAAGATAAAACTCAGGGAAACCATTCTTGTCGGCATCACCTATTTCACAGAAATTGATCAGATATCTGGGCTGGGCCAGACCTTGTGAAAAGTCTTTAAAGGTTACCTGTGGAATTAATCCGCCATGATCTTCCAGAAAAATACCCGCGTGTAAATCTTTTGGATTCTCCCCTAAATAAGTGGGACTTTTAGCTTTGCTTTCGTTCAGAAACCAAATATAACTTCCATTGTTAGGGACAAATGCCTGCACAATCATCACCGGATTTCCTGATAATGGATTTCCAACCTCATCAATAATCTCCTTGTATTTTTTATCTGAAGAAAAATATACTCCTGTCCGCATTTGGGCAAAAGATAGTACACTTACAATACAAGCGCCAACAGGTAAAAGCTTTCTAAAAATCATAGTCTAATGTTTTTTCAATGTATTATTTAACCTCAGTTCGGAATAAAAAATCTGATGGATGCAGGTTTGAAGCTGGATGATGGAAGAGGGAAGTTTTGAAAGTCATTAAGAACAAATATTGATCTGTTTTTATTTAATTTGATTTTCTGGTAGCTTTCAATATGTATAACTAAAAGTAATTTCCAGCCTCCTTCTTCCATCTTCCAACCTTTTACCTTTTAACTCCTTAACCCGAATTCTCCGGTTATTTAATTCTCTTTGTATTCTTTTCCTGAAGCAATGTCAATATAGTAATAAATGGTTTGCCCTGAATTAAGCTTAACACTCACCTGTCCGTCCGAATTAATGGAGGTATAACTTTTTGATCCTATACTTTTCTTATTCTTGTTGTCATAAAGTGTATACAATCCGTTTTCCTCTTTTTGAAGTGTATAGATCTGTTTTTCTGTATCCAGAACCGAGATCGCATGATACTCTGGCCTGATCTCCCAGGCCTTGTCATGACTATTCCACAAGCCCATGGTTCTCCGTTGTTTTTCGTCTTCAACCCGAATCAGATACAGGTTATTCATCCCTTGATAAGAGTTTATCTTTCCGAATTTCCAGTTTTTGTTATTGAACTGATTGGGTAAAATCATTTTTCTGTCGGGCCAGACCAGGTTTCCGACCTGATCCAGAACCTTGAAATTATACGTATCAATAGAATCTGTAACATTTCCTTGGGTATCAATATAAAGCCAGTCGTACGCCCAGATATCATGATCATAATTAAAAACACCAAGCAAAAAATAAGGTGAATTCGTTATGGAGTACACCAGAGAAGTTTTCTTTATAAAATCGATCTGTGAAGCCGTGGCCTTTGTAATTTCTTTTGGGAATGCCTTTTCATATTGTGGAAAAGGGTAAACCTCATCGTTTCTGTTATCTGCTAAAAGCTTAGGAACTTCCGGGTTATATCGTTCTTTATTGACCTCATTCAGCATTATGGTTTCCTTTCCAAACCGCATTAAAAGTGTTTCAGTTCCTTTCAGCCCGCTGTGAATTGGTTTTTTCTGATCCAAAACATACATTGAAAAAGTTGCATTGGAAGCTTTGATAAAGCGTTTATTTTCCAGTAATTCAGCAATATTCTGCTCCGTTTTATGTAAACGGCCTTGTTTGATTTCGTAAAGGGTTTCGTTCCAGAAAACATGGCTTTCATCTACCGAAACAAAATTCAGGTAATAACTATCCTCCAGATACGGAATGTCTTTATCAAGTAAGATTTGTTTCGTTTCTACAACTCCGATCTCAATTTTATGATACGTTTGTTCTTTCTTGATACCCCCTCCTAAGATATTCCAATCCCATTTCCAGGCAGGCATTTTCTTTTCGTATTCAATATCTTTTTTATAAAATGTAAGTCCGTTTACTACATTTAGACCGATTGGGATGGCTGAAAAATCCAGAACTGTTTTTCCATTTTCGTCTATAACAGCATATTCATTTTTTTCATTTTCAACAACGGCAAAACCTGTAGAAGTAAATATGGACGCACTCCGGAATTTTTGATTGCTAACAGGTTTCAGACTTGTTTTATCCACATAAATAAAATCATTCTGCTTCGTTAAAAACGGAACATTGTTTATGGTTTTTGTTTTTGAAGGAATTAACTGAGAATTATCTTTTTTTTCCTGTGTACAGGCTGCCACTGAAGCCAGCATACAAAAGATACTAAATAGGGTTATTTTCATGCTTCAAAATTCTATTCATCTGAGTAATCAATATTAGAGAGAATTGAAGCATAAGACAATCCCGGTTATCAGCCATATTTCAGGTGGGACAAAAAATAAAAAACGGCTGTCAATATATATTAACAACCGTTTTCCCTGTTTTAATTTAAAAAATATATTGAGCTTAAACTATCATCTTAATCTTTAAAAACTTTCCTCCTTCTGTCTTACTCATACTTTCACCATTTTCCATTTTCCTTTTTTGAACAGAATAAAAGCGACAATCGTAATTAAAGTTTCGGCTGCCGGAATAGATATAAAGACGCCTTTCGGTCCCATTTCCATATGTTTCGAAAGAAAATAGGCCAGCGGAATCTGAAACAGCCAGAATCCGAAAAAATTCACCCATGTTGGTGTCCAGGTATCTCCGGCTCCGTTAAATGCATTGATCATGACCATTCCTATTCCATAGAAAATAAAGCCGGTACTCATGATGTGTAGTGCATTTTTAGCAAAAGCCTTAATTTCGGTTTCCTGGGTAAAAAATCCTACCAGAAAATCTCCCAACAGGAAAAAAATGAGACTTACTGCCAGCATGAAGATGACGTTATACTTTACGGTTTTCATCACAGACTGTTCTGCTCTCAGCATTTCCCCGGCTCCCATATTCTGTCCCACCAGCGTAGACGCTGCATTACTCAGCCCCCAGGCCGGAAGCATAAAGAACATCATCAGCCTCAAAGCCGTCTGATAACCTGCGGAAGCATCTTCTCCACCCGTGGTAGCAACCAGTTGAGCAAGAAAAATCCAGCTGCATGAAGCAATCACAAACTGAAAAATCCCGGGTGTTGCAATTTTCACAATAGATTTTATCAGCTCAAACTGTGGCTTAAAATAAGACAGCCTGATTCTGATCTGGGTATCTGCAATTAAAAGATGATAGAGCTGATAAATAACCCCGATACTTCTTCCGATTGTAGTAGCCAGAGCTGCTCCTGTCAGTCCCATAGCAGGAATAGGCCCGAAACCTTTAATCAGTACCGGACACAGGATAATATTGGCAATATTGGCAATCCAGAGGGATTTCATGGCAATGGCAGCATTTCCAGCGCCTCTGAAAATCCCGTTGATCAGAAACAAAAGCATAATAATCACACTGCTTCCCATCATAATCCTTGTGAAATCCTTTCCATAAGCTGCAGCTTCCGGTTTTGAACCCATCAGAATTAAGATTTCTTCGGCAAAGACCACACCCAGTATGCTCAGAATAAAAGTAACAGCAAATGATACCAACAGAACCTGTGCCGCACTCCTGGATGCCTTCTCCGGATTTTTTTCACCAATTCTTCGGGCTACCAAAGCAGTTGCCGCCATACTCATCCCAATCGCAATGGAGTACATCACAGAAAGTACAGATTCTGTAAGGCCAACCGTCTGTATTGCATAGCCGCTTTCTTTTAAATGGCCTACAAAATACAGGTCAACCAGTGCAAAAACAGATTCCATCGCCATTTCCAGCATCATTGGGATGGCTAAAAGAAGTACAGCACTTCTTATGTCTGCTTTTGTATAGTCTGCCTCCTCTCCGCTTAATGCTTTTTTAATAAAACTGATATATTTTGACATGCTGCCGGATTTATTTTAAGCAAAAATATTGATTCAAAACTGAATGATACTTAGCATATGAAAAGTTTTTAAAGAATACTTTTTTATTATCCAAAAATAAAACAACAACAATTTATTATCGTAATACAATAAATATTTACACATTAACAGCTGTTCCAAAATAGAGAATACCTCCTATTCATTGCTGTCACTGGCCATTAAAATGAACAGTAAGGAAGTCTTTCAAAAACTCTTAGAAGAAAAGGCTAATCTGGAGAGTGTCTGTGACGGTAAAACCCCATTGATGTTCGCTGCAAAATATGGGAATACAGAAATGGCAAAAAAACTTCTGGCAGCAGGAGCCCAAAAAGATACTAAAACAGAAAGAGGATACACCGCTCTGGATTATGCAAAGAAATATGACGAACCAGAGGTCATCAAAATTTTAGAATAAATTGATTTACATCACCTATATTGTACCCGGATAACGAACATCCGGGAATTTTTATATATGTGATTCATCTGGATTATACATCATATGATCAAAAATTCCCCCATTAGGCACATATCTGTTAAAGTTTCCTTAAAAAGAAAATCTACAATTATAATATTTCCATAAAAAAAGCGTTTTGTGTAGCATATAACCTGTTTAACTCCCTAGATTTGGGAAAAATTAAAACCATGAAAAAAAACATTACAGCATTTCTTGCGCTTCTGTTTTTCGCCAGCTATCAAGGCCAAACGAAAATTGACAATCTGAATTTTGAAAATAATGAAAATAACCTTCCGAAATCATGGACTATTATTGATGGAGGAAAATCAACGATCTCGATAGATGGAAAGGAAAAATATGAAGGAAAATATTCTGTTTTGGCAGAAGCTCCGGAAAAAGCTGATATGGTAGGCATGATGCGTATTCTTCCTGAAAATTATGCCGGAAAGAAAATTACTATTTCCGGCTATATCAAAACAGAAAATGTAACTGAAGGGTTTGCCGGATTCTGGATGCGCATCGATCCGAAAATAGGATTCAATAATATGCAGGATAAAGGCATCAAAGGCACTACACCCTGGACGAAATACGAAACCACCCTTGATCTGTCTCCTGCAGAAACCAAAAAGATCTTCATCGGTACACTTTTAACAGGTAAAGGGAAAGCCTGGTTTGATGATATTAAAATTACCATAGACGGCAAAGATATCCAGGAAGCGGCCGTTTTCCAGAAAAAACAATTCAATGCCGATCTTGATAAAGAATTTGACAATGGCTCCAAAATCAGCAGTATTGATCTAAGCAAAAAGAATCTTGATAATTTAAAGAACCTTGGCCTCATTTGGGGATATTTAAAATATTACCATCCCAATGTTGCTGAAGGAAAATACAACTGGGATTATGAGCTTTTCAGAATCCTTCCAAAAATCAGCGGAACCTCAGCACAGGAGAGAGACAAAATCCTTACAGAATGGATTAAAGGACTGGGAACTTTTCAGACTGAAAAAATAGCTATTGATTCCAAAAACGTAAAGATCACTCCGGATCTGAACTGGATTACCAATTCAGGATTTTCAAAAGAACTTTCTGATCTTCTTCTCCAGCTAAAAGATGCTAAAAGGCCTAAAGCCAATTATTATCTGGATTTCTATGAAGGGGTAGGAAATCCTGATTTTGAGCGTGAAAAACCTTATGAGAACAGTACATATCCTGATGCAGGCTTCCGTCTTCTTTCCCTGTACAGATACTGGAATATCATTCAATATACTTTTCCGTACAAAAATCTTATCCAGGAAGACTGGAAAGGGGTTTTATCTGAATTTATTCCGAAGTTTGCAGATTCCAAAAATGAAACAGAGTATACGCTTTCCACTTTAGAAATCATTGCAAGAATCCATGACACTCATGCCAATGTATGGGGAGCTAATAAAGCCCTGGAAAAACACTTTGGAGCAAGGTACTCTCCTGTAAAGCTTGTATTTGCCGAAAATAAAGCGGTAGTAAATGGTTTTCACAATGATCAATTGGGCGCTGAGACAGGATTACAGACCGGAGATATTATCACCGAAGTCAATGGAAAGTCTGTTGCCCAAATCGTAAAAGAGATGCTGAAACTTACTCCGGCATCCAACTATCCTACCCAGCTCAGAGATATTGCCAAAAAACTTCTGAAAAGCAATGTAGAGACCGTAACCGTTAAAATTTCAAGAAACGGAAAATCAGAAAGCAAAACGATAAAAACCTATGAATTTAAGGATCTGAATCCTAAAAAAGAGACGAGAGAGTTCTTTAAAATGCTGGATGATAAAACGGGTTATTTCTATATGGGAAGCTCAGACAGCAAAAAACTTCCGGAAATTTTCGAGCAGATGAAAGGTACGAAAGGGATTGTCATTGATTTCAGAAGCTATCCGCCTGATTTCGTTGTATTCTCTATGGGAAAACTGCTGAAGCAGAATTCTACCGATTTTGTAAAATTTACCCAGACTACCAATCAGATGCCAGGTCTATTCACCTTTACTCCAAATCTTGCAGTAGATGGGAATGGTGCTGATTATTATAAGGGAAAAATCGCCATCCTGATCAATGAAACTACCCAGAGCAGTGCTGAATATCATACTATGGCTTTCAGAACAGCTCCTACTGCCAAGGTTTTCGGATCTACAACTGCCGGTGCAGACGGAAATGTTTCGAGAATTCTTCTTCCGGGAAATATCAGCACCATGATCAGCGGTATCGGCATCTATTATCCGGATGGAAAAGAAACCCAGAGAATAGGAATTGTTCCCGATGTAGAAGTAAAACCTACTGTTGAGGGAATCAAAAATAATAAAGATGAGGTACTGGACAAAGCACTTGAATGGATCAAAAGCTGATCTTAAAGTCTTTGAGACCAATTTTGAGGCTGCACGCTTCATTTTACCACAAAACAAATTCAAAAAACTTCCGAAAGGGAGTTTTTTTGTTTATAAAACTTTCAAAAATCCTATCTTTGCACCCTGAATTCAAAGTCCGATAATCAAACTCTGAAAAACCAGACTTTGAATCTTAATCATTGAACTTTAAACAAATAATTATGTTTCGATCACACACCAACGGAGAATTATCTCTGAAAAATCTAAATGAAGAAGTTACACTTTCAGGATGGGTACAGACTATCCGTGATAAAGGATTTATGATTTGGATAGATCTTCGGGATCGTTACGGAATTACCCAGCTGGTTTTGGACCAGGAGCGTTCTTCTGCGCAGCTGATGGAAGAGGCTAAAAAATTAGGCCGGGAATTTGTGATTCAGGTTACCGGAAAAGTAATTGAAAGAGTAAGCAAAAACCCTAATATTCCGACAGGAGAAATTGAGATTCTAGTTGAAAAACTGTCAATCCTTAATGACTCTCAGCTTCCCCCATTCACTATTGAAGATGAAACAGATGGCGGCGAGGAACTGAGAATGAAATACCGTTATCTGGATATCAGAAGAGCACCGGTAAGAGATAAACTGATCTTCCGTCACAAAATGGCTCAGAAGGTTAGAAATTACCTTTCAGACGAAGGATTCATTGAAGTGGAAACACCAGTACTGATCAAATCTACTCCGGAAGGAGCGAGAGACTTTGTGGTGCCGAGCAGAATGAACCCGGGACAGTTTTATGCCCTTCCGCAATCTCCACAGACATTCAAACAGCTTCTGATGGTAGGCGGTATGGATAAATATTTCCAGATCGTAAAATGTTTCCGTGATGAGGATTTAAGAGCGGACAGACAGCCGGAATTTACACAGATCGACTGTGAAATGGCTTTCGTGGAGCAGGAAGACGTTATGAATGTTTTTGAGGGAATGACCAAAACCCTTTTAAAAGATATTACAGGAAAAGAGTTCGGAGATTTCCCAAGAATGACTTTTGCCGATGCGATGAGAAGATACGGAAACGATAAACCGGACATCCGTTTCGGAATGGAATTCGTAGAGCTGAACGAACTGGTAAAAGGAAAAGATTTTAAAATATTTGATGAAGCTGAGCTTGTTGTAGGAATCAATGTAGAGGGATGTGCAGAGTATACAAGAAAACAGATCGATGAGCTTGTTGACTGGGTAAAACGTCCGCAGATCGGAGCTTCAGGAATGGTTTGGGCGAAATTCCAGAATGACGGTGTGAAAACATCATCGGTAAACAAATTCTATAACGAAGAAGATTTAACAAAGATTATCGAGAAATTCGGAGCTAAGGAAGGCGATTTAATGCTAATCTTATCCGGAAATGAAAATAAGGTAAGAGCTCAGCTTTCTGCTTTAAGAATGGAGCTTGGAAACCGTTTGGGATTAAGAAAAGGAAATGAATTCGCTCCACTTTGGGTTGTAGACTTCCCACTTCTGGAATGGGACGAGGAAACCGGAAGATACCACGCGATGCACCACCCTTTCACTTCTCCTAAGCCTGAAGATACTCATTTGATTGAAACTGATCCCGGTAAAGTAAGAGCCAACGCTTACGATATGGTTCTTAACGGAAACGAAATCGGAGGAGGTTCTATCAGAATTTTCGACAAAGACCTTCAGTCTAAAATGTTTGACCTTTTAGGATTCACCAAAGAGGAAGCAGAAGCACAGTTCGGATTCCTGATGAATGCATTCAAATACGGAGCACCTCCTCACGGTGGTTTAGCATTCGGATTTGACCGTTTAGTGGCGATCCTTGACGGAAATGAAGTAATCAGAGATTATATTGCATTCCCTAAGAATAATTCAGGACGTGATGTGATGATTGATGCTCCGGCTTCCATTGCAGAAGCACAGCTGGATGAATTGGAAATTAAGCTGAATTTAAAAGCATAAACCTTATCAAAAAACAGTTAATTTGTTGGTTTAATATAAAAACCAACAAATTAACTTTCTTTCTTCATTAAAAAGAAATGAATATAAAGCTAAAACATTACAATGAATTAGACGGTGTAAGAGCAGTTGCCGTTATCATGGTAATGTTTTTTCATTTTTTTCAGAATATTGACAGCTCCAGCTCTATCATAAAGCTTAGCCTTTTCGGAAAAACAGGTGTTTCGTTATTTTTTGTATTATCAGGATTTCTCATTACCCGGATATTACTGAATACCAAAGAAAAGACATCTTATTTCAAATCATTTTATACAAGGAGAGCCCTAAGAATATTCCCTCTATATTTTTTATTTCTTTTCATCTATTATTTTATTTTTCCGTTGGTTTCGGATTGGCATTTAGCCAGTTTCTCCGAACAAATCTGGTACTGGACTTTTACACAGAATTTTGCTATGACCTTTGGATGGGATAATTTTGGCCCTAATTATTACTGGTCTTTGGCTGTAGAAGAACACTTTTATCTGTTCTGGCCGTTAATTCTCTATTATTGTCCGATAAAAAAGATTAAATGGACCGTTTTATTCCTTTGCATCCTTTCTTTTTTAACAAGGGTTATTCTTATTAAAAATAATATTGAAGAATCTCTATTTACTTTCGCAAGATTAGATGAGCTGGCTCTGGGTTCATTTCTGGCCATCCTGGAACGGGAGAATAAATTAATAAGCAGCAACTCAAAAAAATTCTTTGCAGCTTTTATCATATCATTGTTTCCTTTATTCTACCTTACTTTTAAAAATGGTTCCTACTCTCTGCTCGATAATAGTATAAGGCATCTAGTACTTGGGCTTGTCTATACAAGTTTTGTGGCTTTCATCGTATCTGTTGATTCAAAAAACAGGATAAAACAACTCCTCAACACTCATTTATTCAGCTTTACAGGGAAGATAAGCTATGGACTTTACGTTTACCATCCCACCTGTTTTTTAATCATTCATTACTATTTAAAAAATACCAGCATTATCCTCAGCTTTATTTTAAGCTTTGGATTGGCCTATATTATTTCCATATTGAGCTACTATTTTTTTGAAAAAAGATTTTTAAAACTGAAAAATAAATTTCCCAACTAGACTTTATTCAAGTAAAAATCTCCCTATACAAAAAGATACTTCAGAACTGCCAGAATACCCGCTAAAATGTTGATCTTGAAAATGTCTTCAGTTCTATTAAAAGAAAGTTCCGTTTACAGGAAATTTACTTCATTTTCAAAATCTCCTCTCTCCCCGGTCCGGTAGAAAGATAAGCCACAGGGATTTTCAGTTCCTCTTCCAGAAAGGAAATAAATTCTTTTAATTCATCCGGTAATTCTGAAATTCTTTTTATTGCCTTAACATCGGCATCCCAGCCTTTCAGCCATTTAAGGACAGGTTTTATATTTTCAGAAAGCCTGCCTGAAACGGACTCCATGCTTCCGTTTTCCAGTTCATAATGAGTACAAATAGCGACTGACTTCATTCCGCTCAAAACATCTGCCTTTGTAAGAACCAGCTGGGTAACTCCGCCGACCATCACAGCATATTTCAAAGCAGGAAGGTCAAGCCAGCCTATTCTTCTGGGCCGTCCTGTATTGGAACCGAACTCATGGCCTATAGTTCTTATTTTTTCTCCCTCTTCATTAAAGATCTCCGTTGGAAATACTCCGTTTCCTACTCTTGTACAATAGGCTTTAGCAATACCATAGATCTCACCGACTTTTTTCGGGGAAACACCCAATCCACTGCATGCCCCTGCTGCCGTAGTTGAGGAAGAGGTAACGTAAGGATAAGTTCCATGATCAATGTCCAACATTACTGCCTGGGAGCCCTCTGCCAAGATCTTTTTCCCTTCAGATAAAGCATTATTCAGATAGATTTCCGTATCTGTGCATCTAAATTTCTTAAGAAAATCCACTGCATCAAAAAATTCGCTGCTGATCTCTTCAAGAGAAGGCAATATCATATCTCCTCCGGCAAGAAATCTGTAATCTCTTTTTAAGATTTGCTCTGTTCTATTTTTAAAATCCTGGGAATACATATCTTCCACCCTTAAGTTCTGTCTTAAAATCTTGTTGGAATACGCCTGTGCAATGCCGTTTTTGGTAGTTCCTATCGTAGTATAATCCGGATTTCCCTCCATAAAAACATCCAGAAGCTTATGGGTCGGAAGTACGAAATGGGCCTTTCGGGAGATAACCAGATTGTTTTCCGGGTGAATGCTTTCATCAAATAACTGCAGATTCAGAATCTCTTTTTTCAGGCTTACCGGGTCTAAAACTCCCCCCGTTCCGACAACATTCTGTAATCCCTTCATAAAAATCCCCGAAGGAATTGATTTAAGGGTGATTCTTTTGCCATTTCTCTCAATGCTGTGCCCTGCGTTCGCTCCACCGTTAAAACGTGCTGTAATGTTGTAGTTTTCGCTGATGAGGTCTATAAACTTTCCTTTTCCTTCATCTCCCCACTGCAATCCTAATACAATATCCATATTTAAAATTTTATGGTACAAAGCTATGATCGTTATAAAAGGCGGCCATTGTCATTTGGCAAAAAAGTTCTTTTTAAGAAGAAAGCCGGAAGAGGGAGGATGAAAGTTACAAATACTATACCTTCGGAATGTCTATTTAAAGAATATTTCTTCTTATCCTGCTTAATGAAGAAGGAGTAATTCCGAGATAGGAAGCCAGCATGGATTGAGGAACCCTGTTCGCCAGGCCCGGATAATGTTCCAGAAAATGGATATACCGGGATTTTGCATTCAGATTGAGCATGGTACTGGCTACTTTAAGCTTATTTTCGGCAACAAAGGCATGAAGCTTTGAAAAAAGAACAGGCCATGCTGAAATTTCATTTTCCAACATTTTAAAATGATCAAAATTGATCTCCAACAGAACGGCATCTGTGATAGCTTCAATATATTCATTGGACGGAACCTGATCGGCAAATCCGTGAAAATCTCCGATAAACCGGCCTTCATAAATAAAAAAACGGGTAAAATCATCACCTTGCTTATTATAATATAAAGAACGGAATACACCCTCTTTCACAAAAGCAATCTTACGACTGACTTTTCCGGCTTCTACGAAAACATCACCTTTCTGAATGACCGTTTCCTGAAGCCCTTCAACGATCAGCTGTTCTTCTCTTTCATTCAGTATTCCGAATTTCCGGATATAATTCAACAATTCTTTCATATTAAAAAAGAGTCCTTTGGAAATTTAAAGGTAGAAAAACCCGCTGTAAAAGCCATTGCCATTTGGCAATAAAGGATAGAAAATGTACCACACGCGCTTTCATCGGCATGCTAATTGATTGATTTTTAAAAACGTAAGACAATGAAAGCAATTTGGAATGGCGCCATTGGCTTCGGTTTAGTAAATATTCCCGTTAAAATTTACTCCGCCACCGAAACCAGTAAACTGGACCTCGATATGCTCGACAAATCTGACTTTTCTAACATCAAATTCAAAAGAGTAAATGAAAATACGGGAAAAGAAGTGAAATGGGAAAACATTGTAAAAGGTTATCTCATGGATGATCAGTACATCGTTCTGAACGATGAAGACTACGCAGCAGCAAATCCGGAAAAAACAAAGATACTTTCCATAGACCAGTTTGTAAAGGAAGATGAGGTAGACAGTGTTTATTTTGAAACCCCTTATTATCTGGAGCCACAGAAAAATGGTGAAAATGCTTACAGGCTTCTGCTGAAAGCTCTTGAAGAAACCGGAATGGCCGGGATAGGAACTTTTGTGCTTCGTGAAAGTGAGGCCATCGGGCTTATCCGTCCGTATAATGATGACATCCTTGTTCTGAATCGTCTGAGGTTTGATCAGGAAATCAGAGATTACGCGGACCTGAAAATACCTGCTAAAAAAACTCCAAAGCCTGCCGAGCTGAAAATGGCCGTAAGCCTTATCAAGCAGCTTTCACAGGATTTTGATCCTCAAATGTATAAAGACACCTATTCTGATGAGCTGATGAAGATCATTAAGCAGAAAGCAAAAGGTAAAAATATAAAAGCTCCAAAAGCTGAACCTGCCAAAGAAGGCAAAGTGATTGACCTGATGGCTCAGCTAAAAGCAAGTTTACAGCATTCTAAATCTAAATCCGCATCCTGATGGCTCTTAAAGATTATCACAACAAAAGAAAGTTCGATGAAACCAGCGAACCGAAAGGAAAAACAAAAAAAAGCATAGACAAACTTATTTTTGTAGTTCAGAGACATGCCGCAACGCGACTTCATTATGATTTCAGACTGGAAATGGAAGGCGTACTGAAAAGCTGGGCTGTTCCGAAAGGACCTTCGCTCGATCCGAAAGATAAACGTCTTGCGATGATGGTTGAGGATCATCCCTATGATTACAAAGACTTTGAAGGCAATATTCCGGAAGGTAATTACGGTGCCGGACAGGTAGAAGTCTGGGACAGCGGGACCTACGAACCTCTGGAAGAAAACTCTAAACTGTCTGATGAAAAGGAGCTGTTAAAAGAACTTCACGCCGGTTCGTTAAAATTTATTTTGCACGGAAAAAAACTGAAGGGTGAGTTTGCCCTCGTTAAAATGAAAAACACAGAAGACAATGCTTGGCTGCTGATTAAACATAAAGATGAATTTGCAGAGAGTTCTTATGATGCGGAAGACAACACCTCACCCAAATCTTTGGTAACGAAATTTTTAGAGGAAAAAAAAAGCCTAAAAAACAACGGAAGAAAGAAGTCATAACTTCAGAAAAAAGCTTCAGAAACTTTAATTCCCTAACGAATGAGAAGAAGCTTAAATCCTTCATCAGACCAATGGTTGCCAAATCATCTGAAAAAGCATTTGATGATGAGAAATGGATCTTTGAAATAAAATGGGACGGCTATAGAGCCATTGCAGACCTCAGCCATGATGACCCCTTATTCTATTCCCGAAACGGAATTTCGTTTTTATCAAAATTCGGAAAAATCGCAGAAGACTTCAGCACTCAGAAATATAAGATGATTCTGGATGGTGAAATTGTGGCTTATGATCATAACGGAAGACCTAGTTTTCAGCTATTACAACAGATCGGAGACAATCCTGAGCAGACTCTGGCTTATCAGGTCTTTGATCTTCTTTGGCTGAACGGCTATTCCACCGAAGATCTTCCCCTTCTGCAGCGGAAGGAACTGCTTAAAGAAGCTTTAACAGAAACAGAAATCATTAAATATTGTGATCATATTCCGGAAAAAGGAACTGCCTTTTTTAAACAGATGAAAAAAATGAAACTTGAAGGGATGATCGCAAAAAAAGCAGATAGCCGATATATTGAAAATCACAGAACCGGTGACTGGCTGAAAATAAAGTTCAGCAATACAGATGAAGCTATCATCTGCGGTTTTACAGAGCCGAGGGGTTCACGTGAGAGCTTCGGTGCATTGATCTTAGGAAAATTTATGAATGGTAAACTTAAGTACTGCGGTCATACAGGAACCGGCTTTAACAATGAATCATTAAAACAGCTTCACCAACAGCTTCAGAAACTGACTATAAAAACCTCTCCGTTTGAAACGATTCCTAAAACCAATATGCCTGTTATCTGGACGAAACCTGAGCTGGTTTGTGAAATTAAATATTCGGAAATCACCAAAGACGGCATCTACCGCCATCCTGTTTTTGTAACTCTCCGGGAAGACAAAGAGCCCGAAGAAATTGCAGAGGCTGAAAATAAATTAAGTTCAAACTGCAAACATCCAAAAATAATGAAAGCCAAAAGTCCGTTAAAAAAAACTGAAAATTCTGAAAAAGAAATTACTCTAAATAAGCATAAGGTAAAACTTACCAATCAGGATAAGATTTATTTTCCAAAAGATGGTATTACCAAAGGGGATGTGATAGAATATTATCAGTCTGTTGCCTCGTATATCCTTCCCTACCTTAAAAACCGGCCTTTGTCTCTGAACCGTTTTCCGAACGGCATTGAAGAGCAAGGCTTTTATCAGAAGGATGCCGGTGACAGCATTCCTGAATGGATCAAAACGACACAGGTCTACTCGGAATCCAATGATAAATATATTGATTATATCTACTGTAATGACAAAGCAACTCTGGCTTATCTGAATAATTTAGGCTGTATTGATCTCAACCCATGGAACAGTTCCCTGCCCGACCTGGAACATCCTGATTATCTTGTTCTGGACCTTGACCCATCAAAAAAGAACACATTTGATGATGTAGTTGAAACGGCCCTGCAGGTAAATGAAGTTTTAAAATCCGTTAAAGTGAAAGGCTATTGCAAAACTTCCGGAAGCACAGGAATCCACATTTATATTCCGATGGATGGGAAATATGATTTTGAACAGGTAAAAGATTTTGCACACATCCTGATGAAGCAGGTAAATGAAAAACTTCCCAAAATCACTACTCTGGAAAGAAGTCTTCAGAAAAGAGATGATAAAAAAATCTATCTCGATTATCTGCAGAACAGAACAGGACAGACTTTAGCGAGCGCATATAGTTTAAGGCCTAAAGAAGGAACCGCTGTTTCTATGCCGCTGGAATGGAATGAACTGAAACCTGGATTGAAACCTATTGACTTCAATATTCATAATGCGCTTGAAAGGATTAAAGAGAAGGGAGATTTATTTAAACCCGTTCTGGAAAAGGGAATTGATATGATGAAGACATTGGAATTGTTGCAGCCATAAATTAATAAAGCATTTCTTTAATTAATTTACTATACTCTTCCTGTTTTTTAAAGTCCCTGCCCATGTCTGTATCAATTTCATATTTATCCTGAAATTCAAGGTGCTCTTTATACATATCATCATATGTTTTTTGAAATTTTTCTATAAAGTCCTGTGAACCTTTGATCTCGACATCTATTTTCTTCTGCAATTTTTTTGCGAATATTTCCGCAATATCAAAATGGCCCTGCTCATGGGCTAAAAGTTGCAGTGTTTTATACTCAGGTTTTACCCAAGATGACAATTGATCAAAATCAGCATATATTTTAACTTTAATTCTTCCTGTCCAAATAGATTGTGATAAGATTTTGAATTTTATACTGACTGAAGAAACAGCAGCTGCCGTACTTATACCAATTTCACCCTTAAAATCATCAAATGACAACCTATTTTGGCGACTCCATTCAAGGTTCTGTTGTGAAAACCATAAAGAGGGTATTAAAATAAAAATTGATAGCAATAGTTTCATAATACAAATCAAGGAAGTTTTGCGACCAGGCTTTCCGGTAATATTTTCAAAATCAAATAAATAATTTTCCACTTAAAATTGGGAACAATAGTAAAGGTATTTCCAGCATTCACAATGAATTTCGCTACATAGTCCGGTTCCATAATCAGAGATTCATTCAGTTGCAGCCCTTCATTGATCTTGGTTCTGATGTAGCCAATCACCAAAACATTTACAATAATTTTTCTGAAAGCAAGCTCCTGTCGTAACCCTGCTAAATACTGGGTAAATGCAGCTTTCGTACTTCCATATACAAAATTGCTTTTTCTTCCCCTTACTCCGGAAAGCGAAGACAATCCGACAATCCTTTCCAGATTTCTATTGCTTTGATCCGTTGCAATGATGTTTAGGATAGATACCGCCCCCATATAATTAACCTGCATCATCTGGCTGGCTCCTTTAAAATCTTTTAATGCTTTTTCATTATCCACTAAAAATCCGGCAGCATACACCACAATATGAGGTTTTGCAGGAAGGCTGTCATAAAATGACTGGTGAGAATCAAAATCCACAGCGTCAAAGTACAAAATTCTGATTTTTGAAGCATCCAGACTGTTCTCTGTCACAAATTTCTCCAGTGATCTGGTATCCCGTGAAGCCGCCATTACTGAAAATCCTTTTTCAATATACTGTTTTATACACTGCTTGGCCACATCTGAATTGGCTCCTAAAATGAGAACGTTTTTGCCTGTATTCTGATTCATTCCACAAAGATATTTTATTTGTTTTTATTGGATGAAATAGAACAGTCTTAAATATACATCCGATTATACCAACTAAACCCGACAGGCTTTAGAAACCTGTTAGGTTTCAATTAAGATTCTCAAAATACAGAGTTCTATATCTCTAATCAGGTTATTTCTCTTTAAATTCTTTTTAATAAAAAAATCCGGCGCGGTGAGCTTTGCTCACCGCGCCGGAAAAATATCTTCAAACTGAAAAATTATTTTGTTTCAGCTTCATTTTCTTTTTTATCTGCTGTTTTTTCAGCAGCTTTTGCCTTATCTCCAAAACGCGCTTCAGTAAATTCTCTTGAAACCGCTGCTTTTTCGAATTTCAGCTTTCCGGATAATGTTTCAATAACGAAACCATCCTCCTGAACTTGGGCAATTCTTCCGTGAAGACCTGAAGTAAGCACTACTCTGGTTCCTACTTTTAAAGTTTCCTGGAAGTTCTTTTCCTGTTTTTGCTTTTTCATTTGCGGTCTTATCATCAGGAAATAAAAACCTACAAACATCACACCCATCATGATCAGCATCATTGAAGAAGATCCTTGTGGCTGTGCTTGTAAAAAGATTGTTAACATATAAGTTAAATTAAGGTTGAATGTTCGCTGTGAACGTTAATCTGATTGGAGACTTCTCTACATTGGCGAATACATCTGCATACTTCTGAACGTTTCCGTCGAAGTTAGTAGAATCAAAATGCAATGTAATTTTTCCTTTTTTACCCGGAAGAATCGGTTCTTTCGTAAAATCAGGAGCTGTACATCCGCATCCTGGCTTTACTTCAGAAATTACTAACGGATTGTTTCCAGTATTGGTAATTTCGTATACGTGCTCTACTTTATCTCCTTTTTTGATTTTCCCAAAATCGAAGTTGCTTTCACCTAAAGCCACTGTAGTTGATGGCTGGGTAGAAACCTGCGCAGGAACACCTGCCTCAGCGGTTACAGGAGTTACTGCAGAATCTGCAGGAGTACCAGCTGCTGAAGCTGTAGAATCTGTTGTAGTTTCAGTAGTCTGAGTTTCTTTGTTTTCTTTTTTGCAGGAAACCAAACCAAAGCCTATAATAGACAAAGCGATAATTGATAACGTCTTTTTCATGTTAAATTCTATTTTGATCTTTACAATATTTATCCAAAATTCCGTTAATGAAAATATTGGAACGGTCTGTAGCAAATACTTTCGCAATTTCAATATATTCATTAATAATAACTCTTGAAGGCGTAAAAGGAAAATTATCCAGTTCAGAGATGGAAGTTGACAAAATTACTTTATCCATTAAAGAAACTCTTTCCAGATCCCAATTTTCCAGTCTTTCTTCCAATTTCTTTTCATTGATTTCCCAGTTATTCAGCGTATCTCTAAGCAGTTTGCTGGCAAAAGTTTTATCCTCTTCATCTTTGATCATTTTAATCAGAGTTCTGCTTTCTTCATCTTCTTTCAGAAAACCAATTGTTTTCTGCACCATGGAATTGGCAATATGGATATCATCATACCATGAAAGTTCTTTGTCCCCTAAATAATCATGAAAATCATCATTTTCAGCGATATATCTTAAAAACAGTTTTCCAATGAACTTCTGATCATCTTCAAAAGAATATCCA
Organism: Chryseobacterium sp. 2987; assembly: GCF_031456375.1. Taxonomy (NCBI): domain Bacteria; kingdom Pseudomonadati; phylum Bacteroidota; class Flavobacteriia; order Flavobacteriales; family Weeksellaceae; genus Chryseobacterium; species Chryseobacterium sp. 2987. The sequence goes on from NZ_JAVDUN010000004.1 coordinate 450,256, forward strand.
TCTTCTTTCATGAAATCCTGATATCGTTTTCCTGCAGTGATTCTCTGGAAAGTCTTCACCAATAAATCATCATGCATATCCCACTTCAGCTGTTTGTGCTGGCCTGTAAAAAATAACCTTTCAGGGTTTTCTTCCAATTTAATCAGGATCTGGTTGTTGATGAATTTTTGGTTAGGATTGATATCAGCATCAGTTTTAATGAATTTATTTTTCCCGATCTCGATCTGGTTTTCTGCCAGTTCTTTGAGGGCTACTAAAAAATTCAGCTGATAGATGTATAGATAATAGATTTTCTCTATTCCTGAGAACATATTTTTCTCTAAAACATCAAACTTTACAGGATTCTGGTAGTAAGAATACACTGTTTGTACTACTTTTTCACGGATTTGTCGTCTTCCTAACATTCAAAGAGCTTTTTTATGGCTGCAAAGATACAAAATTTAAAATTGATGAAATTCGTAGTATGGTCACATTTTCGTAATTTTGTAAAACTTTATGAAAGCGCTAAAAACTTTAAACCCCTATTTTTGGAAACACAAAATACTTTTGTTTTGGGGGTTCTTATTTATCATTGCCAGTAATTTTTTCAATATATATAAAGTTCAGTTTATCGGAAAATCTGTAGACCAGCTTGCTGATATGAAAAACGGAAGTCTTGGCTTCAATAAACAGGTACTTATTTATGTGGCAATCATTGTGGCCAGTTCTCTTCTGACAGGTTTTTTTACATTCATGATGAGACAGACCATCATTGTAGCTTCAAGAAGGATTGAATATGAATTGAAAAATAAAATCTACAGGCATTATCAGGATCTGTCTTTAACAGATTACAAGCAGACCACCATCGGAGATCTGATGAACAGGCTTAGTGAAGATGTGGTTGCTGTAAGAATGTATCTTGGCCCCGGTGTAATGTACGTAGTGAACATCATCGTTTTGGTTGTGATCACGGCCATCTATATGGTGAGTACAGATACGTCTATGACTTTATGGACTCTTCTCCCGCTTCCGATCCTGTCTTATCTTATATTTAAGGTAAGTTCTATTATTAATAAGAAATCAAAGGTCATGCAAAAAAGCCAGTCTGCGATTTCTACATTTGTACAGGACAGCTTTTCAGGAATCCGCGTAGTGAAGTTTTTTGCTAAAGAAAAATACATCGAGAAAAACTATGGCATCAAAGTAACGGATTATCAGGACAAAGCTTTGGATTTAGCCAAAACAGAAGCATATTTCTTTACCATTATTCTATTTGTAATCGGGCTTTTGAATGTTGCTGTGATCTGGATTGGAGGACAGAAATATATTGCAGGAGAACTGAGCGTGGGTAAAATTGCAGACTTCTTTATGTACATCAACATCCTGATATGGCCATTCTCTTTGGTAGGTTGGGTAACTTCAGTTAACCAGAGGGCTGAAGCCTCAATGCAGAGGATCAATGAATTTATGGATAAAAAATCAGAGATTGTAAATACCAACTTTGAGACTTATCCAATTAAAGGGGATATTGAATTCAGAAATGTGACTTATGTTTATCCCAATACAGGAATCACAGCGCTTGACAACTTAAATTTTAAGATTAACGCAGGTGAATCACTGGCCATCATGGGTAAAACCGGAAGCGGAAAGTCTACTATTGCTCTCCTGCTCTGCCGATTGATTGATCCCACGGAAGGAGAAATTCTTATTGATGGGAAAAATCTTAAAGAGCACAATCTGGACAATTACAGAAAATTCCTTGGTTATATTCCTCAGGAAAGCTATTTATTCTCAGATTCTATTGAAAATAATATTGGCTTTGCCATCGATAACCCTTCTCATGAGAAAGTAGTGGAATATGCAAAAATTGCTGATGTAGATAAAAATATTATTGAATTTAAAGAGCAGTATAAAACACTTGTAGGTGAACGCGGAGTGATGCTTTCGGGAGGTCAGAAACAGAGAATCTGCATCGCCAGAGCCCTGATCAAAGACCCTAATATCATCATTTTTGACGACTCTTTATCTGCTTTGGACACCAAAACGGAACAGAATATTCTTGAAAATATTGACAAAAAAATTCGTAACGCTACTTCCATAATTATCACACACAGAGAGTCTAGCGCTCAAAAAGCAGACAAAATCCTCAACCTTACCGAAATTGCCAATTCTGTAACCGCATAGCCGTTTCATTCCCAATTGTTAAATAAATCATAAAAAAAATTTTGTGATTAAAAGAATTCTTTTATATTTGTTCTTAACAAGATTAAAAAATATCTAACAATGAGTGAATACAAGGAACGCCATGAAAATGAAATTTTCACTAAGGTGTTAAAAGCAGGGAGAAGAACTTATTTCTTTGATGTGCGCGAGACGAAAGCAGGAGATTATTATCTTACGATTACCGAAAGCAAAAAGAATTTCGGGGAGAATGGGGAAGCTACATTCGAGAAGCACAAAATTTATCTTTACAAAGAAGATTTTAAAAGTTTTCAGGAGATGTTTAATGAGTCCACAGATTTCATCATTAACGAAAAGGGTGAGGATGTAATTTCAGAAAAACATGACAAAGACTTCAAAAGCAGAACCTACACAATTGATTCTGACGACGAAGTTTAAAAAAAGAATATCTAAAAACACAAGCATCTGAAAAAGGTGCTTTTTTTTGTATCTGAAAATGTGCAGATCAAAGTACAAAACGAGATCAGGTTGTAAAAACTTACTTTGCCTTGATAAATACCTCTAATGGACATTATAACAAAAGGTACACCCTTGAAAGTGTACCTTTTTAGTTTTATAAAAGCTTTACAATTGATCTTCTATACAAATTCTCTTTTGATCTGGGAAAGTATAGTCGGATCCTGTATTTCATTGTCTTTGGCCAGCAATAAAACTTTAGACAGAACTTCCGCAGATTTTGGATCATCATCGGCAAAAGGCAAGAATAATCTTCCTCTGTGCTGTGAATGAACGGAAAGTATGGACAGATAATTGCCCGGAACCTGATGCACAACTGCACTGCCCAGGTGAACACTGTATTCCGCCATTTTTCCTTTAACCAATACGTGTGAGCCTTCAATTCTTACATTATCCAGCTTGAAAAGTTTTGCTGTTTCCTTCATCAATACCGCCCTCATTTCAATGGAAGAATGGCTCGCCTCCGGATCTACATTTCCAACGTGGGCAACCGATACCACCAGATCCACATCACGCATGACCTCAGAGAACAGCCTCGGGTTAATCTCTTCAAAAGGAATATTCTTATACGTTTTCAATGAATGGAATTCTATGGTTTCCAGGGTCGGACTCTCTATATCGGCAGGTGAAAACCAATCAGCCATCGCATACAATTTCACCTGAAAGCCTTCTTTATGGTAGACTTTCTGTAATCCTTCTTCGTGGTCTACTTTCCATCCTCTTGTTTTCAGAAGGGCTAAAGTCTGTTTCGGCTGGATCTGATGCCCTGCATAACGGCGTGATATAGATTTTTCCTTCAGTTCATCAGGAGTCGGCACGTACAATTCCCTGAAAATCTGTTTGAACGGCTGGATCAGCTTTTCTGTAAAGCAGTAATGCTGATAGTCACTCCACACAGAATTATGATGCAGATCCACACAATGAGCAATACGCAGAGTATTATCTTCGCTTAATTTTTGAATTTCTCCATGGGTATTCACCAGATTTCCGTTATGGAAGAACCCTATTTTCCCGTCATTGGAAATAAACACCAGCTTTTCCAGATGTTTTACAATAACCGGATGTTCAAATAAATTTTGAATTTCAGCAAAAAGGAATTCATCCCCCCTGATCATTGCCTCTTCCAAACCTTTCCGGGAACGGGTCCACTGCTCACGCATAATCTTCCTATAACTACCCAGCTCCAGAATAGCTTTATCTTTTTTAATTTTCGGCGGAATTGATTTCAGCTGTTTATCATCCCGGAACACGACAAGCTCGGCTTTCCCGCCAGTTTCTATGATTAAACCTACCGTTACACCATCTATTGTTACTTGTGTTTCTTTTGACAGCAGGTTTTGGATCTGTTTGGTTTCCATTGCCCAGGTCAGCCGGATTGGATCAGGATAGCCTGCATTTCTGGCTAAGTTTTCTAAAGCAACTCTTACCGCCAATGCTTCACTGGCCTGCTTCATAGAGCCAAATTCACGGCTTTCTTTTTTGAACTGCTGTATATATTCGTACCGGTTCAGTACATCTTTCTCCGGGTTGGTTTTACTTAACGGAACAAGTCCATAGACACGGAGAAAATCCTGATCCCGTTTATCTTTTACTTTAGCCGTTACTTCTTTTATTTTCAGACTTCCGGTAAGAGTGTCAGAATAAAGCCTTGCGCGGCGGTGTCCGTTTCCGTCAGAAATATATTTGGCGGATTCGTAAAGCATTTCCCAGCGGGTTTTCCCCAATTCTTTATATGCCTGAGTAAACCAGTCTTTATCTACTGCCCCGTCTTTAAATTCCTGAATATCCACAGATGAATATTTTGCAGCCTCACTTTCCAGCTCTGAATTCTGTTCCTGATAAGCCCCAGTTTTAGTATGGGCATGCATCCACCAAATCGCTGAATCCAGACCTTTCCAGCCTAAATAACTACTGATTAACTTCTGCCATTGCGGAGCATACACAGCAGCCTGTATCAGGCGTAATTCTGTAATATTCTCCTTTTTCACCATTTCGTTGAATGATTTCTGGGTATCTGTCTCCAGAGGATAGCACTGAGATAACAGATAAGAAAAGAGCTTCTGCTTGGTCATGCTTTCATTGCCATAGCTGTATATATAATTGGCATACAACCCGGATTTACCCAAGCCTTTCAGGATCTGCACAAATCTGTCTGCCCCGTAAATTGCCCGGAATTCCTGTACAAAGTGGGAAACAGCGGTATTGGCATCACCACGGATAAGTTCTACGTCCAGGAATTTGTTCTGTATTTCTTTGATCATCGGTTTCAGGAAAGGGAAAATTTCCAGCAGCTTCTCGCTGTTCTTATAGAATTTAACAGTCGTAAGGTTTCTTATGACGGAATCTCCCGTGAAAATTCCTTCGTACAGTTCATCTTTGGTAATGATCTTCAGTTCGTACGCTTTACAGAATAAATAAAAATCCGGAACAGTATGTTTTACATTTTCCGGCAGTCCGTTAAACTGCATCCAACGGAATAAGTTCCATAACTTGGTTAATTGCTCATCTGTAATTTTCTGGTACGGAACTGCATCTAAGAACAGATTAAAAAATCCCGTCTGCTGCCAGCCGTTTCCGTCATACCTATAATAATAATCGTTTTCTTTTGCTTTATGATTGATAATTTCCTCCGGAAGATTGGCAAACAAAGTACTGCAGATATCCAGTAAGAAATCTGTTCTTTCTTCAAATACAAATTTATACCGCAGGGAATCCAGAATGTACTTAATAGGATTATCCCAGAAATAGCCTCCTTTTTTAGGATTCGGAAGGACATCCTTACAATAGAACACATAGTTTTCAAGAAAATCTCTGAACTTTTTACGGTCGCAGCTTTCCGCAAAGGTCATCAGGAAAAGATCTCTTGGCTCAAGCCCCGAATCTTTATACCATTGCTCCCAAACTTCATGCAAAGGATAATTCTCAGCAAGCTGTGCACCTGTAAAGCCTTCGGTGTTTCTTTTCATTTGTGTGAAACTATTTCCCAACAACTGCTTTTGCATTGATCCATCCCAGTTTTCAAATTCGTATTCGTGGTCTTTATGTTTCTGGAACAGGTCATTCAGTTTTTTCAGTTCTGCCTTTATCTGACTTAATGGCTGTGTGAAACCGTATTTTTCTTTTTTAACAGCCTGTGCATATACTGAATCCGTCTTCACTTCCGGTAGCTCAAATTTAGAAATAACCTTAGGATCATAGAATCCAAAGCCATTTTCAGGAGAAAGCTGTTCTTTATCCCCGGAAGGATTAAGCTGGTCAAGAAGATTCTGTTCCCTCTCAGAGATCTTTGTTTTTTCTGAATATTGTTTTGTCCATTCCGTGATTCGGGCCGGCACTCTTCTGTTTTTTTGAAGCTGAAGCATGAGATCGAGGGAAGCTGTTCTCTGCTCTACATCTCCTTTGGTCATTAGTTCTTCCACAAACGGAACAACCGCTTCATCTTCCTGCTGGATAACCAGTTCAATCAGTTTCTTACGGAGTGTTCCGCCTTTTCTTTTGAACATATCGAAGAAAGTCATTACCTCCTCTTTATTCAGAGGATTCTGAAGGAGCACATTAATTCCTGAAGCAATCAAAGATTCTCCCCTGTCCTTTATAATTCTGAAAGCAAATTCTTTCTGAAAAGGAGTAACAGCATTTTTCTTTTTCCCCATTCCGTAAGAGAATGAATAGCAGTAAAAGTCTCCTAAAAGTGCTCTCGTTAACTGTTCACGTAATGAAAGTTCAAACTGATCGAAATAAGAAAGTACCAGATCCAGCTTTGCTTTATCTTCTCCCACCAGGTAGAACATTGAAGAATAGAAATTACTCTTATTAAAAGCAGCATTAAGCCACGAGAATATTTTTCCCTCGAATTTCTTTTCTTTTATGTCTATCTTTTGGGTTAATTCATGAAGCTTCTCAAAGAAATCCGGGTAATCTGCATTATTGATATAGAATTTTGAAACTGTATTCACACTTAACAATGAAGATAAGGGATACCCAACAAATGCCAGAACCTGCAGATCGTCTTCCTGTATTGCTTTATAGAATAACGGCATCTGAATATAAGGATCTCCGGTTTCCACAGCAAATTTTACAGCCAGACATTTTTTTTCCGTATTTCCTTTATCAAAGAGCTGGTGCAGATAAGGAACTGTTTTTTCCACATCCCAGACCGCCTGCACCCAAAGTGCCATATAGACTTCGTTATTGTTTTTACTTTTTATGGCATTAGGAATCTCTTCCGGATTATTGAAATAGGTATCTGCTAATGAAACAATGTTTTTTACTACTGATTCTTTTTCTGCATCCCATCCCAAACCGGTCCAGGTATCAATAGCCCGTACAACAGAAGAAAAACGGGTAAGTTTATGCTCAAGAATTACATGAACCATGTACTGAAGGGCTCCGATACTGGTTTCATCCAGAGCTTCGAGTATAGTTTGGCGAAGACCTTCCTGTCTCTGGGCTGCCAGCAGCAACTTTTCAACTAATTCCCAGCAGTGCTTCTGCTCACTGTTTAGTAAAGCCTTAATGATATTTCTGGATACTTTTCCTTCTGTATGCTTATTGAAAATGATATCCTCAATCAGTTGGTAAACAGCTTTATTCCCTGTGTCGATGGCTGCCGACCATATATAAAACTGATATGAATTATGAGTTACCGCCTGATCATAGATGATCTGTTCTTCCAGTGAAAGATCATAATGCTGATTACCACTGCTGTAATTATAGATCATCGGAAACTTTATCAGCTCTCTCAACAGGTTAACCTGGTTAAGCAATAAATACTTCTCATTATTCGGGGCCCGGAATGAACGGCGATAATATCCCGTCTGGTACATTTTATAAGCCATTTTATTCCAGACATATTTCACCAGATCAGCATGAGCTCCAAAATAATAGACCAGTAATTCATAGTACTCTTTATCCTCCCAAATATCAGATTTGATGTACTGTTTAAGCTTTTCTGTCTCTTTAGAGCCTACAGTAAGTTCCTGATAATAATCTGTTTTTCCCTTCAGCAATAGCGCCATCTCTGCTACATGTCTTTTAAGAATAGGCTTATCCGGAAAGACACGAGAAGAAATATTTCCCTCTGCCAGTGCTTTAAGATCTTTTTTTACTTTTTCATAATAATTGCTGACGAGGGTCTTTGATTTTAGTTTTTCTGTAATTTCCATTTATATTGTTACTTAGTGTGATTATTTTACCAATAGCTTCCTGCCAGAAAGGTGAGCCTGATGAAAGTGAAGGTATATTCCTGACTCAGATCAATGGTCTGGGCTAGGTTTTCAAGCTGTTCATCATTATAAAATACAGCAAACAATCCGTCTTCAAAAGCCTGAATGGCGTTTTCCTGAGCTTTTGCCAGATCTGCTTTCTTTTGATTGTAAATGCTTCCGAACCCTACTTTTCCAGTATCGGTAAGGATATTCAGATAATTGTCTACAGGGATTTTAGCATCATCTTCGTCTTCCAATTCAAATGATTTTGTATTAAATGCTTCAACTTGCTGTTGAACAATACGCTTTAATAGCTCTTCCAGGGTAATACTGTTTTCTGAATATCCTATTTCAAGCTTCTGTTCTGCAAGAACGGGATGTTTCTTTCCTAATTGTTTTACAGTGACCTTTATTTCCATATTTGAAGTTAGTGTGGACTAAATATAGGGAAATTTTCAGCCTCCATGTGTTATATTCACCTTTTTACCGCTTATCAAACTCCAGCTTTACATTAAAAAAAAATCTATACATCCCATTTATTTTTAAGGAAATAAAAATGAAAAAGCGATATTATTTAGTGTTTTTGATTGTTTTCAATAATTTCCGATGATCTATACAATATAAAAATGGATAAATAAATTTGAAAATCAGATAATTATCAACAATTTCCCTTAAGACTTACTCTTCGTTTATGCTTCTTCCTCGTAATAAATTGGAATATATACTGATCTTTTATCGATTTTGGCTGAAAAAAAATTCTACTTAAATGTTTTAATAAAACACATTATGATACTATATTTTACATTTTATATTGTATTTTTTATAATTTCTTTTAATTCTATTTAATTTTTATTGAAAATCATTTAATTTAAAGAGTTTCTGTAAATTTGGAAATTGTCTTTTGGATATTTAAGATGTTGTAAGAGCTATGATTTAATTCAGAGATTGATAAAAAACCAACTTAAAATATATAAATATGATTAACCGTAAATTCTTTTTTCCGGTATTATTAATTCTGGCCATACTTGTGCCTTCTTTTGCTAATCTATCAGCTCACGGATATGTGGTAAGCCCCGCTTCACGGGGATACCAGGGAAGTCTGGATAAAGCCACAATAGGTTATGGTGCAGCATTGGCGTTGTATGGAACAGTTATTAATGAACCTGGATCCTTAGAAGCTCTTAAAGGCTTTCCTGCACTTGGACCTGCAGATGGGAAAATTGCTTCAGCAAATGGAAGTATAGGAGGAAACACTCTGCTGGACATTCAAACTGCTGACCGTTGGAAGAAAACAAATATTACAGCCGGTGTGAATACTTTTATCTGGAAATATCTTGCTTATCACGCAACAGCGAAATGGCATTATTATATGACCAAACCCGGGTGGAATCCAAATAAACCTCTTACCCGCCAGGATCTTGAACTTATAGGAGAGGTATCACATAATGGTACACCACCACAAGACAATATTCCTCACCATATTACAGTTCCGGCTAACCGTACAGGGTATCATGTTATCTTAGCAGTATGGGATGTTGCAGATACCGAAAATGCATTTTATAATGTAATTGATGTAAATGTAACGTCTGGAACAGGAATTTCCATACCACCGGCAGTACCAACGGGTCTTGCTCAAGTGGGAGTAACAAGTTCTTCAGCTAAAATCAGCTGGACACAACAGGCAGATGCTGTGTCCTATACTGTTTTCCGAAACGGCCAAAGTTTGCAGCAAGTGAGTGTGGCACAATTCGAAGACCAGGGATTGTCTGCCAATACGGTTTATACTTATGAAGTACAGGCAAAAGGTTCTAACGGATTGATATCAGGAAAAAGTACTCCGCTTACTGTAAAAACAAATAGTGAAGGAATTCCGGAAAAGCCTGTAGCGCCAACAAACCTTCATTCAATGGGAGTAACAGAAAACTCCGTTTCAATAATGTGGACCGCTTCAAGCCACACCCAAGGAATCAAAAACTATCAGATCTTTGAGAATAATATTAAAATTGGAGAAACTGTACAAACCCATTTTTTACGTTCAGGTTTATCCCAAAATACAGAATATCGTTATACTGTGAGAGCTGTTTCCATGAATGAACAGCTATCTGAATTCAGTAATGAATTAAAAATCAGAACCAAGACAGCATCCCCGGGTGGAGGGCAGATATATTGTGGGGCAGAGCAGTATAAATCTGCCAATGCATATGCTACAGCCGGGACAAAAGTCTTCTATTCCTGCAGAATCTGGAAAAACAAATGGTATGCGAATCCAGGTGAGCTTCCGGGAACAGATATGGTTTGGGAAGAAGTGAACATATGCAGCGAAGGACCAAACTGCATGTCTAATCCTCCTGTTACCTATTGCGGATCTCAGGAATATAATTCGATAAAGGTTTATCCAGCAGCCGGAACAAGAGTGTTCTATGCATGTAAGATATGGGAAAACAAATGGTATGCGAATCCTGGGGAAGCTCCGGGAGCAAATCCTGTATGGAAAGTAATAAGTGATTGCAATGAAGGCCCGGCCTGCTCAACAGGAGTTACAAATAGAGAAAGTGCTCTTTCGGTAATAGTATCTGACAATATGATCAACTTTGTACCGGAAAGCCAGTACGGGAAAATAAACCGGGTGAGCGTAATTAACTCTGGTGGAATTGAGATGATATCTGCTTCTTCCCCTGCAAAAAACAGCATTAACATCAGCCATCTTCAACCCGGAATCTATTTTGTGAAAATTCATTATAAAGATGGAAACAGGATCACTAAAACCATCAGAAAATAATAGATAAAAATATAGAAATATAAATGGAGGCTATCTCACTTTTGAGACAGCCTCTTTTATTTTTTATCGCTATTCCTTCCTAGTCCAAAAGAGAGAAATTACTATTTGGAAGTCCAGTCAGAATAATCCGGGGCATTAAATAGCCAGATATGACAAAGAAAATATCAACTCCTGTAAAGCCTACTTTAAAAAAAGAAAATTTAAAATGATATAACAATACGCAACTACAGATATTGCCCGGAGAAAGGAAATATCATTTCTGAATTTCATGAATCAATTTTAAAGGAGATATTGACGAATCATCAAATATTCTCAATTCAACAAAATTGGTAAGAAAGCTTTTAAAAGTAATTTACAAATTGTAAGGTTGTACGAAATAATAATCTTCTTTTTATGAATTGAAGTTGTATAAAAATAAAAAAGTACACTATAAAAGTGTACTTTTCTTGGGTGAATGATGGGTCTCGAACCCACGACCTTCGGAACCACAATCCGACGCTCTAACCAACTGAGCTACAATCACCGTTTTGTGAGTGCAAATATAGGAAAGATTTTTTAATTACAAAACAATTCCATCAAAATTTTTCAAAGCAATTAACTTTTCTGTTGTAAAGCCCTCAGCATAAGCAACTCCCGATAATCGACCTAAATCCTGAGCACGGTAGGTCAGGCTCTCAAAAAAGTCTTTTGTGGCAATCGGAGTGACGGGTTCTTTAGAAGCCGGGTCATAAAACTGAGTTTTGAAAGCCATGCAGGCCTCAATTTTTTTATCCAGATGCTCAGAGATGTCAATAACGAATTCAGGTTTGATATCTTTCCACTGAATATAATGGAAAATATGCTTTGGTCTCCAAACTTCCTGATTTTCTCCATCCAGAACTGTTTCAATTTTTCTCAGTCCGGACAAAAAGCACGCATCCGACACTAATTTCGCTCCTTTTGCATGGTCCGGATGTCTGTCATCAATAGCATTGGCTAAGACGATTTCCGGCCTATATCTGCGAATCATTTTTACAATCCTCATCTGATATTCTTCGGAGTTCATTAAAAAGCCGTCTTTCATTCCAAGATTCTCTCTTGCTGAAACCCCCAATATTTTTGCAGCCTCTGTGGCTTCTTCTTTTCTTGTTTCATCGGTTCCTCTTGTTCCGAGCTCTCCTTTGGTAAGATCTACAATAACGCAGGTCTTCCCTTCCGAAATCATTTTGGCTATCGTTCCGCCACATCCCAGCTCTACATCGTCAGGATGTGCTCCAAAAGCAAGTATATCTGTTTTCATAGTATAAAGATAAGCTTTAAAATAAAAACTTCCCAAACATTACGAATGGGAAGTTTTAATATCTATAATTTAAATTATTTATTGATCTCTGCGTTTAATTTTACAGCATCCTGATAACTTGGATCAAGCTGTAAGGATTTAGCAACATAATCTTTAGCTTTTGCAGCATCAGAGTCTTTTACCATATAAGCTACAGCAAAGTAAGCATAAGCAAGAGTTTGCTTATTAGCATCTCTATCAGCTGGTTTTACTGTACTGATGAATTTTTCATAAGCAAGTTTTGCTGCATCATTATTTCCTGCCTGCTGGTAAGAGTATCCCTGACTGTAATAAGCCGGAGCCCAGTCCGGAAGAAGGGCAATCATTTTCTGCCATGTAAGAACAGCACCATTCCAGTTTTTAGCGTCCTGATAAGCAGTTGCTAACTTGAATAATGAATCTGAATCCTGTGAATTTTCAGCTACTTTTTTCTTAAGTGCTTCAATTTCTGGAGTAGTAGGACCTTTATCAGCTTCTGCCTGAGAAGCTCCACCCCCTGCAATATTCGCTAATTCTACATCCCATTTCATTGTTTCATCTTTTGCAGCTTTAGCAATAGCAATTTTCTGCTGTGCTTCGTTCGTTAAAGCTGTTTTCTTAGCCGCATCCGTTTCTGTCTTAGCTAAACCTGCTGCGATAAGTCCCTGAAGCCCCTGGTCTGCAGGCTGGATTCTTGTTTTCTCTGCCTGAGAAACAAAAGTATCCATATTTTGTTTTGCTTCTGCGTAGTTTCCATCAGCATAAGACTGATATGCTCTCAACTTAAATTTGATTGGATCTTCAATTTTATCAAAGATTTTATCTAATACAGTTTTAGAGTTTGCATAATCTTCGTTAGTGAAATATAATTTAGAAATTTCTAATTGTGTATATGGATCTTCGTCAGCATATTTTGTATAGTTGATAAGGTCCTGAGTAGCTTTTGCGTTCTGCTGGTATCTGATGTCATAAGATGCCAGAGCTTTGTAGGCAGGTGCGTAAGTAGCATCTACACCAATAGCTTTATCAATACTCTGTTTAGCCTGCTGCCATTGTTGTGCAGCCATCCATAAAGTCGCCATTCTTGTATATACAGACGCTTTATTTTTAGCTAAAGGAAGTGCTTTGTCGTAAGCAGACATTGCTTCTCCCGGGTTTCTCTTCAACCTATAAGCATCCCCCAGTGTATAGTAGAAATGAGCAGGAACTCCTTTCTTTTCAGCTTTCTCAATTGCTTTTGTAAGATATTGGATTGCTGCATCCGGAGCACTGTTTTTTTCAAATAAAGTCAATGCTTCAGCAGCTCTGAACAATACTTCAGGATCTTTTTCTCTAGAATCAGTTACAATTTTCTGAATTTCAGTGATGGCGCTTTTATCACCTTTACCTAATTTTACAGTAGCCAGACCGATTTTGTTTAAAAAGCTCTTACCATCTGCAGCCAGACCTTTGTTGAAACTTTCGATAGCTTTAGCATAATCAGGCTCTCCTTGCTTTAAATAAGTATTTCCTAAGTAGAAGTAATTCTCAGCACTAGGCTCTTTCGCAATCATATTCGTGAAATTAGTTTTTGCCTGTGCAAATTTATCACTGTCTATGCTGTTAATACCGTCCTGCAGCGTCTGTGCAGAAGCGAAACCAGCAAAAAATACTACGGCTGCTCCAAAAGCAATCTTCTTTACATTCATAATCATTATATCTTTCATTTTATATTTTTCTATATTCGAGTTATATTCTACGCAATTTTCAGACCAAAATGTTATTTATCTGAAGGGTAAAATACGATTTTAATATTTATTAACGCATTTGTACCTCTCTCTTATAGAGGTTGTAAGGCTGTAATCCTTCTTTTTCTACGATCATCTGCCCCAGCTGGGTACATGAGTATCTGATAAAGCCATTGGCTATGTTAAAATTGCCTTCATTGGTTAAAAAATACAGGACACGGGTGAATGGATACTTCATTTCACGCATTCCTTCAGAATCAGCGGTATATAGCTTTCCTTGATCCTGTATCGGAAGGACTTTTACCATTTCCCTCAGTTTTTGAGAGGTTTTATCATAAGGTCTACTGAATGTGTTAAGCCCAATAACACCAATCTTTCCCGGATATTTCCCCAGTTCTTCAATAATATTCTGGTTTCCCGGAATGATAGAGAATTTAAGATCTTTAGGTTGTTTTTTTAATTTCTGAGCGACGAAGTTCAGGTTACTGGAATTGGTTCCGTCAAAAATGAAATTCTTATCATCAGATTCCATCCCATTTTTAATTTCATCCATAGAAATACTTTCTTTAGGAGAATCTTTAGGGACAACAAAAATGACAGCATCTGCTGCAAATTTAGCGGGAAGAAACTTCAGATCTACCTGTTCTTCATAAGTTTTCTTTTCTTCGGGAGTGAGATCTCTGGACATTACTGCAATTCTCGCTTTGTCATTAAGAAGATCAATAAAACCCAGGTCTTCTTTCTTGGTAACCACTTTGATGTGTGTATCCGGATAATTAATCATATATCCTTCTGCCAAAGCTTCTGTAACGCTTTTGAAGGATTCATCCGCAAGAATGGTAAGATCCCCTTTATGATAAGACGGAGATTTTTCTTCTTTTTTGCAGCCTACAGCGATGACACTTAAAACACAAAGCATCAATGCTTTACAACTATTCTTCATTTCCTGAATTTTTAATTTTTGCAACCGCTCTATAGATTCTAAAAATCCCATAAAGAATAAGCACTGCTCCCAGTGCATAAGCAACGGCAGGCTCCAGAATCGTAAAGAAAAACTTGTAGACAATAACTACACCTCCCAATACGATATAAAACAATCCTGTAATTAAGGATAACCAATTGAACATCATGTAACAAAAATACCAAAAAAAATAAAAAAGAGAAGCATATGCTTCTCTTTTTCTTTATAAGTTGAATAAGAATTATTATTCAAAGTTCATTGTGAACGGAACGCTATAGTAAGATCTAACGCTCTCCCCGTTTCTTTTCGCAGGAGTCCATTTTTTCAGTTTCTTAACTACACGCACTGCTTCATTGTTGAAGTCGCCATTTGGAGATTTCTCTTCAATTACAACTCCGGAAACGGTACCGTCTCTTTCTACAACGAATTTAAGCTTAGCTTTAAGCGTACCTTCACCTCCTTCCATTAATGAAGTATCAAAGTTTTCCCCAAGGAACTTTCTCAATGCTCCCATACCTCCAGGATATTCTGCAGACTGGTCTACATCTTTGTAGATCTCGTTAGGGTTATTCGTCTTCACCTCTGCAGTACTTGCTTTAGTACCTGTAGATGGCGGTGGTGGCGGTGGTGTATAGGCCGGAGCCTTTACTCCTTCCTGATTTTGTAAACCAGTAGTCGTTTCTAACTGCTTAGAAATCGGCGGTGGAGGAGTTTCAATTTTCGGAGCTTTTACAGGCTCAGGAACCACGTTCTGGATCACCTCAATTTTCTCTTCCTCTTTTGGAGGTGGAGGTGGTGGAGGTGGTTCTTCTTCTTTAGGCTGCTCGATAATCGGATCTTCTTCAATAATATTTAATAGATCTGCCTTTACTTCCTGTTTAGGCGGAGCTGTAAGATTCTTGATCGTAAGATAGATGAACGGAGACAAAGCCATAAGTAGGAATAAAGACGTTCCGACAATAAAAGATTTTGTCAAAAGTCTAGGATACTGATGTCTAAGGTCATAGGCACCATATTCCTTGTTTCTATTTTCAAATACGATTTCGTCTAAAGTAAGATTCTGACCGTATACATTTTCATCTGCCATAGATATACAATTTTATGGTTAAATTACTTTGTGGCAGCCGGTGCAGAAGCACCACCTATTTTTTTCTCGTAAATTGCTTTTTCCCAAGGCTTCAAGTCGGTTACCCCGTACTGTTCGCTTTTGGTAATGGCCATTTCATCAAGAATATCCACGAAGTTTTTATATACAGCATCGTCAGTCGGCTTAATGATCACCGTAAATTTGGTTTGATCTGCAGCTCTTGCTTTTGCCTGCTCAATAACTTTTCTGATTCCAGCTCTGTCTAAGGTAGTTTCATTAAGATTCTGATCGTTCAGGGATGTATTATCCTGCTGATGCCAGAACACTTTGTTGTCTTTACCTAATAATATTGAGATAGAGTTCGAAAGTTTAATTTCTGTTGGAGGTGGTTTTTTAGTTTCATCTTTCGGTTTTGCCGGAAGACCCAAATCCATAACATTCGGTTTGCTAAATGTAGTTGTGAACATAAAGAAGGTAATCAATAGAAAACCCAAGTCCACCATCGGAGTCATATCAACTCTGGTACTCTGCTTCTTGGAACGTACCTTGCCGCCTTTGGCGCCCTTATCCTGTACTTGTACTTCTGCCATTTCTAATGATTTACGGTTTACCTTCTTGTGATGTAATCAACCAAAATTTAAGAAAATCAATATCTCTCAAACCCTCAAACAGGCTTTTAACTTTAGGGTATTCGGTAGTAACGTCACCTTTGATTGCTAATTTGTAATCAGGATTAACGCTTAAACTCTGTTGTACCCAGTCGATTAACTGCTTATTTGTACTATCCATCGGAATCCCTGTAGGACTCTTATAATTTTTCTGCTCATCTTCAGACAGATCGAGATAGCCTTTCAGCTGGTTCATAGGAACCCCGATTGCCTGTACTTTCTGGAAAGCAGCTTTTTGTTTGTTGTCAAAAGTCATTTTATACTTTTCACCCATTTTTTCCAAAAGCGCTAATCTTTCTGATGCGTTTTCTACTGGTTGGAAATAGAATTTTCCGTCCGGTGTAGCATTAATAGTCATAAGACTGGCATCAGGAAGAAGTTTTTCAGATATTGAAGATGGCGGTTTAATCTGCTCCACGTCAGGTTTTTTAAACTGAGTGGTCAATATAAAGAACGTAAGTAGTAGGAACGCAACGTCACACATTGCCGTCATGTCCGTAATTACTCCGTGTCTTTTTGGTTTGACTCTCGCCATTATTATTAATGATTTTTAATTAAACTTCTTTTTACTTACTGCAAATTCCTTGCTAATTCTTAGTTGAATTCAGCGAAAGACTGCTGGATGCTCATAGCGATCTCGTCGATCTTATAAGTTAATCCGTCAATTTTAGAAGTAAAGAAGTTGTAAAGGATAATAGCGATTGCTGAAGTACCAATACCTAAAGCCGTGTTGATCAATGCTTCAGAGATACCTGTAGAAAGTGCAGCAGCATCTGGAGTACCACCACCTGAACCTAACGCGAAGAATGCCTTGATCATCCCGATTACCGTTCCAAGAAGTGCTACTAGCGTTGCAACAGTTCCTAAAGTAGAAAGGATCATCATGTTTTTCTCAAGCATTGGCATCTCAAGAGTAGTAGCTTCTTCGATAGCTTTGTTAAGAGCTACCATTTTTTGCTCTTTATTTAAAGTAGTATCATGAGAAAGCGCTTTGTAAGTAGTAAGACCTTCCTTCACTACGTTACCAACAGAACCTTGTTGTCTGTCACACTCTTCTAAAGCTTCATCAATTTTGTTTTTGTTCAATAAGCTTCTTACCTGAACTACGAAGTTGTCTAAGTTTCCTTTACCAGCAGCTTTGCTTAGTACGAAATATCTTTCAAAAGAGAAAACAATTACAGTAATCATGAAAGTAATCAAGATTGGTACGATAACCCCTCCTTTGTAGATAATACCTAAAAACGACTCTGGGTGAATGTCTTTTCCTTCAACACTTGAAAAGGCTACAGATCCACTTCCTAGTTTGTCTGCATCTTTAAAGTTTCCTGGGCTTCCAAGAACGAATAAATAAATACATACTCCTATAGCAAATAGAATAGGAATAATAACAGCTGGATTTAAACCTCCTGCTTTTCTAGCAACTACTTGCTCATCATTTTTTGAAACATTCATTTCCATATTTAACTAAATTATATTGTTTTAAATTTTTACAGGGTGTAAATTAAAGGCAAAATTAATTAAAATGCAAGAGTCTTAAATAAACATTTTGCATTTTTTTGATAAAGAAAATTTAATACGATTTCGATATAATAATTATTTTTAAAAATTTTATTTATTTTCCCCAATTTTAACATTTGGGTTAAAAATTTAAAAAAATAAGCCCTTCATTTTTTTTAATTTGCCAATGTTAATTTTTTTTTAAATTACGATATTCACAATACGGTGAGGCACAACAATGATTTTTTTAGGGGTTTTGCCTTCCAAAATCTGTTGCATTTTTTCATCTGCAATCACCAAATCTTCTACCTCCTTGGCAGATAATTGAGCTGAAAGCGAAATTTTGAACTTCATTTTACCATTTACACTTACCGGATATTCAATTTCATCTTCAATCAGATATTCTTCATTCAATACCGGGAACTTTTCAAATTCAATAGAAGTGTCATGTCCCAGTAAACTCCAAAGCTCTTCACAGATGTGCGGAGCATACGGAGAGATGATAACGGCTAATGGTTCCAAAATATTGCGCTTGTTGCATTTTATTTTTTGCAGCTCGTTCACAGCAATCATAAATGATGATACTGATGTATTGAAAGAGAAGTTTTCAATATCGTAAACCACCTTCTTTATTAAGGTATGTAAAACTTTGTATTCTGCCTTTGTAGGCTCTTCATCAGAAACTTCAAAAACATCTCCGTTGAAATACAGGTTCCAGAATTTTTTAAGGAAACCGTAAACTCCGCTTAGTCCTTGGGTGTTCCAAGGCTTAGACTGCTCTAATGGCCCTAAGAACATTTCATATAGTCTTAGCCCGTCTGCTCCGTATTCATTACAGATATCATCAGGATTCACTACATTATATTTTGACTTGGACATTTTTTCTACTTCACGGTCTGTGATGTATTTTCCATCCTCTAAAATAAATTCAGCATCGGCATAATCCGGTCTCCATGTTTTGAAAGCTTCTGTATCTAACTCATCTGAAGTTCCTTTTAATAAGGATACATCAACGTGAATTTGTTGTGTTGAATAATTTCCTGCTAAATTTTTAGAAACATATTGGTTGGTTCCGTCAATTCTGTAGACAAAAGCACTCATCCCAAGAATCATCCCTTGGTTGATCAGTTTCTGGAAAGGCTCATCATGATTGATATATCCTCTGTCTTTTAAGAACATATTCCAGAAACGGGAATACAGTAAGTGTCCGGTAGCATGTTCGCTTCCTCCTATATATAAGTCTACCTGTCCCCAGTAATCTGAAAGTTCTTTATTGGTGAAAACCTCTTCATTTTTCGGATCCATATATCTAAGGAAGTACCATGAACTTCCTGCCCATCCAGGCATTGTGGATAATTCTAAAGGGAAAACCGTTTTGTCATCAATTAAATCTGTAGCAACCACCTTCTGGTTTATCTCATCCCATGCAAAAGTTTTTGCATTTCCTAATGGCGGATCTCCGTCTTCAGTTGGTAAATATTTTTCAACTTCCGGAAGTTCCAAAGGCAATGCAGAAGTTGGTAACGTGTAAGGCATTCCATCCTTATAATATATAGGAACCGGTTCTCCCCAATAACGCTGTCTTGAGAAAATAGCATCACGCTGTCTGTAATTGGTCGTTCCGTGGCCAATTCCTTTGTTTTCAATTTCTGAAATTATTTTTGATTTGGCATCGTTATAACTCATTCCGTTTAAGAAATCAGAGTTCACACAAACCGAATCTTTAGAATCAAAAGATTTCTCCTGAACATCTTCTTCAGTTTCTACAACTTTTTTAATTTCCAGATTAAATTTCTTTGCAAATCTGTGATCACGTTCATCATGTGCAGGAACAGCCATTACCGCTCCTGTTCCGTAGCCCATCAATACATAATCTGAAATATAAATTGGCATTTTTTCTCCGCTGAACGGATTGACTGCATAACTTCCGGTGAAAGCACCGCTCACGTTTTTCACGTCAGCCATTCTGTCTCTTTCTGTTTTTTTGGAAGTTTCTTCTATATAAGTATCTACTTCTGCTTTTTGTGCGTCTGTAGTAATGGTTTCCACTAAAGGATTTTCAGGAGCCAACACCATAAATGTTGCTCCGAAAATGGTATCAGGCCTTGTAGTGAACACTTCAACAACCTCATCGTGTCCTTCTACCTGAAACTTCACCTGAGCTCCCTGAGATTTCCCGATCCAGTATTCCTGGGAATCTTTCAAAGGCTGCGGCCAGTCCAAAGTAGCAAGTCCTTGTAATAGTCTTTCAGAATAAGCTGAGATTCTCATGCTCCACTGCATCATTTTTTTCTGGAATACAGGGAATCCTCCTCTTTCGGATTTCCCGTCTTTTACCTCATCATTAGCCAGTACTGTACCCAAAGCCGGACACCAGTTTACCGTTGTTTCAGCTCTGTAAGCCAAACGGTAATTTAATAAGATATCTTCTTTATCCAGTTCTGAAGCCTTTTCCCATTCTTCTGCGGTGAAATTTAATTCATCGTTCTGATTGGCATTTAACCCTTCTGTTCCTTTTTCCTCAAAATGACGAATCAGGGTATCAATAGATTCGGCTTTGTCTGTATCTTTATTATACCATGAATGGTACAGCTCGATAAAAATCCACTGGGTCCATTTATAATAAGAAGAATCGGAAGTTCTCACTTCTCTGCTCCAGTCGAATGAAAAACCGATTTTTTTCAGCTGTTCTTCATATCGGTTGATATTCTGCTCAGTAGTTACAGCGGGATGCTGCCCTGTCTGGATAGCATACTGTTCAGCAGGAAGACCAAAACTGTCATAACCTACCGGGTGGAGCACATTAAATCCCTGATGTCTTTTATATCTCGCATAAATATCTGATGCAATATACCCCAGCGGGTGCCCCACGTGAAGCCCTGCCCCGGATGGATACGGAAACATATCTAGAACATAAAATTTAGGTTTGTCTGTGTTATTGGAAGTCTTGTACGTTTGATTTTCCTCCCAGTATTTCTGCCACTTTTTTTCTATCTGCTGATGATCGTAAAACACTTTATTATAGATATTAGATGTTAAACTCCGGATTTCAGATGTTGTTTAGTTCTGAAATCAAGATTCACAAAAATAATGATTTTAAAGGAAATGGAGATTTAATTTTTAATTAATTGCCGGAGATGCATTTAGAGCCTGTTTCAGTTTTAAGATAAACATTCTAAAAGTGAAGTGCACTTAATGGTTTAAAAAGTTAAATGACCAATCCTATTTTCGACTCATTATTTAAAAAAAAATCTCATCCGGAGATGAGATCTTTATCTTATGCTAAAATATATTATTGCTGAGGAATTCTCTTCATCGTATATGTTCTCGTCTTAAATACATTTGGGTTTTCTGTATTTTCTCTGATAGCAAGATTCAGGGTAGTTTCATTAAGGGTAACAATCTTCCCACTTGCAGGCTCTACAGTTCCCTGGTATTTGATCACCACTGTTTTGGCACTTTTATCATAGGTATACGTAAAATTACGGTCTGATGATATAGCACACTGCCCCGGAGTTGCAGAATCCCCCCAATCTGTTCTTTTACCTACAGTTTCTGTATTGAACCTCCATCTGGAATCTTTCTGACAAGTGGTATAAGTAATCTCGTCTGAAACCGGAGTTTCTCCTGTCTCTATAGTGGTAACAACTTCTTTGTATGGCTGCCATACACCTACCAACGGATATTCCATTTCATTATCGTTGTCGTTATTACATCCTGTAGCTACAAATAATGATAAACCTGCAAATAGTAATGCTAATTTCTTCATATACTCAAATTTTCAAGCGCTAAAATTATAATTTTTTTGATTTATATTACTATTTTTTGTGAAAAATTATTTTACAATTCTATATTTCTGCCAATTTTAACACAAGACAGATCAAAATCTATCTTATTTAATAAATATTGAACCTGCTGAAACACCCGTATTGTATTAAAAAAGTTATTTTTGTAGCAAAGAAAAAAAATGCAAAACATAACGAAAAATAATTTTGACTTTATCCGTGTTCTCCTCGCTTTCATTGTCTTTGTTGGACATCTGGGAGCATTAAGCTTCTCTAAAGAGCTCGCCGTTTTAGAAAACAGCCCCGTAGAAATTGCCGTTTTTTCGTTTTTTGTGGTCAGCGGATTTTTAATTGCGCGAAGTTATGACAGATCATCCAGCCTTAAAAGCTATGCAAAGAAAAGATTCAACAGGATTGTTCCCGCTTACCTGTTGGTTGTATTTCTTTGTGCGATCCTGCTCAGTCTGGTAAGTACACTTTCTTTTTCGGAATATTTCGGCAATACGCAGGTTTATAAGTATTTGTTCTGGAATTCTCTTTTCCTGAATTTTAAAGCTCCCTGGCTACCGGGCGTCTTCGGCAATCAGGCTGTAAACGGAGCACTCTGGACCATGAAGGTAGAAATGTGCTTTTACATTGCTGTTCCCCTGATGTTTTTATTATTCGGAAAAAATAATAAATACAGAACGACCAGTCTGATTGTACTATATTTTCTTTCGCTCATTTATCTCAATTATTTTGAAATGGCTGGGAAAATTTCAATGTCCAAGCAGCTGCCGGGATCACTGTGTTATTTCATAGGAGGAATGTTGATTTACTTTCATTTTGATCAATTCATCAAACACAAGAACATCCTTTTCATCATCGCTATTATTACCGTATGGATTGATCTGTTTCTCAAAATAAAACTATTCTCCCCCATCATGATCAGCATCATTGTGCTGTATATTGCCTACTCTTTTAAATTCCTGAATAATTTCGGCAAGTATGGGGATTTCACCTATGGAATCTATATATTCCATTTCCCTATTATCAGAACATTTCAAACAACGGGTCTTTTTGCTGATTACAATCCATATCTCATGAGTTTTGTATGCATGTTCGTGGTGATTGGAGTAGGAATTGCTTCATGGCATCTGTATGAAAAGAAATTTTTATAATTTTGAACGATATAACGACACAAATGCAAGACCTCGTCTCCATCATTACTCCATGTTACAACTCTGCAGAATTTATCGAAGAAACGATACAGTCTGTTCTTGACCAAACCTACCAGAACTGGGAATGGCTGATTACTGATGACCTATCCAGAGACAACACCATTGAAATCATCAGAAAATATAACGACCCGAGAATAAAACTACAGGTTCTGGAGAAAAACGGAGGAGCAGGAAATGCCAGAAATAAAAGCCTTGAAAGAGCCACGGGAAGATATATTGCGTTCCTAGACTCTGATGACTACTGGTACCCAGAATATCTGGAAACGATGACAGGTTATA
The DNA here is from genome assembly GCF_031456375.1 of Chryseobacterium sp. 2987. Lineage (NCBI taxonomy): Bacteria > Pseudomonadati > Bacteroidota > Flavobacteriia > Flavobacteriales > Weeksellaceae > Chryseobacterium > Chryseobacterium sp. 2987. Next base: position 473,439 of record NZ_JAVDUN010000004.1, read on the forward strand.
TGCAGGAACATCATGCAGAGCTTGTATATTGTAATTATTCAAGGTGTAATGAGCAGCTTCAGCCTGTTCTTAAAGATTTCGAAGCAGACAAGATTGTTACGTTCTCTAATCTTCTGAAAACCTGCAGACTTGCTCCGGTTTCTACAATGTATGATACCAAAAGAGTTGGTAAATTTTTCTTTCCTATTAAAAGCAAACGGGAAGATCATGTGATGTGGCTAAACCTTTTAAAAGTAATCCCGGAAGGCAAGCCCTTAAAAAAGACCCTGGCAAAATACAGAATGCGCGAAAATAGTGTTTCCAGAAAGAAAAAAAATATCATCATAGATCAGTATCTTGTATATAAAGATTTCATGGAATTCTCTACTATAAAATCACTTTATTATACCGCCAACTGGGCTGTGAACGGGTTCCTTAAGTATTCTAAAATTTTCAACTGATGGAGTATTCAAAAGAATTCAAAGCGGCACTGAGCGCTTTTTCAAATATAGAAAAGGACAGGCTTATTTTCAGATTGCTGAAGAAAGACAAGCTCCTGTCTAAAAAGTTATATTTCGAGCTTATAGATCCGGAAACTACGGACGATAAAAGAAACGCCATGGAGGAGAACGTTGCAGAAAAAATTCTTCTGGCTTCCAAATACATCGGCAATTCTCAATATTTTCTGAGTGTTATCCGGAAAATAAGTGCAGAGATTACAGAACATGTTAAAATAACTACCGATAAATTCGGGGATGTTTCGCTTAATTTACTTCTTATCAACAAAATTTTAGAATACAATAGCGATCTCAGCAGGCAAAGGTTTGATCATGTTTATAAATTATACCTTTATATTATCAATAAAGTATTTAAAGCTCTGATACTTGCGAAAAAGCTGGATGAAGATTACTGGCTGGAAATTGATGACTTCCTGAGAACAACCCAATCCGGCATAGAAGAAAATCATTACCTTCTGAAATTATCCACCAACAACGGCCTGGATATGAACTGGCTCCGCGATTGTGAAAGCATTCCGGAAAATATAGAACAAATCATGAAAGGGATTAAAAGCCAGGGATTTTTAAAATAAAATTTTCTGAAGGATAAGTTCTGTGGAATTAGGTTTTTCTTCTACAAATTTTCCGGCATTCTGAGACATTGATTCAAGCTCTTCTTCATTATTGAGAAGGAATAAAATAAAATCTGCGGCGGCATTTTCTTCAGAAAAAGACTTACCTCCTTCTGCAGCAATCAGATCATCTGCTTCCGGATTCTTTTTGTAGTGATTCCCAAAAACTACCGGGATTCCAAATGTTGCTGCTTCGAGAATATTGTGAAGCCCTGCATCATGAAAGCCACCTCCTACTATTGCTATATCTGCATAGGAATAGAGTTTTGACAACAATCCGATGCTGTCTATAATTAAAATCTGAGATTCTTTTACAGCTGCTTCAGCATTGTTAATTTCACTGTATACCAAAGCATCAGGGAAGATACTTTTTAGATGCTCTACTCTTTTCAGATCATGAGGTGCTATAATTAATTTCAGATCTGCATTTTTCCTGAAAACTGTTGCCGCTATTTTCTCTTCCGCCTGCCAGCTGCTTCCAAAAACCACGGTTTGTTTACCGTCAATGAATGTATTGATATATTCTACATGATTATCACGCTTCTTAAGCTGTTTTACACGATCAAACCGCGTGTCACCCGCTACCGAAGAATTGGTAAGTCCTACACTTTTGGCAAGTGCCATAGAAAACGGCGTCTGATGAAAAAACCAGTCAACATTTTTCTGAAGCTGCTTTACAAACCATTTTCCATACGATGTGAAGAAAGACTGTCTTTCATAAAATAATGCGGAAACTACATAGATTTTAGTCCCTTTATTTTTAAGCTCAGCCAAAAGGTTATACCAATAATCATACTTCACCGTAAAAAATAGTTCAGTATTAAATTGTGATACAAAGTCTTTTACAATATTTTTTTTATCAAAAGGAAGATAACAGATTACATCTTCACTATGTTTCTTTTTAATCATATTTTCATAACCGGAAGGTGAAAAGAAAGTTACCAGAATTTTATGATCCGGATAATTCTCTTTCAACTTTTCCAAAACAGGAAGACCCTGCTCATATTCCCCGAGGCTGGCCGCATGCATCCAAATAACTTTATCGGAAGGTGAAAAAGCGTTTTTTACTTTTTTCAATGATTCTTCTCTCCCGTCAACTCCTTTTTTAGTTTTATCATTAAATAACGAAAAAATCTTCATTCCGAAGATAAGAAGACTAACAAACAGGTTATAAAAGAAGGACATCTGAATTATTTTTTAAATTTAATTTTATGACGATATTGAGGAGATATCATTTAAACAAACCAATAAAAATAAAGACGGTGATCAGGCTTCCGAAAATAGCCAGAATAGCTCCTCCAAAAGGAACCCGCGGCTTTACGTTTTTATCAAAGGTATAGCGGAACATATAATCCTGGAGATTCATGAAAATCAGGAGTACCAAAGTAAGTATCCATCTGACAAAAATTTCCATGATCAGAAATTGGGCATCTTTGTTCTGTTCGGTAATTTCCACCGGAAAATTAACCGCATTGGCATATCGTACAGCAAAAGTGAGCACTACAAATAAAGCAGCTGCCACCCCCGGCATCAAAAAGGCGGACTTCCGGCCTCCGAAATGATCTGCTTTTCCATAAAAATCAAAGTGAACAGGAATTCTTTCCGGAAGTGTTTTGTATTGCTTCAGGGTAAATCTCCAGAAGAAGATCACCAATCCAAAATTTAAAACATCAAAAGCGGTCAACAGAATATTCTCCATTTCAGGCTGATTTTAAAGTTTAAAGCACATTTTTGATCACTCTCAGCTTATGAGTATGTTTATTCATTTCTTTATTAAAGATCCCTGTGGAGTCTAAAATATCAATTCTTACTTTTCCTGAAGCATGAATGATTCTCTGGTTATCCAGCATAATGCCTACATGAATAATTTTTCCTTCAGGATTTTCAAAAAATGCTAAATCTCCGGGCTGACTTTCTTCAACAAAAGTCAGGGGCTCTCCTACTTCTGCCTGCTGATAAGTATCTCTTGGAAGCTTAATCCCATGAATTTTATATACCAGCTGCGTAAAACCGGAGCAGTCTACAGCAAAAAAACTTTTACCTCCCCACAGATAGGGAACATTCAGAAATTCTTTGGCAGCCAGAGCAATACTTTCGCGCAGATCATGGCTTCTTCTTGAAGCCACTGCAGGAAATTCTACTTCAGACCCCATGGAGAGAAGTGTTTTTCCATCATTCATCAGCACGGAAGAAAAGTCTTCAGTGATCACGGTAACTTTTCTTTTTTCCAGCTCCTCATCCGTTACAGGTTTCAGCTGTTTGGTATCCATCCATCCTTCGTACCCGTCATAATGCATTTTTATCCTGGTCCAGTTTTTATTTACTTCCAGAATGTCTGCGCTTTCTCCAAACAATATTTCCGTAACAATTTCCGCTTTATCAGAACCTTCTGCCCGTACCGGTGCTACAGTGACTATACAAATTCCTTTGTTCATTTTATTCATTTAGAAGTTAAGAAATTGAACGGTTCAGAAGATATAACATCCCTAAATCCCTCAATCTCTATATCTTTTAATTACTTCCTGCGAAGGAAGTTTACTCCGTCCCGCAAAGGTAAAATAAGATTTTCAAAATCATCATCTTTTGCAATTAAATCGTTCAGTTCTTTAATGGACTGTGTTGATTTTTGTTTAGGATTTTCTTCCAGAACTTTTCCGTACCACAAAACATTATCAAACATTACAACAGAGCCTGATTTTGTTCTGGGTTTTATCAGTTTGAAATATTCAGCATAGTTTTCTTTATCTGCATCAATAAACACGAGATCAAAAAACTCATCTGTTTCTTTCAGAAATTCTTTTGCATCCTGAAGCCTGAAATTGATCTGTCCTGCATATTCACTGTTTTCAAAATATTTTTTCGGCAGATAGGCAAGATCTTCATTGACATCCAGTGTTGTTATTTTTCCTTCACCAGATAATCCGGCAGCTAGACATAAAGTAGCATATCCTGTAAAAGTTCCTATCTCAAGAACATTCTCAGGCCTTATTATTTGGGAAATAATCGTCAAAAGTCTTCCCTGCTGATATCCGGAGATCATGTGAGGCTGTGTTGTTTTCTGATAGGTCTCTCTTCTTAATTTTTTCAAAATTTCAGGTTCTGAAGAAGCGTGGGTTTCCAGATACCGGTCCATTTCAGGATTTTTTTCTTCGAAAAAGCTCATGCTGCAATTTTTTTGTTATTCAAATGTACTTAAAATATAAGAAAAACCCTCCATTCCGGGGCTATTCATCAAGATACACGGTGATCACGATTTAAAATACCGTAAAAACACGGATACCCTGGCATTCATAATAACGATACATTTGCAAAGAACAAAGGGTAAAAACACTAAAGGAAAAACAATGAATGTGGCTGAAAAACAAATTAACCAAGAGAATCAGAAGACCGCAAAGCCAACAAGCAGAGCGGTTTCTTCGTTAAAAAAAACTAAAACCGAAATATCCAGCTCATTTTTGCAGCGAATTATTTCCTTATTGAAAAAAGAAGAATTAATTTGATTAAAAAAAACAGATCCCGAATTTCTTCAGGATCTGTTTTTTATTTTAAGTTATTTGCATTACTTCTTAGGAGCAATATCCATCAGTTTCATAAACTCATCAAGTTTAGGCATAATGATGATCTCTGTTCTTCTGTTTTCCGCTCTTCCGGAAACACTCATATTAGTTGCCTTAGGATTGTATTCAGAACGTCCTCCCGCAGTGATCCTTGCAGGATCTACCCCAAATTGTGTCTGTAACACTTTTGCAATAGCTGTACCTCTCAATGCAGAAAGATCCCAGTTATCTTTTGGCAGATTAGGAGAACTTAGTGGAGCATTATCCGTATTACCTTCAATTAATACAGAATATTTATCGTAATCATTAATTACTTTCGCCACTTTCCCTAACACTTCCTGAGCTGCAGGCAGTACATTGTAATCTCCTGTTTTGTATAGCATTTTATCTGAAAGCGAAATCATAACTACTCCTTTCAGAACTTTCACTTGTACATCATCATCCGTTACATTATCCAAAGATCTTTTCAGCTTGTTAGATAATGCAAGGTTAAGACTATCGTTCTTAGCATTATTAGAAATCAATTGTTTGATGTAAGAATTAGACGCATTGATCTCCCCTACCAGTTTATCGATATTAGCCGAACTTTTCCCTGTATTGGACAAACATGCATCCAAAGATGATTTTAAAGCATCATGCTGGCTTTTCAACAGATTGTTTTCACCTGCCAATGCTGAATTCTGAGACTTTAAATCCTGAATTTCTCTTTGTCTTTCTCCAATATTTTCAATACACTGCTTATAGTTTGTGCTCAAAGCGTCATACTGTTTTTTACTGACACAAGATGTCAATCCCAGCGCCATTGCAGAAACTGCTAAAATTTTAAAAATCTTCATAAGTAATCATTTTTAGACGAATCAAAGTTAGGGAAATTCAATTGAATTATATGGATTATCTTTGCATAAAAGAAATTCCCAACCTAAGTCTTGGAAAAAATAAGTTTAAAAAATGAGTTAAAAAATCTGGTCAGCCATCCGGAAAAACGCAGTTATCTTCTGGCGGTGAGCGGAGGTGCAGATTCTATGGTTCTGGCTTCGCTGTTCAGGGATTTCAGAGATGAAATACAGAATTCAGAATTCAAAATCCAGATTGCCCATATCAACTATAAACTGCGTGGAAAAGACTCTGATCTCGATCAAGAAACGGTACAGGATTTCTGCGAGAAAAATAATATCCCGTTTCATCTTTATGAAGTTTCAGAAAAAGACAGAAAACCTGAAAACTCTATCCAGCTATGGGCCAGAGAACTCCGTTATGATTTTTTCAGAAAGATTAAAGAACAGGAACAACTTGAATTCCTGGCAACTGCCCATCATTTGAATGACCAGCTGGAAACTTTTCTTATCAATTTATCCAAAGCATCCGGAATTAAAGGGCTTAGCGGAATTCCTGCGAATGACAACCACATCCTGCGCCCTCTTTTACATGTTTCAAAAGACGAGATCTATAAGTTTGCTGAGAAAAACGATATCGCTTTTCGGGAAGACCTTTCCAATAAAAAAAGTGATTATTTGAGAAATAAGATCAGAAATGAGATTGTTCCGAAGCTTTTGGAAACGAATAATCATTTCCTTAACAATTTCAAAAGAAGTATGTTCTATCTGAATCAAACCAAAGATTTTGCTGAAAAACAGATTCAGGAGATTGAAAATAAGCTCACCGTATTTAACCCTGACCATAAAATCTTATCAAAGGAAAAGCTGGATCAGGAAAGTGATTTCGTGAAGTTTGAGATTTTAAAAAAATATGGTTTCGACCAGGAGAATGAAATCCCCAAAATTTTCAAAGCAGAAAACGGCAGCTCTTTTTTTTCAAAAGAGTATCAGTTGATCGTCAGCCGTGATGAATTCATTTTTATTAACCTGAATTTAAAACAGGAAATCAAAAAAGAAATCATTGTTGCCGAAAATATTGATCTTAGTGAAGCTTTGCTGACTATCAATCTTCAAAATTGTATTGAAGATATTGATGGAATTAATAATAATTTCAACTGGGATTTTGATGCTGAAAGAATTCAATTTCCAGTGTATTTAAGAAAACAACAGGACGGAGATGAAATTTATCCTTCGGGATTTTCAGGTAAAAAGAAAGTCTCTAAGTTTTTTAGGGACGAAAAATTATCTATTTTAGCGAGGCAAAAAATTTGGATCCTGTGTGACAACAATAATTCCGTTCTCGGAATTATTCCGTTAAGACAGGACAGAAGATATGCAAAAGATGAGAAAACGAAGCGTGTTCTCAAAATTTTTAATGAAAAGTAAAATGAAATTTAGAAACTGGTTTTTAGCAGTCCTCCTATTTTTAGCGGCAGGAATCAATGCACAGATTAAAAATCCTGTAAAATTTAAGTTCACCGTCAATGACTTAGGGAACAATCAGTATGAAGCTGTTTTGAATGCCACCATGGAAAGCGGATGGCATATTTATTCCAAAGATCTTCCTGAAGATACCGGGATTCCTACTGAATATAAGGTTTCAGGGAAAAATATTGAACTGATTGGTAAATTCACCGAAGTCGGTAAAAAGCACGAGGAATTTTCTGAGGCTTTCGGAGGAACTATTGTATATTACTCCAATACAGCAGGCTTCAAACAGAAATTCAAATTAAAAGATCCCACAAAACCCGCAGACGTTACTTCTGAAATTACCTATCAGACCTGTGATGACAGGGTGTGTCTGGCTCCCAATACTTTAGAATTCAACCAAAAAGTTACTCCAAAAGGTGTTGAGGAAGCAGCAGCGACTGACGAAACGGCTGAACCAGCCAAAGATTCCGCAAAAGTAACAGAAACAGTTGCTACAGATCCTGCAAAAGGAGAAGTAACGATTACAGAGGCTTCTAAACTGGACCCAAAACAGCTGAAAATTGAAACCCTTGATTTCCAGAAACCACTAACGGACTGCGGAACAGCCTCAACAAAGGTGGATGAAAATTACTGGACCTATCTGTTCTTAGGGTTCATCGGAGGATTAATTGCCTTACTGACCCCTTGTGTATTCCCAATGATTCCACTAACGGTTTCATTCTTTACTAAAGGAAGCAAGAACAAGGCAAAGGGGAAAAGAGATGCATTGATCTATGGATTTTTCATCCTTTTAATCTTCGTTTTGCTAAGTCTTCCGTTCCACCTAATTGATGGAATTGCCGGAAATATTTTCAACGAAATTTCTACCAGTGTATGGCTGAATATTGCGTTCTTCATCATATTTATCTTCTTTGCAGGTAGTTTCTTCGGATACTACGATATTACGCTTCCAAGCTCTATTGCCAACAAATCTTCAAAGGCTGAGGAAGCAGGAGGAATTATCGGTATTTTCTTTATGGCTTTAACGCTTGTGATTGTTTCATTCTCATGTACGGGCCCTATTCTGGGAAGTTTATTGGGAAGCGCTGTAACAGGCTCTACCAACGTTCCGATGCTGCTTACTTTTGCTCTGGCAGGGTTCGGACTGGCATGGGCGATTGTTTTTGGGCTACTGGCTTTATTCCCTCAGGCTTTACAAAGTCTTCCGAAATCCGGAGGATGGATGAATACCGTGAAAGTGGTCTTAGGTTTTGTAGAATTGGCACTGGCTTTAAAATTCTTATCCAAAGCTGACCTGGTTTCCAAAACATTCTTCTTAAAAAGAGAACTTTTCATTGCAATCTGGATTATCATTGCATTAGGCCTCGCTTTATATCTGTTCGGGCTGATCAGATTCCCGCATGACGATAAAAAACCTAAAATCTCCATTACCAGAAAGATTTTGGGGGCTTTGGGAATGGGTTTTGTGATTTATCTGATTCAGGGGTTAATTCCTTCTGACCGCCCGAAACTTCAGCTGTTAAGCGGAATCCTGCCTCCCCTGAATGTGAGCTATTTCCATGACGAAAAAGACGGCATCTTAGGAATGCATCCTGAACATGATTTCTTTAAAGCCATTGAAATTGCGAAGAAAGAGAACAAGCCTATCCTGATTGATTTTACCGGATATGGATGTGAAAACTGCCGTAAAATGGAAGAATTTGTATGGAGCGAACCGGATATTTTACCAACGCTTCAAAACGATGTTGTCCTGGCTTCTTTATATGTTGATGATAAGGAAGAGCTTCCGGAAGACCAGAAAACAAAGATTGACCTTGGGGACGGACAGATCAAAAAGGTAAAAACTATTGGGGACCGATGGAGCTTATTCCAGCAGGTCAACTTCAATAATAATTCCCAGCCTCACTATGTTTTAATAACGCCCGACGGAAAGGTAATCAATACTCCGGTTTCAGGATACATGCCGAAAGAAGATTTTAAAAAATTCCTCGAATGCGGCGTAGAGTATTTCAAAAAAAGTAAATAACAATAAATAAAAAAGACTGTTTCATTTTGAAGCAGTCTTTTTTGTTGCCAATCAAGCAATATTTCTAATTTACTGTTGATATAACAACAGGTATTATTTTTTTTAATAATTTAGAACATTGATAACCAATCACAAAGATCTATGAAATATTTTAAATCTATTTTCTTCTTCTTTATCATTTCCTCCGGCATTTCTGCACAAGCTCCTTCTATACAATGGCAAAAAGCTCTGGGTGGAAATAGCTGGGATCAGGCACATTCTGTTCTACAGACTTCGGACGGAGGATACATCATGGCCGGCGAATCTTCTTCTGCCAACGGAGATGTTACAATAAATCATGGAACTGCGGACTTCTGGATCGTCAAGCTAAATACTTCAGGAGCTATACAATGGCAAAAATCACTGGGTGGAACTCTTGATGACGTTGCCAATTCCATTCAACAGACCTCTGACGGAGGATATATTATTGCCGGCGCGTCTTCTTCTACCAATGGAGATGTTACCGTAAATCATGGATATTCCGATTACTGGATTGTGAAGTTAGATTCTTCAGGAAATATACAATGGCAGAAATCATTGGGTGGAAATAAAGAAGATATAGCCCATTCTATTCAGCAGACTTCTGACGGAGGATATATTATTGCTGGTGAATCTTATTCTACCGACGGAGATGTTACCGTAAATCATGGATATTCCGATTACTGGATTGTAAAGCTGGATACATCAGGAAGCATGCAATGGCAGAAGTCATTGGGTGGAAGTTCTTATGACAGAGCACGTTCAGTCCAACAGACCTCTGACGGAGGATATATTATTGCTGGAGGATCTCTTTCTACCGATGGAGACGTTACAGGAAACCATGGTCAGGAAGATTTCTGGATCGTAAAATTAGATTCTTCAGGAAACATACAGTGGGAAAAATCATTGGAAGGCAATCTAGCTGATTTTGCAGAATCTATCCAGCAAACATCAGACGGGGGATACATCGTTGCCGGCGGGTCCAACTCTGTTAACTCTGAAATCCCGGTAACGTTTGGAATCTCAAATTATCGTGTAGCCAAATTAGATTCTGACGGAAATATGTTATGGCAAAGATATTTCGGGGGCAGTGGCAACGATTATCCCAACTCTATCCAGCAAACTTCTGACGAAGGATATATTGTTGCCGGAGGAGCTGCATCTTTAGACGGAAATATTACAGGAAATCATGGACTTGTTGATTATTGGATCATCAAATTAGATTCTTCAGGAAACATGCAATGGCAGAAATCATTGGGAGGAAGTCAATTTGATGAAACCCATTCCATCCAACAGACCAGTGATGGAGGATATATACTCGCAGGCATGACCGCTTCTGCAGACGGGGACATTACAGGATATCATGGAGACGGTGATGCTTGGATTGTAAAATTAAATGCCAAGCAATTAAGCACTGCAGAAAATCACCTGGGTAATAAACCCGCTGTTTATCCAAATCCGGCAAAAGATTTTGTATATATCAGCCCATTGCATGGTGAAACAACCATCAGCATTACAGACATGACCGGAAGAAAATTATTTGCTCAGAAATACAATGACCAAAAGGCAGCCATAAATGTCAGACAATTTACAACAGGTACTTATTTCATCCAGGTAATGCATGAGGATAAAATAATTGTTTCTGAAAAACTGCTGATCAGCAAATAGAACAACAACAAGAAGACTATCATCCTAAAATCAACACAAATTCAGTACTTTATGAAATATTTTAAATTTATTTTTTTCTCCGTTATGATCTCCTCCGGCCTTCCAGCTCAGAACAATACCATAGAATGGCAGAAATCATTTGGAGGCAGCCGGATGGAACAATCTCCGGATATTCACCAGACTAATGACGGAGGGTATATCATAGCAGGTTCTTCCAACTCCATTGATGAAGGTATGGGCAACCATGGCTTTTTCGATCAATGGGTTATCAAGGTGAACGCTGCAGGAACTGTTGAATGGCAAAGATCCTATGGAGGCACAGCAGATGATAAAGCCAACTCTGTACGGCAAACTAATGACGGAGGGTATATTGTAGCCGGTTCCACCCGTTCAGTTAATGGAGATGTTTCCGGCAATCATGGTCAGGAAGATTTCTGGATTGTAAAGCTGAATTCCACAGGAAACATAGAATGGCAGAAAACCTTAGGCGGAAGCGGTAATGATGCCGCTAGGTGTATCCGCCAGACACCTGATGGAGGGTATATTGTAGCGGGAAAATCAGAATCCAATGATGGAGACATTACCGGAAATAACGGATATCTGGATGGCTGGATTGTAAAACTTGATCAAAACGGAGGAGTCACATGGCAGAAATCTATTGGAGGGCCCAATTTTGAAGAATTCAGCTCTCTTGAACTCACGGCAGACGGAGGATATGTAATGACTGGTAATATAAGCACGAGCAACAGCGATTTTAATTACTGGATCGTAAAAGTAGATTCTTCAGGGAACACCCAATGGTCAAAAAATTACGGTGGTTCTGCTTCAGATACCGCCAATTCATTAAAACAAACTCCCGACGGAGGCTATATCATTGCAGGAAGCTCCAACTCCAGCGATGGAGATATTACAGCTAGTAATGGCAATTATGATTACTGGGTCATCAAATTGGATCCCCTCGGAAATCTGCAATGGCAAAAATCTTTTGGAGATCACCTGTATGATCATGCTTTCGGTATTGATAATACAGATGACGGAGGGCTTGCTGTTTTAGGTTACTCTGCTACAACAGATACAACCAACCCCAGTTCCAATGATTATTTACTGATAAAATTAAATGCTAACGGAGATACAGAATGGCTGAGAAGATATGGCGGCACACACGATGATTATGCATCCGCTCTACAGCAGACTGCGGACGGGGGTTATATTATGGCCGGCGTATCTAATTCTTTTTCTGTTTCTCAAGGCAATTATGACTACCGGATTATAAAGCTGGGACCTGACACACTGGGAACAAACGAGAATACATCTCCTCTACAGATCTCATTTTCTCCTAATCCTGCAAAAAATGTGGTTTACATAGGCCATCTTCCTGGTGAAACAGTAATAAATATTACTGATATGTCCGGAAGAAAATTATTCAGCAGAAAATACAATGAGTCAAAAGCGGCCATAGATGTTACTCCATTCATCAACGGTGTATATCTGGTTCAGATTCAGCATAAAGGAAAAATAATTTTATCTGAGAAATTAATCATCAGTAAATAATAAAAACCTCCTTAAAATATCATAAATCATTATAAAATAAAAAAAGATTAATCGATTTTAAATGTTAAAATTGAATCATTTTACAAAATCAACTACCAAATTAAAAATTAAGGTATAAACTTTGCATGGATTTTTTCAAATAAAGATCAAAAGTTCAATCTTTATTAAAATTTGTTTAACATTTAAAAACTATGTACCATGGCTGAAGTAAACACTCAGGAAAAACAAGGCGGAAAACAAAAGAAAAAATTAATCAGGGTAGATATGACCCCAATGGTAGATCTGGGGTTTCTATTGATCACCTTTTTCATGTTTACCACTAATTTTACAAAACCCAACGTAATGGATTTAGGACTGCCCGCAAAAAGCCCTGTTCCCACTACTAATGTAATTGATGACAAAAATCAGATTACTTTTATTCTTGGTAAAGACAATAGGGTATTTTATCATCAAAGCAATGAGAAAGAGCTAAATACAGCTAATTTAAAAGAAACGGATTTCAACGGTGTAAACATTTCAAAGATTATTTCTGAAGCGTTTAAAAAAGCTCCGGTTCCGAGTAATTTCACGGTCATTATCAAACCAACAGATGATGCCAATTACAAAAACTTCGTAGATGTTCTCGACAATGTTGCAATCTCTAAAAAAGAGCGATACGGCATCGCAGATATAAAACCTTGGGAAAAGAAAGTTTACACTGAATTAACTCAATAAAAGCAAAGGGCATTTTTACAATGCTCTTTTTTTATTTAAATTTGAAACTGTAACGAACTTTATTTTAACTGTAACACGATTGAAATCATGCTGAATTTTGAGAAAAAAGGAAACGGAAAAGAAACCCTGGTACTACTTCACGGCTTTATGGAAAATCTTTCAATATGGAATGATATGGAATCTCATCTTTCCAAAGATTTTTCTCTGTTAAAAATTGATCTCCCGGGACACGGGCAGTCTGAGGTTTTTGCGGAAGTTCACACTATGGAACTGATGGCAAATGAAGTGAAAAAAGTTTTAGACCACGAAAATCTTCAAAAAATACACCTTTTAGGGCATTCTATGGGTGGTTACACAGCATTAGCCTTTGCCGAAAAGTATCCTGCCTCTCTTAAAAGTCTTACCCTATTCTTTTCGACTTACTTTGCGGATGATGAAGAGAAAAAACAGCAACGCATCAAAAGTTACAGGATCATCAAAGATGCATTTGCCCATTATGCCAGAGCCGGCATTCCTAATCTGTTCAACCCTAACGAAAGGGATATTCTGGAAGGAAAAATTGAAACCGCACTTGAAACCGCTTTATCAACCAATAATCTGGGAGCTTTAGCCTGCGTAAAAGGCATGGTAGAAAGAACGGATAAAAAGCACATCATGGAAAATCTGGAAGCTAAAATTTTAGTATTGGCAGGAAAACATGATAATGCTGTAAAAACGGATGCCATGATTAAACATCTTCCGGACAGAACAAATATAAAATCATATATCCTGGACTGCGGACATAACGGGCATTGGGAAAAACCAGCCATCTGCGCAGAGATCATCAATACTGAACTTCTTCATAACCTGCCGAAAAAACTGATCCTGTAAACGGACTTTATCAGCTTGGAGAGATATACCAATTCTATATTAAAAAATCTTGTATATTAGTAGGGAATAATTATTTCAATGGGTTTATTCTCCTTCAAAAAAAAGCAACCGCCGGTCATCGGCCTCACTCTTTCCGGGGGCGGAATGCGGGGAATCGCCCATATTGCAGTCCTCAAAGCCTTGGAAGAATACGGGCTTAAACCTCATATTATCTCAGGAACCAGTGCAGGTTCTATTGTCGGTGCTTTTTATGCTTTCGGAAAAACGCCAGATGAGATGATAGACATCGTTAAACAAACGACCTTCTTTTCCCGGTCTTACCTGAAGCTTTCCAAGAACGGAATTTTCAGCTCGAATTTCATTTTAAAACTTTTTAAAGATCATTTTCCTGAAGATGACTTTAAGATCCTGAAAATACCCGTTTATGTTACGGCCACAGAAATGACTCACGGAATTGTTGATTTTTTCTCTGAAGGTGAACTTTTCAGGCCGCTTCTCGCTTCATCAAGTGTTCCTTTTATTTTACCACCGGTAAAAATTGATGAAAAAATATATGTAGACGGCGGAGTTCTGGATAACCTTCCTATTGAACCGATTATTGACAAATGTGATTTTCTGATTGCTTCTCATGTGAATTCAATAAGCTATGACGAGCTTAAAAAGATGAGCCTGATGAAAGAATTTGACAGAATCCTCCACCTTGCCATCGCCAAATCTGTTTATTCTAAAGCCAAATCCTGCGATATCTTCCTGGATCCTCCCAAGATGACCAAATTCAGCTTATTCAGCAAAAAAAATCTGGATGAAATGTTTGGCGAAGTATATGAATACACTTGTCTGGAACTGGAGAGCAAAGGATACACAAGGGGCTCTTTTCTAAAACCAAAACAATAGGTATAGACTTTTATCTTTCTATGGGGTTAAAATACTTCCCCTTCTACCTTCTTCTTAAATGTTTCTATCGTATCCCATAATGATTCATCAGATTTCCCTCCGGCAGCATTGATATGCCCTCCTCCATTGAAATATTTTCTTGAGAACTGGTTCACATCTACATCATCTTTGCTTCTGAAAGAAATTTTAATAAAATCTTCATACAAATCCTCCATAAAGAAGGCAGACATTTTTACCCCGGCAATACTTAAACCATAATTCACAAAGCCTTCTGTATCTCCTTTCTGGAAACCAAACTCTTTAAGCTCATTTCTTGTAAGAGACAGAACAGCAACCTTTCCGTCATTTACCACCTCTATTCTTCCCAATACTAAAGCAAGCAGATGAAGACGGGAAACCGTGTTGGTATCCCAGGTATTGGAGGTAATCACCGATGGATCTGCTCCCTTTTCTATTAAATTGGCAATAATCCTATGGGTAGCAGCACTTGTAGAACGGAAACGGAACCCTCCGGTATCTGTCATAATTCCGGTATACAGACATTCTGCAATATCCAGATTCACCAGCTGTTCTTTATTCAGCGCTTCAATGAAATGATAGATCATCTGGGAAGTAGCGGGAATTACGGTATCAGAATATACAAAATCAAAGTTTTCAGGCTGCTGATGGTGATCAATCAGAATTTTCTTAGCAGAGGCTTTAGTCAGCCACTCCCCTAGAAGGCCTATTCTGGAAGGAGAATTAAAATCAAGACAGAAAATCACATCTGCTCCGCTAATCATATCGAACGCCAGTTTTCTTTTGTACTCTCCGATGATCACTTTCTTAGCTTCCGGCATCCATTTCAGAAATTTCGGAAAATCATTGGGTACAATTACTTCCGCATGAATTCCTTTTGTCTTTAAAAAATGTTTCAGCCCCAGACTGGAACCAATAGCATCTCCATCCGGATTATAATGGGTAAGGATAACGATTTTGTTCTCAGGAGTAAGTAATGTATTGATTTCTAAAAGTTCTGCAGGTGTAAACATCCGGTGTTTATTTTTCTTTAATTTTAAGTTTTCAAAGATAAAGCTTTTAAATAAATCATTTAAATATTATTTTTGCATCCGGAATTTGCCTTTCCTTCGGGATTTGTAAATAATTGATTAAAAAATAGATCAAATAATTTCAAAAAAAGATAGTTAAAGTTTGTAACTTATAATTTTTTCTATATCTTTGCAACCTGAAAATTAATAGATATAATTACGATTTAAATATATAGTAATGAGTAAAAGAACATTCCAGCCATCAGAAAGAAAGAAAAGAAACAAACACGGTTTCAGAGAAAGAATGTCTACGCCAAATGGAAGAAGAGTTTTGGCTGCGAGAAGAGCTAAAGGCAGAAAGAGATTAACTGTAAGTGCTGCACGCGCTAAGAGATAATTTCTACATTATCATATACAAATCATGCTTGAAAAGAAGTTTTTCAGGCATTTTTTGTTGTTAAAATTTACTAAAATTTAGGTTCTTTAAGCTTCTTTTGTCTATTTTTAAGATCTCAAAAAATATTTTAGAAATAGCACGTTAAAATTGAATTATGCCACATACAAATATCTCCGGAGATAATATCATAAGTTTACAACACGCAAAGATTGCGCAAAAAAGCTTTACTGTTCTTTCTGATGTTAATCTTAACATTAAAAAAGGAAGATTCTGCTACCTTATCGGAAAGACAGGTTCCGGAAAAAGTTCCCTATTGAAAACCCTTTACGGACACATTCCGTTAGCAGCAGGGCATGGGGCTGTAGTTGGTTTTGATCTTGCTAAAATGAGACCTTCAGACATTCCCAATCTGAGAAGAAAACTGGGAATTGTATTCCAGGACTTCCAGCTTCTTTCCGACAGAACCGTTGAAAAGAATTTGAGATTCGTTCTTGAAGCTACAGGCTGGAGCGATAAGGTAAAAATGGAAGACCGCATCAACGAAGTATTGGGAAGCGTGAACATGAAAAGCAAAAAGCACAAAATGCCGCACGAACTTTCCGGAGGTGAGCAGCAGCGTATTGCCATTGCGAGAGCTTTATTGAATCACCCGGACCTGATCCTTGCCGATGAGCCTACGGGAAACCTTGACCCGGAAACCTCCAATGAAATCATGACCTTACTAAAGCAGGTTGCCCTTGAAAACGGAGCAGCAGTAGTAATGGCTACCCATGACTATCATATGATTCAGAATTTCCCGGGAGAAGCGATCAGATGTGAAGACGGTAAAGTTTCTGTACTGGACACAACTGAATTATTTGAATAAGAAAATTAAAGGAACAAGGTAATCCGTTAATCTTTTGTCTTAAAAACATGAAACTCTTTGGTGAGTTCAAGATATTGGTCCGAGTATTGTCTCGGACTTTTTTCTATCACAAAATCAAATTCCGATAGAGATTTTTCAGTTAAAGAAAATTCAAGAATCAACCTTTTGGTTTTTGAATTTTCAATCCCCTGAATATTAATTCTTCTTATTAAAAATAGATGGCTTTCAAAAGCAGCCTTGATAAACACCCCTCCGGCTTCTACCGGAATAATAACAGATAAAATCCCGTCTTCACTCAGAAACTTCACAGAAGCCTCTATAAGCTGCCTGAAATTCAGTTCAACAGTCTGACGTGCAATCTTGTCTTTTTCAGATCCGGATTCTTCAAAATAAGGAGGGTTGGAAACGATAAAGTTGAACTTTTCTTCTGTTTCAAACGTCTTTAGATCCTGATGTAAATTATTCAGTCTTGAATGATAGGGGGAATTTTCAAAATTAGCTTTTGTAAGAGCGACAGCGGCTGCATTAATATCCAGTCCAAGAAAAGATGCATGCGTATTTCTTTGTGCAAGCATCAATGAGATCAGCCCGGTTCCCGTTCCGATTTCCAAAACACGGGAAGCATTTCCCACATCAGCCAAAGCACCAAGCAGCACACCATCTGTCCCAACCCGGAAGACTTCTTTTGCCTGCCGGATTTCAAAATTTTTAAACGTAAAAGATTTCACTATAGATTAGTAGGGAGTGTAATAATGAATGTTGATCCTTTTCCTACTTCAGACCTTACCGTAATTTCCCCTTTATAGTCTTCAATCATTTTTCTGACCATAGAAAGACCAAGTCCCATTCCACTGTTTTTCGAGGTAAAATTCGGTTCAAAGATTCTTTCGTACATATTTTCTGGGATTCCGATTCCGTTATCCTGAACAGAGATCATCACTCTTCTCTGATGCTGTTCCACATCTACATTAATAATCAGTTTTCTTTCATCACTTTCAGCCTGTTTCGCATTGGTAACAAGGTTGGTAATAATTCTGGAAAGGTAGATCCTGTCCATATTGATCATAATATTTCCTTTATTGGAATGCATAAAAATACTGTCATCATTGAAAACACGAAGAATATCTTCTACTTCTGTATTCAGGTTGATCACTTCATTATTTTTTTCCGGAAGTTTAGCAAACTCAGAGAATGCCGATGCTACGGTAGCAATCAGATCGATCTGGTCTACCATCGTTTTACTCATCTGTTTTACTCTTTCCCTAATATTCGGATCTTCAGGATCAAATTTTCTTTCAAAATTCTGAATGGTAAGCTTCATTGGCGTAAGCGGGTTCTTTACTTCGTGTGCCACCTGCTTTGCCATCTCCCGCCATGCTTCTTCCGAGGCCTTGAAACGAAGTCTTTCTTTCTGATCCTGGATCTGTAGAATCATTCTGTTATAAGCTCTTGCCAAAGCATTCAGTTCATCATTTTTATAATATCTGATGGGACGCATTTCATTTTCAAACAACGTGATCCTTGTAATCATATCAGAAAACTTCGTAATATTCTTCGCAAGACCATTAGAAGTAACCCAGCTTATCCAGATACTGAACAGAATCAGGAAAATATCTACCAGAAGAATGTATTTCACAAACTGATTCAATACATCAAAATAAGCTGATTCATTATGATATAAAGGAATATATACAATTCCGATAGGTTCCAGATCATTATTTTTCAAAAGCAGGTAAGAAGAAGTAAGCCCCGCATCTTTGGTCTTGTCATACCCTCTGATATCAACCCTTGCTTCAGTAGCCAGAATTTTATTAACAATATAGAGGGGGATCGTTTTCTGATCAATCTGGGTTTCATCTTTATTAGAAAGAATATAATTCCCTTTAAGATCATAAATAACAATATCATGCTGATTGATATCTGCAATTTCGAAAATCTTGTTTCCGAGTACCTTGGAAATATCCTCTGTTTTTACTAGCGTCTGGCTGACTGCATAATCCAGAAATCTCATGACCGCATTGGTCTTCTCCTGCATTTCAATATTACTCTGTTCCTGGGAATTCTTCCTCAGTACAAAATAAGGAACAAGTGATGTGGCAACAACACTTAAAAAACATACCAGCAGAAACCCGAAAAACACACGGTTTCTTAAACTATACCCTTTGTATTTATTGATTGGCATCCTACTTTTTAATTAACCTAGCAATATACTTACCAATAATATCAAATTCTAAATTAACTTTATCTCCGGTTTTGAGATGCTGCATATTGGTAAACTCCCAGGTATATGGAATAATCGCTACAGAAAACTGTTTTTCTTCACTTTTTGCCACCGTAAGACTGATTCCGTTTACGGTAATTGATCCCTGAGGAACCGTTACAAAACTGCCATCATCCTCATATTGTATGGTCACAAAATAGCTCCCATCTTTATTTTCTATCCCGATTACTTCACCAGTCTTATCAACATGCCCCTGAACAATATGACCATCAAGTCTTCCATCCATCTTCATGCATCTCTCAAGATTTACCACGGTTCCCAATTCCCATTTTCCAAGATTGGTTTTTTCTAAAGTTTCGTTGATAGCAGTTACCACATAATGATTTTCCTTAATCTCTACAACGGTAAGACAACATCCGTTATGGGCCAGACTTTGATCTATTTTCAGCTCATTGGTAAACGGACACGTAAGGGTAAAATCAATGTTGCTCCCTTTTTCTTCTATTTTTTCAATTACACCGACTGCCTCAATAATTCCTGTGAACATATTATTTTTTGCTAAATTTGTAAAATTATAATCTTCAAAGATAATCAAAATGAGCCCAAAAAACCATAAAGTACGAGTAGGAATTTCAATCGGTGATTTCAATGGCATCGGCCCCGAGATCATTATGAAGTCTCTGAAAGACAAAACCATTACGGATTTTTTCACTCCAGTGATTTTTGGTTCGGGAAAACTATTCACGTATCAGAAAAACATTTTCAAGCTTAACCTGAACTTCAATTACATTAATGAAGCATCACAGGCTCAGGGCGGAAAACTGAATATGGTAAACCTTACCAAGGAGAATGTGAATGTAGAAATGGGTGTTCCTACAGAAGAGTCCACCAAGATGGCTATTGATTCCCTGGAAATGGCTACGGAGGCTCTAATGAAAGGAGACATTGATGTTCTTGTGACTGCTCCGATCAACAAAGATGAAATGGTAAAAATGGGCTTTAAACATGCCGGCCATACAGGATATTTTGAAGAAAAATTCAACAAAAAAGGACTGATGTTCCTGGTGACTGAGGATTTAAAGGTGGCTGTTTCCACCCACCACATTCCTATTGCTCAAGTAGCAGAAAACATTTCCAAAGAGAAGATCAAAAAACAGATAAGAGCTCTGAACCAGACACTGATCGAAGATTTCTGTATCCAAAAACCGAAAATTGCTGTGCTTGGACTGAATCCTCATGCAGGAGATGGCGGCGTAATAGGACGTGAAGAGATTGAGATCATCGTACCTGCTGTAAAAGAACTTTCAGACAATGGAATTCTGGCTTTCGGACCTTTTCCGGCAGATAGTTTTTTCCAGCCTAATAAATACAGAAGTTTTGATGCGGTCTTAGCAATGTATCACGACCAGGGATTAGCTCCTTTCAAAACCCTTGCTTACGAAGAAGGTGTAAATTATACAGCCGCACTTCCATTCATCAGGACTTCTCCGGATCATGGAGTAGCTTATGATATTGCCGGGCAAAACATAGCCGATGAGCAGAGTTTTACTGAAGCTATATTTACAGCTATTCAAATTTTTAAAAACAGAAGTGAATATAATGATCTGATGAGCAACCGTCTACAACCAAGAAAACTGAATGTTGATAACGGAATAGATGAAGATCTCCCTGATGAAACTGAAGCATAATTTGTTAAAACAAATTTTAAATTAATTTGTTATGGATTTTATTTGTTATTATAAAAAAATTGCATATTTTTGCACACTCATTTTATGGACAAGTTAAGAAACTATGACGTAAGCTTTTCAGGACTTAAAAACGGAAAGCACGAGTTCAAATTTGAGATAGATAAAACGTTCTTTCAATTATTTGACACTGAGCAGGAATTTACAAATCCTAAAATAGAAGTGAATATTCTTTTAGAAAAACACACTACTTTTTTAGAATTTGAGATCAAAGTACATGGGACGGTAGAACTGATTTGTGATATTACCAATGAAGAATTCGACCATCCTATTGAAAACCACATCAAGGTTTTAGTGAAATTCGGAGAAGAATATGATGACAGCGAGGAAGATGTTATCACCATCCCGGCGGGAGACCATGCATTTAATGCAGCACAGTTGATTTACGAAAACGTACAGCTTTCTATCCCGATGAAAAAACTTTCACCCAATGTAAGTGATGAAGATCTGGAACTCCTTGATCAGTTCAGCCCGAAAGATATTGAGGAAGCAGAAGAGGAAGAACATGAAAGTGATCCCAGATGGGATGCCTTGAAAAAGTTAAGAGACAATAATTAAATAAAATAATTTAAATATGATGAGATGATGAATCTCATCGCTCATCAATTAAAAAAGTTATTCAAAATGGCACATCCAAAGAGAAGACAGTCGTCTACAAGAAGAGATAAGAGAAGAACTCACTACAAAGCTGTAGTTCCTCAATTAGCTAAAGATGCAACAACAGGAGAGCTTCACCTTTACCACAGAGCTCACTGGCATGAAGGGAAATTATACTACAGAGGAAAAGTAGTATTGGAAAAAGAAGTAGCAACTACTGAAGAAAACTAAGAGACGCTTTTCGCTGAAAAAGCCTCATTTTAATACAAAAACCGTCCAATTTTGATAAAATTAGACGGTTTTTTGTTGTTTTTTATGTTTTTTTGGTATCTTTGGCTCAAAATCAAATATCAAATTTATGGACATTAAAGACATACAAAATCTTATCAAGTTTGTATCTAAAGCTGAAGTATCAGAAGTAAAGTACAAAACTAAAGATTTCGAAATCACTATTAAAACTCCATTAGCGGGAAGTGATGCAGTATATGCACAGCCTGCTGTATACCACACAGCTCCTCAGGCTGTAGCAGCTCCGGCACCGGTAGCAGCTACTCCGGCAGCATCTGCTGAAAAAGCGGAAGCAGCTTCTGATGATAGCAAATATGTAGCGATCAAGTCTCCAATGATCGGTACTTTCTACAGAAAGCCATCTCCTGATAAAGATGTATTCGTAAATGTTGGTGATGAAGTTTCCATCGGAAAAACGGTTTGCGTAATTGAAGCAATGAAATTATTCAACCAGATTGAATCTGAGATCAGCGGTAAAATCGTTAAGATCTTAGTAGACGATGCTACTCCGGTAGAATATGATCAGCCACTATTCTTAGTAGATCCGTCTTAATTGAGAACTTAGATGTTAGACATTAGATGTTAGACTAAATTCTACATTAAATAACATTATCTAATTTTCAAATTATCTAATTTTCAAATTGAAGAAGATGTTCAAAAAAATATTAATAGCCAATCGTGGCGAAATTGCAATGCGTATTTTACGTACTTGTAAAGAAATGGGGATCAAAACCGTTGCAGTATACTCTACTGCTGATAAAGACAGTCTTCACGTAAGATTTGCTGATGAAGCGGTTTGTATCGGTCCTGCGATGAGTAAAGACTCATACTTAAAAATCCCTAACATCATTGCTGCAGCGGAAATCACCAATGCCGATGCGATCCACCCTGGTTACGGATTCTTATCTGAAAATGCTAACTTCTCCAGAATCTGTGAGAGAAACAACATCAAATTCATTGGTGCTTCTCCTGAGCAGATCGAAAAAATGGGTGATAAGGCCAATGCCAAAGCAACCATGAAAGCAGCAGGTGTTCCTTGTGTACCTGGTTCTGACGGATTGATTGAGTCTTATGAGCATGCCGTAAAAGTTGCTGAAGAAACAGGATATCCAGTGATGATCAAAGCTACTGCAGGTGGTGGAGGTAAAGGAATGAGAGCTGTATGGAAAGCCGAAGATCTTAAAGATCACTGGGAATCTGCCATTCAGGAAGCTGTAGCAGCCTTCGGAAACGGAGGAATGTATATGGAAAAACTGATCGAAGAGCCTAGACACATCGAGATTCAGGTTGCGGGTGACCAATTCGGTAAAGCTTGCCACCTTTCTGAAAGAGATTGCTCAGTACAGAGAAGAAACCAGAAACTGACTGAAGAAACTCCTTCTCCTTTCATGACTGACGAACTTCGTGAGAAAATGGGCGACGCGGCTGTAAAAGCTGCCGAATTCATTGGATATGAAGGTGTAGGTACTATTGAATTCCTTGTAGACAAGCACAGAAATTTCTATTTCATGGAAATGAATACAAGAATCCAGGTAGAACACCCTATTACTGAACAGGTAATTGATTATGACCTGATCAGAGAACAAATCCTTCTTGCAGCAGGAACTCCTATTTCAGGAATCAATTATTACCCTAAATTACACTCTATTGAGTGCAGAATCAACGCTGAGGACCCTTACGCAGATTTCAGACCTTCTCCGGGGAAAATCACAGGATTAAACATTCCTGGCGGACATGGAATCAGAGTGGACACTCACGTTTATTCAGGATATACAATCCCTTCCAACTATGACTCAATGATTGCAAAGCTTATTACTACGGCACAAACCCGTGAAGAAGCTATTGCTAAAATGAGACGTGCTTTGGAGGAGTTCTATATTGAGGGAGTAAAAACCACTATTCCTTTCCACAGACAACTGATGGATAATGAGGATTATCTTGCAGGAAACTATACTACAAAATTCATGGAAGATTTTGTAATGGATAGAAAATACGATAATCACTAAGATTATTTAAAATAAAAACTTTAAGCTGCCTCTTTTTGGGGCAGTTTTTTATTTTTGTACTTATTCAATCGTGAAAGTGATGTTGAAAAAAATTTTTAAATATATTCTGATTGCAGGTATCTTCTGGTTTATTATTCATTCTCTTTATATTGCGTATGATGGTCTTACGGACGCCAGACAGAAAGCTGATCTTGCTGTAGTATTCGGGAATAAGGTGAATGAAGACGGAACACTTTCACCCCGGCTGAAAGCAAGGCTTGATAAAAGTATTGAACTGTATCAAAAAAAGCAGGTCAGAAATATACTGGTAAGTGGCGGGTTGGGTAAAGAAGGCTACTGGGAAGGCACAGAAATGAAAAAATACCTGATTAAAAATAAAATTCCACCAACATCTATTCTTGTGGATAACTTTGGGGATAATACTGAAAAGACAGTCCTCAATACCATAAAAGCAGCAGACAGTTTAAAATACAGTACACTTATTTCGGTATCTCAGTTTTATCATCAGACAAGGATAAAAAAATTATTTCGGGAGCATCATTTTAAAAATATTGAAAGTTCAAGCCCAAAGTATTTTGAAACAAGAGACCTTTATTCTGTTTTCAGAGAATTTTTTGCTTATTATTTATAGAAGAGTAGTAAGTATATCAATAAAGATCCTGAACACCATCATTTTGAAGCCGGATTTATTGATCATATGACTTTCTTTGTTTTTACTAAACTCTAAATTCAGGATAGATGAAATTAACTTAACCTCTCTATCCATCAAACATTCCTGTATACAGACTACTGCAAATCATATAAATAATTGATTCACAAACATCAATTTACCTAACAATCGTTAGTCGCACTATTACTACACTTTTTAAAATTTATACATATTTTATTTTTTTCTACCGGAATTACTTCTATTTTTGGTGACATAAGAAATCAAATCACAGAATATTAATCCATAAAAATTTACAAATCATGGCAGAAAAAAATTCGAGAGGAATTTTAAAATTCAACGGAGGAGACGGTCAGAAACTATTAAAACTGAACTATAGTGTATCTAGATCTACAGACGTTTCAGGACGTGTAGCATCAGACCCGTCCAACGCTCTTATCAAAATTACAGTAGAAGCGACTGAAAAATCAGATATCCTTGAAAGCTTATTAAACGGAAAGTATAAGCCAACAACAGGAGAAGTTACCTTTAACAAGTCTCACGAAGAAGGTACACTTACCACTTTAAAGTGGAACAACGGATATGTAATCCAACACGAAGTAGACTTCGATGCGATAGATGACAACAGTATGTATATCAGCTTTGTCATAAGTGCAGAGCAGATTGATCTTGGAACATCATCTTTCCACGGAGACTGGCCATCTTAAAAAATGCCGCTTTATAATAAAAACTAACAAAGACAGAATGGCTATGGTCATTCTGTTTTTTTATCTTCATAGTTCAATAATCGCTAATAAAGAAACCAGAACTGTAATTCAACATTATAAAAAATATCTGTGGCTAAAAATGCTTGTCTGGAAAGATATAATACCTGCATGGCATGACCAGACCAAGAAATATTTTCTGATACAGCTTCATTCAGCCTTAAAATACACTTTAATTCCATGCCTCTGCGCTATTCCATTTTAGTTGATGCATCTCATTAATAATGCTTAAATTTGTCAAAAACCAAAAATATGTCAACAGCAGAAACAACAAAAAACTCACAGTATTTTATTGACCTTGAAGACAGGCATGGAGCACACAACTACCACCCTCTTCCTGTAGTTCTTGACCGCGGAGAAGGCGTTTTTGTATGGGATGTGGAAGGTAAAAAATATTATGATTTTCTTTCAGCATATTCTGCTGTGAACCAAGGGCACTCCCATCCAAAGATCGTAGGCGCATTGGTAGATCAGGCACAGAAACTGGCTTTAACATCAAGAGCTTTTTACAACTCCAAACTGGGAGAATATGAGCAGAAGATCACTAGCCTATTTGGGTTTGACAAGGTTCTTCCGATGAACTCAGGAGCTGAGGCAGTAGAAACCGCTGTAAAATTAGCAAGAAAATGGAGCTATGAAGTAAAAGGAATCTCTGAAAATGCAGCAAAGATCATCGTTTGTGAAAATAATTTCCACGGAAGAACGACAACTATTGTTTCTTTCTCCAACGATCCCGATGCCAACCAGAACTATGGACCTTTCACACCAGGGTTTATTAAAATTCCTTATAATGATATTGCTGCTTTAGAAGAAGTTTTAAGCAGAGAAGCCGAAAATATTGCTGCTTTCTTAGTAGAACCCATTCAGGGGGAAGCAGGAGTTTATGTACCAGATGAAAACTTCCTGAAAAATGCGTCTGAATTATGTAAAAAATACAACGTTCTTTTCATAGCAGACGAAGTTCAAACCGGAATCGCAAGAACCGGAAAGCTGATCGCCTGCCATCATGAAAATGTACAGCCGGATATTCTGATCTTAGGAAAAGCACTTTCCGGAGGAATGTATCCTGTATCTGCCGTTCTAGCAAACGATTTTATTATGAATGTGATTAAGCCAGGACAGCACGGATCTACTTTCGGAGGAAATCCTATTGCCTGTGCGGTTGCCGTAGCGGCATTAGACGTTGTAGCTGATGAAAAACTATCCGAAAGAGCGGAACATTTGGGACAGGTTTTCAGAGCTGAAATTGAAAAAATCATCGAGAAAAATGATCTTATTACCAAAGTAAGAGGAAAAGGACTTCTGAACGCCATCCTGATCAACGATACCCCTGAAAGTTCCACAGCATGGAACCTTTGTCTTCAGCTAAAAGAAAATGGTCTTCTGGCTAAACCTACCCACGGAAATATCATCAGATTGGCACCGCCATTGGTGATTACAGAAGAACAGCTTTTAGATTGCGTAAAAATCATTGAAAAAACGATCACAGAATTTCGTTAATGAAACTATCAGTCTGTTATATTATTTTTAACGGAGAAAGAATCATTGAGAAAAGTATCAGAAGCGTTTATGAAATTGCTGATGAAATTATTGTCGTTGATTCTTTTTCCATGGACAAAACTGAGGAAATCTGTACTGGGTTTCCGAAGGTAAAATTTATCAAAAAAAAGTTTGAAGGATTCGGCGACCAGAAAAATTATACCCTGGCACAGACTTCAGGCGAATGGATCCTTTTTCTGGACTCTGACGAAGTTCCGGATGCTACGGCTGTACAGGCTATCAAAGATATTCTGAACAGCAGTTCTCCCGCCTATAAAGTATATACCATTCATTTCAACAATATCCTGTTGAAAAAAACAATCAGATACGGAGGTTGGGGAACTGTATGGAGAGAGCGGTTCTTCAAGAAAGGCCATGGAAAATATTCTGATGACCTGGTTCATGAAAGCTTCATTACTCAGGATAAAATAGGAAAACTTCCTGGAAATATAGATCATTATACCTATAAAAGTATTGCCCACCATATTGAAAAGATTAATAACTATACGCAGCTGATGGCGGAAAAAAAGGTAGCTAACGGTAAAAAAGTTTCCTTATTCAAAATCATATTCTCCCCTTTCTTTGATTTTATGAAAACCTATTTTTTCAAACTGGGCTTTATGGATGGAGTGGCAGGATTTTATATTTCCGTCACCGGAGCTTTTTATACCTTCCTTAAATATATTAAGATCAATGAAATTCTTAGAGTTAAATAAAGATCTTCATATCAAATATCAGACAGCCGTAATTTTTACTACGGCTGTCTGATATTTATACCTTTAACTCCTTATTTTAATATATTTTTAAGCTAGTGCTTTCAATTTTTAATTAAATTTGAGGAGTATAATAACAGATTGTTATTTGCGTCAAATAAAAAGCACAATATGGATCTCCGGAACTTTTATATGTTTTGAATTCCATAAAAAATAACGGGATCTTAAATTCAGATAACCATGTTCAGATTCTTTAAAAGAATACTTGGATTTTCAAAAGCAGAAAGTGTCCGTATTCTCATGTATCATAAAGTTCAGCCTGAGAAAAACATCTCCGGAAAAGATACATTAGCTGTTTCTGTGGAAAATCTGGAAGAACAGCTTCAATACGTTAAAAACAATTACAATACCTTATTTTTCACCGAACTGGAAGCCAACAAAGCTACAGAACGTAAACTGATCCTGACTTTTGACGACGGCTACCTTGATAACCTGCAATACCTGGCTCCTTTGCTTGAAAAATATCAGCTGAAGGCTACTATTTTTATTCCTACGGAGCTTATTCAGAATGATGAAACAAGTGAGCAGCGCAGCCTGATGACCTTTGAGGAAATCAGGTCTTTAAACCGTAATTTTATAGAAATCGCCCTTCATAGCCATTCTCACAGAAATTATTCACAAATAACGCTTCAGGAAGCTTCAGATGATCTTCAGAAAAACATCAGCACTCTTGAGGAGAAAAAAATACCATTTACTAAGGTTCTGGCTTACCCTTACGGCCAGTTTCCTAAAAAAGGAGAAGCTAAGAAAGCATTTTTTACCATGCTGGAAAATACAGGCATTACCTCAGCTGTACGTATTGGAAATAATATAACTTATTTTCCGTGGAAAAACAAATTTGAGATCAAAAGGATTGATATAAAAGGGAGCGACAGTTTTGATCTTTTTAAATGGAAACTGAGACTTGGAAAAGTTAAACTTTAGTTCAGCAGCTCACCATATAGTTTTTCATATGCATCTGCCATCTCTCTATATCCAAATTTCAAAGCTCTTTCTTTCAGCTGTAAAGCATATTCGCTGGCTTTCGCTCCATAGGTCTGCATTCCTGACGCGTATACCTGCTGCATATTTTCTGCTGAGAAATCATCAAAATAAAATGCAAGATCCCCTCCTATTTCCGGAAGGCTCGTCAGTCTGCTCAGAAAAACAGGCTTCCCAAAATACATGGCTTCTACAGGCGGGATTCCAAAACCTTCTGCCAGTGAAGGATGGCAATATGACTCACAATGCTGAAGAAGAAAATATTTCTCATCATTATTTATATTTTCCAGAATATGCACTCTGCTTTCCAAACCTAAAGCTTTCGTTTTCTCCAGAAACTTCTCTTTATAGGCTGATTTTGCAGAAGAAGTTACCAATACAAGGTCTCGGTCGTTTTTTGTCAGAAGATCCAGCAGTACTTCCTGGTTTTTCTTGGGGAAAAGCACTCCGATATTCAAAATATATTTTTTTCCGATGAAACTATATTTATTGTTAGAATTAAAATCTGTAATTTCGGGAAAGATCAGTCCGTTATATATGACCTCAACCCTTACATCCTTATTCAGTATGAAAAGATGTTTGTTTTTAAGGAAGTCTTTCTTTACAAAATCCGAGATGCAGACAATGGCATTTGCATTTCCTATATTCTTCTGGACAAGTCTGGTACTCTTTTTGACTTTCTTTTCGGAACTGTTGTCGTGCAGAAAATTAAGATCATGAAGAGTAACCACTTTTTTTTGCCCACTTTTGATATGATGAAAGTAATCAGAAAGCTGGTGGGCGGTATGGATCAGCGAAAAAGATCCGGTACTGACAGGAATTTTTTTCTGCCAGAACTTCCAATCGAGAATAATGAACTTACTCTTCGTTATTGGCATGTTCTTTCTGGGACCATAAAAAGAATACTCAAAATCAGAAACTTTCTCATCCAATCCCCTGATCAGGGAGATGCATACATTGGCAATTCCCGACTTCGGGTACTTCAGTCTTTCGGCGTCGATAAGAATTTTCTTTCTCATTATAATCGGGCTTTTCGCCAAAAATATAAATTTAAATATGAATTTTTTATTTTTGCACTATGAAAATTTGTTTAATTAGTTTCGACTTCTGGCACTATGATGAGCATATCGTGGATAAACTGAATGAGAGAGGCATTCAGGCTTGCCATATCAACATAGGATCCTTCACTCATAAGAATACGGGAGAGCGTCTGAAGAACACTTTCAGCAAAATTTTCTTAGGCAAAAACCCGAAATATCATAAAAGACAAAATTTCATCCTCGAATCACTTGAAAAAATTGGAAAACAAGATCAGATTCTTGTGATTAATCCCGAAGCTATTGATGAAGAGATTCATCAGAAGATCAGAGAATATGCTGACCGCAACATTGCTTACCTTTACGACAGCATGGCCAGAAACCCGGCCACCCATCTTCTGCACTATTTTGATACGGTTTTTTCTTTTGATGATGAAGACGTAAAAAATTTCGGATTCGAAAAGATTACTAATTATAATTATCTTGAATATCTTCCGGCAGAAAAACAGCATCCTAATTTAGACTTATTCTATATTTCTTCTTATGACCAAAAAAGATTATCTGCCTTAAATGTACTCATTAACAGACTTTGTTCTCTGAAAGTAAAATTTGAAGTATACATGGTGGGTAAAAAAGGGTGGAAAAATAAACTGAACCAGATCTTCGATAAAAAGAATATAGAAATTCTGAAGTTTGGAAGAAGAAAGATTCCCCATCACGCACTGCCTTCTTACTATAAGAATACAAAAGTGGTTCTGGATCTGATGCGGGCTGATCAGACCGGGCTTAGTTTCAGGATCTTTGAAGCAATGGCCCTGGAAAAAAAGATCATTACAGATAATCCTACTATTTCCAGTTACGATTTTTACAATCCTAATAATATTCTGCTGCTGAATAAAAACTTCAGCAATGTAAGACAGGATTTTTTTGAAACGCCATACGAAAAACTGCCTGAAGCAGTTTATTATAAGTATACCCTGGATCATTGGGTGAATACTGTTTTTAAACTGAATTCATGAAAGAAATCAAACATGTACTTATTGTAACCAAAGAGTACAAATGTTCCCGGACGCCAAAAGTAGGCGGAACCGGTACTTTTTACAGAAACTTATCCGAAGAACTGGTAAAACGAGGTATTTCGGTACATGTTTTTCTGATCTCAAAGTACGCTTTCGATATTCAGGAAGATGGCGCGACTATTCATTCTATTAAAGATATCTTCAAATCTAGCCCCGTTCTTGAATTGCTAAGATCCGCTACCGGAAAACTGAAAGTTCTGGAGCCATTACATTTTAAGATCTATCTTTCGGAGAAAAAAGCGATATCAGATAAAATCAACAGTTGGATCAGGAAAAACAACCTTCATTTTGATGTTGCAGAGACCCATGATTTTGACGGACTGGCACTTTCTATTCCTCAAAATATCCCTTATGCTGTACGATGCCATGGCTCATGGTCTGTACTGGAAAAATATTTCGGCTATAAAAAAGCGCATAAAGGACGTATTTTCTGTGAGAAAGAAGCTTTTAAAAAATCCGAACATATCATTACGATATCCCGGTACAACGAAACGATCAATACCAACCTTTTCAATATTAAAAATCCGAGACTGATCTACAACGGAGTGGATGAAAAATTCTATAGCCCTGATGAAACCATTCAGATCATTCCTAAATCTGTTTTTTTCCTGGGAAATGTTACTTTTGAAAAAGGAGCAGAAACCATGATCCGTGAATTTATCAAACTTAAAAAAGCGCATCCAGAAACTTCCCTGCATTTTATAGGAAGACCCAACCATTATCCGGATTACGTTAAAGATCATGTACAGGAACCGGAGATCAGAAATGCCATTCATTTTCTGGGCAACAGAAACGGAAAAGAAATTGTAGAGCTTATCAGCAAAGCTGAAGTAGTATGTTTCCCATCTAAAGGTGAAAATTTTAGCTTATCTTTGCTGGAAGTAATGGCCCTGCAAAAAGCTGTGGTATGCTCCCCTATAGATTCTTTTAAAGAGGTCATACAGGATTCAGTGAACGGTCTCATTGCTGATGAAGAAAACTTTCACAAAAAAATAAGTCTTATTTTTGAAGACAATGATCTGAGAAACCGTCTCTCATTGAATGCCAGAAAAACTGTAGAATCAGCTTTTGGTATTGACAGAATGGTTGATCAAACGATCAGCTTTTATCAGGAAATTCTGTAGAAATGTACACTTTCTTTCTATCATAAGATCTGAAATAACAGCCAATAATCTTAGATCATCCCAAGTTATAGAATATGAATGCAAAGGAACAAATTGAGAATCTAGAGGTTGAACTTAAAGCCCTCAGGAGAAAATATTATATCAAATCATTTTTCAGGAAAGCCAAAAGGCTTGTCACTGATTTTTTACCACTGGATTCTATTCCTGCTGAATATTGTACAGAAAGAATCAAAATAAAAGAAAAACATGAGGGAGATCTTTATCTTCCCAAAACATTCGGGTCACAGCAGGTTTCTGTAAAAACACCTAAAAATGAAGTGGAAATCTTTGCACTGCAGAATGTGTTATGTATTCCTGATTCCACATACTTTTTAGACATCAAAAAACAGAAGATCTTTTATGAAAGATGGCATGATGATGACCGGATCATTTATGTGTATAATACTGTGAATCTGATGCAGCATTCTATGACACTGGCTAAGGTTAAGAATCACAAAAACATCTATTATAATGAGGAAGCCATTTTTCTTGGGGGAACGTTTACATTCAACTATTATCATTTCCTGATCGATATTCTTTCAAAAATTGAATTTTTCAACCATATTCCGGATGCTAAAAGTAAGCTGATTGTTGTAGATTCAGATGTGGAAAAAGTTGAAAACCTGAAAGAGCTTTTACAGTTCTTCCTGAAGGATTATAAGATTGTATTCCTCAACCACGATAAAAACTATTATCAATTTAAAAAACTGTGGCACATCACCAGCATTAATTATGCAGTTCCGAATATTATGCCGGGGGAAAAATATGATGCACGGTTTGCTAAAATATCAAAAGAATCTCTTCAATACCTAAGAAAAACCTGCTTTGACGGCCTGGATATGAGTAAAGTACAGGTACAGCCTGTGAAAAGGATATTTATTGCCCGAAAATCTAAGTTCAGAAAATATAATGAAGAAGAAGTTCTGGAAGTTTCAAAAAAACATGGCTTTGAGGCAGTATTCTTTGAAGACCTGAACATTCATGAACAGATCTACATGGTAAATAATGCAGAATATATCATAGGCCCAAGTGGTGCGGCATGGACGAATCTGATCTTTGCCAATCCGGGAGCTAAAGGACTTTCCTGGTACAGTGCCGTATGGGGAGATTTTCCTATTTTTTCTACTCTGGCTGCAGAAATGAACTTTGATCTGAATTTTTATATCTATCCTCAGGACGAAGAAGGTTTCCACGAAGATTACAGACTGGATCCGGATATTTTTTCTCAAAAGCTGGAAGAAGTATTAAGCCTTTAATATCATTTCATTCCCTATCTGTCATATTCGTACCTTTGCCTCATGAATAATCCGCCTCTTGTAAGTCTTGTTATCATCACAATGAACCATGAAAAGTTTATTGAGCAGGCTTGTATGTCTGCTATTTCACAGACTTATCCCAACTATGAGATCATTCTTTTGGATAATGCCTCCACAGACAAAACATTTGAAAATGCAGAACGGGTACTTTCGCAGTTTACTCAACATTATAAGCTGATCAGGAATACTGAGAGTTTTGGGGTTGCTAAAAATATCAATACAGCAGTTGCACAGGCTTCAGGAAAATATGTTTCCCTTCTTTCCGGAGACGACTGGTATACGGAGGACAGCCTGGCAGAAAAGGTGGCTTTCATCGAAAAAAATACTGTTGACTTTATCCTTTCAGATGGGTATAGATATTACCAGGATGAGGATAAAATAACAGAAGTCTATACTCATAAAGAAAAGAAAAGAGTAATGGACAGCATGGAGAATTTTTTTCACGAAAATGTTGCTGAAAACAGAACTGCCAATGTAGGAACTTTTGTAAAAAGAGAACTTCTGGTACAATATCCGTTTGATGAAAACATCAATACCGAAGATTGGGACATGAATCTGAGACTTACTTCCAAAGGTTATAAGATAGGGTTTATCGATAAAAAATTATTTTATTACAGAATTCTTTCAACCAGTTTATCGAGAAACTGGAAACTGATGGAAGATTCGTATAAAAAAGTGACAGGAAAATACCTGAATTATATCAAAGCCGATAAAGGCCTTGATCAGAAATACAGACTCCAGCTGCTTCATTTCAAATATGAGGTTTTACTTTCTGATACGCAATCAGAATCCGAAAAGAAGAAATTGCAGATGGAATGGAAAAAAGAAAAATACAGGATCAAATACAAAAATCCGGTTCTGTTCTTTAAACTGCTTATGTTAAAAAAATAAATAACGTGAGTTCGGGTTAAGGAATTTAAATTTAAAAGACCGGAAGATGGAAGAAGCAGGCTGGAAGTTAATTTTAGTTATAGGTATTGAAAGCCTCCGGAAAGTTAAATAAAAACAGATCAATATTTGCTCTTGATGACTTTCATAACTTCCCTCTTCCATCATCCGACTTCAAACCTGCATCTATCAGATGTTATTATCCCGATTATCCCGAACTCTGAGGTTAAATACAACGGATAGAGTTATTTTTAACTTCATCTTTTTTATGTTCACAAGCCGTAAAAAGCCTGAAACCAATTTATAAATCATCTTTAAAAACGCATAATTTTAAGTAAATTTGCACCAAAATTTTAATTAAAATGGAGAAAGTAAGAGTACGTTTTGCTCCAAGTCCAACAGGACCTTTGCATTTAGGAGGCGTAAGAACCGCATTATATGATTATCTTTTTGCCAAAAACCAGGGCGGAGAATTTGTATTGAGAATTGAAGATACAGATACGGCAAGATATGTAGAAGGAGCTGAAGAATATATTGAAGAAGCTTTGGAATGGTGTGGAATTATCCCGGATGAAAGTCCTAAAAAAGGAGGAAAATTTGCCCCTTACAGACAATCTGAAAGAAGAGACATCTATGACCGGTATACCGAGCAGATCTTAAAAACAGACTATGCTTACCTGGCGTTCGATACCCCTGAAGAACTGGATGCCATCCGTGCGGAATACGAGGCAAAAGGTGATGTTTTCTCCTATGACAATAAAACCAGAAACAGACTGAGAAACAGTCTTGCTCTTTCTGAGGAAGAACTTCAAAAGTTATTGGCTGATAAAACACCGTATGTGGTACGATTTAAAATGCCGGTAGACCGTATTCTGAACCTTGAGGATATCATCAGAGGAAAATTCTCTGTGAATACCAATACCCTTGACGATAAAGTTCTGGTAAAAAATGACGGAATGCCGACCTACCATTTTGCCAACATCATTGATGACCATGAAATGGAAATCTCCCACGTGATTCGTGGGGAAGAATGGCTTCCTTCTCTGGGGCTGCATACTTTATTATACGAGGCAATGGGCTGGGAAGCGCCTCAGTTTGCTCACCTTTCTTTAATTCTAAAGCCGGAAGGAAAAGGGAAATTAAGTAAAAGAGACGGTGATAAATTCGGGTTCCCGGTGTTTCCACTAGATTTCAAAGATCCTGTAACAGGTATTGTGTCTAAAGGGTACAGAGAGAACGGTTATCTTCCTGATGCCTTCATCAATATGGTTGCCCTTCTTGGGTGGTCTCCTGCTGACGACAAAGAAATCTTATCTCTGGATGAAATGTGCAAAGAATTTGACCTTCATAAAGTACATAAGGCAGGTGCACGATTCAGCAAAGAAAAATCGGAATGGTTCAACCACCAGTACATGCAGATGAAATCTAATGAAGAGCTTCTTCAGATCTTAAAAAATACGGACCTTGATCTGTCTGGTGCTTCAGATGAGAAGCTACTAAAAGTGATTGGCCTGATGAAAGAGAGAGCCACTTTCCCTAAAGATATTTATGAAAGCGGAAAATTTTTCTTCGAAGCTCCGGTATCTTATGATGAAAAGGCATCCAAAAAAGCATGGAACGAGGAAACATCTGCTATTTTAGGTGATCTTGCTGAAACACTAAACGGAACGGAAACCTTCAACGCAGAAGCTTTAAAACAGGTTGTTCACGATTTTGCAGACAGCAAAGGCTTGGGAATGGGAAAAGTTATGATGCCTTTACGCCTCTCTTTAGTGGGAGAACTGAAAGGACCAGATGTTCCGGACATTCTGGAAACCCTTGGAAAAGAGGAAAGTATCTCCAGAATAAACAATGCTATCAATAATTTTAAATAGGTTCCCATAATTTTTCATAAATTTGAAAGATTTAATTTACTTCAAGAAATGGAATATTTAAGTTTCGAACTTCCTATCAAAGAACTAATGGATCAACTTCAGACTTGTTCTTTAGTAGGAGAAGAAAGTGGTGTTGATGTAAAATTAGCATGCAGCCAGATTGAGGATAAGATTTTAGAAAAGAAAAAAGAAATCTACAGCAACCTCACTCCATGGCAGAGAGTACAAATGTCCCGTCACCCGGATCGTCCATACGCATTGGACTATATCAAGGGAATGACAGACAAAGGCAGCTTCTTAGAACTTCACGGAGACAGAAATTTCGCTGATGACCCTGCAATGGTTGGCGGTTTAGCTACTCTTGACGGTCAGAAAGTAATGATCATAGGAACCCAGAAAGGAAGAACGACCAAAGAAAGACAGCACAGAAGATTCGGGATGCCGAATCCGGAAGGATACAGAAAAGCTTTACGTTTGATGAAGCTTGCTGAGAAATTCAATATCCCTGTCATTACTTTAGTGGATACCCCAGGGGCTTACCCAGGATTAGAAGCTGAAGAAAGAGGCCAGGGAGAAGCTATTGCCAGAAACATTTTTGAAATGGTACAGCTTAAAACTCCGATCTTCACTTATATTATTGGAGAAGGAGCCAGTGGCGGTGCATTAGGAATTGGCGTAGGAAATAAAGTATATATGTTGGAAAATACGTGGTATACAGTAATTGCTCCGGAAAGCTGCTCGTCTATTTTATGGAGAAACTGGGACCACAAGGAAGATGCAGCCAATGCACTGAACCTTACTCCTGCAGATGCTTTAAGAGAAAAGTTTATTGACGGAATCATTGAGGAACCGCTTGGAGGTGCTCATTATGACCCTGAAACCACTTATTTAAACCTGAAAAATTCTATTTTACAGAATATCAAAGCTTTTTCCAAATTCACAGGACAGGAGCTTGAAACCCAGAGACAAGAGAAATTCATTGCGATGGGACAGTTTAAAGGATAAAAAAACAAAACGGTTAAGAAAAATTTCTTAACCGTTTTTACTTTAGTTTTCTTCTTATTAATTTATTTCTATTCTGCTATATTCAGTACCAGCTCAATATCCTGAGTAATTTTTTTCGAAGAAGAATATTTCGCATCGCAGATGGACGTACTCAGTACATATTCTCCTTTATCAATCAGGATAAAATTCTGTCCTTTGGCCGGAACATTCATGCTGTACGCTTTTTTCCCATTGATCTTTATGACCAGTGGACAGCTGGATTTATTT
The DNA here is from genome assembly GCF_031456375.1 of Chryseobacterium sp. 2987. Taxonomy (NCBI): domain Bacteria; kingdom Pseudomonadati; phylum Bacteroidota; class Flavobacteriia; order Flavobacteriales; family Weeksellaceae; genus Chryseobacterium; species Chryseobacterium sp. 2987. The sequence goes on from NZ_JAVDUN010000004.1 coordinate 510,651, forward strand.
CTGATATTTACATAAGCTTCATTTTTTCCCGCATCATTATTAAAAAGATGGGTAAGCATGGCAGCTGTTCTTTTAGCTTCATCACTTGGTTCAGATTTACTTGATCCTGCACTTTTCAATGATCCTGCAGAGGCATAGTTTACGGTTCTTTCAGTTTTTGCAGGTGAAGAAGTATTGGATGCTAATGTTTTTCCGCTTTTTACTTCGGTATTTTTAGCACTATTTTCTGTTTTTTCTCTTCCCACCGCCATAATAGCAGGTTTCGTTTCCGAAGATGAATTATCTGCAAGAATGATCTCCACCAATTTTCTTTTAAAGAAATCGGTTCTGGCATGTCCGGGATTCTGTTTAAGGAAACCTGCAATTATTCTCGGCTCTTTTGACGTTTCAGCTTCCTGTTCCGTATAGATGATCACCGTTTCTTTTTCCACAACCGCTTTAGATTTCGTTTTTTTCTTTTTTTGCGAGAAACCTAAGGTAAAAATGCATAGAAATATGAGTAGAAAGATTTTTTTCATTAATCAAGGCTTTAAAATAGTATTAAATATATGAATAACGTGAAAAGTCATTTTTTAGTTTATCATTAAAATTATTATCTTTGCACTGCTTTAAAATTAAGCTAAAAATTAATACTAATCTTAAATAAAAAATAATAGATATTATGTCTTATACACCAGTTGCTGCAGACGTAGCGAAATTAAGAAACCAAACAGGTGCAGGTATGATGGACTGCAAGAAAGCTCTAGTTGAAGCTGAAGGAGACTTCGAAAAAGCTGTAGATATCCTTAGAAAAAAAGGACAGAAAGTAGCTGCTAACAGAGCTGACAGAGAGTCTTCTGAAGGTGCTGTAATCGCAAGAGTAAACGAAGACAACACTTTAGGTGCTGTTATTTCTTTAAACTGCGAAACTGACTTCGTTGCTAAAAACGAAGCGTTCATCGAGCTTGCTTACGAATTAGCTGAAATGGCTATTTTCGCGGCTACTAAAGAAGAGCTTTTAGCTACAGATTTCCACGGTCTTACTGTTGCTGAGAAATTAATTGAGCAAACAGGTGTTATTGGTGAGAAAATCGAGATCGGAACTTTCGAAAGAATCGAAGGACCATTCTTAGGTGCTTACATCCACGCTGGAAACAAAATTGCTGCAATCACTTCTCTTTCTGCAAAAGTAGACGGAGCTGACGAAGCTGCTAAAGCTGTTTCTATGCAGATTGCTGCCATGAACCCAATCGCTTTGGATGAAAATGCTGTTTCTCAGGAAACTATTGACAAGGAATTAGAAATCGAAAGACATAAACTTGTTGAAGAAGGTAAGCCTGAAAACATTATCGATAACATCCTAAAAGGTAAAATGCAGAGATTCTACAAAGACAATACTTTGGTACACCAGGATTTCATTAAAGATCCAAGTATCTCAGTTGCTGATTATGTAAAATCTGTAAACGGAGACCTTAAAGTAACTGGATTCGTAAGAGTAAGCTTAGCTTAATTCATCTTATTCAGAAAAACATATGCCCCGGAGCTCATTGCTTCGGGGCTTTTTTATTATTTAATCGTAGATTAATTGCATAGAATATTAGACTCCTCTGATAGGGCTAAAGCCCATTCTATTGAATATTGATGTCTTTTTAATTATTTATAGCTATAAAAAATTTATGGAGGTTGATCTTTATAACGTCCTCCTTTTTTCTCTTAATTTCAAACCTACCTCTTTCGGGGTATTTTTTTTACCGGTGTGAAGGCGTAGATTTGCTATAAACAGCCAGACATGAAATATCTTATCCATCGATATATCCTAATACTGTCTATTTTAACGGGATCATTCTTCTTTTCCCAGAAAGCTGCCACAGTACAAATCCTGAATCTTTACCTGAAGAAAGATCTAAAATTGCAGTTAAAGTCCAATCGTTTTGAAGATACTTTAAAAATAATTGCTCCCTATCAACTACATAACGGCATTTTATCTATAGAAATAGAAACGAACGGAAGCTTTCATTATATAGAAAAGCAGGAAGTTCTTCTTTCTGAAATCACCGGAGTGGCCAAGGATATTAATGTCGTATTTAAAACCCGGCAGGACGCAGTAAAGACAATACGACATTATACCGGAAAGAATAAGGACATCCCGGGATATGAGAATACGGGAAGTATGTTCTTCACAGGAATAAGACAGACCCTGAAAAATGAATATCTTGGCAAAGCCCTGTTGAAAGCTTTTGCAAATGATGGCTACACCATCAGCATCCTTCACTGGTATGATTAAATAACCAACAAATAAAATAAATCATGAAAATCACCCCCTCTTTTATTGTACTGCTGTTATGTCTTTTATTTACAGCTTGTCAACCTTCAGGAACTCCTGACAATTTTCTCCTGATGGATCAAAACATTCAGCTACCGGAAGGTTTTTCTAATGCTGTGGAAAAGAAATACAGTGTTCAGAAGAATATTGATAACACCGAAGCCGTATGTACGTTTGATGTTACTACCTTAGAAAAAGCGCCTTCTAATTTTGTAGTGAAAAACATTAAGATCACATTAAACAAAGGAGCACAAAATATTAAATTTAAAGCCTTGGTACACGCTCAAAACTTAAATCTTGGTACAAAAAAGGCATATAACACCTATTGTACAGTAGAAATAAAAAATGAAAAATCCGGTAACGTCATCAAAATTTATGTTGTCACAGCCCAAGGAAAAGTCAATGTGCTGTAATCACCGGTAAAAAATAATAGTCCCATCAGGATTAATTCAAAATCCATTATATTCCACAAAAAATGTCTGATAAAACCCGTTTCACCGATCAGAATAAAACAATTTCCGATTTCTATGATGAAGTCTGGGTAGTCTGCCCCGTTTGTGAGCAGAAAGCATTGGCCAAAACTGAGAAGGAACAGAAAAAAGCAAGATTGTACTGTCCCGGTTGTGGTTATAACAAAGAAACCACCATGGAATCTTGCATTTTCGGATACAAAACACTCATTATAAGAGCCGCTCATGTTTACTTTGGAGCAGAGCTCTGGCTTCAGCATTCTTTTAAAGATGATGTATTCTGTGCTTATAACGGCAGCCATCTGGAATACTTGGAAAAGTATATTGCGGCTGATCTCCGGGAACATAAAGACCGTACTCATTTTACACTTCTTGAAAAACTTCCCAAGTTTTATCATGAAGCTAAAAACCGGAAATCACTTTTAGCGATCATAGGAAAACTGAAGAAAAAATAAGGCGATAAATAGGAAGCAAGAATGCACGATTTGCCGTCAACCTAGAAAGTATGCTATTAATCAATTGAAAGAGCCCTGAAAATGGGTTCTTTTTTTATTGTTCATCACCGAAGAAAGATTTATTGGTGTTAACAAAATATGACGTAAATTTTAAATATTCGACAATCCATCAATAAAGATCAATTGTTTAATTTTTTTCTATAAAAAATTGATTATTAATGCTTAAATTTGCGGCCCTTATAGTAACGCATGAAAAAATTTCTACTCGCTTTTTGTACATTTTTCTGTTTATTAGTCAATGCACAATTAGATACAGAGCACTGGTTTGCTCCTATGTCCGCAAGTTCTCTTCAGGGAACTCCAAAATGTTATTTATATCTGTCTACCAATGAAGTTACACCTTTCCAGGTTCAGGTTTATAATAACAACACTGTATTTTCTACCGTACAGGTAAGCAAAGGAAATCCGGTCCAGGTAACGGTTCCTTATCAATACATGATTTCCTCTACCCTGTCTAACCTTTTTACATCCAATTCTATGGGACTGTATGTAAAAGGAAACAAAAAATTCTTTGCCAATTTCAGGTTTACGGTTCCTAATCAGGCTGAAATTATTACATCAAAAGGACTAGCGGGTATCGGAAAAAACTTTTTCGTAGGAACAGCTCCTGTTACTTCAGCAAAAGAACACGTTAACTCAACGGTGGGAATTACTGCTACAGAAGACAATACTACAGTGACTTTATCAGGATACAACCCTGGTGTTGTTTTCTCTGACGGTGTTTCGGCTGCTTCAAGAACCTTTACTCTTAACAAGGGTAAATCATATATTATTGAAGCTAAAAGTACACTCTCCACAGCCAATTTAAGAGGGCTGATCGGAGCAAAGATCACAGCAACAAAACCGATCTCTGTAACGAACGGGAATTTCAATAGCATCTATACTACTCAGAACAGTACGAATGTTGATGTACTGATGGATCAGGCTGTTCCGGTAGAAAGATTAGGTAAAGATTTTGTACTGGTAAAAGGAAACGGGCCGGCTGCCTCCGGAATGGAAGCCGCATTGGTCATCGGTACGGTAAACGGAACTGTCCTTACCATCAACGGAAACCCTGGTAACACCGTTACCCTGAACGCCGGAGAACACCGAATTATCCCGGGAACCAACTACAGCACCCAGGGAAATAATATGAGCATTTCCTCCAATAACAATGTTTATGTCTATCAGCTTCTTGCAGGAACTTCAGGAAATACTGTTTATGCAACAGGAGGAATGAACTTTATCCCGCCACTAAGCTGTTTTCTTCCTAAAGAGATCAATGAAATAGGGTTTATCAACAGAATTGGTGTTGATTATTTTGATACCAAACTTAATATCATTACGCAGGCAGGTGCAACAGTCGCCTTTAACGGAGCTACTCCTGCAGCTTCTACCGGTCCCTATCCTGTAGCCGGAAATGCGAACTGGGTAACTTATTCTATACCGTATGTTTCAAACACGATAACGGTAACTTCTACAAAACCTGTTACTGCAGGTATCGCAGCAGGAGACGGAGCCGTAGGATATGGAGGTTATTTTGCCGGATTCTCTTCAGTACCAGCGATTACCAAAACCGGAGACTGTTACACCGGGGTTCGTCTTGAAGTAGACAGCAGCTATGATTCTTACCAATGGTATTTTAATGGAAATCCTATTAACGGAGCCACCACATACTTTATTAATCCTGAGCTATACGGAGCAGGAACCTATACCTGTTACATCACAAAGAACAACTGTGAATCCAGAATGACTTATGAGTATGAATATACTTTATGTCCGCCCATCTCAACCACAATATATGATATCGGTTCGTGTAATACGAAAGTGATTACTCCTGTATTTACCAATTCAACTCAGACCATTAATCCTTCCCAAACCAGCATCATCGTACAGCCAACCAATGGAACTGTAGCTATAAATCCGGCTAACGGACAGATTACATACACTCCTAATCCGGGTCTTACGGCTGATGCAACGGATACATTCACCTATTATATCTCAGGAAACGGAAATCCTGCTGATTTTGAATATTTCAAAGTCAACATGAATATTGATGTTCTTCAGACGCAAAATGCTACGATGTCATCCTGTGCGGGAGCTACCGGAAACGGGACTTATAATCTTACAACGGCTGTTGTTACTCCGGATACTGGTACTACAGCAACGTATTTTACCAATGCTAACTTAACAGGTCAGATTACTATTCCTACGACTTATACAGGTCCTGCGGGAACAATCTACGTTAATGTTACATCTTCATTCGGGTGTAGCAAAACAGCACAAATCACTTTAACTCAAAATCTTTCCCCTAATATCAATACAGCCAATTTCAACGCGAATTTCTGTGATGATGATTTTGATGGGATCATTAATGTTAATTTCAATAACGTAACTCCTCAGATTGTAGCTAATTCTGCCAATTTCACTGTAAAATATTACCTTACCCAGGCTGATGCTACCGCAGGAAACAATAATAACCTTCCTTCGAACTGGACATACACTGCCAATACAACGGTATATGTAAGGGTATTTTCCAATGTAAGCGACTGCCCTTCAGCTTTTGGACAGATCAATTTTACGATAGGAGCCAAAATTCCACTGATCACAGCAAACGCAGTGGCTGATATCTGTGATAATGATCTTAGCGGATCGGAAGCAGTTAACCTTAATGACTATAAGAACCTGTTTACTCTGGATCCTAATATTGTTCTGTCATTCCATTCTACGCTGGCCAATGCGCAGGCAGGAACGAACGCTATTTCTCCAAATCAGAATATTACGTCTGTACATACTTTCTATATAAGATTTCAAAGTACTACAGGATGTCCCAATACCGGTACACTGAAGCTTACTTTAAAAACCCCTAAAAAATCTGAAACACTGCACGATCAGGTGGTATGTTCTAATGATAAAGCAATCCTGAATCCAGGTCCCGGATTTACGTCTTATCTATGGAGCACTGGTGCCACTACTCCAACAATTACGGTAGGAGCAGGAAACTATTATGTAGATCTTGGATTCAACGGATGTGTATACCGCCAGTATGTAAAAGTAACAACAGCACAGGCTCCTACCATTACCAGAATAGACCTGGCGGGGTCTACGGCAACAGTATATGTAACCGGAGGTACACCTCCTTATCAGTATTCCCTTGATGGATTCAACTACCAGCCTTCTAATGTTTTCATGAACTTGTCAAGAGGAATTCATAAAGTATATGTGCTGGGAGCAGACGGATGTCTTCCTGTTTCTAAAGAATTTTTAGTGATCAACCTTGTGAATACCATCACTCCGAACGGAGACGGAATTAATGATGTTCTTAACTATTCTGAGCTGAAAATAAAAGATAATGTAAGCATAGAAGTAGCTGACCGCTATGGTGCTTCTGTTTACCGTTCGGCAGACAAAAATTATATTTGGGACGGAAAAGTGAGCGGACGCAGTATTCCTACGGGAACTTACTGGTATGTAATACGATGGACAGAACCTGATACTAAATTATCAGTTTCCTATTCCGGATGGCTTTTAATTAAAAATCGATGATAAAAATTAACTTTTATTTACATTTCATTAACACTATTTGAAATATTATTTTAATTTTGTAGAAATCCTAATCCCATACACATGAAAAAATTTCTACTCAGCTTAGTATTGGTTTTTTTGACGGTAAATATGGTTTTTGCACAAAGGGACACCGAACACTGGTTTGCTCCTATGGCCGCAAGATCACTTGCTCTATCGTCTGCTAAACAGGCATTATATCTGTCTACAGATTCTACCACTCCTTTTGATGTAGAAATCTACAGCCGAAATGCTACCGGCTATCAGCTGCTGGCAACAAGAACGATCAGTAAAGGCGACCCTAAAACATATGATGTAGCTACAGCAGTAATGACTACTTCAACTTCTACAGAACTCTTCAAATCGGTAAACAAGGGTCTGTATGTTAAAGGAACAAAACCATTTTTCGCCAATTACAGATTCAGTGTAACCAGTCATGGGGAAATATTAACCTCTAAAGGTAAAGCTGGTATCGGAACTAAATTTTATGTAGCTACAGCCCCTGTACTTGCGTCATCATCATTGATGCAGTACCTTAATTTTACGACAGGGATTATGGCTACAGATGACAATACAACGATCACTGTTACAGGATATGATGCGGGTGTTCAGTTTACCAATGGTACAACAGGAGCTACTGTTCCCACGATGAACATCACTCTTAATAAAGGGCAGTCCTACATCATTGAAGGACAGATGAACAACGGAACCAATGCAGCCGGATTTATCGGTGCCAAAATAGAATCCAACAAACCGATTTCTGTCACCAACGGAAATTTCAATGGTCAGTTTGCCCTTCCGGCGACTTCCGCTCTTTCATCAGATATTGTGATGGACCAGTCTGTTCCCGCAGACCGATTAGGAAATGAATTCATCATGGTAATTGGAAATGGTGGAACCACTAAAGGAATAGAAGACGCACTTATTGTAGCCACAGAAAATAACACCGAAGTTTACCTGAACGGATCAACATCTCCTGTTCAGGTTCTTAATGAAGGACAGTGGATGAGAGCAGGGCAGGGTCCAAACGGCACATTTGTTAACCCTTATATCGATCAGGGAAGCGGGCACCTGAATATGCACATCAAAACGTCAAAAAATGTATACGTATACCAGATGCTTGCCGGGCTTCTCAATACTGAGGCAACGGTAGGATTCAATTATATTCCACCGTTAAACTGTTTCCTTCCAAGAAGAATTGATGAGATAGGAAAAATAGAAGAACTTCCGGAAACCAGCAGTAGCGGGGCTAAAAATGTAAAATTAAATATCCTGACTGAAGCGGGAGCTACCGTTACCGTTACAGCCAACGGAGCCCCTCCTACCAACCCAACAGCAGCACAGGGACCTTTCCCTGTAGCCGGAACTACAGCATGGGTATCTTACTCCATTCCTAATGTTACCGGAAATGTCACCGTTACTTCTACAAAAGCCGTTACTGCAGGGATTGCTGCAGGAAGTGGAGCTGTAGGATATGGAGGTTATTTTGCAGGATTCTCTTCAATTCCTGTTATTACAAAACGTTCCGGAGAATGTGCCCCGGGAATCATATTGGAAGTGGATGACAGCTATGAAGGATACCAGTGGTACCGAAATGGAAATATCATCGTTGGAGCAACAACCAACGTATATGCTCCAACGCTTTCAGGAAACTATACTGTAAGAGTAAGCATGGGAACATGTCCACCTCTTACCACCCCAATTTATAAAGTATTCAGCTGTTTAAAAGAAACTACACAGGCTCTTAATATTTGTGCAACCAGAGTGATTACTCCTGCATTCACAGCATCTTCACAAACTCCGGTGCCTGGTACTGTAGTGATTGTTACTCCGCCTACCAATGGTACTGCAGTTGTTAATCCTAACGGAACGATCACTTACACTCCTACAGCAAATTATAACGGACCGGATAAAATTGTTTATAAATTCTGTGGTAACGATACTGAATTTACAGATTGCGAACAGATCACTTTAAATCTTACTGTAGTTCCGTTCGTCGTAAAAGATGCAGAGATCAAAGCCTGCTGGTATGACGTAGCTCCTTATGCTTATTTTGATCTTACAAAAGCTGACATCACAGATTATACTTTAGCTATTAAAAAGTATTATCGTACAATGGCAGACCTTAATGCCGGAACCAATGAAATTACCCCTGCTGATAATTTCCCTGCTACCGGAGGTATCGTTTTTGTTAAGGTAACAACTCTTGAAGGATGTATGGCCATTTCAAAAATTACGCTTACCCCTCTTCCTATCAGAAAATCACCAATTCTGGTAGATCAATATATCTGTATCGATAGCAGAACCAACCTGGATGCAGGTCCTGGATATGATTCCTATTTATGGAACACCGGAGCAACAACATCATCTATTCAGGGTGTTGGAGTTGGAGAATATTCTGTAATACTGGGTAAAAACGGATGTTTCTTAACACAGATTGTAAGAGTTAGAAAAGCTGAAGATCCGGTGATCTCTCAGATAGAAATTTCGAATACCACTGTAACAGTAATAGCCAACGGAGGTAAAGCTCCTTATAAATATGCAGTAGACGGACAATCCAACTGGCAGGATTCTAATATATTCACAGGATTGACCAGAGGACAGCATACATTCTATGTAAAAGATGCTTACAACTGTAATCCTACTTCTGTAGAAATTACCGTTCCGAACCTGATCAATGCCATTACGCCAAACGGTGATAATAAAAATGATTATATTGACTACAGTGAATTATCTTACAAAGAAAATCTTTCTTTCATGATCTATGACCGATATGGAAATAAGGTATTCACCGGAGATAAATTCAACAACTACAAATGGAACGGAAGACACTTTGACAAGAAAATACTAACCGGAACGTACTGGTATCACATCAACTGGAATGAATCTAACAAAGAGAAGACTCCAATTAAGTATACCGGATGGGTTTTAGTGAAAAATATAGAGTAAACGAAACTTTACTATGAATTTCAACCACGATTATAAATCGTGGTTTTTTTATGTATTAAATGTAAACTCAATAATAAAAACAGACAGCCATAAAATATACAGGCTGAAGCTTGGCCAAAACAGGGAATAGCAGATAAACAGTAAAACTTTCAAAACCACGAACTTAAAATCGTGGTTTTTATTATTTTTTAAGGCATTAATACAATTTATTATTAAATTTGTGATAAACCTGTAATCTGAATGAAGAAAATTCTATCTTTTTTATTTATATTTTATATTTTCACCTCTATTTCCGGCCAGCTGGACAGAGAGCATTGGTTTGCCCCTATGGTTGACAGAACAGGTAATCCTGATCGATATCAGAAGCTCTATTTATCAACAAACAGAACTACCTCTTTTCCAGTCAGCATCTACAATAATAATATCCTGATAGGTACTGTAGATATCAGCAAAAATAATCCTCAGAAGTTCGACGTATTAAGGTCGTACATCATTACTACCCAACAGGCGGATTTGTTTACGCCTACCTCTAAAGGCCTCTATCTGAAAGCCGAATTTCCTTTTTATGTCAATTTAAGGTTTTCAGTTTATAATCATGCGGAAATCATTACCTCAAAAGGGATTCCGTCTACGGGAAAAAACTTCTATGTAACCACTGCTCCCATCTCCGTTTCCAATCCCATACTGAATTTTATGACCAGTATTCTTGCCACAGAAGACAATACCACAGTTACAGTAAACGGATATAAACCTACAGTACAATTTTCAAACGGAACAACCGGAACAACCAATCCTACGATGACTTTCACGCTGAACAAAGGGCAGTCCTATATTATAGATGGTCTCGGTACCGTAAATACGGATGGATTTATTGGTGCAAAGATTACTGCTAATAAACCCGTAAATGTCACCAATGGAAACTTTAACGGTCAATATTCCGGAAATATAACAACCAGCTCCGATATTTTAATGGATCAGTCGGTTCCTGTTGAAAGGCTGGGAAGTGAATTTGCTTTGGTAAAAGGAAACGGTGGTATAGGGGCTAATATGGAAGGTGCTATTATTGTTGCTACTGAAGATAACACGTTAGTATATGTCAATAATGAAATTCCGCCTGTAGCTACTTTAAATACCGGGCAGTATTTTGTTATTCCTGATACCAAATACCAAAACCAGGGAAACAACCATTATAACCTTTATATCAGAACGTCCAAAAATGCTTATGTTTATCAGATTCTTGCCGGAGACTCCACAACCGGAAATGAGTCAGCTACCGGAGGTTTCAATTTTATTCCGGCTCTGAACTGCTATCTACCCAAACAGATCAACGAGCTGGGTTTCATCAACGAAAATTATGTTCTTTCTAACAACAATCCTCTGGGTATTCTCAATATTCCTACCAAACTGAACCTTATCACTGAAAGAGGGGCCAGTGTTACAGTAAACGGAGGAGTTCCTCCCGCAACAACAGGACCATTCAACATGACTGGAACCACCAACTGGGTTACCTATGGCATTCCCAATGTTTCAGGAAATATTACCATTGTTTCGGACAAAGCTATTACTGCTGGGATTACAGCAGGAAGTGATGCTGTGGGATATGGAGGATTTTTTGCTGGTTTTCCCACACAGCCGGTTATTCTCAAATCCGGAGGTGATTGTGTTCCCGGTATTGTACTTACAATAGATCCTATTATTTATGACTCCTACCAGTGGTATGTCAACGGTGGGATTATTCCCGGCGCTACCGGATCATCCATTACGCCTACACAATCAGGATACTACACCTGTTCCGTAACGATGGGCAGCTGTGCACCTTTGATTACAGAACAATTTAAAGTACAGAATTGTACAAAACTGACTACCGTATCTTATAATGTCTGTACTCCACTGACAATAACTCCTACATTCAGCAGCTCGGCACAAACTCCTGTAGTCTCTACCATTGCTATTACTACAGCTCCTGCGCTAGGAACCGCAACAATAAACCCAACAACCGGAGCAATTACCTATACCCCTACCCCGGGAGCTTCCGGAACGGACACCTTCACGTACACGTTCTGCGGCAATGATCCTGTTTTTACAGATTGTGAAACGGTAACGGTTACCATTAATATAGAATCACTAACTGTTAGCAATGTACCCCTCAGAGCCTGTAATATCAACGGGCAGGGAACTTTTAACCTGACAACCGCGAATGTTACCAATAACTCACCAGTAACCATTACTTATTATCCAACTCTTATCGACGCGCAGACTGAAAATGCAGCCGCCCTTATTACAGCACCTAATACCTATACTGCACCTGACGGAACCATTGTATATGCCGTTGTAAAAAATTCGATAGGATGTAAAAGTATAGCACAGATCACTCTTTCATTATATAATCTGGCCATTGTTCAGGATAATTATACAGGGGTTTTCTGTGATGATAATTTCGATGGAACAGTTAATATCACCTTATCCGCTATCACTGCCATTGTATTGAATAACCCGACCTATTTTACCAATGTAAGGTATTATGCTTCATTGACTGATGCCAATGCGGGAAATAACAATACACTTCCGAATAACTGGAGCTACACCGCTGCTACAACGATTTATATAAGAGTGGATTCTCCCGATGGATGTGCTGCAGTGATTAAGCCGTTAAAATTCAGTATCGGAGCAAGGGTTCCACTGATTACTACAGCTGCATCTGTTACTCTCTGTGATGACGATCTGGATGGAGTAAAAACAGTCAGTTTAGCTTCACTTATTCCGTCATTTACATTAGACCCAAGTGTTACGTATACTTTCTATGCTACTTTAGCTGATGCACAGAATAACACCTCTCCGATAGCCGCATCGGTGACCGTTACCACAGCTGCCCAGACGTATTATATCCGGTTTGAAAAGAACGGAGTGTGCCCTGAAGTCGGCTCGATTAGAATTACTCTTAAAGTACCTAAAAAATCAGATATTTTAAAAGATAAGATCATTTGTCCTAAAGCCACCACGACTTTAGATGCAGGCCCCGGATTTGAAAGTTATCTGTGGAGCACAGGTGCTACTTCACCTTCCATTACCAATGTTCCTGCGGGAAGTTATTGGGTAGACCTTGGCTTCAATGGTTGTGTTTACCGTCAGAACGTTACGGTGTCAGAATCTCCACTGCCTATGATCACTTCAATTGAAATTAACGGATCTACTGTTACAGTAGGCGTAAGCGGAGGAACTCCTCCTTATGAATATTCTCTGGATGGAGTTAGCTGGCAGAGTTCAAATGTTTTCAATAATGTACCGAGAGGCAACCACACTGTTTTTGTAAAAGATTCCAACTACTGTGCGGAAGTTAAAAAAGAGTTCGCCTTGATCAACCTGATCAATACAATTACTCCAAACTATGACGGTCATAATGACCAGATTGATTATTCAGCCTTAATGGCCAATGATAATCTGGAATTCAGGATATTCGACCGGTATGGAGCAGAGATCTTCAGAGGAACTCCAAGCAACCGGTACATCTGGGACGGAAAACTGGGCGGAAGACCTGTACCTACGGCTACCTATTGGTACTTCATCAGCTGGACAGAATACGGATCCGCTATTTCGGTGAAATATTCAAGCTGGCTTTTGGTAAAACACAAATAGCCTGCATTCGATATAATGAAAATAAGATGAACGGACCGGAAGAAGGAAGAGAAAGATTAGAAATTATTGTTGGATATATACTTTCTGAAAGTTATCCTAAAAATGATACTATTCAATGGGGTTTTCTTCCCTCTTCAAACCCTTAATTTCAGCATCTGGCAGGTAAAACCGTCCTTCTTCTGTTAGTCATTTCTTCATTTGTAAAAGCTTATAACATTCATTAACAGTTTACTATAAAAGTTTAATATAACTTTAACCTGTAATCGTCATCTTATAAGGTATAAATTGCTGTATTTCTGCGTAATTTTGCCCCCATATATGAATAAGCTATTTACCCTTTTTCTGTTGATTTTTATAGTAAAGATCAATGCACAGATATACTCCGGAGAGGTGTTTTTAAAAGATAACTCGATTCTGTATCTCAACCAGGTCTACGTTACCAATCTGAATACCCAGAAAACCGTGCTTACCGATTATAACGGAAACTACAACATTCCTGCAGCGCCCGGAGATGTGATCCGTTTTACCTCTATTGTTACAGAACGGAAAGATGTAAAGCTTACTTCTCAAATGCTTCAGCAAAAAAATCTCATCGAACTGAAGATTGCTTATTATGAAATTCAGGAGATTGTGATCAGCAGATTCAAACCTACGGGAAATCTAAGATATGATGTTAATTCAATAAGAAAAGAAGATAAAGGACTGGCTCTTAAAAAAGTGATCGGGCTTCCTGAGCCTAAAGGAGACGGAACTTCTCCGGAACTTCCGGTTGCTGGGCTTAGAGACGGCGGACTTACCTTCAGCTTAGGCAGCATCTATGATCTTCTTTCAGGCGAAAGAAAGAAAAAACAACGTTATATGGCTTATGAAAGGATGAATAGTTCTGTAACCCAGATTAAAAATTACCTGGGAACAGACTACTTTCTTAAATTTAAAATTCCGGAAAACCTGATCGATAACTTCCTGCAGTTTGTATATACCTCTGAAAATATACAGGGCTATGTACTGGCAGGCAATTTTGAAGCCATAAAAGTTCCGATTGAAAAATACCTTCCGATCTATCAAAAAAGGCTTAAAAACTCTAATCTTCTGGAAGTTGTTAAATAAAAATAAGGCAGGTCACCCGATGGAATGACCTGCCTTTTCAATATTTTCATTGATTTTTTCAAATGCAAAAGCCATATCTGAAGATAGCAGGCTGACCAGGATTAGCTACCTCTGATTATTATGCATTTTAAAAATCCATAGTATATATTTTTAAATATTCAAAAATATGTTTATTTTTATCTCACGATAATGTGTTTAAAATAAACATAATTCTATTTCGTTATCATATTAAAAGCTAATTACCCCCAAACACAAATTAAGAGGAAAACATTTTTTTTAAATTTAAAATTTGTTAATGAAAAAATTACTTTTATTTTTTGGTTCGGTTCTCTTCATCAACCTGTCTGCCCAGAAAAAGGGAAAAGACTATGCGGATATTCTAAAAAGCAAAAATATCTATGAAATCAATGCTTTTTTAAGAGATGCTCACCCTGATGACCCTAAAAGATCCGTTCTGAAGCCGCGGGTAATGGAAATGATGAAAGAATACATTAAAAACGCTCATCCGGCAGACCAGAAAGTAAAAGATATGCAGGAAATGCTGGCTCTGCTCAGAAGAAGACCTTCTACCAAAATCAGTTTCGATGAGATGAATGCCATTATCAAGCAGAAACAGATTGCAAAATATAAAGCTGAACTTGCCGCCAAACAGCCGACAACGGTATATATCCCAAGTACTGCCCAAAATACGTATGTGGTAAATACAACAGCCAATACTGCCATACCTAATGCAGAAGCAGAAGAATTCAATATGCTGATGGCCGTAAACCCGGTAGAACATCAGAACCGTACTGTAAAAATATTAAATTCATTATTTGATAATGATCCGAATAGCAAAGAGAGCATTGTACTGATTCAAAATAAATCAGACTGTAATATCATCGTGAGAATGGAGGGCGTAGGAAACACCAAATACAGGCTTGCTGTTCCTGCTCATGGTGAAAGTTCCATTGTTATAGACAAAGGCCAATATCTCTTCACCAGTTTGGTATGCGGGGCACAATATGCTTCACAAAAGACGATTCAGAAAGCGATTATGGTGGCACTAGGAAGCTCAGGTACGCAATAAAATCATTATAAATAACCTGAGATTTCGGGTTAGGAAGTTTGAGCATAAAGGTTGGAAAATAGAAGTTACTTTTAGTTATAGATACTGAAAACCACTGTAAAATCAAATTAACTAAAAAAGGATAACCAAATATTATTGATAACCTTCAGAATTTCCTTCTTTCATCTCTCAGCTTCAAACCTGTATCAATCAGATATTCTTACCCCAAACTGAGGCTAAATACGCTCATTGCATGTCTTTTAAAGATAAAAGGCAAGGTATTCTGTGCAAATTTTGTTACTTTTGCAGGATTTTATAAATGACTCGATGGGCAAAAATAAATTAGCAAGATTCGCAGAAAACAAAATATTACCAAACGTTATTCAGCCAACAAGAGAAGAAGCTTTAGAAGGCTTCCCGCTTAAAGGAAAATGGAGAGATGATTTTTTTAAAAACGAGAACCCTATCGTTCTGGAGCTTGGCTGTGGAAAGGGAGAATATTCAGTAGGTCTGGCCAGAACATTTCCTGAAAAAAACTTTATCGGAATTGATATCAAAGGAGCAAGATTCTGGTTCGGCGCTAAGGAGGCTGTGGAAAACGGTATGAATAATGTAGCCTTCCTAAGATCACAGATTGAACTTGTAGATCATTTTTTTGCAGAAAACGAAGTAGACGAAATCTGGATTACGTTTCCCGATCCACAAATCAAATACAAGCGTACCAAGCACAGACTAACCCATCCTGATTTTCTTAACCGTTATAAAAAATTCCTAAAACCGGGAGGAATCATTCATTTAAAAACTGATTCCGAGTTCCTTCACGGCTATACATTGGGATATTTGCAAGGTGCAGGTTATGAGATTATCACTGCTCACCATGACATCTATGGCGCTCCGGAATACGATCCGAACACAGAACATTTAAGAGATATTAAAACCTATTATGAAGAATTGTTCTCTTCTAAAGGTAAAACAATAACTTATATAAAATTCCGTATAACCTGATGAAATAAAACATTGATGAAAAAAAAATTTCTGACCATCCTTCTCTTCACATTTCTAATCCCTAGCTTTGCTTACACACAGAAAAAAAGCAAAGAAATCCTCAAAAGCACAAATATCAAGGAAATAGAAGAGTACCTTAAAAACGCCCACCCTGATGATCCAAAAAGAAGTGTCCTGAAACCCAAACTCATTGCACTAAAGAATTCTGAATGGACCAAAGGGGCTAAAAATGCCAAACCTATGGAAGCCAGACCTGTCATTACGGATATTCCCAACAGGTTTATGAGAAATTCAAGCTCTGCAGATGCCGAAGAATTTAAAAAGCTCATCGCAGAAACCTCAGATCAGCACAAGGAAAAAACAGTAAAGCTTCTGAACGCGATGTTTGATGAGGACATTACCCGCAAAGAAGCCGTATTGCTCTTCAGAAATAATTCAGACTGCAATATTATCCTCAGAATTGAAGGAAAAGATTTTTACAACCTTGCTGTTCCTGCACATGGGGAAAACTTTATTGTTATCAATAAAGGCTCTTACAGCCTCAACAGTAATGTGTGTGATGTAAAATACACTTCACAGAAAGACATAAAAAAAAGTATATTTGTAGTGATTGAAAATCCGGGGGCACGCCAGCCTGAAGTTAATCAGAATCAGGAGACAAGCTCTAAGGAAAGCTCCCAGGCTAAACCTTCAAAAAAGAAAAAATCTAAAAAATAACCGGCATGAAAAAACTGTTCATACTTTCCGGAATCTCAATAATCCTTGCCAGCTGCAGTGTGAATTACGGCAGCTATCCAAACCGAAATCCTTATCCTTCTTCAGGGTCAGGAAACAGCAACAGTGCTGCCAATACCGAAAGAGAATACAATGAGCTTATCAAGACCTATAAGCCTGAGACTGCTGATGTTCTGAATGATTTACTTAATTCAGATTCTCCATCCAATCCTAAAACTTCAATTTCTGTACAAAATGGTTCACGATGTAATATGGTACTTACCGTAAGCAGCAACGGATTCTTTAAAAAGATCCCCATTGCTTCCGGGAAAATGGGCTATACAATGGTTCCCAAAAATCAGAATTATAAACTCTCCGGAATGCTGTGTAATTCGCCTTATCAATCAACAAAATACATAACGAGCTCTTATTCTATAAAGCTTTCCAACTAAAAATAAGCCCACATTGTTCTGTGGGTTTTTCTTTGTACTGATTTGCCCTACAAAAGATTAATCGAAATAAAATAACAAAAAAAACGCTGGACCTGAATCCAGCGTTTTTCCTATATTAAAGAAAATCCTTAATTATTCTGCATCAAAATCAGCATCTGTATCAGCAGATACTTTTTCTCCTTCTTCTTTAGATTTTTCTTTATCAGCTTTTCTTTGAGACTGACCTTCTTTGATAGAATCAGAAACAATACTCAAGATCATATCGATAGATTTAGAAGCATCATCGTTTCCTGGGATAACGAAATCTACTTTTCTAGGATCAGAGTTTGTATCAACGATACCGAAAACTGGAATACCAAGTTTCTTAGCTTCAGTTACCGCGATGTGTTCTCTTAAGATATCAACTACAAAAATGGCAGAAGGAAGTCTAACCATGTCAGAGATAGATCCTAAGTTCTTCTCTAAGTTAGCTCTTTGTCTGTCAACTTGTAATCTTTCTTTTTTAGATAAAGTTTCGAACGTACCGTCTTTTTTCATTTTGTCGATAGAGTTCATCTTCTTTACCGCCTTTCTGATAGTAACGAAGTTCGTTAACATACCTCCAGGCCATCTTTCTGTAATATAAGGCATATTAAGTTCAGAAGCGTGTTTTGCAACAACTTCTTTCGCTTGCTTTTTAGTTGCTACGAAAAGAACTTTTTTACCTGCAGAAGTTAATTTTTCTAAAGCGTTACAAGCTTCATCCAATTTAACTGCTGTTTTATGTAAGTCTACAATGTGAATACCGTTTTTCTCCATAAAAATGTATGGAGCCATATTTGGGTTCCACTTTCTGGTCATGTGACCGAAGTGTACGCCAGCCTCTAAAAGGTCTTTTACATTTGCTTTTGCCATGTTTTCTGTTTTTGTTAGTTTACTTTCCGTCTTTTAAACAATCAACAACTTCTTTAGATGGGAGAAGCGTTTGGATGCTAAACGTAACGGGCAATTTTTGCTTTAAGCTTCAGGCATTAAGCCGTAGGCTTTGAAGCGAATTAAAAATTTTAATAAGTTTTTCAAAAAGCTTATTGCATATTGCTTTAAGCTTACCGCAATTCTTAACGTTTTGAGAATTGGAATCTCTTTCTTGCTTTTTTCTGACCTGGCTTCTTTCTTTCCACCATTCTTGCGTCTCTTGTAAGTAAACCAGCTGGCTTTAATGCTAATCTGAACTCAGCGTTGATTTCGCATAAAGCTCTTGAAATACCTAATCTGATAGCTTCTGCCTGACCTGTATTACCACCACCGAATACGTTTACGGTAACGTCATACTGACCAACAGTCTCAGAAAGGATAAACGGTTGGTTTAATTTGTAAACCATCACGTCTGTAGAGAAATATTCTTTAGCATCTTTACCGTTTACTGTAATGTTTCCAGAACCTGGTCTTACATAAACTCTTGCTACAGAAGTTTTTCTTCTTCCGATTTTGTGAACTATAGACATAATTAATTATTTAAATTCGTTAACATTAATTGTTTTTGGCTGTTGAGCTTCATGTTTGTGCTCAGTTCCTTCATATAAATAAAGGTTCTTAAGGATAGCAGCTCCTAATCTGTTTTTAGGTAACATACCTTTTACAGACTTCTCTAATACCTTTAAAGAATCTTTCTTTTGAAGTTCAGCCGCAGTCATAGACTTCTGCCCACCAGGATATCCTGTATGCCAGATATAAGTCTTATCAGCCCACTTGTTTCCGGAAAGTGTAATTTTCCCAGCATTCAAAACGATTACATTATCACCACAATCTACGTGAGGTGTAAAATTCGTTTTGTGCTTACCTCTCAAAATCTTTGCAACCGTAGAAGCTAATCTACCTAACGGCTGTCCTTCAGCGTCTACCACAACCCATTCTTTATTCGCAGTAGCTTTGTTCGCTGAAACAGTTTTGTAACTTAATGTATTCACACGTTTTAGTTAAAGATTAAACATAATTTACCCCTAAAAGGGTGTGCAAAGGTACAAATAATTTTTGTAACAGAAAAACATATTTTATTTTATCTATATAATGTGGCCTAACTTACGGTATGTTAATCGCTTTTATCATAGAAAATACCTTTGGCATAAATCTTGTAAAATGATTGGGCGTTGAAAAAATGTTCCTAAGATTCTAAAAACACAGATTTAAAGCAAAGAGTTTCTTCCCTCAACTCTTTTTTATTGCTTTTTCTTTAAAGATTCCCTCAAAAACTTATCAATATAATTATTATATCCCTGAAATAATTATATTTGTTTCCACCATATTTCACTTTATGAGCCACGGAAAATTAAGAGAAGACAAAACCTGCCTGAACTGCGGACATCAGGTTGAAGAAAGGTTTTGCCCACATTGCGGACAGGAAAATATTGAACGCAGACAACCTTTTCATTTTCTCTTCACCCATTTCATTGAGGATTTCACACACTATGACGGACAGTTCTGGAAAACCATACAATACCTGTTTACCCGCCCCGGAAAACTTACCCAGGAATATCTGGCTGGTAAAAGACAGGTCTATGTAGCTCCTGTGAAATTGTATATATTTATAAGTTTCATCACATTTTTTCTACCCAATATCTTACCTCATCCAAAAGAGGAAAATGAAAAAGCCGATCTTATCGAAGTAGAAACAAAGTCAAAAAAAGAAAAACAGAAAGCTGCCACAAAAAACATTGTAAGTGAATTACAAAAGGAGGGTGTTATATCCCATGAGACGGCCAATGCAACTCAAAAAGCATTAGACACATTAAAGATAGAAGATGTTGAAGAAAAAAAGGACATGTATCACCTTACGTTCGATACCAAAGAGGAATCTATTATGAGTGCTTATACAATAGAACAATACGATTCCATTCTCGCTAAAGACAACTCAAACGCCCATAAACTGATAAGACCAATTGCAAAAAAGGTGTTTGAATTAAAGAAGGAAGGACTCAGCAAAAAACAGATATGGGAGAAATATAAAAAAAACTTTATCCATACAATACCTAAAGCCCTTTTCGCTTACCTTCCTGTATTTGCATTCTTTCTTTGGCTATTTCATAATAAGAAAAAATGGTGGTACTTTGACCATGGCATATTTACGCTTCACTATTTCTCTTTCCTGCTATTGACAATACTGATTTTAATAGTAATAGAAAGAATTATGAGTTTTTTACCGGACTATTCACTACTAAACATACTCGATGCATTAACAACCTTAGGTCTTCTTGCCTATATGACGGCTTATTTCTTTGTAGCCCATTACAGGGTATATGAAACGAAGAAAAGAGTAAGCATATTCAAAGGTTTCCTACTATTTCTTGTCAACAACATAGGGTTACTTCTCATGTTTTTAATCTTAACATATCTAAGCTTTGTAATGCTTCATTAAAATTAATTTTACTTTAAAGATATCCGTAAAAGCGTACTGATATAATTCATTTATTTCCTGAAATAATTATATTTGCGCCAAACTCAAAACTATGAGCCACGGAAAACTAAGAGAAGATAAGACATGCCTGAATTGCGGAAACCAGGTGGAAGAAAGATACTGCCCACACTGCGGACAGCAGAACATCGAAAGCCGGCAGCCTTTTTATTATCTTTTTACTCATTTTATAGAAGACTTCACTCATTATGACGGGCAGTTTTGGAGTACCGTAAAAAACCTCCTGTTCAAACCGGGAAAACTTACCACAACTTATCTCGAAGGAAAAAGACAAAAATTCGTTCCTCCGGTAAAGCTTTATATATTTGTCAGCTTTGTCACCTTCTTTATGTTTGCTATTTTCCCTCCTTTCAATCTCAAAGATTTTGATAAAGACAAAAAGGAAAATAAAACAACCCAGACAAGCCAGCCTCAAAAACTGGCCCTGCAGGAAGCTATTAAAGCCATTGAAGCGCAAAAACGGGAGCAAAAAGACTCTGCTAAAATTGCCCAGCTTACTGAAGGACAAAACTATCTTAAGGATTCTCTGAAGTTACAGAGTTTCCAGGAAGGCCTTGAAAGCACGATAGATACAGACAAGAAAATATCTGATAGCAGCAGTTTTTTGGGCTACAAGACCCAGGAAGAATATGATAAAGGAATGGCCGGTAAAAAACGCCCGTTCGGTTTTATAAATGATGCTTTTGCCCATAAGTTTTTCAGCCTGAAAAAAGAGGGGGTAAAAAAAGGAGATATTATAAGAAATCTGGCAGAGACCTCTTTTCATCATCTACCCAAAGCTTTATTTATCTATCTTCCGGTTTTCGCCTTCTTTTTATGGATATTCCACGGCAAGAAAAAATGGTGGTACTTTGATCATGGTATTTTTACCCTGCACTATTTTTCATTCTTATTGGTAAGCATCTTGATTTTTGCCATCTTAAACAGAATTACAAATGCATTGGATAATGCTTTTCTGACTACATTAATCCGAATAGTGATGATCGCAATTATAATTTATGGATGGGCCTATTTCTTTGTTGCTCACCACCGGGTATATAAATCCCACGGCGTTGTCAGCATTATCATCGGGGGAATTATATTCTTCCTCAATATGTTTGCATTCTTGTTTTTAGTGACCGGATTAGCCTTGATCAGCTTCCTGATGCTCCATTAAAAGGAAAATATTTTGTCTGAATCCAAAGGTTTACTGGCGAAGCGATTTGCTTCCTCTGAAACTGGCAATTAAATAATACGCTACAAAGACCGTAGAAAATTTCAGAATAGACGGAATAGCAAGCTGAAGATTAAAGAGCAGACTTCCTATCAGAACCAGAACTCCCATTGCCGCAAAAGACAATCCCAGTTTTTTAGGCAGCGAGAAATCGGGAGTATCCAGATAGTAAGCAAGCCCCCATGCACACCCGAAAGCAACAGCATAATAAGCGTCCACTGCCATATCCTGTGAGCTCAGAAAAAAATAATTAATAAGGAAACTCACAACGGTTCCCAACGCGAAATAAATCAAAGCTTTCTGCATATCCTTAAAATATGGTGCAAAAGTAGAGAATTTAATTTTGAGAAGATGAAAATACCGTGATTTTGAAAATAGAATCCAATAACCAGCTCTTATACCTGTCACTTTTCCGATCCCAAAACCTTAATTTGGAAAAAATTAATTAAATAGCATTATTTAATAATTTAAAAATCAATAAACTATAATCAAACATAGGTTCTTATTTTATTATTATATTTGAAAATTCAGAAAATTTTCTATTTTTTTATGGAAACCCAAAAATATACTCCAACCAACAAAGTCAGAATCGTAACAGCCGCATCTTTATTTGACGGCCACGATGCTGCGATCAATATCATGCGCCGTGTGATCCAGGGAACCGGATGCGAAGTTATTCACCTTGGCCACGACAAATCTGCAGAGGAAGTTGTTAATACAGCCATCCAGGAAGATGCTAACGCCATTGCCTTAACATCCTACCAAGGCGGGCACAATGAATATTTTAAATATATCTACGATCTTTTAAGAGAAAAGAATTCACCGCAGATCAAAATTTTTGGCGGCGGCGGTGGAGTAATCCTCCCGGAAGAAATCAAAGATCTGATGTCTTACGGAATCGACAGAATCTATTCACCGGATGACGGCCGTGAACTTGGTCTTCAGGGAATGATTGACGATCTTGTTCAGAGATCTGATTTTGCTACCGGAAAAGAGGTTACAGCGGCAGATCTTGAAACCATCAGCTTTGAAAACCCTACGAGTATTGCCCAGATCATCTCTGCTGTTGAAAACTTCTCAGAAGAAAAACCAGAATTAGTAAAAGCTATTGACGAGAAATCCAAAGATCTTATTATTCCGATTATCGGGATTACAGGAACCGGAGGAGCCGGAAAATCATCTTTAACAGACGAACTGGTAAGACGCTTCTTACGTTCCAATACCGATAAAAAAATTGCCATTATCTCAATTGACCCTTCGAAAAAGAAAACGGGTGGAGCATTACTGGGTGACAGAATCCGTATGAATGCCATCAACGATCCGAGAGTTTACATGAGATCCATGGCGACGAGAGAAAACAACGTTTCGGTATCGCCATTCATCCATTCTGCATTGAATGTTCTGAAACTGGCACACCCTGATGTCATTATTCTTGAAACTTCCGGTATCGGGCAATCCGGTTCAGAAGTATCTGATTTTGCAGATGTATCCATGTATGTAATGACTCCTGAATATGGAGCTTCTACCCAGCTTGAAAAGATCGACATGCTAGATTATGCAGATCTTGTGGCTTTAAATAAATCCGACAAGCGCGGAGCTCTGGACGCCCTTCAGGCTGTAAGAAAGCAGTTCCAGAGAAACCACCTTCTATGGGAAAGTCCATTGGAAGATATGCCGGTTTATGCTACCAAAGCATCCCAGTTCAATGATCACGGAACAACAGAACTTTACAATAGACTGGTTTCAAAAGTGAATGATAAATTTGCAGGACTTGATCTGAAAAATTTCGTTGAACAGGAAGTTACTGAAGAAGTAACGATCATTCCTCCAAAAAGAGTACGTTATCTTTCGGAAATCGTAGAAAATAACAAACAATATGATGCTGTAATCGAAAAGCAGGCTGAGCTTGCCAGAAAAATGTATCATATCGAGGGAGTGAAAAGCTTCCTTTCCAATGAAGTTCTGGAAGCGGAATATCAAAAGGCAGAAAAAGACCTTCAGCAGGAAAATATTGACTTCCTGAAGACATGGGAAGATACAAAAAAGGCTTTTCATGAGGAGTTTTATTCCTATTATGTTCGTGGAAAAGAAATTAAGGTGGAAACCTCAACAGAATCTTTATCCCATTTAAGAATTCCGAAAATTGCCCTTCCGAAATACAATGACTGGGGAGATCTCATTCAATGGAAAGGCCAGGAAAATCTTCCGGGAAGTTTCCCTTACACTGCAGGAATTTACCCATTCAAAAGAACCGGTGAAGATCCTACAAGAATGTTTGCGGGAGAAGGAGGTCCGGAAAGAACCAACAGAAGGTTCCATTATGTATCTGCAGAAATGCCTGCAAAACGTTTATCTACAGCTTTCGACTCAGTAACGTTATATGGCCAGGACCCTGCTCTACCACCGGATATTTATGGAAAAATCGGTAACGCGGGAGTGTCTATTGCCACGTTGGATGATGCAAAAAAACTGTATTCAGGGTTTGACCTTGTGAATGCGCTGACTTCTGTATCCATGACGATCAACGGACCTGCTCCAATGCTGCTTGCGTTCTTTATGAATGCTGCCATTGACCAGAATGTTGAAAAGTACATCAAAGAGAATGGCTTAGAAGCTAAAGTAGAAGCTAAGCTTAAGGAAAAGTTTGACGATAAAGGTTTGGAAAGACCTCAATATAACGGAGAGCTTCCACCATCCAATAACGGGCTGGGACTTCAGCTTTTAGGCTTAACAGGAGATGAAGTAATCCCTGCAGAGGTATATGCCGAAATTAAAGCCAAAACAATTGCTACTGTTCGAGGAACTGTTCAGGCTGATATTTTAAAAGAAGATCAGGCTCAGAATACCTGTATTTTCTCTACTGAATTTGCCCTAAGATTAATGGGTGACGTTCAGGAATATTTCATCACGGAAAAAGTAAGAAACTTCTACTCTGTTTCCATTTCAGGATACCACATTGCAGAAGCAGGTGCCAATCCGGTTTCCCAGCTGGCATTTACACTGGCTAACGGTTTCACGTATGTGGAATATTACCTGAGCCGTGGAATGGACATCAATGATTTTGCACCGAACTTATCCTTCTTCTTCTCCAATGGTATTGATCCTGAATATTCAGTGATCGGACGTGTGGCCAGAAGAATCTGGGCAAAAGCAATGAAACTGAAATACGGAGCAGATGAAAGAAGCCAGATGCTGAAATATCACATCCAGACTTCCGGACGTTCGCTTCACGCTCAGGAAATTGATTTCAACGATATCAGAACAACGCTTCAGGCATTATATGCAATCTACGACAACTGTAATTCTCTTCACACGAATGCCTATGATGAAGCGATTACTACTCCTACTGAGCAATCCGTAAGAAGAGCAATGGCAATCCAGTTGATTATCAACAAAGAATTAGGTTTAGCGAAAAATGAAAACCCACTTCAGGGATCGTTCATCATTGAAGAGCTGACTGATCTTGTAGAAGAAGCCGTTTATGCTGAGTTCGACAGAATTACAGAAAGAGGCGGTGTGCTGGGAGCTATGGAAACCATGTACCAACGTTCTAAAATCCAGGAAGAATCCATGCATTACGAATGGCTGAAACATACAGGTGAATATCCAATTATCGGGGTGAATACTTTCCTTGGAAAAGATGGTTCACCAACGGTGCTTCCGGGAGAGGTGATCCGTTCCACTGAAGAAGAAAAGCAGGCTCAGATTGAATCGCTTCATAACTTCCAGAAAGCGAATGATGATAGATCTGAAGAGGCATTAAAACAACTTCAGCACGCAGCGATTAACCAGCAGAACTTATTCGGAGTGATGATGGATGCTGTAAAATACTGTTCTCTGGGACAGATTACCAACGCTTTATTTGAAGTTGGGGGTAAATACAGAAGAAATATGTAACAGACCTCTGTAAAAATAATTTTAAGACCTCATCATTGTATGAGGTCTTTTTTTATGCCGTAAACCCTCTGGGAGAAACCCCAAACTGTTTTTTAAAATTCTTGCTGAATGATGAAAGATCTGCAAAGCCACAGGCAACAGCAATATCAGTAAGGGAAAATCCTTTATCTTTTAACAGTTGGAGCGCCAGGTTCAGTTTTTTCCGGGTGATGTACTGATAAGGGCTTTCGTTGAAAAGCTGCCTGAACAAACGGAAAAAATGATACTCCGAAACTGAAGATGCTCTTGCTACTTCTTCAATATTTTCTATCGAAATGAAATGTTCATCTATATAATTTCTGGCAGCAAGCATTTTCCGGTAAAGCATTTTCCGGGTCTGTATTTTAGAAACATTCAGCTTTTGCACCTTGTAAAAATCAGGAGCATAAACGGAAACAAGATTTTCCGCCAGCAGATAGTAAAACTCTTTGTTAAATTCAAACTGATGGTCTGTCTGATAGGAGATCTGTCCTGAAATCTGCTGCAGCTGCCTTCCGATACTATTATTAGAAAAATGACTTTTATTTTCCACAAAGCTCTCCGAAGTAAAAAAAGTAACCAGCTCCGGGTCTTGCTCTGTTATTTCCGGACAGCGGAAACCGTTAGCCACATCCGACATGATCTCCGGGGCAATATCGATACACAATCCTTTAACTGCTTTATCACTTTGAATCAGCAGTTTTCCGTTAGAAAAATGATTCCCTACAAGAAACTCTCCCTTAGATACTTTAAACAGGTTTCCGTCAATCAGGTACTGCTCACAGCCTTCCGTTACAAATTTCAGACTGAAACTCCGGAACAGGACATCCGTCTTCAGCTCACGAAAAGATGAAAAGTTGACCAGGCTGCTTTCCCTAGGCAGTTTAAGCTTCCTAAAATTATCCTCTGAAAGACGGTTGAACATATGATGTGTTTTTGTTCAGAATAAGTCGGATGGTATATTAGAAAAGTTACAGTTCCTTTATCTATTCCTACTGTCTTATTCTTTGCCACTAATACACAATTTTTTTATTTTTCAATCGCTCTCAGACTCTACAGATTGAGTTGATTTTTTGAATTTTTTATAAGATCTCAAAATAAAAGCCGGACATGAATGCCCGGCTTTGTTATCTGGTTTTAAAATTTAAATTTTCACACGTTCTTGTTCTGTTTCCGAACCTCCACTTTCACGTACTTTCAGGTTTTCTCCTTTACTGAAACGGTAGCTGAACGATAATGAGATCACCCGCGAATCAAAGGTGCTGTACCATGACGCATTAGCATTCTGAATATTCCGGATCTGCCCTTTAATCTGATTGGTATAAAAAATATCAGACACATTCAGCTTTAATGTTCCTTTATCCTTCAGAATTTTGGTGGATATCCCTGCTCTTACTGAACCTACCGGAGAAATCAGGAACTGTCCGGATAATGCTGCAGACTGGTACTGTCCTGATAGCTCTGCAGTCCATTTTTTACTGATTGCAAACTGATTGGTAGGCATGATCACCCAGTTCCATTTGGAATCATTCAGGCTTTCGGTATATACCTGGCTGCTGAAACGGTTGGAAGAAAGTGCGGTGTAACACTGCAATGTCCACCATTTTGTAACAGAAACGGTTCCGTTGAATGATACTCCGTAAGAAATCTGTTTGGCAAAATTTCCGGGACGGCTGTAATAAATATTGTTTCGCTGCTCATTGGTTTCCGAGATCAGATTATCAATATAGCTGTAGTTCAGTCCGAAAATATATTTTTTATTCCATGTGTAATTGAATTCTGCATTGTAAGAAAATGTAGGTTCCAGAAACGGATTTCCTCCATAGAACGTAAATTTATCCATAGGGTAAGTAAACGGATTCAGATCCTTATAATTCGGACGGTCTATTCTTCTTCCCAATGAAAGCCCGAATACATGATTCTGCAGGGAATCTGCTCTGTACTGCACATAAAATGTAGGGAAAAGGCTTGTGTATTTTTTACTGAACGCGGAATCCCTGACCATTGGATTTCCTTTCTGGTATCCTTTGATATCGGAGTATTCCATACGCAGCCCGGCCTGAACAGAAAACTTACTAAAGTCTTTTGAATAGTTGGTATATACGGCATGAATGTTCTCTTTATAGGTAAAATCATTAGAAAACTGATAGTTGGGTATTTTAATCCCGTTCATCACATCTCTGAAATCTGCCACATTATTCGTTTTCACAAAACTTGATTTTGCTCCGAAGCCTAAATTACCTCCTAATGCTTCTACTCCACTATAGTCTGCTTTGATCGCTTTGATTCTGATATCTGAAGGGAGCTCAGAATCCATTTGGGTCTGCTCTATGACACTTCTGTCCGGATTCAATATGGCATTGTACAGGTTCTGGGAAACCCTGGAGTGATAATTAATATGGTCGAAATTCACACTCAATTCCTGTTTATCGGTGAACTTATGGTTCATATTCAGGTTGATGGCATCATTTTTAAACCGGATCTTCATCGGGTTTTGGGCCTCCACCAGGCTTACCGTTTCATAATCCGCATTCTGAATAACTGCATTGTTCGCAATATTCCGGTCTGACGGATTGATAAAACCGCTCAGTACAATTCCGAGGGTAGTTTTGGGAGTTGCATAGAAATCTGCTCCGATTTTTGCGGAATGGGTTCTGCTACTCGGTGTGATATAGGAATTCTGGGTAAATGTTGAGCTTCTGTCTCCATTAGGGGTAAAGTATTCTCTTGTAATGGTAAGGTCCTGGTAGGTTTCATTTTTATTCAGGCTGAAATTGGAGAAAAAATTCCATTTTTTGATTCGATAATTGAAATTGGCGCTGTTGTTGGTCCTCATGTGCTTTCCTTGTCCATAGGCAAGATTTATCCCGCCATTGAACCCTTTTGCAGCATTTTTCTTAAGCCTGATATTGATAATTCCGGCATTTCCTGCGGCATCATATTTTGCAGGGGGATTGGCAATCACTTCAATGGTTTCTATACTGGAAGACGGGATGGAACGCAAATAATCAGCTAGATCTGAAGCAGAAAGGTAAGAAGGTTTATCATCAATAAAAACCTGTACTCCGGATTTGCTTTTCATCGAAATATTACCGTTCATATCTACACTTACGGATGGTGTTTTTTCCAGAACTTCTAGGGCTGTTGTTCCGGCATTGCTGATCAACGCATCGGGATTTACTACAATCCTGTCTATTTTCTGGGTAACAAAAGGTTTTTTGGATGTAATTGTCACTCCTTCTATTTCTTTTGTCCCCAGGTTGAGGCGGATTTCGGGAAAAGTAATTTTTCCTTCAGAAGAAGTGAGTGTTTCGGAAATAAATTTTTCATAGCCTGGTTGTTCAATCACCAGCTTCACCGGTTCTGAAACGAAATCTTCAAATTCAAAATTCCCGTTCTGATCGGTAATTGTTGTTTTCAGCACCTCATCCCGATCCGCTTTCATAAGCATCACTGTGACATTAGACATCGGCTGCCCGTTTTTCCCGTAGATACGGCTGCTTAAAGAAGATTTCCCCTGGCTGTAAAACCAGGAAAAGCTCAACAATAATAGTAAAATGCATATTTTTCTCATAGTGTTCAGATTAAAATTCAAGATTCATGGTTTATGGTTCAACGTTTAGAAACTCTGCAGCCACTGACCGAAACTGAACCCTTTTCTAAAAATAAACAATGCTGCTGCTACGATCATAATCCCCAGCAATATTTTCGCCGGTGTGGATTTCCAAAAATTCTGAGATTTCATAATGATTTATTTTATTCTCAAAGGTAATATGCGGGAAAGAATATGACTTGTCAAATTCTGCTAATTTTCCATATAAGAAAAACCCGCAAACATGATATGCGGGTTTATTTCTGAATTTAAGTATGCAATTTATTTCTTGTTAAAATCTCCTGCAAACACAGATGTAAGCTTATCTTCGCTGATATATTTTCTAAGTACATCATTTACCTGGCTTACTTTCAAGGCAGATACTTTTGCTTCTAAAGTATCATAATCCTCCAAAGGAATACCGTATTGAAGCTGGCTGTTAACAAGCCCCATTAAAGTATTGTCATTTCCTAATCCTGTTTTTCTTGAGGTCAACCAGGAATTCAGATTCGATTTCAGTTCTTCTTCGCTAAAACCTTCTTTTACAGCCTTATTAACTTCTTCTTTCAGAGCCTTGTTTACCGCATCTTTTTTCGTAGGATTAAAGAATGCGTACCATCCCCAGGATGAAACGTTATTATCCGAAGGTACATTCATATAAGATCCGGCTCCGTAACTGATCCCTTCTTTTTCACGAAGTCTTGTAGGAATTCTGGAGGTAAGGAATCCTCCGCTGCCCAACATTTCATTAGCAATGATTAACGCCGGATAGTCAGGGCTTTTTCTATCCATAGAGAAGCTGATTTTTCCTACAGCCGCTCCGTTCTCTTTATCCGGAGTCAAATATTCCTTATCCTGTTTTTTAGTGGCAAAGAGTTCAGGTTTGATTTGCTCATAATTGGATTTTGAATTCCATTTTGCAAACGTACTTTCAAGTAACGAAGATACCGTCTTGGAATCCAGGTCTCCAATCACAGTCCCTACTCCATTATTGCTTCCTAAAATCTTATTATAAAAATCTACAAGTTCTTGTCTTTTAATGGTTTTATTGGTTTCAATCTGCTCTTTAAAAGAAGGAGTATAGAAAATACTTTCTTTAGGATAGCTTGCTGTAATTTTTTCAATTTCGGTGAATGCCAGAGCCTGAGGATCATTTAAAGAGCCTTCCAGATAAGTATTATATTCATTGACTGTTTTAACGAGCTCTGCTTCAGGGAAGCTGGATTCTGTAAGAATTTCTTTCATTAATCCCATTACTTTTGGCAGATACTCTTTATACGTATTCACATTAGCATATAAAGTCTGTCCTCCAAATGAAAAATTGATGCTGGATTTCCACTGATCGAGCATATCCTGAATCTGTTCTTTTGTATGAGATTTTGTTCCTGTTTTCATGACCTGCGCCATTAAAGCACCAATCTGGGATTTTCCACTCAGATCTTTGGCGTTACTTACCGGGAAGCGGAAGCTTGCGGCTACTTTTCCGCCCTTAATTTCTTTCTTAATAACGCCGTATTTCATTCCGTTGCTTAATTTTCCTTCAGAAAGATTAGCCTTCAGGTTTTTAATACTGGCTTCAAAAGGAGCCACTTCTTTTTCAAGAGCTTTGCCTTTATAATCTTTCGTCAGTGTGGCGATCTGATCATCAGAATATTCCAGATTTTTAACCCTTACTTCGTCTTTGGTTGGGATGAATACCCCTACAGTCCGGTTATTGGTTTTAAAATATTTATTCGCCACCTTCTGGATATCTGCCAAGGTAAGTTTCTCAATATTATCACGGTACAGCATTCCCAATTTGTAGCTTCCCGCTCCTACAATCTCCGTTAAACCAATTGCAAAATTGATGGTATTGTTTTTATTATTCTCAATTTGCTTTAAAATTTTGGCTTTTGCCCTGTTGACATCCTGTTCTGTATATTTAATGGCAGCCACTTTATCCAGTTCAGCTCTGAAATCACTTTCCACCGTCTTCACATCTTTATCTGCCGGAACTTCCAGGCCGAAATACATAAAAGCAGCATCTCTCACGGTTGGCTGGTAAGAATATACTGAAGCTGCTTTATGGGAATCAATCATCGCTTTATACAAGTAGCCGGAAGGGTCTGCTGTCAAGATTTCTGACAACGCATCCAATGCTGCATAATCTTTATCTGCATAAGGTGCTGTATGGTATAGAGCTCCTACAATTTTACTGTCTCCCGAACGTTTCAATTCTACAAAACGCTCTCCATCCTGTGCCGGCTCAACCGTATAAGTCTGATCTAAAACTCTGGAAGGTCTCGGAATCACCGAAAAATATTGAGAAATATAGTTCAGAGCCTGCTTTTCATCAAATTTACCGGCTACAATAAGAGTGGCATTATCAGGCTGATAATGTTTTTCATAGAACCGCCTCAATGTTGGAGCTTTTACTCTTTCAATATCTTCTTTGCTCCCGATGGTGCTGTTTCCGTAATTATGCCACAGGTAGGCCGTTGATACAATCCTTTCCATCAGAACATCTCCGGGTCTGTTTTCTCCTATCTCGAATTCGTTCCTTACTACGGAGAACTCTTTGTCCAGATCAGTCTGCAGAATCGTAGCGTTCACCATCCTGTCCGCTTCCATTTCCAGGGCCCATTTCAAGTTGGCATCACTGGATGGAAAGATTTCGTAATAATTTGTTCGGTCATACCAGGTGGTCCCATTGGCGTCACCTCCTTTATCAGACAGCTGTTTTTTTATATCACCTAATTTTTTAGTGCTTTTAAATAACATATGCTCAAGCAAATGGGCCATTCCTTTTTC
The DNA here is from genome assembly GCF_031456375.1 of Chryseobacterium sp. 2987. NCBI lineage: Bacteria > Pseudomonadati > Bacteroidota > Flavobacteriia > Flavobacteriales > Weeksellaceae > Chryseobacterium > Chryseobacterium sp. 2987. The sequence goes on from NZ_JAVDUN010000004.1 coordinate 543,347, forward strand.
TCCGTATCCTTCATGTTTGGACCCGACATTATAAACAATATTTACCACCATATTACTCTGGGAAGGGTCTGGAATCAAAAGAACTTTCATTCCGTTAATGAGGGTATACTCTTTTACCCCTTCTGTATTGCTTATGAATTTTGGAGTTTCTCCTTTTTGTGAAAATACGGGATTTACCATTCCCGTAAAAAACAAGACCGCGGTCCCAATGAGCAGGTTTTTCATGTGTTCTTAATTTTAGTTCTGTTAAATTTAAAACAATTACATCTTCTAATCAAAAATAAACTCTGTAAATCAACAGAATATTCTATTTTTTATCATAAAATTGCAGGGTAAAACAGAATCAGCCTGTATGAATCCCAAAGCCATTTTCAACTGGAGCAGCGGAAAAGACTCCGGTCTTGCGTTATTTAAAATTATTCAGGAAAACAAATATGAAGTAACCGCTTTATTAACAAGCATTAATAAGGAGTTTCAGCGTATTTCCATGCATGGTGTTCATGTATCTCTATTAGAAAAGCAGGCAGAAAGTTTAGGATTTCCTTTAATTAAAATGGAACTTCCCAAAGAACCTTCCATGGAGGAATACAGCGCTATTATGGATAAGACCATGTCACGCGTAAAATCTATGGGAGTTACCGCTTCTATTTTCGGAGATATTTTTCTGGAAGATCTTCGCCAATACCGTGAAGACCAACTGAACGCTATCGGAATGGAAGCAGTCTTTCCGCTTTGGAAACAGAACACCACTGAGCTTATCCATGAATTTCTGAACCTTGGCTTTAAAACCATTGTAACCTGTGTCAACGGAAGTTATCTGGACAAAAGTTTCGCAGGACGGATTATAAATCAGCAGTTTCTTGATGATCTTCCTGAAAATGTTGATCCCTGTGGCGAAAACGGAGAGTTTCATACATTCACTTTCGATGGTCCGATTTTTAAGAAACCGATTCTTTTTGAAATCGGGGAAACGGTAAAGAAAACGTATCCCAAACCCAAAACAGACTCTGAAGAAGAAGGAGAATATGTTTTCTGGTTCTGTGATTTGAAATGAGAAAGGAAGCTCTTTTTTAAAATTTTTCTCAGGTAATGATCTTTTCTTAAAAATTCTTTTTTTGTGACAATCCGATACGCCAGAATTGCAGGCCGTAGATAATCTTTATCCATAAAACCACTTCTTTGATAAACCGGAAGTTCTGTGAAAGTTTTATCCACGGTTTTGATTTTTCTTTTCTATTCTTTTTGATTATTTTTAGCCTAAACTTCAATACAAATGCCGAAAATTTTCAATTCTCTTTTTTCCGTATTATTTCTTACTATTTTTATAACAGCCTGTAAGAGTTCTTCCGAACCCATCGAAAAGCCGGTTGATAAAAAGTTAGTTATCGACTCTACCATTGCCGTTTTTCAGAAAATAATTCTTGAACAGCAGATTGATTCTGTTTTTAAAAAGTATCATTTTAATGGAAGTGTTGCAGTATTTAAAGATTCTCTGCAGCTGTACAGAAAGGCCAATGGCTATTCGAATTTTAAAACCAAAGCTAAGATTGACAGCGGGACGGTATTCGCCATCGGTTCTGTAAGCAAGCAGTTCACGGCAGTTCTTATTCTTCTTCAGATGGAGCAGGGAAAACTGAACATTCATGATAAAGCCTCAAAATATCTGAAGGAATTCCAGCTTAAAGAATATGAAAACATTACGATCCAGCAGCTTTTGAACCATACTTCCGGGCTGAATACTTTCGGCGAAAAATTAATGTTTAAAAGCGGTTCTGATTTCTTCTATTCCAATGACGGATTTAATGCATTGGGAAAGATTGTTGAAGCCGTAACCGGAAAATCTTTTGATGAGAATGCCCGGGAACTTTTTCAAAAAGCGGGAATGAAACATTCTTCAACAGGAGCTGTTTTTAAAGGAAATAATTTTGCCAGCGCTTATCTGGGCAGCGGAAAAACATTTGAAGAAGTTCCTAATATGCCAAAAAGACTGGCAGGAAAAGACATAGGAACACCTGCGGGAGGTATCCTTTCTACCATCGATGATCTCCATATCTGGAATAACGCCCTTTACAGCGGTAAGATTCTGAAAACAGAAACGCTTAAACAGTTTGTTTCCAAAAGCGCAGAAAGACGGCATCAGATTTTTGGAAAAATGGGTTATGGTTATGGAATTATGCTGAATATTGGGCAACCTGAAAGTTATTTTCACAGCGGTTATGTAAAAGGTTCTCCTTCCCTGAATATCTATTATCCACAGACTAAAACTTCTGTACTTATTTTGTCTAATACGGCGGACGAAGAGAAAGGAAAAGGCTCAACCTTCAGACCTCATATTGAAATTAAAAAATTGACAGATGCTCTTGAAAATTCGGTGGTAAAGATGAAGCGTGATACTGCAAAAATTTAGTTAATCGTTTTATTCTCCTGAAGTTTCCAGGAAGTCCTGTATTTTGCAAGGGCTTTTTAATCAAAACAAATACTAACGTCATCAATGTAAAAATAACAGAAAATCTTTGCTTAAATCAAAACATTAATTCTTCGGGCGCTGTTATATAAAAGCTGGATATTGGTCAACATCCCATAGATGAAGAACGTTCTCATCACATCTGAATTGAATAAAGACGCCGTGTCATAAAGGGAAAACCGGTTAAAAAAGAAATATACACCGGCACAGACTATTGCCCCGATAAAGGTATTTCTCAACACCAGCGGATGAAAACTAAACTGAAGGTAGTGGTAAAGGGTCATTTTTCTCCAGATAAAATTGTAAAGCAAAAGGCCGACTGTTACCATCCACAATGTCATCTGCAGATAGATAAAAGCATCTGTACTGAAATAGAACAATGCAGAAAGTAGAAATGAGGCAATCACTGCATTTACTGCAATATTCCTGAACCTTGCCTGAACAGCAATCTTTTCAATTCTGGCTATTTTCCTGAATGAAAATCTATCTGCTCTTACCATTTCCAGCTCATGCTGCCAATTCATTTTGGTTGTAAGAAAAGCTTCCTGAAATCCGATATTCTTTTCTTCCATCAGATCTGAAATCTGAAGCATGAAATGGTCTTTAATTTCTAAAAGCAGTCCGTAGCTTAATTTTTTTGATGTGAGATATCGTACGATCTCATTCTCCTCTATAATGTTGATCATGTATTAAGATTAGTTTTTATTTTTTATTGTTCCGAATGTTCCGCTATTACTTCAAGCTTCTGCTGGGGATTCTAAAAAGCTCTTTATCCTGTTTAACGTTTTCTTATGCTCAAAAAAACTGAAAAGGGCAAAAATACAGCCTGTTTGTACCAGGAAAGGAATGATTAAAGTTATCAGAAGCATGAAAACATCAGAAGTAGTGTGCTCTCTGAAAAACTGATAGGCATAATGTCCGTTTTTCCCTGTAATCTGTACCATCGCAATCATACAGGTAATCATCAGCCCCATATTTTGCTGGTACATCGTGTAAAAACATTTCCCTTTGTATTTGAAATCTGTTCTCATGTATTTCCAAATCCTAATGTTCAAAAGCCATACACATCCCATGACCAGAAGGAACATTCCGTTCAATACTCTGAAAAGTATGCCGTATTCTTCCTGATTTCTTGACAGATAGACCAGCATCAGATTAATCCCAAAAAAGATCAGCCCGATAAGTAATGATTTTTTCAGGAAGCCATTATATTTTTCCTTTATTATTCTTTTGGCGATCATAGGAATTTTTACAGGGAAGAACATCCGGTAGTTCACTGTTTCAAATTCTCCCTTCCAGGATTCTTTTGCCTTTGAGAAAGCACTTTCAAAACTTAAATTTTCATTGAGCTGGATATCCTGAATCTGGGTGATCACGTGGTCTTTGATCTCCAGTAAAATATCAAGAGGGAGCTTTTGGGAAATCAGATACTCCATTACCAGAATCTCCTGTCTTTCAGTCATCATATATTAAAGATGGTGTTGAGGTTGAGCAGATAGTTTTTCATTTCATCTTCATAAACAGCCTGCTGTTTTTTCCCTTTTTCTGTCAGCAGATAATATTTACGGTCTCTTCCGTTTATTTTCTGGACTTCTGAAGTGATAATTCCATCACTTTCCAGTTTGTGAAGCAGTGGATAAAGTGCTCCTTCCGTCATTTCCAGCTCGCCCTGGGTAAGCTCCTTTGCTCTTTGAGTGATCTGATAGCCGTACATTTTCACTTCTTTTGAAAGCAGCTTCAAAATAATGTTCTGTAACGTTCCTTTATATAAACTGTTTTTTTTCAATGATTGTCGTTTTATACCTTACAAATTTATGCATAATTTTCTTATGCATATAGATTTTATGTAAAAAATTTTATCTTGCTTCATGCAAAAAATGTATTTCATAGCTGTTTATCCACCTCAGGAGATCATTGATGAGGTCAAGGTCTTTAAAACAGATCTTGCTCTTGATTACGGGAACTCAAAGGCACTGAACAATGATGCCCATATTACTTTATTCCCCCCTTTCTCAAGAGATCTGGAACTGGAAAGTGATATTCATACGGCTTTTCAGAAGATTGACACCCATATTCCCCCTTTTGAAATCATGTTAAACGGTTTCGGAAGTTTCCCGAATCCTAAAAATCCTGTTTTATATGTAAAACCGGAATTCAACGAGAATTTAAATCAGCTTCATCAGCATGTTATCCGGCAGTTCAGCTTTAATAAATATTCTTTTTCACCACATATGACAGTAGGATACAGGGATCTGACCTTTGAAAATTACCTAAAAGCATGGGAAATATACCAAGACAAGGAATACAAAACTAGTTTTTTAGTTGATAAAATTCTGTTACTCCGACATGATGGAAAATGGATGCCGGTTGCTGAAAAGTATCTGAGTGAAAAATAAATGTAACTGTTTTCTCAATTTCCGGATCTGAGCAAAAAATTCCCTGTAAAACCCTATCTTTGAACCAATGATTTCAGAGAAAATAATTTTAGGTATTGATCCGGGAACTGCCATCATGGGCTTCGGTATTATTTCCATTAAAAAAGGCAAAATGGAACTGGTCTCCATACACGAACTTATCCTCAAAAAATACCCCAATCACGAAACAAAACTGAAGTATATTTTTGATAAAACATTAGCGCTGATTGATGAATACCACCCCGATGAAGTAGCCCTTGAAGCTCCTTTCTACGGGAAAAATGTACAGAGTATGCTGAAACTGGGCCGTGCACAGGGCGTTGCCATGGCCGCAAGCCTTTACCGAAATATTCCCATCACCGAATATTCTCCTAAAAAGATTAAAATGGCGATCACCGGAAACGGAAATGCCAGCAAAGAGCAGGTAGCAGGAATGCTGCAGAATCTCCTGAAATTAAAAGAATTCCCCACCAAATACCTCGATGCTTCCGACGGTCTTGCCGTTGCCGTATGCCACCATTTTAACTCCGGAACTTTGACGGATACTAAATCATATAGTGGATGGGAAAGCTTTTTGAAGAAGAATCCGGATAGATTGAAGTAGGATAGGAAATATAAAGATTCAATTGATTTTCAATATTCATAAGATTTTACATTTCCGTTTCTATATAGATAGACATGGTCTCTACCTTTACGTTTGACAATGCTGCCTCCCTTTCGAAACTGATGATATTCATACATATTGAATTCTAATCTTTTCCCATTGTCAAGCATTAAAACGATAACTCCATGATTTGAATAATCTCTTTAAATACGGTCTATTTTCCTGAAAAATAATCATTTACATTTTGTGCTTTTCTGTTTTCAGACTCTTTCTTTTGGTATTCTTGATAAAGGAAAAAACAGCCAACCGCCAGGCCAAACAGAATAAGACCTGAAATATTGATAAGTTTCTGCGTGATTTTACAATTTCACGAATATTAGTTTTTATGAAGCTCATCAATTGACCTGAGATTTAATCATCTGATAATATCAGATTTCAATCTACAGATAATTTTTGAAACTTTACCAGTAAAAAAACAACAAATCATCAAACCCGGAATAAACAAATAAAATAAACTGACAATCAATATTTTAAATCAAACACCCGAATTACTTGGCAAAACATAATACTATCTTTTACATTGGTATGGTTTTTAGTACTACATTTGTATAAATTTTCAATTATGAAAACAAACCAACAAACTATAAATCAAGCGAATCACTCAATAAACTGGTTCCAGAAGTTTCTGATGGTATGTTCCGGAGGAAACATTCATATTTTAAGAAAAACACCAAGCGAGTGGAATAAGTTCTCAGGCATTGGGGGGATTGTTCTTTTCACCGCCGTATTTGCGACTTTATCGGCAGGATATGCTATGTATACGGTGTTCGATAACCTCTGGACTTCGGTGGGTTTTGGAATACTCTGGGGGCTGATGATTTTCAACCTAGACAGGTATATCGTTTCTTCCATTAAAAAAACAGGAACATGGTGGAATCAGATTTTAATGTCTATTCCCCGTCTGATCCTAGCTACTTTTTTAGGAATTATTATTTCCAAGCCACTTGAACTTAAAATTTTTGAAAAAGAGGTCAACAAACAGCTGAATACCATCATTCAGAGAAACAAAAAACAGCTTCAGGGTGAGATGAGCGGAAGAATCCTCCAGCAAAGCGGACCTTTTGAAACAGAGAAAAAACAGATTGCAGAAAAAACAGCACAATACCAGAAAGCATACGACTCTGCTGCTGTAGAGCTTGAAAAAGAAATTCTGGGAAAACAATCCGGGCTAACCAGTGGAAAAGAAGGATACGGGCCGAATGCCAAGCGTAAACAGGAACTGAAAGAACAAAGAAAGCAGGACCTTGAAAACTTCCAAAAACAAACGGCTCCAAGACTGGAATATTTAGACAAAGAAATTTCAAAAGTCTATACCAATCTGGAAACAGAAAGAAAGTCTACAGAAACTTTCGAGGATAAATTCAACGGGTTTGCAGCCAGGCTTCAGGCATTGGATGAACTTGGGAAAAATTCAGCCATTATCGGACTGGCAGCTGCCTTTATCATGGGGCTCTTCATCTGTCTTGAGATCTCCCCGGTTCTGGTAAAACTAATTTCCCATGTAGGACCTTATGATCACCTTCTGGAAAAAACAGAAAATGATTTCAGGTTATATGCCAGGGAAAAAATTGAAAAAGGAAACGCCCTTACCGATTTCCGCATTGATGATTTTAAAGATAATTTAAAAAAATAACGTATTTTTCATTCATGATTATTGATAAAGAAGAGATTCAGAAGAAAAAGAAAAAGCTGGACGACTGCAAAACATTCCTGAAAAAAGAATTCATCGGGATAGACAAAATTATTGATGATTTAATGGAATATATCCAGATCTGGTATCTGATTCCGGAAATCCTTACACGCCCTGTTGTGATCAATCTATGGGGTATGACCGGAGTTGGAAAAACAGATCTGGTGAGAAAAACCGTAAGTTATCTTGGATTTCAGAACCGTTTTGTGGAGATTGAGCTTAGCAATAATGATGAAACTTCCTGGAGCAAAAGCGTTTCTGATATTTTCCAGAGCAACCGCCTCAGTGATGAAAAACCAAGCATTGTACTCTTTGATGAGATCCAGCGTTTCAACACCATTGAAGCCGACGGAACCCCTGTTCCCCAAACACGATACACTGATTTCTGGGAACTTCTGAGTGACGGGCGCCTGAGCAAAAGAGAACGCGACGATCTGGAGCATTATCTGTTTTCCTACCTTCTCCGTAAAAAGGAAAATGAACGGCGGAAAGGAAACGGAGAAACAGAAGTGGAAGAAAATCCATATCTGAATCTATGGGACGCCAAAGAGCTTAAAAAATACCTCAGCATGGAAGATGATGTGATGAGCATCATCGATATGAAAGAGGAAGATATGATTAAGCTGATCCTAAAAAAGCAGAAAGAGAAAAAGATTTACGAACCTGTAGATTACAGTAAAATGCTGATCATTATCAGCGGAAATCTTGATGAAGCTTTTCAAATGTCCCGTGAAACCAGTGAAGCAGATATAGATGCTAACATTTTCCATGCTTTCACTAAGAAAATAACCGTAGTGGATATTAAAAATGCATTATCCAGAAAGTTTCGTCCTGAGCAGGTGGCAAGATTTGGAAATATTCACCTGATCTATTTTTCTTTACGAACAGAAGATTTTCAGAAGCTAATCCAAAGAGAAATCAATAATCTCAAACAAAAAACAAAGTCAAAGTTTGGAATCAGTTTAAAAATAAACAAAAGTATCAATGCCCTTATCTACAGAAACGGAGTATTCCCGGTACAGGGTGTACGTCCCGTTTTCAGCAGTGTTGTTGATATTCTGGATACCAACCTCAGCAAATTCCTTTTTGAAGCGATTACCCATGATGACAAAACCATAGAAATTAATTATCTGGATCAGCAGAAAGCTATTGCCGGAAAGGTTGGAAGCAAAATCATCGAAATTCCCTATACAGGAAGAATTGACAGTATTCGCCAGTCTAATCAGCCGGATACAGTGGCTAACATCAGCGTGCATGAATGTGGTCATGCTGTTTCCTATATTTTGTATACCGGTTTTGCTCCGTTACAGCTCAAAAGTAAGGTGGCCAGCAGCTATGCGGCCGGATTTACTTTTCCACACCAGATTCACGATACCAAAGAAAGTATTTTGAACAGGATAAAAATTTATCTGGCAGGAGGAATTGCAGAAGAAATTATTTTTGGGGAGAAAAATGCCAGTATAGGAAGAAGCCATGATCGGGAACAGGCAACAGCCCTTGCTGCAGATTATATCCGAAAATATGGTTTTGATGAAGAATACCAGGCATGTTATAGTCTTGAAGATTATCCGCATCGCATGCAACAACATCTCACTGATGCAAAAATTGAAAAGCTGATGCAGGAACTTGTACAAAAAACAAGGGAGGACCTTCTCATTCATCTTGATCTTTTAAAAGAAATGAGCCGAGAGCTCAGCCAGAAGGGAAGCATGCAGCCTAAAGAAATTTATGATACAGCTAAAAAATACAATCTGGACATCAGAATAAGAGAGGAAGGTTATCTTCATATTACGAATTATAACGCAATGCTTGACTCTCTATAAAAAATCTACAGTTTAATAGATATACATTAATAAAACATTACCTTTTAGTTAATTCTAAAAGGTTTTTTCTATATAATTAATTTATTGCAGAATATTCTATAACTTTACTATCACTAAACTGTTTGTCATGAAAAACTTTATTATTGCATGTACACTGCTAATCTGCAGTGCATTTAATTCTACTTTAAAAGCTCAGGTTGAACCTTATTTAGGACAAATTATTTTTGTTCCTTACAGCAGGGTTCCGAATGGATGGGCTGAATGCAACGGCCAACTGATGTCCATTAGTCAGAATACGGCACTTTTTTCTCTGTTAGGAACTACTTTCGGGGGTGACGGGGTTAATACTTTTGCTTTACCTGATATGAGGGGAAGATCCATGATTGGGCAAGGCCAGGGACCAGGGCTCAGTAATTATGTTGTAGGGCAAAATGGAGGCTCAGAGTCCGTAACCTTATTATCTTCTCAGATGCCTGCCCACTCACACACTATCAATGCAGTAACTTCAGAAGGTAACGAGAATACCCCTACTGGTAATCTTCCGGCAGACACTAAAATTCTGGATAAGGAATACTCCAGCGCGAATGCCAATACTACCATGAAAGCCACCATGGTAAACCCTACGGGAGGCAACCTGCCTCATGAAAACCGATCGCCTTTCCTTGCCATAAGATGCCTTATAGCATTACAGGGAATTTATCCATCTTTTAATTAATAAATGATGAAAAGTTTATACTTATTAGCCCTGGTTCTGGGTGGCTCAGTCTCTGCACAGACGATTACTTTCAATGGCTGTCATAATTTGTTTGACAATCAGAATTTCGTATTCACTAAAACCGGAGTTGATGCCCAAAATAAGAATATCTACATCACAACACCGGTGGATGGACAACCTTGCGGAGGATTAGGCTCCTGCGAATTTAAAATTCAATGGAATAATTCTTTATCAAGATGGGAATTCCTTGCGGATGACGGTGACGGAGATTTTGCAACTCCTAATCTGATCTACTATAATTCTACCGGGAACAATACCAGTCCGAGACCGCCAAGTAATACATTTGGATTGTGGGTTGAAAACACTGCCATTACCAGTGGACAATGCGGAGGAAATCTCAACGGAACCAATTCCACAATGACGGGTGATGTACACAGTACCTCATTGGGAACTTCAGAACTTACAGCCACGAAAATCCGAATTTTCCCGAACCCGACTTCAGATGTGATCTATATTTCCGGAATTAACGATGGTAAAGCCATACAAATCTATAATATAGACGGAAGGCTTGTAAACTCAGAAGGATTTGCTGAAAAAATTAATGTCTCAAAGCTTTCTACAGGAACCTATCTTTTAGTTGTTACTACTAAAAATTTCGAAAAACTTGAATTCAAATTTGTAAAGAAATAGAAACAGGAAGCTTTACAGCATTCATGATTATCAAACAGCCTTTAGATTTTTCTGAAGGCTGTTTTGTTATCCGTAAGGAATGGTTTTTGATGGAAATATCCTATGCCCTCAAGTGTTGTCAATAGTTTTATTTATTTCCCGGAAACTGAAATATTGAGAATTATATATCAGTCAGGAGCTGTATATGATTATTTTAAAGTTCCGTTCTCTATTTATAATAAATTCAGCGCTGCAAAATCTAAAGGGAAGTTCTTGAATACTGTAATAAAGCCCAGATTCAGGTATACTAAAAAAGCAAACTGAAATTACATCAATAAAAAATGCCTCCAAATAAATGGAGGCATTTCAGGGTATATTGAAAAAAATTATTTAATGATCAGTTTGGAAGTTTTGCTTTCTTTTCCATTGGAAATCTGTACCATATAAACTCCTTTTTCAAGTTGCTGGTCAATTTTGTAGATTCCGTTTCTTTCTTCAGTTACAGATGGACTTGCAACAAGTCTTCCTGACATATCAGAGATTGAAATTTTCAGGTTCTTGCCATTTTTAGCTTTAATGAATACCTTATCTCCTGTAGCTACCGGATTAGGATAAATCACTAGGTCATCATTATCAGCTTTTACTTCGCTTGTTCCAAGGGTTGTTACCAATTTTACAGAATAATCTTCAATCTGTCCATAGTTTAGCTGTCCACAAGGAGTATAAGAACCATTTACATCAGCTAAAACTCTCATACGAAGCGGCGTGTTCATTGTTGCAGTTGCCGGAGGAGTAAAGTTAGCTGTAAAAGTTCCCTCAAAATCAGCATTGGTTGGAACATTATTACCCGTAGCAACTAACTCAGTAGCTTCGAAAGTTCCATTATTGTTATAATCAATCCAAACTCTGATTGACTGGCTTACGCTAAGTCCTTGTATAAATCCTACCTCAATGGTCTGCTGTTGTCCCACTAATAAAGGAGTATAACCATTTGCAAGACAACCTTGAGAATAATCTATATAATATCTGATATCACCTGGCCAGGTAGGAGCAGATGCATTATTAATCTGTCCTAATTTTACAGATGTTGGACCTGCCAAGAAAATATCATCTCCTGAAGCCCCTCCATTACTAGGATTAGTAACACCTGTAGGATTACATGTAGCTGCAATAGGTGCAGTAGAAACAGATGTAGCAGGAAGTGCTGTTCCTCCCTTAGAGGTTGTTAAGCTGCTTCTGATCAACATGAATAAATCCTGTATTCTCTCTCCTTGTCCAGCTGTAAATTTCTGAGCAGTTGAGTTAGAATAATTCATCATATTATATTGTACACCCTGGTAGTTTGCCCCAGTACATGTATTCGTTGCAGAATTAGTAGGAACCGGCCACGCCCAATAACCACTTCCTGATCTTTCAGTGTCACACACTCCATCATCATCACTTTCACAGTTTGTTGTTGTTGGAGGACAATAATCTGGATCTCCTGGTATAGCATCATAAGTACCTCCTTGAAAAGTATGATATAATCCCATTGCATGACCAAATTCATGAGCAAACGTTGTATCATAAGCATTAGTTACTACTCCTGCCTTCATAAAAGACTCATAGTTACTATCCAAATTGTTCGGGAAGGCTGCAAATCCCATTAAACCCTCGTTAGGGCTAGGATCTCCATTAAACTGAGTAATCAGATAAATATTAAAATAAGAGGCTTCCGGCCAGTGGGGAGCTAATCCTTTAATAGCATTCCTGGATGCTCCAGTAGTTGTTTGGTATGCCATTCCGGATGCATTGTACCCAGGAAGAGAAGTTGCGTTATATCTTACAATACCTGTTGTAGCAGTACAGTTCGGACTTCTTTTTGCCAAAACTAATTTAATAGGAAATACTGCGGGAGTACCAAAATCAGCAGCTGGTGCACCAGGTGTTCCAGGAGCTGGCCAAGGATGGGTACCAGCATACATCTTATTAGCATTCTCTATCCAGGTCTGAATCTGAGCATCAGTTCTTGCAAACTGAGGATCATTCCCCTCAATCACGTGAACAACTACTGGAATTTCATAAACATCATTCACTTTTTTAGCAGATACAGATAGAGGATTTGCTTTTCTTTCTGCCTGAATCTTTTTAACCAACTGGTCAAAAACCTTTCTCATTCCAGGATTTTCTCTATCCTGAGATTTTAAAGTTTCTTCAAATCCACATATTCTCTGTTTCTGTTGTGCAGATAGAGAAAGTGAAAACAGCATAGTTCCATAAAGGAAAGTTTTCTTCATTTTACAAATATTTTTAGTTTTTAAGTTATTTAATAATAGATTGTTTAAGTGTCTGTTATCAACTCTTAAAAAGAATCTATTTTAAAAGATCAATATAGTTAGTAGAGAAAAATATACTTTTGTTACATAAATAACATTATTTTTTTACCACATTATTATGTTATTTATGATTTTAAAAATGAATTATCTCTTTTTTTATTAAAATTAAAAATACAATTAACGAAATATTTTTCTAGTAAAAAGATTAAGCCACGGATATAATAGATATCATCAAAAAAACCACATGTGATAGTGTGGTTTTTTTGATGATGCTGAAAATTTTATCTTATAAAGAATAATTCGGAGCTTCCTGCGTGATAATCACGTCATGAGGGTGGGATTCTTTTAATCCGCTTCCTGTGATCATGACCATTTTGGTATCTTTCTGTAATGCTTCAACATCTTTAGCACCACAGTATCCCATTCCTGCTCTTAAGCCTCCTGTCAGTTGGAAAATTACATCTTCCAGCTTTCCTTTGCTTGGAACTCTTCCTTCAATTCCTTCCGGAACGAATTTTTTAGCTTCACTCTGGAAATACCTTTCTTTTCCTCCTCTCTTCATTGCGGAAAGACTTCCCATTCCCTGGTATGTTTTGAATTTTCTTCCCTGGAAAATAATTTCTTCACCCGGTGCTTCGTCGGTTCCTGCTAACAGTGATCCTAGCATTACTGCTCCTGCTCCACTTGCAATAGCTTTTACAATATCTCCGGAAAGTTTAATTCCTCCGTCTGCGATTACTGCTACATTTTTAGTTTTAGCATATTCGTAAACGTTATAGATGGCAGATAACTGAGGTACTCCTACTCCTGCCACAACTCTCGTTGTACAAATAGAGCCAGGGCCTACTCCTACTTTTAAAACATTGGCTCCTGCTTTAATCAGATCTTCTGCAGCTTCAGCTGTTACAATATTTCCACCTACAATATCCAGATCCGGATATGCTTTTCTGATTTCTGAGATTTTATCCAAAACTCCTTTTGAATGTCCGTGAGCAGAATCAATACCGATAATATCAACACCTGCCTGAACCAGAGCTGCAATTCTGTCCAGAGTATCTTCTCCTACTCCTACACCGGCACCTACAATAAGACGACCGTTGTTATCTTTGTTTGCATTCGGGTATTCAAGTTGATTATCAATATCTTTGATGGTAATTAGGCCTACCAGTTTATTGTCTTTATCAACAATCGGAAGCTTTTCCACTCTGTTCTTAAGAAGGATTTCTTTTGCTTTCTCAAGGTTGGTATCTTTATCAGAAGTGATCAGATTATCTTTGGTCATGATCTCTTCTACTTTCATATCAAGATTCTCCTGATATTTTACATCTCTGTTGGTGATGATACCGATAAGAACATTATCTGTATCTACCACCGGAAGACCTGAAATTTTGAACTTCGCCATCATCTCTTTGGCCTGGCCAAGAGTATGATCTTTAGAAAGGGTTACTGGATCTGAGATCATCCCGTTTTCGGAGCGTTTTACTCTGTTTACCTGTGCTGCCTGCTCGGCAATCGGCATATTTTTATGGATAAATCCTAACCCTCCCACTCTTGCTAGAGCAATAGCAAGATCAGCTTCTGTAACGGTGTCCATTGCAGCGGAAACGATCGGAACATTCAGCGTAATTTTGTCGGTAAGTCTTGATTTTAATGATACCTGGTTAGGTAAAACTTCTGAATAAGCAGGGACTAGAAGAACGTCATCGAAAGTGATGGCTGTCTCTACAATTTTGTTATGAATAGACATCTTTACTTTCTTTGCAAAATTAGGTTATTTTGATGAGATATGAAAATCCTTTTTGATAGTTTAAATAAAATTTAATAATCAATAACTTAAATCAAAAAACCGTTCTTATGTGAACGGTCTTTTTGTACAAAATAAAATTAGTATTATATGAAACTACTTGTTTAAGTTTATTATTATTTTACAACCTGTCCGCTTTCATCCAGCTTGTCAATGTGCGTCTGATTATTCTTATCAATATATACTTTAAGGCGTATACGGCCATTGGTATCTTTTATAAAAAGTCCTACATCTCCGTTGGCAGCTTTTCCTGCAAAAAACCGCTCTGTAGTCAACTTTCCTTCTGTTCTTAATTTTGCATAGGCTCTTTTAGAAGCAGCAGGGTCATTGAGACGTTTTAATGAATCTTCAAATTTTATAATCTCTTCTAACGGGAAATCATCCGGACGATCCCATAATTTCAGGCCATAGGTTCGATTTTTTTTATCTCCTGTTCCTTCCGAATACTGAAGCTGCATGATCTGATCTGTTTTTTTCTGATCTACAGAATATACCATCCCGGATCCGTTTTCATCTGCTCCGTATACAAGCCCGCCACACTCATAGCCCAATTCATTGAAGAAAATGATACCGGCATTTCTTTCTCTTGGTTCCATACTTTTATTATTGACCATTCCGGGATGCTGGCGTTTCTGGTTGCTGAGTACCATTTTCAGCTTCCCGTCTTTTTCAACAATATTGATCCGTTCCACATCTATTTCTTCAAAGCGTTGTTTTGAATTCTGATCCTTAAATGCCAGAAAGAAAAATAGGATACATACTATAGTGAGAGATACTGCATAAATTTTAAGGATACGCACTTCTCTGATTAATTTTTCCATATTAAAAGTGTTTGGTTGGTATGAATAATTATTTATCAGAAGCAGCATTGATCATCTTTGAAATATCGTCAGGCGTAAAGTTTCCTTTAACATCTACAAAGACCAGATCTTTAGCTGAGTTGACCGTAATCAGCATATTCTTAATGGCATCACCGTTTTGTTTTACCCGGATATTTACATTATCGCCGTCATGTTTGATGGTGGCCCATTCTTCATAATTATTCCGGTTCAGGTAATCAGCATAGTCTTTCAGCATTGAACTGCTGCCATTTTCAACCGTCATCACCTTTATCTTGGAAATCTTTTTAACCAGGTTGATTACGTCTTCATTTTCACCATCTTCTCTCAATGCTTTTTTAATGTAAGGCTTGGCAAGAAACATAGGAACATTCACACTTAGAAACCGGGCTCCTTCAAAATCATAATCTTTATCTTTAAAGAAAGCCATATTCGGTTTTCCGGATACTGCACATGACTGAAGCATGATGATAGCCAGAATAGCACAAAAAATGTTTTTAAGAGTTTTCATGGTTTTAGTTCTTTATTTAACTTGTCTGAAACTGCCTCCGGAAACTTTATCAACCTTAACATCCAGCTCAGGATTTCCTTTTAATCTTACTGCAGCCCCAGAAGAAGCTCTTACCTTTAGTTTATCTGTAACAAACAGGGAAAGGCTTGCTCCTGATGTGGATTCTGCTGTAGCGGTACCAATTTTAAGATCATCAGCCTTACAGGAAGCACCACTGCTAATATCAATGGTAGCAGATCCTGCCTCACCAGATAAAACAGCACTTGCTCCACTTGAAGTGTCCAATGCTAATTTTGGGGTGTTAATATCCACACTCGCACTGGCTCCAGAATTAACATCTATATTGGCTGTTTCTCTGGCATTAAATTTACCTTTAATAACCCCACCCGATGACCCATTAATCTTTAATTTGTTTTCTGTTACAAGATTAACCGCTGTAAAAATAGCTCCGGTAGAAGTCGTTATTTCATTAATATGGGGCGCAGATACGTTGACGTTAAGATTTTTAAATCTCAGGTTTCGTACTCCTTTGTTATCTACATAAATCCTTAGAACTCCGTCTTCAACTTTGGTGATGACGTATTGGAGCTTATCTGCATCAGCAAGCACTTTTACACTTCTTGTATTTTCCTGCTTATAAATTACGTTTACTCCCAGACTGGCATCAATTTTAGAGAATTCTCCAACATTTCTGCTGTCACCATTAAGGTAAGACGAGGCATTGTCTGAAGCAAAAGAGTTTTTTGTAGAAGATTGTGAAGAACTTACGGTTGTTTCGCTGGAATTGATGATTTTATTCACATCAGACAATTTCATTTTACCGTTGAGAATAAAAATAATATTCTCTTCTTTGGAATCTACGTTGAAGACCAGATTTTCCAGATAATTGTCTTTTTCAGTTTCAGCCAGGAATTTCATAGAAACACCATCACTGTTCATAGACATCAGCTCATTGAATTTAAGGCTGTTTAATGCCCTGTTTACTTTATTGGTCTGCTGTTCATTCAGTTTGATATGTTCCAGGTTTTCATCTTTCAGATGATCAGGAAATGTAATTTTAGGAATAATCAGGAGCTTAAGGCCGTCTACCTCATTCAGAATGGGTTTGATCTTGCCAACATATTCGTCGTTAATATCAAGGGTATTCAGTAATTTGAACATGGGTTTCTTAATATTGATGGACGTTACACCACCGCTCTTCTCAAAATTCTGGAAAAGCTGGTTGAGCTGTTCAGTCTGTGCGGAAAAAGTCACAAAACTGCTTAAAAAAATGGTTAATATATATAATATCTTTTTCATGGGATTGATTGGGGTTTAGTATTCATTGTCAATGCTTTCATTTTTCTGGGAAGTGGCTACTGTTTTTTTAAACTCATTTCCCAATTTCATAAAGGAATATTTAGCAACATCTATTGCTTCTTTTTCACTGGTGATTCTTTTTCCGTTGACAATCACGTAGGAATCATCATATTGTGTAGAATCATTTACATCTTCAGCTTTTTGGACGGTAGAATTGCTTACATACCTTGGTTTTGATTCCTTTTTCAGGCGTCCTCTTTTTGGAAGGATCTCATCCATAACATCTTTCTCTGCCACTGGATTATCCTGAAAAATAGAATCTTTTTTAGCTCCGGAAATAGAATCTGTATGGTTTACTGCTACCTGCTCCTGATGATCATTATTCTCTTCGATAAATCCTGATTTCTGTTTCAGCACCTCATCTTTCACCAGCTTTTCTTTATCCTGAACACTGGAATTCAATCCGTTAAAGACAAAACCAATGCTGAGCAGGATAAGCAGTCCGGCAGCCAGCCAGCCCCATTTCGGAAAAGAAGGTTTCTTCTCCAGCGGAATGACCGGAGCTTCTTTTGTTTCGGGAGTTCCTTCTTCTGTCTGCTGAAGGAAATCATCGAAACTCCAGTCCATTTTTTCTTCTTTTATTTCCCGGAAGATTTCGTCGTATTTATTTTGAAATTGATCTTTGCTCATAGCTCATCAGTTGTGAAATTTGTTCTTTTACTTTTTGCCTGGCACGCATAAGATTTACTCTTACCGCATTTTCTTCCATTTCCAGCATTTCGGAAATTTCGGATACCTCATATTCTTCTACGTCTTTCAGATGGATTACCATTTTCTGTTTTTCAGGAAGCTGATTGATAAAACCAACAATATACTCCTTCAGGTTATTAATATCCATGCTGTACAATTCTGATCTGTGAAGTTGCAAATCTGCAAATCCCAGCTTCACATCATGATGCTTTAGGCGGTTCAGGCACTCATTCCGTACAGATTTCAAAGCATAGGAGCGGAAATTTCCAAAATGCTCCAGTTCATCTTTTTTCTGCCAGAACTTCATCATCAGGTCCTGTACTACGTCTTCGGCCTCATCACTGCTCATCACGAATCTTTTCGCAAAACGATACATCTCGTCTTTGAGAATAAACACCGTATTCTTAAAAGTTTCTTGGGTCATGAGTTTTGTTTCTATAGGTAAGACAACTGCCTTTTTATTTTTATTACATCATAAAATAAAAAAAACTTCATTTTTTGAAGTTTTTATTTTTTATCGAGAAGTTGCCGGAGATAAATGATCTCAGCATCTTTATCTTTAAGCCTTTGCTCGTACTGTTCTATCAGTTTTTCAGGAAGTTGATTTTGATAAATAAAACCATTATTTCCTCCATGTACATTATCATAATGAAAAGAGAGTCCATCATTACTCAGGAAATCCAGAACGCTTACTTCTAAAACTTTTGCAATATCCTCTACCTGAGAAAAAGCGGGCTTACTCTTATCATTTTCAAAATTAGAATAAGTCTTCTGAGAAACATTCAGCACCTCTGCCAGATATTCCTGAGTTAAATTTTTGCTGATCCTTGCCTTTTTCAGTTTTTCTCCTAGAGTCATAACACAATGTATTTTTACCAAAATTACATATTTTTTCCTTTAGAAAAATAATACGGAAATCAGTAATTTCTAACTATATTTTATTTATGTTTATTTCATAAGTTTGTGAGGTAATAAAAAAACAATTATATTTAGTTCACTAAAATTCAAATGTGTATGAGAAAAAAATTAAATCTAAAAAGATTGCTCCTTGTTCTTGGCAGCATTCTTTATCTGTTCATGTTCCCGTGAAGATCTTCTTCAGCAGGAAAATCCAAAAGAAACTGCATCTGTTTCTTCAGCCAAATATGCTTCCCGAAGTTTATGGAAAGAAGATGATGTATATATCGGGAAAGTACAGAAGGTTTTCCTGAAGCATGCCAATCTGGAACGCTTTAATACGGCATATGGTGAACTATACTGGAATTATGCGATGAGCTTTGGCCAGTTTGGTGAAAAATATCTGCTGGTTCCTATTGTGAAAAAAGATAAGGTTGTCCTTTTGATGGAAGCGGTAAGAAAAGGGGACAGGCTATATTTCTATGAAAAGAACGATACGGATCTTTTGACCTTCTTCCAGCACGTATTATATTCCAACATCATTAGCCACAGCGAAGTAATAGATGGTAATCAGGTTGCTGCTAAAGCAAAATATGTATGCTCTACAAGAACTATCGTGATAGGCTGCCTGAATGGACAAACAGACTGCGAACCGGTAAGCTATTCTCACATGGTTTGCGAATGGCAAGAAGACAGCGGCGGAGGTGTTCCACCTAAAAGCTTTCCTCCATTGGGAGATCCGTTTGGAGGTGGTGGGGGAGGTGGTGGTAGTGATGGATATGAATATCCTGACCCACCGGATCAAGATCTTTGCGGTAAAGTAAAAGCTCAAAATAATGACTCTAACTTTAAAGCTAAAACAGAATATCTAAAATCAAAGACAAGTAATTCTTATGAAAGCGGCTTCAGAGTTGGAAATCCAGCACCTGGATCTGGACAAACAGGAGCACAATACCAAGAATTAAGTAATAAACCTGGAACTACAGATCTTGATTTCAAAATTTTCAATACTACTTATGGAGTCATGCACTCTCATTACGATGGTTTAATACCAATATTTTCTCCTGGTGACATTAATTTATTTATACAATTGCTTAAGAACGCCAAAGCGAATAATATACCTTTAAGTGAAGTTTTTTTATCTGTAGTTACCAGCCAGGGAACATATCAATTGAGAGGAGATGATGTTAATGTTGATGGTTTAAGCTTGTATTCTTCTGCTCAGATTGAAGCTTTAAATATAGAATATTCAAAAATGATAGGAAATCCTAATATTTCGACAGAAGGTTTACAGAAAGGTTTTTTGGAGTTTATGGAAAAAAATATGAATATTGATGGAGCTAAACTTTATGAAACAAATAGTGACGGAAGCAGTAAACAATTGCAAATCACTGGTGGAAATTTCACAACATCTAATTGTCCATAATTTAAAAATAAAAAAATGAAAAAAATATTAGCCATTTTATTAATAACAAGTCTAAACTCTATTTCTGCACAACAAGTTTTTCCAATAAACACTCCAAAAATTAATATTCCTAATGGAGCTTATTATAAAGATTTAGAAGGAGAACTTAATCCTTATATTGGAATCTGGAAAGGAACTTGGGAAGGAAAAACTTTATATCTACAGTTGAAGAAAATCAAAGACAGATCTACAGCAAATGACGGAAGCTACTATGACTCTGATCAAATAGTAGGTGAACGTAAAATAATATCTTCAAATGGTGCTATAGAAGTTGACAGAATTACTAATTTTGATCAGAGCGCACCTGAATTTTATGGCATCTTCGGTCAATATAAAAATTTCGCGCAAAAGTACTTACTATTTCAACCTAAAGATATGTGTAACAAAACAGCCAATGTAAATATTTCTTTTACAGATGCTCAAAAAACACAAATGAACTTGAGTTTCCAATACAACCCTCTTGGAATAAACGAATCCTGCCAGTATTACAATCAAATTATGATAGAAGGAAAAGATTGGCCTTTCAATTTTCCTAAAAATATCACTCTAACAAAACAATAAGTTAAATTCAAAATAATTTCATCATAAACCTTGTTATTAGCAAGCCTTATGTTTAAAAAACCTCCGGAAAATACCGGAGGTTCTGTTTTTAATAGGTATCAAAAATATGCTTTAAAATAGCTTTGTCATCGTCTGTCAAAGGAACTTTTCTTCTGGCCATGGCTCTTTCAGCCACTTCATAAACTTTGTCCAGCCTGAACCTCTCATCATCTTTCAGTCCGCCCCATGAAAAGTTTTCTACAAGATTCGGCGGGAAGCCAGGTTTGAAGATATTAGAAGCCACTCCAATCACAGTTCCGGTATTTAATTGGGTATTAATAGCGGTTTTAGAATGATCTCCTACAATAAGTCCGGCAAACTGCAGCCCTGTATCTTCAAATGCTTTCGTACGATAGTTCCAGAGCTTCACCTGACTATAGTTGTTTTTAAGGTTGGAAGAATTAGTATCTGCCCCGAAATTACACCATTCCCCGATTACTGAGTTTCCTATAAAACCTTCATGGCCTTTACTTGAATAACCAAAGATAATAATGTTATTCACCTCACCACCCACTTTACAATGTGGTCCTATAGTAGTGGCACCGTAAATTTTAGATCCCAGATTGAATTTAGAATCCTCTCCCAATGCAATAGGACCGCGGAGATTACACCCTTCCATCACCTCAGCATTTTTCCCGATATAAATCTTTCCTGTTTTGGTATTTAACGTTGAAAATTCTATCTGGGCTCCTTCTTCAATAAAAAGATCTTTTTTATCTCCTAAAAAGCCGTTGGTTGAAGAAAGCTCTTGGGAAATTCGTCCTTTGGTAAGAAGATCAAAATCAAAATCGATGGCATGATGGTTATAGGTAAAAAGGTCGGCTGGTCTTTTGAAAAAAATCAGTTCTTCTTTAATATCTGTCATTTTTTCAATCTGGTTCAAAGAAAATCCTTTCATATTAATTCTGGCAGCGACTAATTCATCTTCATACACCAGAGCTTCCCCCTGCTTGAGCTCTTTGATCTGCTGAATCACGGTTTCAGTCGGCAAGAAATTGGTAACAAGGAAAAGGCTTTCATTATCTTCCGGCTCTTTGAATTTATGCTGAAGGTAGGTTTCTGTAAAGTAGGAAACTTCGGTATTTTCGAGGATCTTTTGCCATCTTTCAGAAAAAGTAAGGATACCACACCGCATGGCAGCAATGGGACGGGTAAAGGTAAGCGGAAGAAAATCTTCCCAGTATTGCGCGTCTGAAAATACTAATTGCATTGTTTGGATGTTAAAAGTTAGTGATCAGAAGCAAGTACTGAAAGATGCCGGATACATTTTGTATTTCGGGACCAATATTCAGTTTCTACTTCTGCCAAAGCAAAAATACGAAAACACAGGAATATAAAATGTTTTATATCATTGAGTTTATCCGTGATGTTATAGGTTTTGGCTAAAGCCAATGAATTTTTATTTATTTTTTTTAACAGGCTAAAGCCTTTTCCAATTGAATATCTTCAGCCTTATTCATATTTGTAGGTTTTACAAAAAAGATCGGCTTTTATCCACAAAAAAAGTCTCCCAAAACTGGAAGACTTTACTATTTTTAGATTCAAAAAATTACTTAGCGAATTTTTTGTATTTGTTCATGAACTTATCAACTCTACCTGCAGTGTCAACTAACTTCACTTTACCAGTGTAGAAAGGGTGAGAAGTTGAAGAGATTTCCATCTTGATTAGAGGATACTCCTGTCCTTCGTACTCGATAGTGTCTTTTGTTTCTGCAGTGGACTTGCAAAGAAACACCTCGTCGTTACTCATATCTTTGAAAACAACAAGTCTATAATTTTCTGGGTGAATTCCGTTTTTCATAATACAATTTTTAAAAAAATTAAAGTTTGCTTTCGAAATAGTAATGGATATTTCTCTGCTAATTTTAGGTTGCAAAAGTACAATATTTTTTCTAAATTCCAAATACCCTATTCATTTTTTTTTCTTGATAAGAAATTCAAAGTATTTTCGTTAAATTTGGAATCTATTTAAACTTTAATTTCGATGAAATTCAAATTATTACTGGCTTTTTCTTTCTGGATGCTTCTAGTAACGGTATCATGTAATAAAGACGATATTACGTTTGATGCTCCTTCACAGCTGTTAAGTTTTTCAAAAGACACGGTATTCTGTGATACGGTTTACCATCAGGTGCGTTCTGAAACCTATGCTGTAAAAGTATATAATAATGAAGATAAAGACGTTCTGATCCCAAGAATTAATCTGGAGAAAGGGGCTTCGTCTTTATACAGAATCAATGTAGACGGAAAACCGGGATATGATTTTAAAGATGTTCCGTTGAGAAAGAAAGACAGTATGTATATATTTGTCGAAATTGCTCCCGAGGCTACGGGGCCGGAAGCTATTGCTGAAGACAAAATTGTTTTCAACAGTGGTGCCGGGCAGCAGCATGTCACTTTATTTTCAGTTGTTCAGGATGCTGAATTTTTCATCCAGACTCCTACCAACCCTAATGTCATTTCCAATCATACAACCTGGAATAATAATAAAGCGAAGATCATCTATGGTGATCTGACAATTGATCCCAATATCACTCTGGATATCCAGGCCGGAACAAAAGTTTATTTCCATAAGAACAGTGGAATGAAAGTTTCAGCAGGAGCCTCTCTGAATATCAACGGGGCACTAAACAATGAAGTTATCCTTCGTGGTGACAGAAATGATCCGTATTATGATACCATTCCTAAAAACTGGAACTCTATCAGAATGGAAGCTACGGCCAATCTTAATATGAATTTTGCAAGACTTTTCGGAGGGACAAGAGGAATCGATATGAAACAGGCCAATGCCAATATCAGCAATTCCTTTATTCACACCTTTCTTGAATACGGAATTTATGCTGTAGGTTCTACCGTAAATGCAAAAAACCTGGTGATGAACAATTGTGGAGAATCCTGCATCGGAATTTTCAGAGGGGGAAACCACAGCTATATTCATTCTACGATTGCCAATTATTCTAAAACCATGGGCAGTTTCAACAGGCTTGGAATCTTTGCTACCAATGAATGGAAGAATGCTTCCGGACAAATGGAGCAGGGAGCGCTTCAGCGTCTTGATATCAAAAACTCTATTATTTTTTCAGACCGAGATAATTCCGTTAATTTTGAACCAACTCCCGGGCAGCAGTTTGAATACCTGCTTCAGAACACATCCATAAAATATTCCGGAGTATCAGAAGCCGGTTTCGCGTTTGATAATAATATGAATGTGGTGCAGAGCTTTAAAAATGAAGATCCTCAGTTCCTGAATTATTTTGCAGCAAAAATGAATCTGCGCGTTAAGCCTGCTTCTCCGGCAAGAGGAAAAGGAAATACCACCGTGGCAGGAACAGTACCACTCGACATTGTGAATGTATCAAGAACAACCAACCCTACTTTAGGAGCTTATCAATAATGGAAATTACACAGCTGCAGCAGCAGGTAGATGAATGGATCAAAACCATCGGGGTCCGTTATTTTAATGAACTGACCAATATGGCTATGCTTACCGAAGAAGTAGGCGAAGTCGCAAGGATCATTGCCAGAAGATATGGTGAACAGAGCGAAAAAGAAAGTGATAAAAGCAAAGATCTGGGAGAAGAACTTGCAGATGTACTGTTTGTTACTTTATGTTTAGCCAACCAAACCGGAGTGAATCTTCAGGAAGCTTTTGATAAAAAAATGAAGATCAAGACCGACCGGGATAAAGAAAGACATCAGAACAACGAGAAGCTGAAATAATATGAAGAGATCATTCAGATGATGAGCACAATCTGCCGCTTCTGGAGAAAAAAAAATTACGGTAAAGATGGCTTTCACCTCATTGAACTGTATGATCAGAACGGAAATTTATTCTGTTATGCCGATCAGGATGGGGTAAAATTTTATAAACAATGAAGCAACAATCAAAATGAAGTTAGAAAAATCAAAATTAATAGGAGATAAAACCATACAGATCAGCGGTTCGAAAAGTATTTCGAATCGTTTGTTGATTTTGGAAAGTTTATTTAAAAACATAAAAATCGGAAACCTTTCCAACTCGCAGGACACTCAGCTTTTAAAAAAGGCCTTATCTGAAAATACAGAAACAGTGGATATTCACCACGCCGGAACAGCCATGCGTTTCCTTACCTCTTATTATTCTATTATGGAAGGAAAGACTACAGTTCTTACCGGATCCAAGAGAATGAAAGAAAGACCGATCAAAAACCTGGTGAGCGCCCTCAAAGATCTGGGAGCAGAAATTGATTATTTAGAAAATGAAGGTTTCCCCCCATTAAAGATCACCGGAAAAAAGATCACTCAGAATAAAGTGAATGTTCCTGCTGACATTTCCAGCCAGTTCATCACTTCCCTTCTTCTGATTGCCGGGAAACTGGAAAACGGATTGGAAATTCATCTTGTCGGGCAGGTTACTTCAAGATCTTATATTGAAATGACCCTTGATATCCTGACAAGATTCGGAATCAAGAACAGCTTTGAAGGAAATACAATAAAGGTAGAACGTTTCGATGGAGAGGCAAAAACTGCTGACTATGAAGTGGAAAGCGACTGGAGCTCGGCTTCTTACTTCTACTCTATCTGTGCATTGGGAAGAAAAACCATCCATCTGAAAAGCTTCTACAAAGAATCTACTCAGGGAGATTCTGCTATTGCCGGAATTTATGAGAAATTTTTCGGAATTAAAACCATTTTTACCGAAGATGAACATAAAATCACCCTTCAGCCGGAACCCAATTTTACTTTCCCTGAAAAAATCGTTCTGGATATGAACAACTGTCCGGATATTGCACAAACCCTTTGTGTAACTGCTGCTGCTTTAAAAATCCCATTCGATATTTCCGGACTGGGAACTTTAAGAGTGAAGGAAACCGACAGACTTTTAGCTTTATACAATGAGCTGAAAAAACTGGGGACTGAGACGGAAATCACAGATCTGACAATCAAATCAGTCAGCTTCGGAGAACCGGAAGAAAACATTTCCATTAAAACGTATCAGGATCACAGAATGGCTATGAGTTTTGCCCCGTTCTGCCTGATCAAAGAACTGAATATTGAAGATGAAGAGGTGGTGGAAAAATCGTATCCGTTGTTCTGGGAAGACCTTGAAAGTGTAGTTACCCGTTAATTTAAAATTGAAAATACGGTCATTTGAAGTCATATTATTTCGAATTACCGTATTTTTATACATAATTCCAATCATGAAATACCTGATCTTATTCACATTGTTTCCTGCACTTCTTTGGGCACAATACTTACGGCCTAACGAAGAAATTGTCTATTCCTTTGAAACTAAAAACGGGAAGAAAATGACTTTGGTAAAGGATAAACAAAATGAGTATATCCAATACCGGTTTGGAAGTAAAAACAAGATTGAAATGGAATTTCCCGCGGAAAGAAACAAAGAAAGCTGGAAAAAATTCACTTATAATTCCTATTACAGAGGCGGAGGAAAGCAAAATGCCGGAATGGAACTTAATTATCTCTTATTTACCAACAACGACTACAGCTACAAACTTTACAGAACCTATCAGGCAGAAGACGAATCATTTTCTGCCGGAATCATCATTACAGACAGCAAAGGCAAGGAAACTGATATTGCCGGCAGCTATAAAACAGTGAAAGGACGTCTCAACAGCCTGGAAGATAACAAGCTGATCAAAAAAGAAGATTTCGGTCTATAACTTCAAACCCTGTCCATAATGAGAATCCCTTTCTTTACTGCCCTTCTGCTCAGTGTAAGTTTTCAGGCACAGAACCTGAAAGATTTCAATATCCCCAAAGGCTATCAGAAAATAACAGAGATTAAAGGAGATCTGGATAAAGACGGGAAAGATGAGACCGTATTTGTTTTCAATACCAATATAAAAAGTAATTCTAAGTTCGATGGCAATAACGGCGTTGTGAGAGTTCTGTATATTATAAAAAATAATAACGGAAAGCCTCAGATCTGGAAAGAGAACAAAACGCTTCTTTTTTCCAGTGGAACAGGATTCTATCCCAAGGACAATTCGCTGAACATTGAAATTAAAAACAATACTCTTATTGTGGAACAGCAGTTTTCTACCAATTCACGACACACTCAGACTTACCGCCATGTTTTCAGGTTCCAGAACGGAGATTTTTACCTCATCGGAGCCCATGATGAGTTTAATGATACCTGCGATTTTGAATTCCTGAATGAAATTAATTTCTCCACAGGCAAAGCCGTTATTGATAAGAAATATTCGTCCTGTGACGATGATGTCAAAATTCCTGATGATTACTATAAAGAATTTATCCATCCGTTTAAACCACTGATCAGGATGAATGATTTCAGAATTGGAGAAAATAAAATCAAAGTTCCCGACTCGGATGAGTATTTATACTTTTAGAATACCTGGCTGATTTCCATTTCAACCATTCCCTATCCCCCTTTAAATACAGAGACCTTCAGGTTATCCACATACTTATCCACAAAGTTATCCACATTAAAGAAATAGAATTTTATTAACCACAAGGATAAATAATAGCAGAGGATTTCCTGATTGGATCAACATATTTCATCACCCTTTATTTCCTTTAACCTTATCAAATTAGCTAAAAAAGATGCCAACCTATTATTGATAACCTTCAGACCTCCCTCTTCCATCTCCCAGCTTCCAAGCTCGATAAATCAAAAATTCTTATCCCGAACTAAGGTTAACTTTATACTTATCCACAGAGTTATCCACAACTGGAATAAACCATGAAATGAATTACTGTTTATCAATAGCCATACACATCAAAAACAATTAAACCGTCTGTAAATAGGGCAAATTGCTCATTTTTTAAAATACAATTTTTAATTTTAAAACGGATTTTATCCTTTAGCTTTATTCCCTCGACTGATATTTATCCACACAGTTATCCACAACTTCTTTATTTCCTGATTCCGTACGCTTCCATAATCTTATTAAAGATCTCCGTATTTTCGTATATACCGGTAAATTCCTTTGAATTGGATCCATAAGCAAACACACTGGAAGGAATAGCCGTATGATCATTCGTGCTGAAATTCCCGAATACCCAACCGTCTTTAAGACTTCCGTCAAGAAGGGTTAATCCTCCGGTTTCATGATCCCCGACAACAATCACCAGTGTTTCTTTATTTTCATCGGCAAACTTCATGGCTTTTCCCACTACTTGGTCAAAATCCAGTAATTCAGTCACCAACTGCTCCAGGTTGTTACTGTGCCCTCCTCCATCGGTTTGTGAAGCTTCTACCATCATGAAAAATCCTTTTCTATTATCCTTCAGGTCATTCAATACCATATCGAAAGCATCAGCCAGCCAGTTTCCTCTTCCTTCGGTTACTCTTTTTGAAGCCAGAGGATCTGCAATAATCATACGTCCGTTGATTTTATTGACCGATTTCAAATCATCATAAATCTCAACTGCAGCCTCTTTGAATTTCTGCCTGTATTCTATTGATAATCCAACAGATGGACCTCCAACTAAAATCTTAGTTTTAGAATTAATAAAATCCATCATAATATTTCCCGAGTTGTTTCTATTATCTGAATGAGCATAAAAATCCGCCGGTGTAGCATCTGTTATGTCTCCCGTAGAAATAAGTCCGGAAACCAACCCTTTTGCGGCAACAATATCAGGGATCTGAGCAAGTGCTTTCCCCATAGCATCTACTCCAACAAATGTATTTTTAGTTTTCACTCCCGTGGCAAAAGCTGTTGATCCCGGTGCCGAATCTGTGATATAAGCATTGTATGAACTGGTTTTGGACAGCCCGGTTGACTTCATATTAAAGACATTCAATTTTCCTTTATTGGCTGTAAATGCAGCATAATATTGGGAAAGAGAAGTTCCGTCCGGAATCAGAAGAATAACGTTTTTCACTTTTTTACTGATTCCGTCTGATTTATAGGAAGGAGTATACACAGGATAGTCTTTTGTATTCTTATAAAAATTCTTTGGGGCAGCATTCAGAAATTTCTTAAGATCAGGAATATGATCAGTATTGATAAAATCCACATTGCTGTTCATAAGATTTACCCAGGCATTCGGGAAATCCGGAGCTCCGTAAAAACGGATCTGCTTCTGTTGACGATGTGCCTTTTCTACCGCATCTTTTATTTTCTCCGTTTCCTCATCCCGGGGAATTCCTTTTCCATTCCATTGTATCAGATCTTTCAAATCTGCACTGAATATTCCTATCCTTTTCAATTGGTCCTCCCTATAGCTTTTATCAAGGTCACCATCAAAATAAAGATAATCCGGATAACTTTTAAAATCTTCAGGCTGCGGCCTTCCTCCTGTTATCACAATTTTAATTCCAGGACAGCTGGTAATCTCAGGATATTTTTTTAAGCTGGCCGTCAATATTTTCAAAGTCGTTTTATAATCGTTTTTAATATCAATCAGGAGCTGGAGCTTTTTATCAGCTTCAGGATAAATATTTCCTTTATTCTGTTTGATCTGTTTTGAAATGTTATTCAGATAAAGTGTCTCCAACGTTCTTTCCGGAGACAGCTCTTTTTCGGTATGCGCTACCAGAAGTTTTCCTTTCACAGGAAAAACGTCCGCTTCTATTGACCCGAATCCTGCATAATAGGCTTCCCAAAACGGGATTTCCTGTAAATAATCATTATTAGAGTGGGCATTATTTACATGGTATCTCAGGTAATTTTGTGCCTGGTTTTTTGAAAAAATGGCCAGCATCAGGAAAATGCTGATCTTTTTTGAAAGCTTTATCACAGAGGTCATCATGTTCAAGAAATTTATTTTTAATAATAGAATGTGCAAAAATAGAACAGTACGTTCTCCGGTGGGTTAAGGTATTTTTATGTTTTCATTAAAAAACAGTACCCGTCATTACTAAAATTCATGTTTACATTATAATAAATAGCAGATTCACTTTTCTTTTTTTACATTTGCTGGAAATACGGTTCAGGATTCTGAGAAAGATCAGGAACCGGAAAAGAATCAATACAAGTCTAAAATTCATATATCAATAAATGACCATCATCATCACAGGAACCTCATCAGGAATCGGTTTCGTACTGGCAGAATATTTTGGAAAAAAAGGCCATAAAGTATACGGTTTAAGCCGAAAGCATACAGAAAGCCAGTATTTCAGGTCTATCCCTACAGATGTTACCGATAATAATGCCGTACAAAGTGCCATTGAAGAAGTTCTGAAAACGGAATCCAGGATTGATGTTCTGATCAATAATGCAGGAATGGGAATGGTAGGAGCTGTAGAAGATTCTACGAAAGAAGATATTTTAAAACTTTTTAACCTGAATCTTGTGGGTGCTGTTCAGATGATGAGTGCTGTTCTTCCTGCAATGCGTAAACATCAATTCGGAAAAATCATTAATGTTTCAAGCATCGGAAGCGAAATGGGACTTCCTTTCCGTGGTTTTTATTCTGCTTCAAAATCTGCTCTGGACAAAGTAACAGAAGCCATAAGGTATGAAGTATATCCCTGGAATATCGATGTATGTTCTTTACATTTAGGGGACATCAAAACCAATATTGCAGAAAACCGGGTAAAAACGAAAGTTTCTGAACCTTATAAAAATATTTTCAATAAAGTATATGCCTTGATGAACGCTCATGTAGGTGAAGGAACAGAACCTTTGGAAGTAGCCGCTTATGTTGAAAACCTGTTGGGGAAAAAGAAATGGAAAGCCCATTATTATTTTGGTAAGTTCGGACAGAAGATCGGAGTTCCTTTAAAGTGGATTCTTCCACAGGGAACCTATGAAAATCTGATGAAAAAATATAATAAACTGGACTAATTTCAGTTTAAATATACGGTATCAGCCATGAAGAATATTATTTTTTTACTGCTTTCATCATTTGTCTTTGGCCAGAAAGCCACCTTATTTCCTGCAAAAAAAGGAGATCAATGGGGTTTTGTTGATCAGAATAATAAATTGGTGATTGCACCCCAATATGATCTTGCCTATCCTTTTAAAGAATATAAAGTATACAATCCTCAGAGCAAGAACTATACTCATGTGATGTCTGCCCATGTCCGCCTCAATAACCAATCTAAATGTATTGCAGAAAACAATACTGAAATAGACTGTAAAAAGCTTGAAGATCCTTCAGAGGTGACGGATGATTTTACGTCAGCTACAGAAACGGAAGTAAAAACAATGGAGAGAAAAGCCGAAAATGAAAAGCAGGACATCATTAGCCAGCTTCCTAAAGATATCCAGGAACAATATGAGAGAATTGATGTTTTTGCAAAATCAACACCTCTGTTTCTGGTAAAAAAGAATGGTAAAAGCGGAATCATCAACAATACCGGAAAATTAATAATCCCTGCTGATTACGATTATATTGAAGCACATGGTTATGAGACATCACCAGGTAAATTTGAACCCTATATCATCGCCGGGCCATATACCAGCACCGGAGTACATCAGTACTTTACTAAAGATGGCAAAATATTTTTAGAAAATTATCAGCGCTATTCCTCAATTCATCAGTTTGGAAAATTAACCATTGTTGCTGATAAAAATGGCAAGAGGAAAATATACAACTTGCCTGCCCGAAAGTACATCAATGATAAAACATATGATAAATTTTCCTGGTTTACAGATGGAATGATGCTGGTTGGAAGAGACGGAAAAGAGTTCTACATTGATGAATCCGGAAAAGAATATATAGCAAAGTAAAAATCATTATTTGATCCGTTTATTCACCATATTGCTTTTCTTATTCTGCACTTTCTTTAAAGCGCAGACCAAACAGTACTGGCTTATTGATACGGAAACCAATATCCGGAAAAAGGTAAAAGATTCTGCATCTGCGGTAAAGTTTCTGGACTCTCTTTCACAGAATAATTATTTCTTTACCCAGCTGAAAGAGGTAAAAGTAAAAGGCGACAGTACGGAAATCTTCTTTGATAAAGGAAAAAACTACAACGAAACCTATGTGGACCTTTCGGATGTGATTGTTGATAAACTGAAAATTCAGAAGGATTTTTTTACTAAAAATTTAGATTCTACCAAGAAAAGCATTAATAAAAAATATATTGATGACGGTTATTCTTTTAGCCGGATCAAATCAAAATATAAAGGCCAGAAAAACGGGTATCCCGTCATTGAGCTTGATATTAACAAAAATGATAAGCGAACCATTGACGGTTTTGTGGTAAAAGGCTACGAAAGAGTTCCTAAAAGGTTTATGAAAAATATTGAAAAGGAATTCAAAGGAAAAACCTACGACGATAAAAACCTTCTGGCCATCAGCAAAAATTTCCAGAGCCATGCTTTCGTTACGCTGGAACGGCCACCTCAAACTTTGTTTACGAAAGATTCCACGAATATTTATTTATTCATGGAAAAGAAAAAGACCAATACTTTTGACGGGGTCATCGGTTTCGGAAATGATAAAACGGAAAAGTTTACCCTGAACGGAACTTTGAATGTAAATTTCAGGAATATGTTCAACGGTTTTGAAACCGTCAACCTTTACTGGCAGAGAAACCCTGATAAAGGGCAGACTTTTGATCTTCAGGCCGATATTCCTTATCTTCTTAAATCGAATGTGGGTATGAATCTGAAAGTCAATATTTTCAGACAAGACTCTACTTTTGCCAATGTAAAGTTCCTTCCTGCTTTTTATTATAACATCAATAACCGTAATAAAATCGGGCTCAGAGGAACTCTGGAAACATCGAGCATTATTGATACGCTGTATGTTCAGGGAAAAGATTACAACAAAAAAGGGATCGGGATCTGGTTTGAAATGACGGAACCTACAGATATTGATCTTTTCCTTTATAAAACAAGAATCAATGCCGGTTATGACTACCTGACCACAACGTATACGAAAGATAATATCAAAGCCAATCAGAACCAATTCTATTTCTTCGGAGAGCATAATTATCATATTTCCGGAAACCACTTCCTCAACATCAAAGCGGAAGGTGCCATGATGGATTCTAAAATAGAGTTCTCCGCCAACGAATTATACCGTTTCGGAGGCTGGAATTCCATGCGGGGATTCAATGAAAAATCTCTCGCTGCCGATTTCTATTATTACGGAGGGCTGGAATACCGCTATCTGATAGGCAGCCAGGCATTTTTTGATCTTTTTGGACAGTACGGTCAGCTCAATAATAAATCGCTCAACGTCAAGCCGAAGCTCTACAGTGTCGGGCTCGGGTTTAATTTCTTTATTCCGATCGGGCTGATGAGTTTCCAGCTTTCCAATGGTAATGAGTTTGGAAATCCTTTTAAATTCAATGATATTAAAATCCATTGGGGAATTCTGAGCAGATTCTAAAAGGGGAATATTAAACTTTTCTTACAGGACAAGTATAAAATAAGTTTGTTTAAACTTAACTACAAAAGTTATTTTTACAGATGACATGATATCATAAAAGTTCTCTAAAGAATAAAAATCACTAAAGTGTTTAAAATAAAACTTTTGTGACTTTTGACTACGTCGAACCTTCGGTTTTTGGTTTAATAAAAAGTATAAACAGCTTCATCAATAAATAATATAATAAAGCAAAAACTGCTATATAAAAGGAAAATTTCGTTTTATCAAAATGTTAATTATAACTGTTAAAAAATATTAAAATCATATTTTTATTTTAATATGGACGTAAAATTCAGGTAATACTGCCGGGCTAAATTTGCCCTCAAAAAAATGAAGAAGACTCTAGCTTCCTTTGCAGTTTTTTTACTTCCCCTTTATCTTACTGCCCAAGAAATTAACATTTCCGGAAATGTAAAATCCGAGAACGGCTCCCAAATCTCCGGAGTCAGCGTCACCGACAAAAACACCGGAAAGACCGCAATTACCGATGAAAATGGAAATTTTACGATTTCAGCCAACCCGAAAGACATCCTTGAGTTTTATGCTCCTGATTTTTCACTTTTCACCGTAGAGGTTTCTTCCAAGAGAGAATATTCCGTGGTATTGAGAAAACCACAGGAAAAACAGATTGAAGGTGTTGTAATAACCGCTTTGGGAATTGCCAAAAAGAAAGAAAAGATTGGCTATGCCACTCAGGAAGTCGGTACGAAACAGTTTGAAACCATTACCACACCAAGCATTGGTAATTTATTTTCCGGACAGGTTGCCGGACTGAACGTTTCCAATCCCACAGGAATGCAGCAGGCTCCCCAATTTACGTTGAGAGGAAACTCAAATCTGGTTTTTGTGATTGATGGAGTAATTGTAGAGAAAGAGGTTTTCCAGAATTTAGATCCAAACAATATTGAAAACATCAACGTTCTGAAAGGAGCAACAGCCTCCGCTTTATATGGTTCCAGAGGAAGATACGGAGCAGTTCTGATCACCACAAAATCAGCGAAAAAGAAAGGCTTCTCTGTTGAATTCTCCCAGAACACCATGGTTACGGGAGGTTTTACCAATCTTCCCAGAACCCAGACCGAATATGGAAACGGCTCTCACGGAAAATATGAATTCTGGGACGGAGCAGACGGAGGAGTTAATGACGGAGACATGATCTGGGGGCCAAAATTCACACCCGGTCTGAAAATCGCCCAGTGGAACAGCCCGATCCGGGATAAGGTAACGGGTCAGGTCATTCCATGGTATGGTGCAGTAAACGGCACACAATATAATGATAAATCAAGATATGAAAGAGTTCCGATCGACTGGCAGTATCATGATAATTTAAGC
Organism: Chryseobacterium sp. 2987; assembly: GCF_031456375.1. Classification (NCBI taxonomy): domain Bacteria; kingdom Pseudomonadati; phylum Bacteroidota; class Flavobacteriia; order Flavobacteriales; family Weeksellaceae; genus Chryseobacterium; species Chryseobacterium sp. 2987. The sequence continues at coordinate 577,901 of NZ_JAVDUN010000004.1, forward strand.
ACATTCCTGAAACCGGCAGTCATCAATAACAACAGTTTCTCTGTAAGTTATAAAAATAATAAAGATATCTACCGTCTTTCCGGGAATTTCATGAATTATGATGACCGGATTCCCAATTCATACCTACAGCGTTACGGAGTCAATTTCTCTTCGGAAAATCATTTGGGAGAAAAACTGATCTTTGATACTAAGCTTAATTTCAATCAGACCTTTACCCCGAATATTCCCAATTACAATTACAACCCAAGCGGGCATATGTACACCATCCTGATCTGGATGGGAGCCGATGTAGACGGAAGGGACCTTAAAAATCACATGTGGATTCCGGGAAAAGAAGGAACGGCACAGGCCAACTGGAATTATGCATGGTACAATAATCCATGGTTTGGAGCTGAATATTATAAAAATAAAAACCGAACCAACGTTATTAATGCACAAACCGGCCTTGAGTATAAAGCCACTCAGGATTTCTCAGTAAAAGGTAAAATATCTATTGTAGAAAATCACAATAAGCAGGAAATATCAAGTCCGTATTCCTATTTCAACTACGATGCTCCTAGAAGCGGTGGATATATTCTGAACGACTCTAAAACATGGAATCTCAACTATGATGTACTGGCCACTTACAAGAAGAAAATATCTGACAATTTCGATTTTACAGTAAATGCAGGAGCCTCGACGTTTTACTACAAAAATGATATCGACAACGCATCGACAGACGGACTGAAAATTCCTGAACGTTATACGCTGAAAAACTCCATCGGAGCTTTAAAATATTACGACTACCTAAAAGAAAAGCTGATCTACAGTGCATATTCAACGATTGATATCGGATTATACAATGCTTTTTTCGTGAATATTTCAGGACGTAACGACTGGTCTTCCACCCTTCCGAAAGCCAACAGATCTTACTTCTATCCTTCTGCATCGGTAAGTGCCGTTATTTCCAACCTGTTCACGATGCCGAAAGCCGTGAATATGCTGAAACTTTCCGCTTCATGGGCAAAAGTAGCCTACGACTTCCAGCCCTATTCTATCAGGAATTATTATCTGAACAATAAAGGAATTACATTCAATGGAAATCCTACCAATTACTATCCTACCATCCTAAATGTTGAAAATTCTTTGAAACCGGAACAGACCAAGTCTTATGAACTGGGATTAAGCGCAGGTTTATTCAACAACCGAGTTACATTGGATGCCACGTATTTCAGAACACTGGATTACAATAACATTCTTGAATTCCCGACAGCACAATCGTCGGGATTTACGTCACAATATGTAAACGGGAATGAGTATACGACCAAAGGTTTTGAGATTTCACTAGGATTGGTTCCAATAAAAACAGCCAATTTCACATGGAGATCTTTAATCAACTGGAGTACTTATGAGCAAAAGCTGACTTCTATTTACGACAATATGCCGAACTACAACAACATCAAACTCGGCGAAAGAATGGACAGCTTCTACGATTATACCTGGCAGAAATCACCGGACGGAAAAGTTATTCTGAATGCCAATACAGGAATGCCTACCAGAGCCAATACTCCAAGCAATTTAGGTCATTTCAACCCGGATTGGACCTTCGGCTTCAACAATACCTTCAAATATAAAAAGCTTTCTTTAAATATTGGGATCGACGGAAGTATTGGCGGAGTGATGAGATCTCAGGTTGTAGAAAAAATGTGGTGGGGAGGAAAGCATCCGAATTCTACCGCATACAGAGATCTTGAATATGCTAATCCGGGAACGTATTATTTTGTGCCGGATGGTGTTAATTACAATGCAGCTACAGGAACATACACACCGCATACCAAACCGATAAGCTTCCAGGACTGGGCACAGAATTATCCGTACCAGGCAAGGGTTACGGAGGATGAAAGTAAATTATTCGCCAATGTTTTTGACCGGACTTTCATCAAACTGAGATCGGTTATTTTAGAATATGATTTCTCTTCCCTTCTTAATCCTAAAGGAATGGTGAAGAATTTAACGGTGAATGTTTCAGCGTATAACCTGGCGATGTGGAAAAAGTCTAAAAACCTTTACTCGGATCCGGATTTCCAGCTTAAAGCCAAAGACTCCAATGATATTCAGGACCCTTCCAGCAGATGGTTCGGAATCGGGTTTAATCTTAAATTTTAATTCAACAACACTTCAGTACAATGAAAAATAATATAATTCTCAATTTAACAAAGCTGAAAAGTGCTGCTATAAAATCATTATTTGCAGCAGGAATTCTCATGATGGCTTCATGTGAATCCAGTCTTGATACCATCAATGAAAACCCTAACGACCAGTCCAGCGTAGACCCGAAAGTCCTTTTAACCTATGTATCTATGAATACTTTTCAGGTAAACGGTGAGAATATGTACGCTTCAAGAATGATGATCGGGACAGACGGTGAAAATACCTATCAGTATATGAAATGGAATGAAGCTTCTTTTGAAGTGTACACCAAAGCTCTTTTGAACACCACAAAAATGATGCAGGAAGCAGAAAAAACCGGCAATAAAAATTATCTCGCAATTGGTAAATTCTACAGAGCCTATCATTTCTTTAATTTAAGCATGAAATTAGGAAGTATTCCTTATTCTGAAGCAGTAAAAGGAGAATCTAAAATTATCCAGCCGAAATATGACAGCCAGGAAGCAGTGATGGCAGGTATTCTTACAGAACTGAAAGAAGCCAACGACCTTATTAATTCTACAGACAAGATTGAAGGTGATATTATCTACAACGGTGATGCCTCCAAATGGAAAAAGCTGATCAATTCATTCCGATTGAAAATCTTGATAACCCTATCTAAAAAGACCACTCTGGGAAGCTACAATGTGGCCGGAGAATTTGCTTCTATAGCAGGCAACCAGCCTCTGATGACATCTATCGGAGATAATGGTGAACTGAAATTTGTAGATGCCGCAGACAGCCGCTACACCATGTTCAACAACAGCGGTTATGGATCGAGTTTATATATGGCTGATTATTTCATTAATATGTTCAAAGACAGACATGATCCGAGGCTTTTCACATTTGCCGCGCAGACTACCGCAGCTAAGGAAGCCGCAAAACCTATTACAGATTTTACGGGATATAACGGAGGAAATCCTACTTCTCCTTATTCTGACAATGCAGCTCTGATCACCGCAAAAAACATATCAAAAGTGAACGACCGTTTTTATAAGGATGCTACGAATGAGCCATCTTCGGTATTAAGCTATTCGGAACTGGAGTTTATTTTAGCAGAGGCAACAGCCCGCGGATGGATTTCCGGATCAGCAAAAACCCATTATGATAACGCCATCAAGGCTAGTTTCAACTTTTATCAGACGTATGTGAAAAACCCGAATCAGTATTTTGCAGGATTCGATGTCAATCAGTATCTGGCTTCATCCATGGTGGTTTATAATGATTCTGATCCACTGCAAAACCGTATAGAAAAGATCATGACTCAGAAATATATGACGATGTTCCATCAGGCTCAATGGACTTCCTATTACGATTATCTGAGAACAGGATTTCCGAATTATCCTTTGCAGACCGGAGTTTCGGCACCGTTCAGATTCAGGTATCCACAATCAGAGTATAATTACAACAGCACTAATCTGAAGGCAGCTCTTAATGCACAATACGGAGGAAGCGACAATATTAATTCTAAACCCTGGTGGCTTCAGTAAAGGATTGAATGCCAGAGAAGGATACAGAAAGATTCGTATGGTAATCTCCAGAGATTACTTACAATAATATGATCCCGAATTCAGGTCAAATAATTTATAAAAATCAGGAAACCGCAGGAAAATCCTATTAACTTGCGGTTTCTTTCTATTACGACAGATTATGAACAGAAGAGAATTTTTAGAAAAATCAAGTCTTTTGCTGGCAGGATTAGGAACTTCAAGCGTTCTGCACCCTTCCATTTTAAAAGCCCTTACCATTGAACCTGCTGCCCAATCTACTTTTTATGATGCGGAACACGTGGTGATCCTGATGCAGGAAAACCGTTCCTTTGATCATGCTTTCGGAGCACTTAAAGGAGTAAGAGGCTTTTTAGACAAAAGAGCTTTCATAAAAGAGGATGGCCATTCTGTATTTTTTCAGAAAGGAAATTCCGGAAAATATGCCTCGCCTGCACGGCTGGATCTTAGAAATACAAAATCCACATGGATGAGTTCATTGCCCCATTCATGGTCTGACCAGCAGAAAGCTTTAAACAAGGGAAAATATGATCAATGGCTGCAGGCAAAAGCTTCAGGCAATAAAGATTATAAAGATATTCCGCTTACTTTAGGTTATTATAACCGGGAAGATCTTCCGTTTTATTACCAGCTTGCCGATGCATTTACGATCTTCGATCAATATTTCTGCTCTTCTCTTACGGGAACTACTCCAAACAGGCTTTTCCTTTGGTCCGGAACACTTCGTGAGCAGCAAAATGGCAAAGTAAAGGCTAATGTTTACAATGAAAATATCGATTATGATAAAGCAAGACAGGCCCGCTGGAAAAGCTTTCCTGAAATTTTGGAGGAACAGGATGTTTCCTGGAGGATCTATCAGAATGAAATCAGTCTTCCGAAAGGAATGTCCGGTGAACAGGAGGCCTGGTTAAGCAACTTTACAGATAATCCTATTGAATGGTTTTCCAGTTTCAATGTAAAATTCTCCAAAGGCTACCATCAGCATATTCCTAAAATGATTAACCATCTGAAAAAGGAAATTGAAAAGAAGCCGGAGCAGAAAGAAAGACTGGACAAGATTATCCGCGAGCTGGAGGAAGACCAGATTCAATATGATCCTAAAAATTATTCAAAACTATCGCAGAAGGAAAAGAATCTTCATGAAAAAGCTTTTACTACCAACAGCAATGATCCTAATTATTGGGACCTTGAAATCGGGCAGGATGAATATGGACAAAGACTGGTAGTCCCGAAAGGAGATGTCCTGTTTCAGTTCCGGAAAGATGTTGAAGAGAAAAAGCTTCCGCTGGTTTCATGGCTGGTTGCCCCTGAGCATTTTTCAGACCATCCGGGATCGCCCTGGTATGGAGCATGGTATATTTCAGAAGTACTGAACATTCTCACCAAAGATCCTGAAGTATGGAAAAAAACGATCTTCATTATCAATTATGATGAAAATGACGGTTATTTTGACCATGTTCTTCCTTTTACTCCTCCATTGAATCCCAACCAACCAGTTGACATGAACAGCAAAGAAGGCGCAGAATATGTAGACCGTTCTCAGGAATACATGAAAACACTTCCTCTGAAGGATCATGAAAGAATTGAAGGAACTGTAGGTCTGGGCTATCGGGTGCCAATGATTATTGCTTCGCCATGGACGAAAGGCGGTCTTGTGAATTCTGAAGTTTCAGACCATACTTCTGTTCTTCAGTTCCTGGAAAATTTCATAAAGAAAAAGACAGGAAAAGACGTTACGGTAAATAACATCAGTGATTGGAGAAGAGCGGTATGCGGAGATCTTACGTCTGCTTTTAATACAGCTAATGTAAAAGCTCCCCAAATGGATTATATTGATCAGAAAGATTATGCAAGGACGATCAATGCAGCCAAAAGCAAACCTGTTCCAAACCTGAAATGGTATGCTGAAAGTGAGCTTAGTGAAAGGCTTCTTGATATTCAGGAAAGAGGGATCAAGCCTTCTAATCCACTTCCTTACCATTTCCACGTTAATCTGGAAAATAAAAAAATCCATATGGAGAACCTGAAAGAAAATGGTGTTCCGCTGATTATTTATGACAGAGCGATGTTCGGTAAAGGAGCTTCCTATTATTCATATGCATTGTATGCTAAGCAGGAAATGAAACATGAAATATCCGGTCAGAACTATGACTATGAAGTTTTTGGCCCGAACGGATTTTTCAGAAAATTCAAAGGCAGCATGATCCCGGAAACAGAAGTACTTTTTGTGAATAGAGCTTCTGAACATAAGGCTGAAATTATTTTCAGACAAAAGAAGAAAGGAAATATCAATTTAGTACTGGAAAATCTTTACGAAAAAAGCCGGAAAAACATTTCGGTGCAGCAAACTGAAGAAAAAATGACAGTTGATCTGGCAAAAAACAAAGGCTGGTATGATCTAAAAATCATATCCGGTGACTGTATCTGGCATTTTGCAGGAAGGCTAGAGAACGGAAAAATGTCTGTTACCGACCCACACTGGATCTAGGAGTTATTGATATACTTATTGAGCCTTACGCCCTCAGGTGTAAGGCTTTTTGTTATGATTACAATCATAAGAGAATATATTTTTTTATTTTAATTTGCATTAATAATTCACAATCGTAATAACATATAACATAAAAATAATTAACAATATTCAAAAAATAAAAAATTATTTTCATATTATTTCGATTATTGTTAATTTCACTTCATTAAACAACCTACACCATGAAAAAATTAAACTTATCCCTTGCGATAGTATTATTTACTTCAGTATTCGCTGGAAACCTGAGTGCACAGGATACGAAAACAGACAATCATACCGTGACAATTTCTATCCCGGAAGTTGCCCTGGTTGATATTGAACCTGCTGCTACTAAAAATATTACCCTGGGATTTACAGCTCCCGATGAAGCCGGAAATCCCATTATTCCAAGTACAGCAAACACTACGCTGTGGCTTAATTATTCTTCCATAAAATCTGTTGCAGATCCTACCCGTAATGTGACTGTAAGCATGAATGCCATCATTCCAGGGGTTGACCTTCACGTAACTGCGGCTGCGGCCACCGGATCCGGAGGAGGTACATTAGGAACATCTGCAGGACTGCTTACATTAAGTGGTGCCGACCAGATCATTATCTCCGGCATTGGAAGTGCATATACCGGCAATGGTACCAATAACGGACATAATCTTACGTATGCTCTTGCAGCAGGAAGCGGCCCCGGAGGTGTAGCAGCTTATGCAGATTTACAGGCAACCGCCACTACCATAGCTACCGTTACTTATACGATATCAGATAATTAGAATTTAAACACCATTCTATTCTACCTTTCAAAAACAAGAAGAAGTTGTCATTCAGTTTCTTCCTGTTTTTGTATTATTTATGATTTAACCCTAAACTTTATATGATGATGAAGCGTATTCTTCTTTTAATCACCCTGATTTTGCAGTTCAGTTTTTTACATGCCGGTATTGTGATTCTCAACGGGCTTACGCATTCTTACTCAGTAGAAAACGGAAAAGTTTATAAAGGAAAAATTGCTATTGAAAATACAAGCAATACTCCTCAGAATGTAAAATTATTTTTACAGGATTTCGCCTATCATGCGGATGGGACAATCAATTACACATCATTGCATACCAATAAACGCAGTAATGGAGACTGGATTAAACTCAATACCAATCTGATTACTCTGAAAGGCAAAGAAAAGACAGAAATATTCTATGAAATCACAGTTCCTAATCAGACACTAGCCCCCGGAAGTTATTGGAGCGTCATCATTGTAGAACCTGTAGATGACATAAAACCCAGCGAAAATAAAGCGGGAGTAAGCATTACTTCTGTGATAAGGTATGCTATCCAGGTCATTACAGATTATGAGGCAGAAAAGGCCAAACCGGAACTGAAATTTGAAAGCGTAAAAGTAGAAAAACAAGATGGCAGGCAAACCGTAAAAATTGCAATAGCCAATAATGGAAGTCTTTACTGTAAACCAACAGCATCTATTGAGATCTATAACAGTAAGACCGGTGAAAAGCTTGGAACCTATTCAAGCTTAACCATGGGACTGCTGCCTAATACCTCTAAAACATTTTACATTGATATCAGTAAGGTACCTGTAGGTAAATATAGAGCTACGATAATGACCACAGACGAAGAAGAGAATGCTTTTGCACTCAATGTGGAATTAGAAGTAAAAAATGATTAGAACTTGGACTTTATTTATTATCCTATTATTCCCGATATTTGCTTTTTCTCAACAGCAATCCAGCCCGTTGATCAGTAAAAGAGATAGTCTAATGCCGGGAACGTCTACTTCTATTCCCTTTACATTAGAAAATAGTTCAGCGGAAAACAAGGTTTATGATATTTCGGCGACCACGTCAGATCCGAATATCGTCCCTATTTTAGCAAAAGGAGAACTTAAGATGGTTCCTCATGAAACTTCAGTATATCTGCTTCCATTACGTATTACAGCAGAAACAGCTAAGGGCCTCTATACAATAACATTGAACATTACAGACCGCCATAGCGGGATATCCTTTGTAAAAACTTCACAAATTACCATTTCCGGGAGCAGGAAACTTTCCCTTAAGCCATTAAATTCTCCGGAATTTATAAGAGCCGGAGAAACCATTCATTCTTCATTTTTACTGAAAAATAACGGGAATGTAACGGAAAATGTTATTCTGGAAAGTAAAAATGCCATTATTGATTATGATACATCAATAGTCTTAAGCCCCAATGAATCTAAAGTTATCAACGTACACAAACTAACCAGCCCTGATCTCAGGCAAAATGAGGTTCAAAATCTGAATCTATCAGCATATTCAAAAGATAGTCCTGAAGAAAATCAAGATGTTTACGTAAGTACCCAGGTTATATCGGTAAAACCTTTGGAAAATGACATTTACCACAGACTTCCTATTGCGGCCTCTTTGTCTTTCATCGGCATGCAGAATATGGGTGTTTACCAGGATGGTTTCCAGGGTGAGCTGTATGGCAAAGGAACATTGGACAAAGACAATAAAAACCAGATTGAGTTTCATGCAGTAACACGCAATCCTGTAGAATTTAGTTCATTTACTCAATATGAAGAATATTTTGTCAACTATAAACGGGATCATCTTTTCGTTCATCTTGGAGATAAAACTTATTCTTCATCTTATTTAACAGAGTTTGCAAGATATGGGCGCGGGGCGGAAATCCGGTATGATTTTAATAAAGTAAGAGTGGGTGGATTCTACAACCATCCCAGGTTTTTCAAAGATATTAAAGATGAATTTAATATATATTCAACCTTCAGGATCCGGAAAGAATCAGAAATCTCTACAGGATATCTTTACAAAATTCCAGAAAAAAGAGAAATTAATTATGGAGATGGAAGATTAGATTCTGAAGCCCATCTTCCTTATATTAAGGGAAAATTCAAACTTTCAAGAAACATCAACCTTTCCGGGGAATTGGCTTACAGCGCGACAGAGAAAACAGAGGGAACAGCTTATATGATGCATACCGAAGCTATTTTTGAGAAATTCAACGGAAGCTTAATGTATATCAAAACAAGCCCAAAATTTGCAGGATATTTTACCAATACAGATACCTTCAACGGTAATATTTATTATAACATTACCAAAAAGCTTAGCGTTTTTGCCAATTATATGCAGGATGTCAAAAATTTCCAGCGGGATAATTTATTGCTGGCGGCGCCTTACAGAAAATACTTCCAGTATGGAGTACAATACAAATATCTGTCTAATGGATTCATCATCCTTAATAACGCCTATCAAAAGTACCAGGACCGTTTAGAGCCTAAGCAGTTTGATTATAATGAACGATTCTTCAAAATCAGTATTAATCAGCAGATCGGAATATTTCAGATCAATCTCGATGGGCAGTTGGGTAAAACTGATAATTACCTTACGGAATTCAGTGGAAATTCCAGCCTTTATTCCGCCAATATTTCATTTCAAAAATTCAGGACATCTTTTAATGTGTTCGGAAGTTATGCTATCACTTCAAGATATCAGCTACAGAATCAGAAAAATCTTTATTATGGAGCAAGAATATTCAGTAGATTTTCCGATAAAACCAGTTTAAGTATATTTTATCAGAACAATTATATCCCTGAAGAATATTTTAAAGACAGAAATCTATTTGAACTTCTGTTTCATCAACAGTTGTTTCCGGGGAATGAGCTTGATCTTTCAGGAAGATATTCATTACAAAGAGGAGAAATAGGAAAGAAAGATTTTATATTTTCCATGCGGTATACCTGGCGTCCCAACATTCCGGTGCAGAAAACGGCAGAGTATGTTTCTTTATCTGGGAATATCAGCAATCTCGGCATAAAAAAGACAGAGGGAATAAAACTGATGCTTGGAAGCTACATTTCCATTACAGATAAAGAAGGAAATTATATATTTAAAAATGTTATTCCAGGTAATTATTTCTTGGAAATAGACCGTTCAACCACAGAAATCAATGATATTCCCACACAGATTTTCCCTGCTACTCTTTCTCTTATGAATAAAGAAAACATTTTCAATTTTGGATTAACAGCCGCAGCCAGTATAAAGGGGCATGTTCAGCTCCAGGAAACAGGAGAAAAAGAAAATACGGGTATTGATAAAAAAGGAAAAAAGAAAAGAGAAAGTATTATTGTGGAAGCTAGTAGCAACGACCAGACCTACCGTAAAATATGTTTTGTTGGAGAGGATTTTGATTTCACGTATCTCCGGCCGGGTAACTGGACAGTCAAAGTTTACCGAAACGGCCTTGATAAACGGTATAAAATTTCAACAAATCAATTTCAATTGAGCCTACAGCCAGCAGAAACAAAACTATTAAATATTAGTGTTGTTAAGCAGCCGGTAGAAATCAAATACCAGCAGGAGTCCTTAAAAGTAGGATATAATGAAATAAAAAATAAGAAATAATGCTGATGCGATCCCTATTATCAACTATAGCTTTTATCTTATCTGGCAGCCTCTATTCTCAGACTGCCAATATCACTGTTACCATGACGCTGCCCGTTGTAACTTTAATGGATATTGAACCTTCAGGAAATATAACTTTAAATTTTACGCCACCTACCGAGGCTGGAAATGCCCTGGTGAATCCAACCCCCAATACATCAAAATGGATTAATTATACTTCTGCAATTGTCTCCGGAGGACTTACCAGAAGAATTACAGCATCTGTGAATAAAGTTATTGACGGGGTGAATATAAGATTACAGGCTGCTGCTGCTTCCGGAGCCGGAGGAGGAACATTGGGAACTTCTTCCGGACAGGTTACTCTTACTACGACTCCTGTTACTATTATCAGCGGTATTGGGGGTGCTTATACAGGCAATGGTACAAACAACGGCCATGGGATTACCATTTCATTAGTTCCCGGCAATTACGCCAATTTACAGGCTCAGGCTAATACAGTTATTAACATTATTTACACCATTACAGAATAAAATTGAAAAATGAAAACCAATAGTCGCTTTCTCCGGAAAATTTTCTTAAAAAAATATCTGTACATCATTTCTTTAGTGATCGGTAGCAGCTTTGAGGCTCAAACAATAAGTATTGCCGGAAGCAACTGGGCTGTAAGCGTTCCCACCATTACTGAAGCAGGAACCAACTATACCGGAACATACGATAATCCTAACCTACTGACATTATCCGGAACCTTACCAGGATCTTTCCTGAACCTTCTCACAAGTGCCGGCGCCAAGATCAGTATGCACTATGTTCCTACTTTATGGAATAGCAATCTGCACCTCTTTGCAAAAAGAAGTGGAGGAACGACTACTATCAATGGTCTTTGCATCTTATGTACGGCTACAATCAATGGAGGAAATACCAATTATATAGAAATTCCTCAGGCAACAGCAGCAACGCTTTCTACAATAACCTTTACCGGCGTATTAGGTCTTGGTAATAGTGTAAATTATGCTGATATTGGTGTACAATTGGAAATACGCGGTGCTTCTGTTACAATTCCTGCTGCTGCATATAGTACACAAGTAGTCTTTACCATAGGTCCAAATTGAATTCCTTGGCATCTATAAGAAATTCAAAATCTGAAATTAATGTAAAAAGTTTTCATGAGCATTTTCCCGCTATCCGCTCATACTCCTCACGCCATTAGCTGTTCCCTGCCTCAATCCTTTCTTTTCCATCCAGTTGCGGGGTAACCGCTGCTATCGGGGCTAGGGTTTATCAGCAATAGATAATGGCAGACAAAGATGGGTAACAGCTTACTGTTTTTAAGATAAATAAAGCCGCTTCGCTTATTTTTGAAATACAAAGATTTGATCAGGTATCGCTTATTACCTATTCCCTAATTCCTTCTCCCTATTGCAGTATACAACAAAAAAAAAGTCTCATACAAAACTGTATGAGACTTTCTAATAATATAAAAACTGGCGGCGGCCTACTCTCCCGCTTGTCGCA
>NZ_JAVDUN010000005.1:0-477254 GCF_031456375.1 Chryseobacterium sp. 2987
AGCTGATCCAGAAACAAGATATCAAGATCTACCCAAACCCTGTATCTGATTATGCCTACATAGAAATAGGTATGCAATTCCAGAATGCAGATATTTTGGTGTATGACATGGGTGGAAGACAGCTTCAGACGGTGAAAACTAAGAATAAGGTGACCAAAATTAATACCCAGTCGTTAGTTCAGGGGGCTTATCTGGTGGTGATTAAAACCGATACCAATAAAACAGCGAGTGCAAAACTGATCAAAAAATAAAAACTAATTATGAAGAAAACGAATTATATAAAAGCCCTGGGCCTTGTCCCTGTTTTTTTAGGGGCACTGGTCTACGGACAGGCAGGCGTAGGAGAAGCTGTTACTACCCCTATTGCCTCACCATCTATGGCTGCAATGTCACAGTATTCTGATGTGCCAATGTCTCTGGCTACTGGATTACCGGATATCGGGATTTCCCTTTCTGATGCTCCGACTTCAGGTGGGGTGAAATGGCCGCTTGGGTTAAGCTATAATGCAAGAAGGACAGATAATACCGAAGAACTGGCGAGTGATGTAGGCCGTGGATGGTCATTTTTCGGAGCAGGAGTGGTTTATAAAAAAATTGTCATGGGTCTGGACGAATGTTATGACAATGCAGGGGCTATGTATTATCAAAAAAATGAGTTTGATGATCTTTACTATTATAATCTGCCAGGGCTTTCAGGAAAGTTCAGAATCAAAAGAGACATAGCCACTAATACTTTTACATTAGTGAACTTAGTGCCCAACGGAGCTAAGATAGAATATGTGAGAGACAGCAATACATCAACTTTTAAAGCAGATAGTTTTACGATAACAGCAGATAACGGATATAAATATTTTTTTGATAAACCGGATCTAGGAAGGTACGATTGCGGAATAGATAATCTTATCATTATGGAATATAAACCGGCCTATTACCTGACCAAAATTTTATCTCCGATAGGGGCTGAGGTAGCCGTATTTACCTATGATGAAAAGACAAAATATAAGGAAAACAGTACAAATTATCTTATATTCCTTCAGAATAAGCTGAAAGCCATCACCAGCAGAAGCGGGCAGACGGTTTTTAATTATTCATATGATGAAACGCTGGAAGGCAAAAAAGAGAGCGATAAAACAGCCAGTGATCCGTACAGCCTTCAGAAAATTATTTTTAAAAATCCTGCGGGAGAAGAACTGTCTTCTTATGTATTTAACTATACCATGGTTTCAAAAGGTAGTGGTATTTCAAATAAAGAAAGGGTTCTTAATTCTGTGTTCAGAAATGATAAAAACAACAGTCCTGTTGAAAAGAACAGTTTTGTATACAATGAATCTTCCGGTTTAGGACCTCTTAAAAGAATAATTACCCCTTCTGGCGGAGTTACGGAATACAACTTTGAAAATGGAGAGGTTTATTTTAACTTTAATGATCCTTATTATTTACACTATCTGACTGTAACATGGGATATTATTAATCCAGAAATACAATACCGGGAAGGAGTAGGCAGCGGGCCGGTTGATACCAATGAGACTTTGCAGTACAATTTTACAGTACCCGGGGATCCTTCAGAGAAAAGGTACTTTAAATTTATTTTTCAAATTGATGAGTATAGCTATCCTCTGTCTCCTGAAATTCCGGGTGTTCCTCCAAAACCAAGAAAGGACAAGCTTAAGGTTACCCTGAAAAGAAACGGGGAAATTATCATTCCTTCTTTTACCATAACTGCAGAGTTCTATAAGGAACAAAATATCAATGGTTATCCCGGAAATTATACCATTGAATTGGAGTCAATTGAAGGGGCTGCAGGAAAAGGAGAGTTTGGAGCATCTGTGATAAAATTACGTCCAGGTCCGTTTAGAAATGCAAAACCTTCAGGCCAAACCAGAATTAAAAATATAAAGTATTATAAAAATACAGCTGCTGCCAGTCCGGATAGGACGGTTAATTATGATTATGAATCTGTTGAGCAGTCTAACAGTACAAGTGGTTATCTGTACGAAAATGAAAGAGAAGATGAAGGAGATTTTATAAACGGGTATATCATCCACAGAAATGTAAAAGTCTCAGAAACAGGCAAGGGATATGTACGTCACTACTTTAGAACACCGGATGATTACCCTAAGTATCAGACCGGGGGAACAGTAGGAACTCCGCAATATTTCTGGCCTTATTACAATGTGACTAAAAGCGGGTTAATGAGAAAGAAAGAAACCTATAATGAACAGAATACACTTTTGACAGAGGAGGTTTATGATTATGAACTCGATAATTATGTAAACGAAGAATATGATATGAGGTTTGGAGATAAGACTACTTCAAAACCTGCTTACATTAAAAAGAATATGATCACCGCAAAAGCATTTTTTCCCAATAACGGTATGTTGGAGTCCAGTTCAGAAACCTGGATGAACACAAACCAGAAACCGTATTATACAAAAAGTACGGCAGATGGAGAAACCTCAGAACAGTTCATTACTTATCCTTCCGGGCAGGCAGGATACAGCCACCTGGTGACTGCTAATATGACAGGAATTCCTATAATAAACGAGGAAAAGAAAAACGGAAAAATGACCTCTAAATCGATAACCCATTACGAATCTCCATCTCTTCTTCCAACATCTGTCCTCGCGACCAATATTGCCGATGGCAGTACAAAGCAGAGCGCTTCTCTGGATGCTTATGACGACAAAGGAAATGTACTTCAGGTGACTTCTGCGGACGGGATTTCTACGACATTGATCTATGGCTATAACAAAACGCAGGTTATTGCCAGAATAGAAGGAGCAAAATATAATGATATTAAAAACAACTCACTTATTACCACGGCTATTGCTGCATCAGACAGCGATAATACCAACCCGGGATCAGAAAGTGCGTTGATTACAGCTTTGGATAATCTCCGTATGGACAGTTCAATGACGGCATACAGAATTACAGCATATACCTATGATCCAATGGTGGGGCTTACCACAACAACGTCTCCGGATGGCCAGCGTGAAATGTATGAATACGACAGTGCCGGAAGATTAAAAACCCTGAAAAGAGCAGAAAAAGATGCTTCAGGAAATACCGTGTACAAAACGCTGAAAGAATACAAATACAACTACAAACCGTAAAATGATGAAAAGAATTTTAAGCCTGTTCGGGATATTGTCAGCGGTAGTTTTCTCTGCACAGAACAATCTCACCAATACCGAAAATTATACCTATACCAAAGAATGCCTGAATGCAGACTGTACCAAAGTTTCAGAAAGTGTACAGTATTTTGACAGCTTCGGCAGACCATTTCAGGCGGTCAGCATAAAATCCAGTCCTTCAGGAAAGGATATGGTACAGCATATTCCGTATGACAGTTACGGAAGAAAAGTAGACAGCTGGTTTCCTGTTCCCATGCCTACATCGGGCGGGGCAGTTCATGACACAGCAGCCGTAAAAAGCAATGCAGTGAGTTTGTATGGAGACAACCGTCCGTTTTCCCATACCGTATTGGATAATTCGCCACTAGACCGTGTTTTGCAACAGATTTCTCCGGGGCAGGACTGGCAGAACCATCCGGCAGCTTTTGCCTATGAAACCAACATCAACGGTGAAGTTAAAAAATATATGGTTTCTTCTTCCTGGACTGAAGGGAGAACAGAATCGGTACTCTCACTTCCGGGAAGCTATCCGGCTAATACCCTGACGAAAAATACCGTGACCGACCAGGATGGAAAAGTCTCTGTAGAATACAAAAACAAGCAAGGACAGCTGATTCTGGCAAGAAAAGGAGCGGGAACACCGGACGTCGCAGATACCTATTATGTCTACAATGAATTTGGGCATCTGGTCTATGTTATTCCTCCGCTGGCTTCGGCCTCAGGATCAGTATCTCAGGATACTCTGGAAAAGCTTTGTTACCAGTACCGCTATGATGGCTGGAATCGCCTGGTGGAAAAAAGACTTCCGGGTAAAGGCTGGGAATATATGGTGTATGATAAAGCAGATAAGCTGATTCTTACCCAGGATGCCAATCAAAGAACTTCGTTCAGCTGGATGATTTATAAATATGATGCATGGGGAAGGCCTATTTATACAGGAATACTAACGGCTAATAATACCAGACCAGGTATGCAGAGTCAGATTAGTGACACATCTGTTATTGAAAGCAGAAATACCACAGGACTCACGGCCAATGATATGACTTATTATTACTCCAATATGTATTGGGGACTGAATACCCTGTTATCAGTCACTTATTACGATTCTTATCCTCAGCAGTATGGTTTTAATCCTCCTTTTCCGTCAACGATTTTGGGAGAACCGGTACTGACTGAAACTCCTGATGCTGATGGAAGAAGCACCAAAGGTCTTCCGGTGATGAGCCTGGTAAAAAATATAGAAAATGACAGCTGGACAAAAACCTATACCTATTATGATCAAAAAGGAAGAGCAATAGGAACCTATTCCATCAATCATTTGGGAGGCTACACCAAAACAGAATCCAAACTGGATTTTGCAGGATTAACTCTACAAACCAAAGCCTATCATAAAAGACTGGCCACAGATACTGAGAAACTGATCACCCAGACCTATGATTATGATGCTCAGGGAAGACTGCTGGTACATAAGCATAAGATTGATAATAACCCTGAAGAGATTCTGAAGCAGAATACTTATAATGAACTCTCCCAGATTGTCAATAAGAAAGTAGGGGGAACCAATGTTTCATCTCCTCTGCAGAGCATTGATTACACCTATAATATCCTTGGCTGGCTGACGAAGATCAATGATCCTGCCAATCTGAACGGGAAGCTTTTCGGGTATGAGATGAAATATTTCAATCCTCAGAATACCACAAGCACCTCAGGGAAATATGGTGGGAATATTACAGAAATAGATTGGAAAACAGTCACAGATAATGTATTGAGAAGATATGATTATCAGTATGATGCCTTAAACCGGTTGAAAAAAGGAATATATTCTGAACCGGGTTCATCTGTTCCGCAGAATGACTTTTATAACGAGGCAATGAGCTATGATCTCAACGGAAATGTAAGTTCTCTGCAAAGAAATACTAAAGGAGAGGGAACAGCACAACAGATTGATAACCTTATCTATACTTACACCGGAAATAGGCTGCAGACAGTTGTTGATAATACTGGAAATTATATGGGCTATCCTGATAGTTCCGGCAGTGCGATTTCATATGACGACAATGGAAACATGACTGATCATATTGACAAAGGGATATTAGAGATCAAATATAATTATCTGAACCTTCCGGGGAGAATGAAATTCAGTACTACCTATGTAATCCGGAATAACGAAACAGGAGAAGATGAAACAAGAAATGTAAGATCGGAATATATCTACCGTGCTGACAGAACCAAACTTAGAAAGAAATACACTTTTGAATTTAGAAAAAATAATACAGAACGCACCAACACAACAGATTATCTGGATGGATTCCAGTATACCATCAATCATCTGAACACGGTCTCTCTGGATTTTGTTCCTACCTCGGAAGGATACTACGATTTTAAAAATAATAAGTATATTTACAACTATACCGATCAGCTGGGAAATGTACGGTTGAGCTATCAGAATAATGGCTCAGGAGCAGCAGTTCTTGAAGAAAACAACTATTATCCGTTTGGATTAAAGCATTATGGATACAATTCTACATCAGGAAACCCTGACTACCGATACCAATACAACGGTAAAGAGCTGCAGGATGATACAGGAATGCTTGATTATGGCTGGAGACAGTATATGCCGGAATTAGGAAGATGGAATGGGATGGATCAGCTTTCAGAAGCTTATCGTTCTTTTTCCCCGTATGCTTATGTTGTTAATAATCCTATAACATTAGCCGATCCTGATGGTAGGTTAAGTCAGGATTTTATGGACATGGTTAATAAATCTAGTCATGGAACTGTCTGGACAAACAGAGATGGGAACTTTTACAGTAACAGAGGAGGAGCAATGGATGGCTCAGGGCGTTCTCTAAATTCAATACAGGCAGCTAAAGAGAATGATGGAGGCGGTGGCTTTTGGGGAGGTATTAAAAATTTCTTTGGAAATATTTTTAGTAAAAAAGAAAAAGGAGCGGGTATTTCAACCTTTTTAGCTGGTGCAACAGTTAGTAGAGTTACCACTGGAATTGTTCAGATTGGTGAAGTAACTAATATAGGAGGAGCTTCATATTTGAAAGGCTTGGGTACAGGAGTTATCTCAACAGGAGCTATGACTTTAGGAGCTATTTTATACCCTACAATGATTGCAGAGCCGGAATTTGATTGGACAAGAAACTTTGACAAAACTATAGATGTACCGATAATTACAACGGATGTAAATAAAAACGGAATACTGTTATATAGAGGAGTTTCTTCTAATGCACATACTAAAACGCAAGCTATAATGTATAATGAAGCTTTATTTGGTATTGCCATTCCTAACGGTTTAAGACCTGGAGAAACTGCACATTGGGATATGGATGCTCATGCAATGGGTGATAATTATTCTGTTTTTACATCTTGGACGTTAGATTCGACTGTAGCAAGAGATTTTGCCACAAGTTATGGAACAGCATCAGGAGTTATACTTTCTAAAAGATTTAAAGTAGGTGTTAATGCTATCCCAAATATCTCTATTAATGCACAAAAAATGCAAGAAGGCGAATGGTTAATTTTTGGACCTGTAATTAGAGCTAATGTTCAACACATAAAACCTTAATTAATGAAAACAAAAGAAGAAGTATTCACTTTAATAAAAAAAACAGTTAATCTTCCTGGGGAAATTAATGATTACCAATTGAGGTTAAGTAGCGGTAGATTTGAGAGAGAAAATTTAATTGGAATATATAAAATAAGAAGAGGTATTGCGACTCGCCAAGAGAACTTTAAGCTTGCTGAGCAAATGAGTTTCTTACTTATTGGATTAGAAAATGATACAGGAATTCTATTAAAAGGTGCAAATATTTATGGTAAAAACTATTTTGGCATGTATTATTTAAGTGAGGATTGGAATAAAGTTATTGGATATTTAGAAAGTGAAGTTGATGAAAATGGAAATCTAATAAATTAATATGGAAGAAAGAGAAATAATTATAAAACAAATTGAAGAAAAATTATCAATTGAATTAAGACCAGAAAACATTTCCAAGATGAGCTTGGATGAATATAGAGATTTTATTATTTCTATGTTTGAGTATATAAATCTAAATATCTTTTAGCATCCTTAGACTTTAGAAAATTTGCAAACGATTTTGTATATAATTATGAAGATGATGGTTATGAAGATAATTGTGGCGAACGAGTAAGGTTTTTTATGGATGAATTAGCGATTTTATATACTTATCATCCACCATTTTTTTGGATTCTAACTTTGAGGATTTTAAGCATAAAATGAAAAAAGATATCTCAAAAGGTAATGGTTTATAAAAATGAATAGTGTATTAGATTTGGCAATGTTCCAAATATGTTGATATCCTGTATTAATAAACATTAATAAAGAAAATTTCAAATAAAATAATTAAAAACAGGTAATTATTTGAATTACCTGTTTATTTCAAATAGTCAAGATCAATTCATTAAATAATTATTAATGTCAAATACAGAAATAAAATCTCTGCTACGCAAAGTCTTCTGATTTTGATCCACTAAACAAACAACTGGGCTCTCTTGAAAAAGAAAGCCTGGTTTCTTATAAAAGGTCTTTAAATTCTTATTATTTGGACATAATAAGTGCATCCCCGTTCATCTCAGAAAATAATAGACTGTTTCATCTTTGAAACAGTCTATTTTTGGTAGAAAGAGTCATATTGGTAATATAATTTTAGAATAATGGTATATTTACAACTATACCGATCAGCTAGGAAATGTACGGTTGAGCTATCAGAATAATGGCTCGGGAGCAGCAGTTCTTGAAGAAAACAACTATTATCCGTTTGGATTAAAGCATTATGGATACAATTCTACATCAGGAAACCCTGACTACCGATACCAATACAACGGTAAAGAATTACAGGATGATACAGGAATGCTTGATTATGGCTGGAGACAGTATATGCTGGAGTTGGGAAGATGGGGAGTAATAGATCCTCTTGCAGAACAGATGAGAAGGCATAGTCCATATAATTACGCATTTAATAATCCTATAGAATTTATTGATTCCGATGGAAGACTTCCTTCTCGTTTAGCAAGCTTTTATGGTAAAAACTCTGCATTTAACTGGGAGTTTGATCCAACGACAAGTGTTAGTGGGCTTGCATGGAATGAAAGGTATTCAGGATCTAATTTTATGGCTGATGATGGTGCTATCGGATCTTTTATGTCATGCTTTACTAATAATAATAGTATTACAGGATTTACCGTTACAGGTTATATGGCAGGAGCTATGTTTCAGTCTATCATGGCAGGAACCTCGATTGATTCTATTCTTGGAGGGTTTAATTCTTTGAGGGATCAGATGATTAATGCAGGTATTGATAAACCGGAAAGTATAAAAGCAAGTTTTAGTGATGCAAATAAACTTTTAAATGCTGGAGTATTTGGTAATCTTAATAATATACTAAACTATGTGGCTAAGCAAAAAGAAGGTTCAAAAGTTTTTTTTGAAGAGACTAACAGAGATGATATTATTGGAAAATCTGAAGGATATAGGATATTACTTAATATGAGTAAAATAAATAATGTTTTATTTCTTGGTTATGTAATAGGACATGAAATGGTTCATTCAATTACAGACTATTTCAGCACGAGTTTTTACGAAATAGTTGGATCAAAAGGTAAAATTGCAAGTAATGCTTTTGGTTACTTTTCAGAATATGTTTCATATTCATGGGAAGAAGTAATGGGAAATTCGGCAATTTCTCCTAATGCAAAAGATTACACATATCGTGTACATGGCCCAAATGCTAAACAGGCAAAAGCGAGATATGAGCAAGTATCTATAGATATGGTTAATAATAATTTAATTCAACTACTTAGAATGTATAATAAATTTGTAAATATTTCACCAAAGTAATACTATGAGAAATCTATTCATAACCTTAACGTTCTTTTTTTATGCGACGGTTTTTGGACAAATTGAACTAAAAATTGTCGAGCTTAAAAAAGATTCATTAAAAAATGAAAAATTAGTTATAGAAATTAGAAATTTAACTAACAATTATTTAGCAGTACCTTTTGATCAAAAAGGATTTAAAGGATATAATTCAGAAGAATTATGTAGTGATCTTAAAATTTTAGACTATCCACATCGTTTTTTTGGATTAGCTTTAATCTTTAAAGATAAAAATGAGAGTAAAGAACCTATCCAGTCTTTGGTAAGGAGCTATCATGTAAATGACAAGGATGTTGTTATTGATAAAGTTGGATTAGAAGAATCTAAAACTAAAGATAATCTAACGAATTGGGGTAAAAATAATAAACTAAAAAGTCAAACCGAAATAGAAAGGAATTTCTACATCATGCATAATCTATTGCTTTTAGAACCTAAAGAAAAAATTAGAATGAATTTTGATTTAGATATTTTTGATATAAAACGGGGCGAAACTTCATTTTATAACTATTATATCCTTAATAATAATGAAGAGTATTCTCTTAGTTTAAAATTGTGTGCAGATAAATTTATATATAATTATCTGACTGTGAAGCAAAAACAGGAATTAAAAAAGTATAAATTTTTTAGTGGTATGATTGAAAGCAATACTGTTCCTTATCTTTTTTCATATGAATAGCTCTAATAGTTTATCCAGATAGCAAAAAACCACTGTGAATGCAGTGGTTTTTTTCGAACTTTCATATCTTTTTACTACCAATAACAGTCATTTTAGGAAGCACTGTTAGGGGGTATTTAGCAAGAGCATTGTTTCAATTCATCATGAGTGGGGTATCTTCTATTGATTCTATTCTTGAAGGATTTAATTCTTTGAGGGATCAGATAATTAATGCAGGTTTAGGGAGTAATCCTGAGAAAACGCAGGCAAGTTTTAATGATTGGGTAAAATTAACGGATAAAGTCCCTGAATTAAATAAGCTCTTTTCAAAAGCTCCTTCAGTGTTTATTCCGGTAACTGGTGAAAATTATTTAGGGCAACAGGATCCATTTACTAACAAAATAAGAATTAGTACTGACAAAATTGGTAATTTATTAGAATATGCTTACACAATAGGTCATGAAATGTTACATGTTTTTGATGATAAATATAATTATAAAAAGTATATCGATTTATTTTCTACGAATGATCGAGAATTTGAGAGAAATAGATATACAATCCCAATTTATATGCTTTTTAAAGAGTATAGAGGATATTCTTGGGAAAAATCATTAGGAAGAGATGTTGATGTTGACCGAACAATGAATGCATATAGAGTTAGATGGGCTCTTCCTCAAAAAACACTTGACTTTTTGAATAGTAAAATTAAATTTTTGTCAAACTTATTTATAAATCCATAGTAATGAGAAAACTTATTTATTTAATACTTTTTTACTCATCTTTTGCTTTTTCTCAAATTAGTTTAACCTTAAAATTTCTTGATAGAAGCTCTAAAGTTGATGAAAAACAACTTATAGAAATAATTATAAAAAACAACTCTCAAATCAATTATATATTGCCAATTGATACAACAGATTTTAAACCGTTCTATAATGGAGAATCTTGTGTTGATTTTGTTGATCAGGAAAGTTATAAGGACTTAATGTTAAAAGCAAATTTCGAAAACCAATCTGATAATGAAATATTAATGGCTATTCCTCAATTTAAATTAATGGGGAAAATTGATGAAAATGATAATCGAGTTATCATGGAATTAAAGAGAAGGGATTCTCTTAAAGATTTACAAAATAAAGAAGTAGATCACTGGAAGAGGGTTAATAGAATATTACAGAGCAACGATTGGGCTATTAAAAATAAATTTTTAATTTCAAATTTAATTTTTTTGAAGCCAGGACAAGAGTTTGTCTATCAAAAATATTTTACTCCTAAAAAAATTAATTCTAATCAAATATCTGGGACGTATGATTATTATAATTTGTTACCAAATGAGAGTTATAGCTTTTCTTTGATGTATTGTATTGACGAGAGAGTTTATGGATATTTAACGGAAAAACAAAAAAGAAAATTTAAAAAATTTAAATTTTTTACTGGAAGTTTCGAAAGTAATACCTTGAAATGGAAATGATTCTCGTAGATTAGATCTTAGTTACTTTGTACTGGTGCGTGTGTCCTGCTGCTCGAAGCTTCCTGACTTTGAGCTGCCAAATAAACAAATGGGTTCTCTTGTAAAAGAAAGCCCAGTTTCTTATAAAATGCCTTTCCTGCTAAATGCAAAAAGAATAATTTTCACATCTACAATTACAGGTCATCTGGGGAATGTCAGGTTAAGTTATACGGATGCAAACAAAGGCGGGATCATTCAGCCCAGAAAGTATCAGGCTATGAAATGTATAGGATCTCCGGCAGGAAATGTTTGTTATATAGATTGGAAACTGGAAGAGATTGTAGAAATGAATGATTGGAGTTGATGATCAAACACCACTCATATCGGAAAATAATAGGATCTTTTAAATGCGGGAATTTTAACAGTGGGGTTAGCTAGTATTTCCAGTAGCCGCTCCCTTATTTTTGCATATGGATTAGCTGACTATGCTTTTGACATAGGGGGAACAGTGGATGACAAATTTGGTGAAATCAACACAAATATCTATGATTAAATCTTTTATTAAACAATGGCTTTTTGTTAATTATTGTGGACAAAAAATTGGTCAATTTAAAGGGGCTGATTTGAGCGGAACGTTATTAAACGTAATGAATGTAAATATTTCATTTATTATTTATGGAATTTTTCTGGATATTTATATATTGTTGGGTTTTAGAAACTTTATAGTAATTGCTGTCATTGCAATTCCTTTTGAATTTTTAGTAACCCGAAAGCTAATTAAAAGGTATATAATGCCACTAATATCATTGAAAGAATTAAATGACCTATATAATTTGACCCCACGTTGGAAAAGAATTTTTTATTTTATTTTGGCAATTATTATCTTATTATGTAGTGTACTTAGTTTTTTCCTATTGATTATTAGTTTAAAATTCTTTTAGAGTTAGATGCCTTTTGGTAAAAAAGCCGAGAAGACAGTATGATAGAGTGTTTAAAGTACTCTGTCCAAGAGATAATTTCAATCAGCGTATTATACATACAATACGCTGGTTTTTGTAATTTTAGTGAGATCTAATGAAAGTTTGAACAGATTCAATATTTAAAATAGGAATTTATGAACAAAATAGAAATAAAAGGGAGTAAAGCGAAATTAGTAATAATGTTTATAGGAGCACTAATGTTTGTAATTTTAGGGGTATTTCTAATAATTAATCCGGAGATTTTTTCTTCCGTAATATTTAAAAATATAATATTTATACGTGTTATAGGGATTATATCAATAATATTTTTTGGGTTATGTTTTGTTTTTATACTAAGGATGTTGTTAATGAAAGAAAATAATCTTATCCTTGACAAAAATGGAATTACTGATAACTCTAGTTATTCCAGCGTAGGAATGATTGATTGGAAGGATATAACCTCTATAAAATCTATTGATGTTATGTCAACAAAATTTTTAATTATTAATTTAAAAGATCCTAATAAATACTTAATATCACAAAATAGTATTAAAAGAAAACTCTTAGAAAGAACTTTTAAAACTTATGGAACTCCTATTGCAATCTCTTCAAATGCATTGAAGTGTAGTTTTAAAGAACTTGAACAAATCATTTTGCAATTTTATAATAAATATAAGCATAATTAATATTTGTATTAAAGTAAGAAATTAATTTCTCAATGGTGAGTATTACAGCTCTGTCCAAAGAAAAGCAATAGACTGTTTCATTTTGAAGCAGTCTGTTTTTTCCAAAGGGTATTGTATGTACTAAAATTTAAAATAATAAAATACATTTACAACTATACCGATCAATTAGGAAATGTACGGTTGAGCTATCAGAATAATGGCTCAGGAGCAGCAGTTCTTGAAGAAAACAACTATTACCCGTTTGGGTTAAAGCATGAGGGATACAATTACACATCAGGAAATCCTGACCAATACAACGGTAAAGAATTACAGGATGATACAGGAATGCTTGATTATGGCTGGAGACAGTATATGCCGGATCTCGGAAGATGGAACGGGATAGACCAATTGGCAGAATCTTACTACCTGGCCAGCCCTTATGCGTATGTGTTAAACAATCCTATTTCTTTTATAGATCCTGATGGAAGAGCAGTGGAGCCTGTTGCGGACGGCTGGGAATTTATCGGACAAGACGTAGCACGTCTTTTCAATTATTTAAAAAGAGGAGGAAATGTAAAGTCACTTACCAATGCTTTGGGAAATTGGAACGGAAGCGGACGTGTAGATGATTTCTGGTCTTATTTTGGCTCCTGGTTAGCATGGTCATCAAATCCATATATGGGAGCTGGTGGAGCTGTTTATGCCACAGTGATTTCAGATGGAGCTAAGGGAGCTACATCAACGGACATACAGGAAATTGTTTTCACTAGAATCAAAGTTGCTGATGTTCAGAGTTTAGAAGATAGTTTCGCAGACACTCAAAAAGCATGGAGACAACCCGGAAAAGCCATGATGATGGACAGTATGTTTGACGTTTTGGGGATTTTAATCGTAAATAAAGTCGAACCGGAAACACAGACTCAAGCATTAGGAATTGCGGCATTAGCCGTTATCTTCGCTAAAGGAAGAGTTGCTCCAGGGATTATTAAAGCAGAGGAATTTATAACAGTACGACATCATACATCTACTTCAGCTGTTAAAGCTATTAAAAAAAGTGGTTCTATTAATGTTTCGTCACCAAGACCATTTGGAGTAGATGTTGAAATGGCTCCTTTTGTATATCCGCTAAATGTAAAACTAGGTCAAGCAAGTGGAGGTTATCTTGGTGGAGGATATATAGAATTTACAGTACCTAAATGGGGAGTTACTCCTACTCCTTTTATAGGAGGTGTAGGAAATTCTGGAAGAATTATGGTAGAAGGGCATATGTAATTGAATATAAGTACTTTGAATCCAAAATATGTTAAACGTTGGTGGTGGCCATTTTAATAAAAATATGAAAAAAATAAAATTAGAATATAACTTGTGTGTTTTTTTATTTGCTTATTTAAATCAAGCAGATTTATCATTACACAGAGCGGGATGGACAAGCATCAGAGAATTGAAAAATTTTTACTCAAATCAGGTAAATCCTAGAGAAGTAGGGCGATTTTTAATACTAAATGCTGATATAAATGAGAGTAAATTAGGATATTATTACGGAATAAAAGGATATTCTCTAAAAAAAATTATTCTTTCGCGGATAAATTTTATGTTTGGGTTTCCTCCTGTCTTCCTTAGCGAGGAAATTTATTATATATGCCAAAAATTGATGAATTTTGCAGAAATGCTTGAAAAAGATGATGTTCACCAGTTGGAAATGGAAAAATTAAGGCTTGAAATTTCAAAATTTTCTTTTGATATATTAAGGTATAAAATATCTTATAAGGATTATAGTGAAGCATTAAAAATTGAACATTATATGCAACATGATGGGCTAAAGGATATTAAAATAAAAGAGTTTATAAAAAGGCTTCCCGACTCATCTGTTTTTATAATGTATTTCAAAAATATTTGATAATTTTTTAATCTGTAGCTTAACGCTGATGCTGGCTTTGATAGTAAAAAATGTAGAGATTTTTTAGAGAAAAAGGAAATAATGATACAAACAGAAAAATTAAATAGTGCAATATTGGCAATCCAAGACATGATAATTCGTGCACGCAGTTTGGCTTATAAAAACGAATCATATGAGTTCTTAGCAGACTTTTTAGATGGTATAGAGTATCTTCCAGCCTTGATATTGGAGAAAGGAGATCAAACAGAATTATTTGAGCATTTTTTAGAAGAACTATCTACTAAATATAATTTTCCAGAGGTTTTTAATAAATATAAAAAATATGAGTAATGTAAGTGAATATTAAAGGTTGTTCAAAATGGAAATAATGTTATTTGAAAACCCACATAATTTATAAGTAAATAATTATGGAAATAACAACAGATATAAATAGAATCAATCAGATTTTGACTGAATATCAAGGTGATAAAGCGGAAATGTGGCTGTTTGATATTAGTCACATTAGATTAGCAATAAAAATATATTCAAAAAGAAAGGATGATGTTCCTTTTCTTGTAATGATAGGATGCAAATATATTAAGGGAACTTTTATGTTGGATAATCCGAAATTATCTGTGAAGAAGGATTTTGATACAGAAGGATCAGAAGTCATTTTCAAGATTATTGATGATGTTAGAGATTTTGAACTGATATCGACAGGAGGTATCGCTTTAGCTAAAGGAGTCGAATCAGAGTTTGGTGATTCATTTGAGGGGTTTTTATTAGAAAAATAAAAAATTCCAGATTAGATTATCATGAAGGGCTATTACTAAAAGTTCAAAACTCAAAAAATCAGGTAAGAGTATCAAAAAATACTCTTACTTATTTTGCTGTTATATATCAAACTAAAATCCACATTATAGAATGTTCAATAACTGAAATTAATAAAAAATAAAAAAAATGCATATTTTGTTAACAGTTTATTTGATGATAATTTTAATAGTAGATGCTTATGAAGTGTGGAATTACATGATTAATATCTCAAATGAAACAATTATATTATTTTTCACTTTATTGAATTTCAGAGAAAAGTAGGAAATAATGACATATCAATATTTTCAACATCTATATTTTTTACAATAATGCTATGGATGAATATCTTAACAGCATTAAATTTTATCCTTCTTAAAAATTATTATCCTACTAAAAATTATTTTATTCCTATTACATTGTTTTGTATTGGATTATTCTGGGTAATAAATAATTATTTAAGGAAAAAGAGGCATGAAAATTATGGTTTTCATACATCATTTTTAGGGTATTCATGTTTATTACTTTATATTATAATAAGCTTTGCTTTATTTGTATATAGTGTAGAACTGTTAAGATAAAAGATTAAGATATGAATTATAACCTCCTCTATAAAAACAAAACCCCGGAAAAGCCCTTAAACAAAAGAAAAAATCCATAATTTTGCGGCATGAGAATACTTTTCTATGCGTTTTTATGCTTTCCTTTTTCTCTTTTCTCACAGACGACGGCAAAGGTAGTTGGAATTTCAGATGGTGACACCATCACGGTTTTATTAGACGGAAACATTCAGAAGAAACTTCGGTTGGCAGAAGTAGACTGTCCGGAAAATAAGCAGCCATTTGGGAAAAATGCCAAACAATTCACCTCAGACCAGATTTTTGCTAAAAAAATCACTTTCACAGAAATCAAAACAGACCGATATGGACGTAGCATAGCCAAGGTATATTATGACAATGGAAAATACCTTTCCGCGGAAATTATTAAAGCAGGTTATGGATGGTGGTATTATACCTATTCAAAAGATAGTTTGCTCGGAAAAATGGAAAAATCGGCAAGAGTCCACAAGGTAGGTTTATGGCAGGATAAAAAAGCAATTTCTCCGTGGGATTACCGTAAAAAAAGACGTGAAGAAGCTCGTAAAAAACGTTTACAAAAACAAGCTGCAGAGCAATCTGAAAAGAAGAAAACAAAGTCATTGCCCAATTCTTCAAAACAAGATAACAAACCAAATCAGGTAATTTATTAGCTGAAACCCAATTTTCATCAATCCAAATGAGTCCTGTGAAATAAAAATATTAGTCAATAATCTTTATTTTGCAGAATATATTCAATAGAGGTGGACTTTAGTCCGCCTAAATGATAAAAAGACCATCCATTGGCTTTGGCCAAAACCTATACAGTCAATTTGTAAAATCCGCAATAAATTAGAACTCGTGCATCCGTGGCAATGAAATTTTTTAACTACAATAACACTTAAGTTTTTTTAAGAGACAAGCTCTACGTCGAGAAGTGCACTGCAATTTTTATTAACCATCGAATAAGAAATCTGCGCCATCTGCAAAATCAGCGAGCGATTTGAAAATAAAAAAATGTGTATTGGTGATATGTTTTTTTACCACGCAAAAATGAAATCCTTTAGTTTCCAAAAAAACAGCTGCAATTTAAAAGCACACACAAGTTCGATGCTTTATCCAATAATTATTAACCAAAGTTAAAAAGTTGATTTCGAAAAATTGTTATAAATCTGCTTTCAGGAGCCCAAATCCTGAAGAAGCCGGCTCTTTACCAAAAAGGCAGGAGAATATATTCTGAAACTCGTGAATATACCTGCATCTGATTGAATTTCCATAAATCTTCAGTCCTTCAAGAAACTTTTTTGAGCTAAGATCAATATCGTATTTTATAAACGGTTCTGGTCTTTCATATCGGATTCTTCGTTCCGAACTGTAGGTACATGAAAATCCAAGCCTTTCAAGCCATTCTTCCGTAATTTGAATCGGTTGAATAGAAACGGCTGGTACAGAGAGACTTTGGGAATTGTTTTCAATTTTCACAAAATAATCATGACTGATATTTTGGAAGATTTCAGTGATCGTATAAATCTGACTTTTGTACTCAACTAAATTTTTAATTTTAAGATCTGCTACATTCATGATACTCTGGATTTTTGATGGTGAAAAGTGCTCAGTATACAAGTGCAAATACTATGCCTCGCATTGGATTTAAAACCCTGTATTTAGTGAATGTTTTGTTAATTTTTATGACTCATATTTAATTATTTATTAAAATAAGTCTTCCTGCTCGTAAAAGATGGTCATTCCGGAAAAAATGAAATGTGGTAGCTATGTGGTATCTGTTATTTTGCTCTCAAATACTTGTTGTCAGATGCGAATAGAAATGAAACAGCTGCAGCAAAAATAATTACCCCTATGAAAAAATTCCAGGAGAAAGAATGGAGAAGATATCCCGTTCCGCTTCCCAGAATGCTGGAGCCGAAGTAATAAAAAAGCCAGTAAATAGACGTTGCAGAAGATTTTCCGCGTTTTGCCCGCAGAGCTGTCATCTGGCTGGCCATCGTATGAGCAGCAAAGAAAGCGAGCGTAAATAGCCCCAGACCGAAAATAATAATATAAATATTCTCAGAGAAAAGCAGTATCGCCCCTGCAAGCATGCATAGAATAGAACCCTTCAAAATAAGAGAAGAATCCAGTCGTTTTGAAAGTCTGCTGGTGATCATCGTTCCGAAAACCCCGAAAATATACATTAAAAATATAAATGCAATCACAAAATGATTAAGGTAAAACGGACTGCCTTCTAATCTAAAGCTCAGGTAATTGTATACACTGACAAAAGCACCCATCAGCAAAGCAGCAATACAGTACAAACGCAGCATATACGGATCTGTAAGAAACCGTTTCATCTGTTTTACCTTTAGAGAATAATCCATTTTTTGAGGATTGAAAAATCTGGAATCAGGAAATAGCTTCCAAAACACCAATCCAAGAAGTAAACTTTCTATTCCTATGATCAGTACAGCATTCCGCCATCCGAATTCTCCCGCTAAAATAGTTGCCAGTATTCTTCCGCTCATACCTCCGATTGTATTTCCACTGAGGTACATACTAATGGCAAGAGCTACCACAGATGCATGAACTTCTTCCGTAAGATAGGCCAATGCAACGGAAGAAACTCCGGACACAACAAAACCTTTCAGAAATCCTGCGGCAATAAGAAAACTCAGATCGGGAATCCAGGCAGAAATAATAGTAAGCAGGGCAGAGGAGATCAGGGAAAAGACCATCAGGTTCTTTCTTGAATAAGAGTCTGCTTTAAAAGCAAAAAAGAGCAAACCTACAGCCATCCCAATTGTAGAGGAAGAAACAAGAAGAGAACTGTCGCCGGCGGTGGTTTTAAAATATTCTGCAACCATTGGAAGCATCGGCTGAAAAAGATAAAGCTGGGCAAATACAGAAAGTCCCGAAAAGAAAATACAAAGTTTTATATACCGGAAACGGGCACTGCCTTTTTCTGCTTTTTCAGATGAATTCATGATCTTTTGAGTTATAAAAATACCGGGTTTTTATGATGAAATATGAATTCTGTAAAGTTGCTGATATTTTTTTAATTAAAAAAATGGAGTATTCAATAAGAGCTATTGGCAGAAACAATTATTATAAATGTCGCTGTATGGCCAAGTGAAAGAGGCTGGCCATACAGTTGCTGATGATATCATCGCCGGATTAGTGCATCATTTCATGAACTTTGATCAGTTCAGCAATATTAGAAATATTCAGCTTTTTGAAAATCCTTTTTTTATAGGTACTTACCGTAGACATCTGAATGTCTAGTTTATTGGAAATTTCAAGATTTCCGTATCCGTCTGCCAGCAGTTTGAAAATTTCATGTTCACGGGATGACAGCTTCTCTACAGGATTACTTTTTTTATTCTGAATGATCAGGCCGATCAGCTCTGCAGGATAATGATACCCTTTTTCTATGACTGACCTTACGGCTTCCCGGATCTCTTCTTCGCTGCTTTGCTTACTGAGATAACCTTCAGCACCTTCTCTGATGTACTGAATGGCAACATCTTTATCATATCCGGAAAATACAAGAATTTTAAGACTTTTCTGTATATCCTTAAGCTCAGTGATCATCCTTTTGTACTGGGTTCCGGGCATATCAATGTCCAGCAGAAGCAAATCATAATGACGTGCGGCCAATTGTTCCTTGACCTGTTCATAATTTTCTGCAAAATCAATGTCAAGCTTGGGATACGCAGACTCCAGTACCAAAGCAGTTCCGGCTCTTACTACATAATGATCATCAGCGATTAAAATTCTTTCATTCATATAATATTAGCTTTAATAAGAGTTATTTCAATAGAGTTCCTTTTAGAGATATCCGGAGTTGAAACTAATGGAAGTGTTACTTGATTAGGAATGGATTTCCAACTTTTAAAATCAAATTGATAGCATCCCATATTCTTTGAAATTTTGATCCTTCCTGCAGCTGGCTCTTCAGACATTTCCGTAGAGGTGGTTATTATGGCAATTTTTTGCCTGGTTTTAGAGGGTTTAAGACTAGTTATGTTGGTTAAAATATTTTTTGCGACATTCTCAAGAGCTATCCGGATAAAACCATACCTGTTCCGGACAAAAAACTTCGCCATGTTCAGCAAAAATTCGTTGTCTGTAATATACCGTGTAGAAGTATGACGCTGTTTGTAAATATTTGAAAATAATATTACAAAAAACAATGTCCGGGCTCTCAAATACATAAATGATCTATGTTTTTCCGTATGATCAGTACAGAAATCTGTTAATAATAGTCATTTTACAAGCCAAAGTTTTTTAAGTGTGGGAATTACTGAACGCATTTTTTCTCATAAATATTTCTATTTTTTGTGTTTTTGATTAAGGAGTTTTAGTTAAACACGTAAAATTAATAAAAATATACATATTAACTGCCATGGTATGGCTAATTTTGATATGAGTTTTATCTCCCCGAAAAGAGAGTAAATGAGATAAATTTTTCGTAAGAAAGAGATGTAGTTTCTTGAATAAGGTAAAAATGTGTTTAAGCTTTTCTCATTTTCAATGAATAGAAGAGATTTTTAAAACATCAATTGAAGAGCTGATAAAGCCTGAAATTCTGGAGCATTTAAAAATATACCATATACAGAATTCAAACGGAAGATATTCCCCTTTTTGTAATAAAAGTTCATGAAAAAAAACCTTGTGATAATTGTTTGTAAATGAATGATTTTCTTTGGTTTCCGAAAAGTTCACCATGTTCTTTTTTATTCTTATCTTTAATTTCATAGAGGAATTGTCTAAAAATATAAAGATGACAAAAATGAAAAGAAGTGAAGAAATCACAAGCCAGTATTTTGCTTTTCTGGATAAGCATATCCTTGAGGTTATGAATGGCGTTACTCCTGAATTTATGGAACTCAATGAAATTGCAGGACAGCTCGCTGTTTCCCATACCCATCTTACCGATACCATAAAAAAAGAAAAAGGAAGGCATCCTTGCTACTTTTATGATGAAAAGATTATTGATACAGCCAAAACTATGCTTGCCGGTTCTGACAAATCTATTGCCGAGATTGCGAGAATTCTTACCTATGATCCGTCTAATTTTTCCAAGTTCTTTAAAAAAATGACAGGCATCACCCCTGGAGACTTTAGAAAAATAAATAAAAATTCAGTTGAAAATAGTATTGGATAACCCTCTTTAAGGATGATTAAAATAAGCAGATAGACAGGGTTTTTTAGGTTTTTTCATCTTGTAGAGAAAAAAAGACAAAAATAATATTTTATAAATGAGGTGATTGTAATTGATAATCATCTTTTTTGTTATTTCTCTATTAATAGTGTTTTATGGTTGTCTTTTTTTTGTTAATTTAGGTTTCTTAAAAAGCTATCCAAACCATTAAAGCATAAAGTGAATTATTTAATAAAAATAAAATTATTTGATTATCAGATATTAAGCGGTTTTTTTTTTAAATGTTTATAAATTTAATGTAAATGTTAAATTTTAACAAGCTTTATTAATCATATATTTGTTTATTCAAACAACTAATACATAATATAAACAACATTAAGGATGAGTATCGATTTTACTACAGCAACTTTTAAAGATTTTGAGAATATTCCTGACTTTAATATTCTTCAAAGAGCAGAAGCCTTCAGTGATTTCCTGGATTATATGAAATCCAACGGTCGTATGCACTACAGGCTTAGAAATACCACAGGAACCAATGCTACATTAAATGTAAGTATTGCAGATCAGAACAAGCAGTATGTAAGTTTTGTTTCCAGTGATTATTTAGGGTTTACACAACATCCGAAAGTAAAGAAGGCTGCCATTGAAGGAATTGAAGAATATGGGACAGGTACAGGAGCAACTCCTCTTATCGGTGGCTATTTTGATTATCATTACAGATTAGAAAAGAAAATTGCTGAATTTTTTGGAAGAGAAGCGGATGAAGCAGTAGTATTTACAACAGGGTATACAGCAAATAGTGCCATGTTGCAATGTCTTATGAAAGGAGAAGATCTTGCTATTTTAGATATGGCAGTACATGCCAGCGTACATGAAGGATGTGCATTTACCAATAAAAAGACATTTCAGCATAATAATCTGGAACATTTGGAACACATTTTGAAGACATCAAAAGATCAGTACCGTACAAAGCTTGTCGTAATCGATGGTGTCTATTCCCAGGATGGTGATATTGCACATGTCAGAGAAATTTATGATCTTGTGAAAAAATATAATGCCTTTCTAATGGTAGATGATGTTCATGGGATAGGAGTCTTGGGAAAAACCGGAAGAGGGACACTTGAACTGACAGATATGTTAGATAAAGTGGACATTATGACAGGAACTTTAAGTAAAACTTTCGGAAATCTGGGAGGATATGTGGTTGCAAATAAAAAAATTGTAACTTTCCTTAAATTCCAGTCACGCCAGCAGATATTTTCAGCAACCGCAACACCTTCTTCAGCAGGAGTGATCAAAGCTATTGAATTGATCGATGAAGAACCGGAATGGAGAGAAAAACTTTGGAATAATATTAATTATTTCAAAAAAGGACTGGATGATCTGGGATTAGATACAGGAATTACCTGCTCGGCAGTGGTCCCTGTAAAAATCGGAGATCCGCACATAACAGGAGATGTAGGACGACTGCTTATGGAAAACGGGATTTACACCAATCCTATTATATATCCTGCCGTGTCAAGAAAAGATGCACGTATCAGAATGAGCGTGACGGCAAGACACGAAAAAGAACACCTTGATAGAACTTTAAATGTATTTGAAGATATCAACAAAAAATTGCATATAGCAAAAAAATAATAAATTATGCCTAGAAAAGTAGTGCAAGGTCCCATCAGGGATAAGGAGAAAACCAAACAGAAACTGCTTGCAGCAGTTGGTAAAATCTTGAGAGTAAAAGGATACTCAGGATTAAAAGTTAGTAAAATCGCTGCCGTAGCAGGATTTGATAAAAAACTCATCTATGAGTATTTTGGAAGTACAGATAAGCTTATCGATGAATATATCAGATCACAGGATTACTGGAGTAAAGTAAATCCGGAAAACGTAGATGTGGATCTTTCCGACGGAGGAAAAGAACTGACTAAAAAAGCTGTACTTGCTCAATTTGAAAGTCTTAAGAAAAACAAAGAACTACAGAAAATCATTCTTTGGGAACTTTCAGAAAGTAAGCCTATCCTTAGAAAACTGGTAGAACAACGCGAAGAAGCCGGAGAAATTCTGTTTGAAAATATTATTGATCCTTATTTTGGTGATAAAGCGCTCAGAACAAGAGCTATTATGGCATTGCTTGTTTCCGGAGCCTATTATCTGAACCTGTATACAGGGTACAATGCAAGCAAATTCTGTGGCATTGATCTGAAAAGTGAAGAAGGAAGAAAAGCTATTGAAGAGGCTATTGTTGAAGTGATTGATTTATCTTACCAGAAATAATGATGATTAAAAGTTTTCTTATTTGACCAAAATTAATTTTTTGTTGATAATTTGAAAACTTTAAATTTTCAAATTAAAACTATATTTCTTACTTTTGGCCAATGGAAAATTTTATCGTATCTGCAAGAAAATACCGCCCGCAGCAGTTTGATACTGTGGTAGGGCAATCCCATATTACGGATACTTTAGAACATGCAATTGAAGAAAATCAGCTGGCTCAGGCTCTGCTTTTCTGCGGACCTCGTGGTGTAGGTAAAACTACTTGCGCCAGAATTCTGGCAAGAAAAATCAATGAAAAGGACGGCTCCGTTTCAGAAGACGGCTTTGCTTACAACATTTATGAACTGGACGCGGCATCCAACAACTCCGTGGATGATATCAGGGAACTGATAGACCAGGTACGTTTTGCCCCTCAGGTAGGACAGTACAAAGTTTATATCATAGATGAGGTGCACATGCTGTCTTCTGCAGCCTTCAATGCTTTCCTTAAAACACTGGAAGAACCGCCGGCACATGCTATTTTTATTTTGGCTACCACAGAAAAGCATAAAATAATTCCTACCATTTTGTCCCGCTGCCAGATCTATGATTTCAAAAGAATCACTATAGAGGATATCCAGGGCCATTTAAGAAATATTGCTCAGAAAGAAAGCATTCAGTATGAAGATGATGCTTTATATCTGATAGCCCAGAAAGCAGATGGTGCTTTAAGGGATGCACTTTCCATTTTCGATAGGCTCTCAACCTTTTCCCAAAAGAATATTACCCTGGCCAAAGCAGCCGAGGTTCTTAATATTCTGGATTACGATCAGTATTTAAATATAGTAGACCTCGCCAAAGAAAATAAAATCCCGGAAGTCCTTTTTGCATTTAATGAAATTGTAAAAAGAGGTTTTGATCCTCATATTTTTATAGCCGGCTTAGGCAACCATTTCAGGGACCTTATGATGGCTCAGAACGCTTCCACCATCGAGTTGATTGAAGTGGGAGAGAGGACGAAGGCTAAATTTGTTGAGCAAAGCCAGAAATGGAATGCCCAACAGCTGATAGACGGTGTTGAGATCTGCAACCATGCGGATATTAATTATAAAAATTCCAAAAACCCTAGACTTACAGTTGAAATTGCACTGATGCAGCTGGCTTCTCTGACCGCTGGTTCAGGCGATACTAAAAAAAAAAATTCCTGATACTGGCTCCGTTTCTTCATGAGAAACTGGAAATAAAAACTCCCGAAAAAGCTCATGAGAAACGAGAAGAAAAACCACAACCAGCCGTTCAGACCGATGCTGTTCAGGAAACAGCAGTAAAAACAACGAAACCTTTATCAAGACAAGGAACAGCTTCTGGTTTCAGTATCAATTCATTTCTGAATAGAGAAGATGAAACAACCACTGAAGCAACAGTAGTCGTAAAAACTGACAATCTTCCCCAAAACCATTTTACAGATACAGATCTGCAGATGGCATGGAACCTTATGCTGAAACAGCTCCAGGCCAAAGACAGTTTCGCCTTCAATGCGGTGAAAGCCTTCAAATTGGTGAAGTCTGGTGAAAATCAGATTCGGGTTTTATACCCTTCAGATTCTGCAAAAGCTGAATTTGATAAGATCAGCGGGGAATTTTTCAACCATTTCAAAACAAAGGTACACAACCACGCTATTGAAATAGATTATCAGAGAGACTTCGAAAATCTGAAAGTAGAAGTGGTTACTAAAAGAAAAATATTTGAAAAATTCATCGAAAAAAATCCACTTTTAAAAGATCTTGATGATTTAATGAGGTTTGATTTGACATAATTTTTATATATTTGTCAAATATTTTTGTGAAAAATAACTTTTTGACAAAAGCAAATATAATCCGAAAAGGCTAAAACAAGACATTTTCAGAACAAAAGTGGAAAAAATATTCAACTTATCTCTGTCTTCTTTTACACCCGCTGATCAGTTTTTCAGCGGTTATTTTAGCTTTTCTGCTTTCTATTGTAGAAATTTCAGAACGTATTACCGATTTTATTGGTATTGCTAACTGAATTTCTTTCCAAAAAATACAGGTAAATTAAAGTCCTTTTGTTTTCCTGATTCCTTTAAAAATTTTGAACGGCATTTTTTGAAAAGAATTATAAAGTAAATTTTATAATGAAAGGACTATTGATGTAAGTTTAAAAAAAATATAAAACAATAAATTTAAAAATATGAATTTAAAAGATGTAAAAAACGAGTGGATCAACGGGCTCTCACAGCCATTGATGATTGCTGGGCCATGCAGTGCGGAAAGTGAAGCCCAGATGCTTGAAACGGCTAAAAGAATAAGAGAAACCAATGCCCAGGTACCTATATTCCGTGCAGGAATCTGGAAGCCGCGTACCAAACCAAACGGTTTCGAGGGAGTAGGAGTTATTGGTCTTAACTGGCTGAAAAAAGTGAAAGAGGAATACGGTTTCAAAACGGCTACAGAGGTGGCCAATGCCCACCACGTATTTGCAGCTTTGGAAGCAGATGTAGACGTTCTTTGGATTGGGGCACGTTCAACTGTAAATCCATTTACGGTTCAGGAAATTGCAATGGCTTTAAGAGGAACAGACAAACCTGTATTCGTTAAAAACCCGGTAAACCCGGATCTGGCCCTATGGATTGGTGCGTTAGAAAGACTTCTCGGACAGGATATTAAAAACCTAGGCGTAATTCACAGAGGGTTTTCAACGTACCAGAAAACAAAATACAGAAACAACCCGAACTGGCAGATTGCATTAGATTTCAAAAGTCAGTTTCCCAACATTCCGATGCTGATCGATCCGTCCCATATCTGCGGAAACAGAACAGGACTTGCCGATATTACACAGGAAGCACTTAACGTAGGATACCAGGGGGCTATTATTGAGACCCACTGCAACCCGGATGAAGCCTGGAGTGATGCGTCACAGCAGATTACTCCTGAAGTACTGGCGGAACTTATCGGAAACCTGAAAGTAAGAAATTCAGGACTTGCCGGTTTTGATAATGAAATGGGAAGACACAGAACTTTAATTTCTGATCTTGATTTTCAACTGATTGAGCTTCTTTCCCAAAGAATGAAGATTTCCGAGAAAATAGGTAAGCTTAAAAAAGAAAATGATATCGCGATCTTCCAGCCGGAAAGATGGAAGGTGATCACGGAATACGCTACTCAGAAAGCTAAAGAAACAGGGATGTCTCAGGAATTTATTGAGAAGGTATTTAAAGCCATTCATGAGGAATCTATTGAAGTACAGAATAATATCATGATCGACAGAGCATAATTGACAGATCACACAGTATAGTCTTTAGGGCTTAAGAGTCAGGAAAGTGGTGAAAAAGAAATGTTTTCATATCCCCGGATCTGTGCCTTAAGCCCTAATTTCTTATATTTGCATCCAGTATTATCTATGAAAGGAAAAATCATTAAATCAACAGGCAGCTGGTACCAGGTTCTGGAGCTTGAAACAGAAAAAATTTTCGAAGCCAGGATCAGGGGAAAATTCAAACTGATCAAAACAAGACTCACCAACCCGCTTGCTGTAGGAGATTTTGTAGAATTTCAGCTGGAGAAAGATGATATTGCATGGATTACTAAAATAGAACCGAGAAGAAATTATCTGATCAGGAAATCCGTAAACCTTTCAAAAGAGGCTCACATCATTGCATCCAATATAGATTTAGCCTGTTTTATTTTTACATTAAAACATCCGGAAACCTCATTAGGATTCCTCGATCGTTTTCTGGCATGCTGCGAAGCATATAACATTACCCCATTAATTCTGTTCAATAAAATTGACGTTTTAAATGAAGATGAAATTGAATTAGTGAAGGACATTGAATTTTTGTATCAGGAAATTGGCTATGAGACTTTAGAAATTTCTTCCTATTCCAAATTGAACCTTGAATTACTTCAGGATCTTCTTAAAGATAAAACCTCCGTATTTTTCGGGCATTCCGGCTGTGGAAAATCTACATTGGTGAATGCACTTCAGCCCGGGTTGAATTTAAAGACATCTGAAATTTCAGACTCTCACCTTAAAGGAAAACACACCACAACTTTTGCCCAGATGCACTTCTGGCATTTTGGAGGAAACGTTATCGATACCCCCGGTGTACGTGAATTTGCGATGATTGACATTGAAAAAGAAGAAGTTCAGCATTACTTCCCGGAAATTTTCAAAAAAAGGGAAGAGTGTAAGTTTCATAACTGCCTGCACATTAATGAACCTAAATGTGCTGTTTTAGCTTCTCTCGAAACCGGAGAAATCCAACATTCCCGCTATTCTACTTATATAAAATTGATGGATGAGGCTGAGGAGGCTTCCCAAAAATAATACCGATCATCTGGATAAATGTTTTTTGTTATCGTTAGCAAACGCAAAGCCGCAAAAGTATTTTTCATGCAGTATATATAAGTAAGGTGCAATTAAAAATCTGTGTAATCTGAGTTATCTGTGGGGAATATTTAACCACAACAGACACAAAAGATTAATACAAAAGCTATTTTTAAGTTTAAAAGCTTTGTGTATAAAAGTTCACATAAGCCTGAAAAAATCTGCGATTTTTATTGATGCTGAAAATGAATCTGTCTAATCCGCGAAATCATCGGGAGAAAAAAATACAAGAATCTGTGAGATCTTAAAAACACCAACAAAAATCTCTTCTAAAAACCGGTTAATGTAATTTGCCTAATTTATTCAATAGAGGTAGACTTTAGTCCGCCTAAACAATAAAAATCATCCCGGGTTCTGATAAAGTCTAGTAACAAATATGTAAAACAGGCAAAAAATCTGCTGGATCTACGAGAATAAAAATAAAAATCTGCTGAAAAATCTTTGTTTTTAAATCTACAAAAATATCTGAGCTATTAAAATAACTCTACTTTTTCATGTCATAAATTATGACAGGTAAGATCAATTTTCGGAATGTCGGTTTTTAATGAAAATATTTTTTTGAATTTTTTTTAAAAAAAATATTTATTTCATTCTTTGAAATAGAAGGAATACGCTAATAATATGATTTTTTACGGTTTAAAATTTTATCATATTCGTAAAAAATTACTTGAATTTTTACAAATAAAAAACCCAGCCGAAGCTGGGTAAAAACTAATAACCATGAAAACTCAAATTAAACATGAGAATCATAATAGAATTAACAATTACTGTGCCAAAGTTGATAACTCCATTTCTTAATAAAAGTTATTTTTATGTTAAAAAAAAATTAAAATAAAAATCAAAGATATTTTTTGTAATTTTGCGCCATTAAAAAAATATACATTTATGTCTAACATTACATTCACTATGATTAAGCCTGATGCAGTAGCAGACGGACATATCGGTGCTATATTAGGGAAGATTGCAGAAGGAGGTTTCAAAATTAAAGCTTTAAAATTAACTCAGCTTACTGTAGCTGACGCTAAAAAATTCTATGAAGTACATGCTGAAAGACCATTTTATGGTGAGCTTGTAGAATTCATGAGCTCTGGTCCAATCGTTGCAGCTGTTCTTGAAAAAGATAACGCTGTTGAAGATTTCAGAACATTAATCGGATCTACTAATCCTGCAGAAGCTGCAGAAGGAACAATCAGAAAAATGTTTGCAAGAAGCATCGGAGAAAATGCAGTTCATGGTTCAGATTCTAACGAAAATGCGTTGATCGAAGCTCAGTTCCATTTTTCAGGAAGAGAAATTTTCTAAGAAAATTCTTTTATAAAATAGAAACCGGAGAAACTTCTCCGGTTTTTTTTATGCCATAATGTCTGCGCTTGAGATATTTAGGAATCAATCTCAATTTTTAGCGGATAATTCCAGTCTTGAATTTTGTATATTTTTTTTGACTACTTCAATTTCAAGAAAAAGTATAATAAAAAAAATCAAGCTTATGCTAATTCTGTTTTTATACTTTACAGGTTGTTTTCAATAGCTTCCACCTTCTCCCTATGCAGGTCAACGGGTTTATCAAGCAGGATGGCAAGAACAGTCATACTTTTGTCAAACCTTTCTTTCGGAATATCAATATAAATGATCCCTGGTGTTTCACTCCAGTACAGCTTATTGTATATTTTATGATCCAGAATACTGCCTTCACCGGCTATCCTGATTCTGGCAATATTATTTTTGATTCCTTTTAAGGCAACAGGACCGGTAGGCGTTCCTTCTACAAACAGATAAATGGTCTGTCTGTCTTTTGAAAGAGCACTCATCCCTGAGTAATGTCCGCCAGGAAGCCCTTTTCCGGTTTCAAAAAGCGCTTCTGCATGTTTACTGATCCATTTCAGAGTTTCAGGATTGGTTTTGGGAGTTTTGGGAAGAGTCATTTCGAGTCCGTCATTGGTCAGCCCTGAATGATCCATAATATTGCTGCCATTATGAATAAGATTGGCAAGATCATACACCGCAGTTTTGGCATCTTTGTTTTCCAGAATATCCTTAACAGAGAAAGTGTCCTTTTCAAAATGATTAAGAAGAGTAGGCTTTTCACTAAAAATAAGCTGAACCGTTGTCACGTCCTGATCAAATTTTACCTTAGACAGATCAATCATCATCGTTGTATCGTTAGTAAAGTGGAAATTTACCTGAGAATTTTTATCCCCTACGACTTTTATAACCGATGGTTTACTGGCCAGGCCATACATTTTTACAAAATCTTTAGCCTCTTCCAGATAAAGAAATATAGATTTTTCATCTTCAGAAAATGCAGATTTTCCTTTATAATGCTCAAAAGGAATGCCTTGCCTGGTGCCGTATATAGCGTCTTTATTTTTTGTAGTCCATCTTCCGAGATTTTTTAAAATTTCGGTTTGTTCTTCAGGAATGGTTCCATCAGATTTCGGCCCGATATCCAGAAGGAGATTACCTCCCATGCTGATCACGTCTGCTAAGGTTCGGACAATCATATTAGGTGTTTTATAATGACTGTCGAACGGCTGGTATCCCCATGAATCATTCATCGTATAGCAAAGCTCCCAATAAGAGCTTTGGGGAGCTGCAACGGGAATTCCCTGTTCCGGAGTTTCATAATCACCATGATTGTTGAGCCTTGAATTAATAATAATATCAGAATTATACTTCTTTAAAAGGGCTAAGGTCTGCGGAGCTTTCCATTCTCCGGAAGAGTGCTCCCAATCGCCGTCAAACCATAATAAATCAGGCTTGTACTGTTGTGACAGTTCATTCAGCTGAGTTTGGTAATAAGAAACAAACTTATCCCATCTTTTAGGGTCGTTTTTGATATCATAACGCTTTTTTGTACGGGTATTGACGTCATAATATGGATGGCTCCAGTCTGGAAGAGAAAAATAGATCCCGGTTTTGAGTCCTGATTTTTTTAACGCGGCAACAAAAGGAGTTAAGACGTCTTTTTTGGCTGCAGACTGATGAGGAATCGTGATAGCCTTCTCAGCTTTAGAA
This sequence comes from Chryseobacterium sp. 2987, assembly GCF_031456375.1. NCBI lineage: Bacteria > Pseudomonadati > Bacteroidota > Flavobacteriia > Flavobacteriales > Weeksellaceae > Chryseobacterium > Chryseobacterium sp. 2987. The sequence continues at coordinate 30,857 of NZ_JAVDUN010000005.1, forward strand.
TTCCATAAAGAAATACCATCATGATGTTTGGAGGTAATAACGGCATATTTTGCTCCTGATTCCTGGATCATGCGAACCCATTCCTCCGGCTTGTAACCCGAGGCTGAAAAGCCGTTAAGCTGTTTCATATAATTTTCATGATTGATATAATTATTAAAAAAAGACCAGGACTCGGAGATACCATCAACTGAATAAATACCCCAATGGATAAAAATACCAAGTTTGGCATTTCTGAACCATTCCATTTTTTTTAGACCATCTGATTCAGACTGAGCATTGAAATGGCATGCTGATAGCATCAATCCTAAAAAAACAACTCCTGTTATCCTCTTTTTCATTTCTCTTTTTTATGCTAAAATAAATAAAGAAAAGCTAATTTTTTCGGATAAAGAAAGTAAATGTTATATTCATTAATAGAAGTATTGAATTTAAATATGAAAAGCTGAAATACTGAATAATAAAATATCGTATTTTTAACGAGATGATAAATGGAATACTTCTTGTAAGTTTCTTTAAAAAAAAGAATATGAAAATTCCAATGATAGTAATGGCGGGTTTATTAGCTGTGGGGGTATCTGCACAGACAACAAAACCAGTGAAAAAAATAAACAAGCCAGTTAAGAAAATTAAAAAAGCAGAAGCACCAAAACCGGTAAAAGCTGCCGAACCTAAAGTAATTGTAAAGAAAGATACTCTTCTTAAAAGAGGAGGATACTGCCCGGCCTGCGGAATGGGATAATTTATGAAAAAACCTCTCTTGGGACTGTCGATGATGCCGGAAGCAGATTTTGTTTCCGCAATACTTCCACTGTTGCAGGATCAGTCGGTGGCTGTGCTGGAATGGTCCTTTGATACGGTTGAACAAATGCATGAGCCGGAATGGCTCAGCGGTCTTTTGGATTTTTATGCCGAAAATAACCGTCTGTTGGGACATGGGGTATATTATTCGCTTTTTGATGCCCGATGGACAGAACGGCAGGAGGTCTGGCTTGAAAAACTAAAGCAGGAAATCCAAAGAAGAAAATACAATCATATTACGGAACATTTCGGTTTTATGAATACCGAAAACTATCATCAAGGCGTTCCCCTGCCGGTTCCGTTACATCCCAAAATACTACAGATTGGAAAAGACAGGCTGGCACGTTTACAGGCTGTCGTAGAAATTCCTGTGGGTGTGGAAAATCTTGCTTTTTCGTTTTCAGCAGATGATGTCAGGGAGCAAGGAATATTCCTTGAAAAACTGATTGAAGAAGTAGATGGCTTCCTGATTTTGGATCTTCATAACATTTACTGTCAGTCCTGTAATTTTGAGATTGATATTCTGGATATCGTTACCATGTATCCGCTTGAAAAAGTAAAGGAAATTCATCTTTCCGGAGGAAGCTGGCAGGAAAGTGTATACGGAAAAAAGCCAATCAGAAGGGATACTCATGATGATGCAATTCCTGAAGAGGTATTGGCTGTATTACCTGAAGTGCTTTCCAGGTGTCCAAATCTTGAATATGTCATTATTGAAAGGCTGGGACATACTATAAGTACAAATATAGAAAAGGAATCTTTTTTCAATGACTTTGTTAAAACTAAAAAAATAATTGAAGGTTGCTTGTTTCCAGCCAGAAAGAAGACTGTGTGGAATAGAAAAGAATATATTTCTCCGGAACCATTGGAGGATCAGTTACTGTATCATGAACAGACAAAACTGACAAGATTACTCCACGAAAACGGGGATATTGCGTTTTTTAAAAATGAAGACTTTAGTTATTTCAACGTGCAGAAATGGGATCCCGAAATGATAGAAACTGCCCGAAGTATCATCAAAAAGTGGAACCCATACTAATTCTTTGTACACCGTTAATCAAAAATAAATGAAAATGACAACCGTATTTTTAATAACTGCAACTGTACTTACGGCTTTAATTGCAGGGCTTTTCTATGCGTATTCCTGTTCTGTAGTTCTGGGATTGGGAAAACTCTCGGATTCAGAATATCTGAGAGCCATGCAGAGTATTAACCGGGAAATTCTTAATCCGGTATTTTTTGTGAGTTTTATCGGAGCAGCAATACTGCTTCCGGTGACTGCTTTTCTTTTTCGCGGACAGCAGCCTGCTTTTATCTTTCTTATGCTGGCGTCTGTGGCCTACCTGATTGGTGTATTCGGAGTAACTGTTGCCGGAAACGTTCCCCTGAATGATCTACTGGGTAAGTTTGATATTGCCGGATCATCTGCCGAAGCAGTGAAACAGATGCGCGAAACTTTTGAAAACAGATGGAACTTTTTGAACAATATCAGAACAGTTTTCTCTGTCATAAGTATCGTTCTGGCAGTCTGTGCCTGTATCTGGAATAAAGAGATTTAAAATGAATTCAGTAGAAATACGCAACTGATTAATTACGTATTTCTACGGATGCGTGGTATGTGTTTTTATGTTGAAATTTACATCAACAACAGTAATAGATTTAAGTATTAAAAGTTTAAAGCGTAAATACTGATAACCAACGAATTTCATATTCCACAGAGAAGAAAGGCAGTCCGGATGGGCTGTCTTTTTTCGGTCTTCTGTTTTTATTCTGCTTTAAATAGAGTGTAATAACCTGCCATAAACGGTGTTTTTCCTGTAAAGCAATCATTGGTTTATAGTGACCTTTGTCCTAATCATAATTAAAATTAAAACCAATGAAACATTTAGAAATTTTTTTCGGTACGAGATGGTTGTCTCTAAAAAAGTTTTACGCCCTATTAGCTCTTACAGCAGCATTCTCCATAACAAGCTGCAGCAAAGATGACGATGAGCCTATTCCCCAGCCAATAACCTATGCAGTAGAAAACCCTTTGGATAAATATCATGAAATGACAGGTTTTACAACAACAACGAATTTTATAAACTCTGGCGATTATGAATTTGGGCTTGCCTTCTCGGCCAATGTAAAAGGGAAAATCAGTGCAATAACTATTAAACTTCCTGATGTTAATCCGAATCTAAGAGTAACATTCTGGGATTATACCACTAAAACAGTACTAAGAACAGAAACAATTAATGTGACAGCTTCTAATACTTTGATTACGAAAAGTATTTCAGAATTGGCGTTGGAAAAAGATAAAAAATACGTGATCACAATGAATTCCAATGACTGGTATAAGAGATCAAAGCCGGATAATAGCAATGCTGCGTATCCCATCACTGCCGGAAATATCAAATTTTGGGAGTATAAATGGACGAGTGGTACGGCACAGGCATTCCCAACGACTACTTCACTGGATTATAACGGAGGTGATTTAAGCTTTAATTTTCAACAGGTAGACTAATAACCATATTTTTTCAAAGGAAAAGGCAGCTCAATGAACTGCCTTTTCTGTTTTTTATTCAGATTTTTTTTAGATCTTTAAAAGTTCAATGGTTCTTTCCGGGCTTTCTGTAGAAAATACAGCATTTCCGGCTACCAGAACATCGGCTCCCGCTTCGAAAAGCTTGGAAGCATTATCCAGATTCACGCCGCCATCAATCTCAATAAGAGCTGTGGAGTTATTGCTTAAAATAAGATCTTTTGTTTCCGCAATTTTCTTGTATGTATTTTCAATGAATTTCTGGCCTCCAAATCCTGGGTTTACACTCATTAAAAGAACAAGATCCACATCTGCAATAATGTCTTCAAGCATCAGCACTGGAGTGGAAGGATTCAGAACAACTCCTGCTTTTGCCCCTCTGCTCTGAATATGATGAATCGTTCTGTGAAGATGGGTACATGCTTCATAATGTACAGAAACAAGATCAGCACCATGGTCAATAAATTCATCCACATACTTTTCCGGTTCTACAATCATCAGATGAACATCAACAAATTTTTTAGCGTGCTGCTGAATGGTCTTCATAACAGGAAAACCGAATGAAATATTAGGAACAAATCTGCCGTCCATAACGTCAACGTGGAACCAGTCGGCTTGAGATCTGTTCAGCATTTCAATGTCTCTTTGCAGATTCCCGAAGTCTGCGGATAAAAGGGAAGGAGCAATAAGCTTCGTTTTCATTTTTACTTTTTATACTTTTACTTAGATTTCCAGTTTTTAAAATGGATTAACAACTAAAAAATAATACAGGAAAAAGCTTCCCAATACCATTGTTTCCATAATTGTTAACTTGATATTATTAATTTTAATAACCAATAATCGATCAATCATAAATAATCCTAAAGGCATGATGCTGAAAATTAATAACATTTCCTGAAGCATTTTGTATCCTGAACCTGTTTTTGGAGGATCAAACCACTTATATACTATTAAAAATACCACATAAATAAAAAAAGAGTACTTAAAAGGGTATTAAAGTTGGTTTTCAGATTATTTGATAAAAGATACTTTTCATTTTAATGATACTTCAGCTTCATCTCCGGATTGATCTTAAGAAGCGTTTCGTAGATCAGTTTGATCACATTGCCCACATCTTCTTTAGATACCATTTCTACCGTTGTATGCATATAGCGCAAAGGTAAGGAAATTAATGCACTTGGTACTCCGCCGTTGGAATGGGCGAATGCATCAGTATCAGTTCCGGTACTTCTGCTCGCTGCTGCTCTCTGATAAGGAATCTTTTTGCTTTTTGCGGTATCAATAATCAACTCTCTGATCGTGTGATGAATGCTCGGTGCAAAGAAAACTACAGGTCCGTCACCACATTTTTGATCGCCTTCTTTCTTCTTCTCAATCATAGGTGTTGTGGTATCGTGGGTAACATCGGTTACGATAGCAATATTAGGTTTAATGGTATCAGCAATCATATCAGCACCATACAGGCCAACTTCTTCCTGTACGGAATTGGTAATATACAGTCCGAAAGGAATCGTTTTTTTGTTTTCCTTTAAAAGTCGTGCCACTTCAGCAATCATAAAGCCTCCGATTCTGTTATCGAGCGCTCTGCACACAAAATAACGGTCGTTCATTTCAAAGAATTCATCCGGATAAGTGATCATGCAACCTACATAGATTCCCATGTCTTCGACTTCTTTCTTCGTAACAGCACCGCAGTCGATGAAAATATTTTCAATTTTTGGAGCTGGTTCGTTCTGGTTGGTTCTGGTGTGGATTGCAGGCCATCCGAATACCCCTTTCACGATTCCTTTTTCACCATGAATGTGAACTACTTTCGAAGGTGCGATCGTCTGGTCAGATCCTCCGTTTCGGATCACATAAATAAGCCCGTCATCCGTAATATAATTTACATACCATGAGATTTCATCCGCATGAGCTTCAATAACGACTTTAAACTCAGCCTCAGGATTAATGATCCCATAGCAGGTCCCGTAATGATCTACTTCAATTTTGTCTACATAAGGTTTAATGTAATCCATCCAGACTTCCTGGCCTTTATGTTCGTATCCAGTTGGAGATGAGGTGTTTAAGTATTTTTCTAAAAATTTCAAAGATTTCTTTTCAAATTTCATAAAAAGGAATGATTTTTGCGTTTAATTTTTGTTATTATAAGTGTAAAAATAATGAATTTTAGCAAGATTATCTGCCTTTTTATCTTCTTTTTTGGGATCAGTGTTTTTGGTCAGAAGGATTCTATCATTGCGAAACCACTCAATCAGTACCCACCTGAATCCTTAAAAGTAGATGAGTTTGGTAATAAATATTACTATGACGAAAAGCAGAAGGTAAAGATATTTGAAGTGAATGGTGAACCTGTTGTAGAGCTGGATGAATTGGTTTTGGTCAATAAGCCGAGATTCAATAACCAATTGGATAAAAATTATTATTATTTCCTTAATAAAAAGCTGTACAGAGTATATCCTCTTTTTATAACTGCTCTGCAGCAGTACAGAGATATACAGGCTGATATGAATGATATGGACAGCAAGGCTAAAAGAAAGTTTGTAAGAGAAAGACAGAGTATGCTTGCCGATCAGTATGAAAAACAATTGCGGGACCTTACTACAACAGAAGGGCAGGTATTTGCCAAGCTGATGAACAGAGCAACAGGTAAAAACGTATATGAGATCATTAAAGAGCTTAGAGGTGGATGGAGTGCCTTCTGGTGGAATGTAAAAGGAAAGATGGCAGATATTGATCTGAAAGACCAGTATAATCCGCATAAAAACAGAACGGATGAGTTTGTAGAATCCCTGCTTCAGTCCAACTGGAATTCCGGCTATTTGCAGCCCTATCCGGGAGCCAGCGATTTTAAAACCAAAAAATAATAAAAATTCCTGTAAACATTTACAGGAATTTTTCTTTTAATTTATCGAATACAATTTTATCTATCGGCAGTTGAAAAGGATTATCCGGCTGATCAATATCAATCCATTCCGTTCTTTCAATGCAGGGATCCAGGATCAGGAAATCTTCTTCGGTGGTAATATTCACTATATAATACATGGTAAGAAGCTGTTCGTTGTCTCTGAAACGCGACACCAGGAAATCTTCCTGCGTATAAAAATGCTCAACAACTTCTATCTTCACATTTAATTCTTCATCAAACTCACGGTGAAGACATTCAAGCACTCCTTCGCCAAACTCCAGTCCGCCGCCCGGAAATTTCATTAAAGGTTCACCGGCATACTCTTCAAATAAAGTCAGTACTTTTTTATCTTTTACAGCACAGGCATATACCCTAATATTGATCTTGTCAATCATATATAATGTTTTGTATAGCTAATGTAAGGAAATATGTGGAAAAGACAAAGACGAGAACGGGCAAAGCCAATCATATATTTATTTTCTGATCTTTTACCTTTTCATCTTATTTAACCTCAATTCGGGATAAGAATATCTGATGGATGCAGGTTTGAAGCTGGATGATGGAAGAGGGAAGTTTTGAAAGTCACTAAGAACAAATATTGATCTGTTTTTATTTAATTTGATTTTCTGGTAGCTTTCAATACGTATAACTAAAAGTAACTTCCAGCCTCCTTCTTCCATCTTCCAACCTTTTACATTTTAACTCCTTAACCCGAACTCCTCAGGTTATTTAGAGTTTCACAGCATTAATCATCTCTCTCTTCCCGGGAGGTCCTTGTTTTTTCTCTACATTAAAATTAAGCTCCTGAAGAATTCTTCTAACGCTTCCTTTAGAAGAGTAGGTTGTTAATAGTCCGTTAACGGCCATTTTGTCGGAAACCATTTCAAACAGGGGTTTTTCCCAAAGGTCTGGCTGCACTCTTGCTCCGAAACAGTCAAAGTAAACAAGGTTGATTTTGGGCAGATCTATGTTTTTCAGATCGAAGAAATCACATTCTATCTTTTTTAAGTTAAAACCACTAATGATTTCTACTGACTTTTCCCACTCTGCCAGATGAATTTTCTGATAAATATTTTTGAACTCTGGGTTATCAAAAAGTTCAAAATAAGCTAAATCATTAACTTCGGATTCATTTATGGGGTATTTTTCAAGTGAAAAATAGTTGATGACATGATTTTTGTCAGTTTTTAAATATTCATTAATTGTCACTAAAACATTCAAACCTGTTCCAAAACCGAGTTCTAAAATATTAATTTCACAATCATTTATTAAATTTAATCCATTTTTGATAAACACGTGTTCTGCTTCCTGAAGGGCTCCGTGATGAGAATGATAGTTTTCATTTAAATCATTGATAAACAATGTTTTGCTTCCGTCGTTTGTGGTCTTAATCTCTCTTTTCAAGCTATTTTTTGGTCAAATTTACTCTAAAATTTTTATATTTAGAAAATTATATTAAATTTGTAGAACATCGTAAAAATTTTATAAAATGATAATTCAAAAAACTGAAAACTCCAGAATTTCTACATTCAATCCTAACGATTTTTCATTTGGAAGTACTTTTATTGATCATATGATTATATGTGAGTATGAAAATGGAAAATGGGGTGATGTAAAATTAGTTCCTTACGGTCCGATACCATTTACACCTGCCATGATGGGAGTAAACTATGGACAAGCTTGTTTTGAGGGTATGAAAGCCTACAAAGACAAAGACGGGCAGGTTTTCCTTTTCAGGCCTGAAAAGAATTTTGAACGTATCAACAAGTCAGCGAAACGTCTTGCTATGCCTGAAGTAACTGAAGAAATGTTTTTAGACGGATTAAAAGCATTAGTAGATATCGACAGAGACTGGATCCCACAAGGTGAAGGAATGTCTCTATATATCAGACCTTTGATCTTCGCTACAGAAGAAGCTTTGAAAGCAAGAGTAGCTAATAAATATATGTTTGCCATCGTAGCAACTCCAGCGAAGAGTTATTATGCGGAACCTGTTTCTGTAAAAATCTCTGACCACTACTCAAGAGCGGCCAACGGAGGGGTAGGTTCTGCTAAAGCTGCAGGTAACTATGCTGCTTCTTTCTATCCAACACAGCTGGCTATTGAAGAAGGATATGAGCAGATTATCTGGACTGATGATGCTACCCACGAATATTTCGAAGAGAGTGGAACAATGAATGTATTCGTAAGAATTAATGATACAATCTATACACCGCCAACTTCTGAGAAGATTCTTGACGGGGTTACAAGAGACAGTTTCATTCAATTGGCTAAGAAAAGAGGTATTGAAGTGAAAATTGAGCCTGTAGCTGTAAAAACAGTAATCGAAGCTCAGAAAAATGGTACTTTGAAAGAAGTTTGGGGAGTAGGTACTGCTGTAGTAACTACGGTATTTCAGGCTTTAGGATATGAAGGTGTGAAACTGGAACTTCCTAAATTATCTGATGAAGAAAGTTATGCTGCTATTCTTAAAAAAGACCTGGTAGACTTACAGAACAACCTATCTGAAGATCCATTCGGATGGAGAGTGATGGTAGACCACGCTCTTGAAACTGTTTAATTTTAATTGAATAAACATACAGAAGCCGGGAAATTCCTGGCTTTTTTTATTTGACTCATTTACTTTGTACATTTCTCCTTCAAGTTTTGTAATTGATTCCCGAAATGTGTATTTTCGCAAAAGTTTATGAAAAAATTACTCTTCATATCAGCAGTAAGTCTGTTAAGCTGTAACAGGAATGCGCAGACGGCTCACCCTCCTGTAGGAGGTGTTTTAAGCCAGAAAGACCTTGATGTTTCCAAGAACAGGATGAAGAACCTGAATACCATTGAAAGGGGACAGATCCAGGACTGGATCAGTGGTCAGTCTGTGAAATATTTTCCTACACAGCTTAATTACTGGGTAACTGTAGAAGGTTTTGATCAGAGAGAAAAAAGAGCCGATGAGACTTTTATTTCTTATTCTTATGATCTTTATGACTTTGATCAGACGAAGATCTATGATGAACCTTTTGTGAGAAGAGAAGCCAGATTCGGGCATTTTGATGAACTGAAAGCGGTAGAGAATGCTTTGCGTTTTATGCGTGATGGGGAGGAAGTAACGCTTTTGGTACCATCTTCACTGGCTTACGGAACCTTTGGAGATGAAAAGAAAATAGATAACGATATACCCTTAATCATAAAATTAAAAGCGCTATAAATAATGAAATTGTTTAACAAGAATATAATTCTGGCAGCGGCAAGTATTTCGCTGATGAGTTGTACCCCAATTTATAAAAAAATGAACGTAGACAAAGAAACTTTCGAAGGTCTTAATAACGGACTTTATGCAAATCTTCAGACTTCTAAAGGAAATCTGATCGTGAAGTTTGAAGACAAAAAGGCACCAGTTACTGTAGCCAACTTTATCGGGCTTGCAGAAGGGAAAATTGACAACAAAGCTAAGGCTAAAGGAGTTCCTTATTATGACGGAACAATCTTCCACAGAGTAATCAAAGATTTTATGATTCAGGGAGGTGACCCTCAGGGAACAGGAATGGGAGACCCTGGATATAAATTTGAGGACGAAAAGAATGACCTTAAACATACAGGAAAAGGAATCCTTTCTATGGCTAATTCAGGTCCTAATACCAATGGCTCTCAGTTCTTCATCACTGAAGTGGCTACTCCTTGGTTAGACGGAAGACATACGATCTTCGGAAAAGTGGTGAAAGGAGATGATGTGATTGATGCTATTGCCAACGTGGAAAAAGGCGCTCAGGATAAACCTAAAACTGACATTGTATTAGAAAAAGTTTCTGTATTCAGCAAAGGTGACGAGTACAAAAACTACGATGCAGCAAAAACGTTCAACGAAGGAAAAGCGAAAATTGCTGAAAACAACAAAGCTTTTATTGCTAAAGAAGAAGCAGAAAAAAAGAAAAAAGAAGAAGAATTCAAGGCCAACCAGGAGAAAATGGTAGAAAACCTGAAAGCAGGTATGCAGAAAACGGAATCTGGTCTTTACTATAAAATCACAAAAACGGCAGACGGTAAAGCTCCAAAGGCAGGAGATAACGTATCTGTACACTATGCTGGTAAATTAGTAGACGGTACTGAATTTGATTCTTCATTCAAGAGAAACGAGCCTATCGAAATTCCAATCGGAATGGGAAGAGTAATCAAAGGATGGGACGAAGGAATTCTGTTGCTTAAAGAAGGTGAAACTGCTACTTTACTGATTCCGCCTGCAATGGGTTACGGAGAAAGAGGAGCAGGAGGAGTTATCCCGCCAAACGCATGGTTAATCTTCGATGTTGAGCTTGTAAAAGTGAAATAATTGCACACTTTATCATATAAAAGCCGTCCGGAAGGATGGCTTTTTTGTTTTGGGAAGGTAAAATTTATTGATGAAAAAACATTACTTTCGTGTACAAAATCTACACATGAAAAAAATCCTCTATACGCTCCTGACGTTTTCTACCATTACATTTTCCGCTCAAGGAAAGAAATTCTTTGAAAGCGGAGAAGTAAAGCTGCAGGCTCCGATAGAGAAAATCAATATGAAATTCGCATACGATCTTCCTTTTGTACAGGTGATGATCAATGGAAAACCATACAACTTTTTGTTTGATACCGGTGCACCCACTGTGATCTCTTCTGCTATTTATGAAGAATTGGGTCTGGAGAAAAAGCATTCCAGTAAAGTAAAGGATTCCCAGAAAAATAAACAGGAACAGATCTTTACTATTCTGCCGGAAATGATTGTAGATAAAGCTGTTTTTAAAAATGTAGGAGCTATTGTCATGGATTTCGGGGCCTCAGAATTAAGCTGTTTTAAAATGGATGGTATTTTGGGAGCCAACCAAATGGCCAAGCTTGCCTGGAAGGTTAATTATGAGGGAAATTCACTGGAAGCAGCAGAAAATCTTTCACAGTTTGATCTGACCGGGTATGATATTGTAATTCCCTTCGATCCGAAAACCCAGAAAACACCAATTATTAAAACTAAAATTTTAGATAAAAAAACAGAACTGACCTTTGATACTGGTTTTTCAGGAAGGCTTAAAGTAGGAGAGAACAGCTATGATCCGAAAAAAGCAGGACAAAGTGTGGAAGTTTACGGAACCAATTCTGTAGGAGCTTATGGAGCAGGAAAGCCAGCATCTGGCTATATTTTCAGACTACCGGAACTCGCATTGGGAAATAGAAGTTTTGCCAATGAAATTGCCAATACCGGAGGTTCAAACTTAATCGGAAATGACTTTTTCAAAAATTTTGTTTTCATTCTCGACTGGTCCGGAAATAAAATCTACATGAAACGCATTAAAAATGAAACGATCAGGCTGGAGTCTTTTGGGTTCGGATATCGCTTCATTGATGCTAAGCCAACGGTTGCTCTGGTATATCAGGAAGAGAATTTTCCATTGAGAGTTGGTGATTCTATCATCAGTATCAATGATGTGAATCTTGATAACCTTAATAAGGAAAGCGCCTGCTATTATTTCCTCAACAAGGCGGAAAAAGGGCAGAATGTAATTGATCTGAAAATAAAAAGAGAAGGAAAAGTGATGGAAATGAAATTGGAGAAGAAGGAATACCTGAAGGGATGAGAAGGAAAGATAGAGGTTCGGAAATAAGCGAAGCGGCTTTGTTTATCCTTTAAAAATACAGCATCTTATACATCTTTGTCTGTCTTTGTGATCAATTAAAAAATTAATTATGCTCTGCACCTGATTCATTCTAACCGATAAATAATAAAATAAAAACCCCGTTCAATAAGCTTGAACGGGGTTTTTTCAGTAAAATAAGAATTAAAGTTACAGATTTCTGCCTTTGTTCATTCTTGATGAATAATTTATTTTTCCGGCTAAGGAGCTGATGAATATCAATCCAAAGCCTAAGTAAGCCGCAAATGCGGTCAGATAAACAATTAAGCTGTTAAAACTTGGGTTGGTAGCGTATACCAGTACCGAAAAAACAGCAAAGCTCAAAAGAAGCACAAGGCTCCAGATGTGCATTTTTGCAGCATCTTCATTTCTCTTAAAAATCATTTCAAAAAAGTCTCTCATCATTAATCACTTTTTAAGGGTTATACATCTTTTTTCCGTTCTTCCATAGAACGGTCCGGAATCGATTTCCGTTATTTATCAACAGGCTTATGATCATGGTGAACTCGGCTAAGGTCACGATCTCTAAGACAGTATGATTATTTCGTACCAAGGTAGCTTAATGCTTCCTAATTATGTTAAAAGCAATATTGAATCAGTATGGTGATTCATGAGCTTTATGATACCGTACACAGCATTCATCGTAATGGAATTGATAGTTAACTATCTTTTCCTGTGCATACGGCATCTAAAGAAAAAGGATCATATAAAAATATAGGAACCGCCTTAATCTGGCCCAGCGGAAACTGAAATTCCGCAGAAAACCTTTTTCATCGTTGTGTTTTAACAATTTTTTTTCATTGTTTTAGTAGCTAATTTCATGCCAAAGTGATTTTTTTTGCCTATATTTATTTTAATTAACTTTAAATATCATAGGTTTAAGTACAATATATAATGACTTTTGAAAGTATAAAAGAGGATATAAATAATTCTTTGGGAAGTCTTTTAACGCACGCAAAAGACTGCTCTTGGAATACAATTTCTCCCAATATAGGTTTTATTGTGTCTGACTTTAATGAGTTTAAGGGGGCCAATTCTTTTGAGAGGAGTATGTCGAGGAATAAGGTGAATAATTCTAAGAAATTATTATCGTTGGAATCTGCTGTTGAAATGTTGAAGAAAGAGTATGATGATCTTTATGATATCAATTTATATATCTTCAGAGCATTCAGAAATGAAACGATTATTGAGATCCAGTATTACAGAAAATCAAATTTTGAGCCTGATTATTTTGAAACGGTAAAGGATAGCCAACCCATGCTTCATGCTAAAATAGCTTTGCCTTCTTACGCTTCAGAAGGTGGGAAATTTGATGTCAACTGGGAATCTGGAGGAGGTTTCAGACATGCCTGGAAAAGTTTTCTTTATCAGTTTAAATACAAAAGAATGATGAAAGAATTAAAAAGGTAGTGAGTATTTTAGTTTATTTGGATGCGATTTTTTATTTGCTCGCAGATTGCGCAGGTCAGGCAGATTTTCGGAGCAAAATGTGCTTAGATAAATCATTCTCGCATAAGATTAAAATCACTTTTTTTTGATGCCAAAAATAAATTTGTGCTATCAGCCAAATCTACGAGAACACATGTAATTCTTAGAATTTATTCAATAGAGGCGGACTTTAGTCCGCCCAAATAATAAAAAACAATCCATTGTCTTTAGCCAAAACCTATAGAAATCTGTTTGACTGAGCATTAAAAAAATCAATTATAAAGAAATTGCGTTCAAACAAATCTAGATATATTTGAACGCAATTTAGCTAAAATGGCAATTTACCAGTTCTTATCAATCATATAAATAAGCTGTGTCATCGCAGATGCTCCTAAAAGAAGTTCTCTGCGGTTTACCTTTTCAAAAGTATCTTCTTCCGTATGATGAATGTCAAAATATCTCTGAGAATCCGGAACAAGTTCTGCTGTTGGTACCCCCATCTGCTGAAGCGGAGAGATGTCTGCTCCTGAATATACACCTTCAAAATTATAAACACCGTAAGGGAAGAATAATTTTGTCCAGCTTTTGATCTGGTTTCTTTTGGCATCATCCATTTCTAAAGCAATGCCTCTTGGGGTAAAACCTCCTGCATCAGACTCTATGGCAAAAAGATGTTTTTCATTTTTCTCTTTCACTGTTTTTCCGTACTGAAGACCACCTTTTAAGCCATTTTCTTCATTGGCAAAACATACTGCTCTGATGGTATGGTTGTTCTGGATACCCAGTTTTTTGAAAGTTCTTAATACCTCAATACTCTGTACAATTCCGGCTCCATCATCATGAGCCCCTTCGCCTACATCCCATGAGTCAAGATGTCCACCTACAACAATCACGCTGTTGTCTTTTTTACCGGTAATTTCACCAATAACGGAGTGGGAGAGCTTTTCACCCTTCATTCCGCAATTGGAATTAAGCTTGGCGGTAACTTTCTGTTTTTTCAATAATGCTTCCAGTTCGTCGGCCGTTGTGTTCCCGATTGCAGCAGCCGGAACTTTGGTGATCTTGTCTTCATAGCGCATGGCCCCTGTGTGAGGTACGTCATCAAATGCGGAGGATAAAGATCTGATAATGGCAAATTTCCCACCTTTTTTAGCGGTTAAAGTAGCTGCATTTACTCTGTATTTTGCGGCATCACCATACCCTCTGAAGGTTTCTACAAAAGACTGGCTGAAGGGGTAGTTGAAAAATACAATCTTATCTTTTACCTTTTCTGCCGGGAGTTTTTCATATTCCTCCATAGATTTCACCATGATGATCTCTCCAGATACATCTTTTCCGCCCGTACCTTCAGAATTTCCAAGGGAAAGCATTTTCAGGCTTTTCCACTTTCCGTCTGCGGCTTTAATGTGTAATGATTCTTTACCTCTTTCCCAGACCGGAACCATCACTTCCTGAAGCCATACTTTATCAGCTCCGGCCTCACGGAGTTTCTGTTCAGCCCATTTTACGGATTGGTCATAAGCTTTGGAGCCACTCAAACGGTGTCCGATGTTTTTAGTCAGATCTCTCAGATCTTCATAACCTTTCCCATGGTTCAATATCTCTATGGAAATTTTACTGAATTGTATGGAATCTTCCTTAGACTGGCCGAAAACAGCCATTCCAAAAATTAATAATGAGGTTCCTAATATCTTTTTCATTGTTACCAATTTTTATCAATCATATAAATAAGTTGTGTCATCACTTTAGCGTCGGCAGTTATTTCGGATTTTTCATATTACCAGTTTTTATCAACCATAAAAATCATTTGTGTGATTACAACGGCTCCAAGAAGAAGTTCTCTTTTATTCACTTTGTCGAAAGTATCCTGTTCAGAATGATGGTAATCGAAATATCTTTGAGTATCTACAACAAGTTCTGCTAAAGGAATATCCTGTTTTTTCAAAGGGGAAATATCCTGAACGGCATCGGTTTGGTCGAAATCATAAACGCCGTAAGGAAGAAAATATTCTTTCCAGGGATAAACCAGTCTTCTTCTCTGTGGTGACATATCTAAAGAAAATCCCCGTGGAGAATAACCTCCGGCATCTGTTCCTAAGGCAAATACATGCCTTTCTTCTTTCTTTTTCACATAAGCAGCATACATTTCGCGGCCCTGTCCTCCGTTTTCACTGTTGGCAAACAAAACTACCCGGATGGTGTGATTGTTTTCATATCCAAGGGCTTTCAATGTTCTTAAAACTTCGATACACTGAACAACCCCGGTTCCATCATCAATAGCGCCTTCACTAATATCCCACGAATCAAGCTGAGCGCCTAAAACAATGACTTTAGAATCTTTTTTACCCTGAATTTCAGCAATAATATTTGGATTTGTTGCATCTCCTTTTGATTCTGCGGTCATGTTGATTTTAGCCGTAACTTTCTGCTTTTTTAATGTTTTTTCCAGCTCATCTGCTGATCTTACCCCTATTGATAAAGCAGGAATTTTAATTTTGTCATCAGGTTCATAATAAATCATTTTAGCATGAGGGGTATCATCATTCGCTGTTGTTAATGATCTTATAATTAATGCTTTTGCACCGGTTTTAGCAATAACGGAAGCAGAAATCAATTTTGATTTTGCAGTAAGTAAATAGGAGTCGCTGGTGTTGATGATTTTCGGGTCCATAGGCACGTTCACGAAAACTATTTTGTCTTTTAACTGGCCTATTGACATTGCATTAAGTTCTGACGTTGAATTTATTAAAACAATTTCCCCTGTCAGATCCTTTCCACCTGTTCCTTCAGAGTTTCCGAAAGAAAGCATTCTGATATTTTTCCAGTCTCCATTTCCTGTTTTTATCTGTAAAGATTCTTTTCCCCTGATCCAGACAGGAGCTTTGGCCTCTTGTCTCCAGATCATATCAATACCAATTTCTTTGAACTTTTTTTCTGCCCATTCTACTGCTTTGGCATAGCCGGGAGTAGCGCTGAAACGCGGTCCGACCCCTTTTGTGAGCTCTCCAAGGTTATCATAAGCCCTGCCATTGGTCATGATCTCGTCTGAGATCTTTTTAAATTCGTCGTGGTAATTTAATTTTACAGGAATTGATGTTCTACCGGCAGGTTTTTTCTGTGGTTTTTTTTGAGAAAATAAAAATCCACTCAAAAAGAGTGGAAGTATAATGAAGATTTTTTTCATTTTTTATTTACCTTTCTTTTTCCGATGATAAAAGTAGGGAAAAAATAGGAATTTATTAAGGTTTCATGTCATACATTAACAGTGCTGTAACCAATTTCGGTTCAATGAATGTACATTTTGGAGGCATGCTGAGTTTCAGATCTGAAATTTTAATCATATCGTTGAAACTTACAGGATAGATTCCGAAGCCTACCTTGCCTTCACCGCTTTCTACCTTTTCTTTTAAAATATTGATTCCCTGAATGTTTGAGGTTCCTTTTACATAGGTAATCTTTTCAGAACTGTCAGGATCTTCTATTTTCAGGACGCTTTTAAAAATATATTTATCAAGCAGGTGGTGATCCAGATTGTCCAGAGACATTTCCTTTGAACGAAGATCGTGCTTAACGTGAAGTGAATAAAACTTACCATCCAGATACATTGAAATATGGAATTTTTGTGAAGGAAAGTATGATGCCTCACCCTTTTCATGGATCAGGAAGTACTCTTCCAGCTTTTTTAAAAATTCTTCGCTTGAAAGACCATTCAGGTCACTCAGAATTCTGTTGTAATCATGGATCTTGATCGATTGGTTGGAAACAATAAAACTGTAAACGAAATTATATGCCTCTGTTCCGTTATGTTTTTTATTCTTTTCTTTATGATGTTTGGCGTTCAATGCTGTAGAGCCAATCCTGTGGTGGCCGTCCGCAATATAGAATGAATCAATCTGATCGATCACTTCTTTGAACTGCTGAAGTTTCAGGCGGTTATCTATTCTCCAGATTTTATGTCTGATCCCGATAGAATCGACATGGTTGAAAATAGGAACGTTTTTTTCCTCATGATTCATCAGAAGCTCAATCTTGGAATTGGAAGGGTAGGTAAGGAGCACAGGTTCTGCCTGCAGGCTTACTTTTTCCAGATAATGAGCCAGCTTTTCTTTTTTCTGAGGAATGGTGCTTTCGTGTCTTTTGATCTTTCCGTTCCAGAAATCTTCAATACTGGCAAGCCCAAGCAAGCCTCTGAAAATTTGTTTGTTGGGATAGATCTGCTCATAAAGATAGTACGCAGAATTGTCCTGAACGAGTTTTTTATCATCCAGAAGCTCTTCAAATGTAGAACGGATCTTTCGTAAGTTCCGGTCGATATCTTTGGATTTACTCACAACATATGGTTTTATCATATTGATGTAAGTATTCTCTATCTGAGCTTTCTCCGTAATTTCCTCCTGAGTAAAATTATCCAGAGGGTGGGTAGGGAAAGTGCTCTCAAGGTCTTTATGAGGTCTTATTCCACGGAAAGGTTTGAAAATAGGCATATTTATCTTATAGTTTCTTTTTGTAGCTTAATAATTTGTTCCGCAAGTTCAGCACCGATTTTTTCCTGTGCATCCACTGTATTTCCGCCTATGTGAGGGGAAAGGGATAATGCAGGATTCATCAGTAAGGGAAGTTCCGGGCTGGGTTCGTTTTCAAAAACGTCCAGTGCTGCTCCGGCTACTTTTTCCGACTCGATGAAATCAATCAGTGTTACTTCATTGATCACTCCGCCTCTTGCAGTGTTTACAATGTAGACTCCGTCTTTCATTTTTTCAAACTGAGGCGTGTCTATGATATATTCGCTCGTCTTTGGAGTATTGATGCTGATAAAGTCTGTGTCTTTAAGAAAAGCATCCATATCATTGGTGGAAGTAATCTCAAAGTTGAGGCTTTGTCCGTCAAAAAAATCCAGGGTAAGCTTTTTTGTTTTCGGGTTCTTGGTAAGTACTTTGATCTTCATCCCTAAAGCTATACCTATTTTCACAACTTCCTGTCCAATGCTTCCGAAGCCAATTACTCCCAGTGTTTTTCCTGAAAGTTCATAAGCTTTGCTGAAAGATTTTTTCATTGCATTGAAATGAGTTTCTCCTTCCAGCGGCATCAGCCTGTTCGATTCATGAAGGAATCTTGCCAGTGCAAAAAAATGTCCGAAAACAAGTTCCGCTACTGATTTTGAAGAGGCTGTAGGAGTATTGATCACTTTAATCCCTTTGCTTTTGGCATACTCTACATCAATATTATCCATTCCGATACCTCCACGTCCGATAATCTGCAGACCAGGACAGGCATCAATCAGATCTTGTTTTACTTTCGTTGCGCTTCTCACTAAAAGAACATCTACGTTATTTTCATTAATAAAATTAATAACGTGATCCTGGGCCACTCTGTTAGGCAGAACTTCAATTCCTGCCTCTTTAAGTGCCAGTTCTCCTGTTTTTGAGATTCCGTCGTTTGCTAAAACTTTCATGTGTTATTGGATTTAAAGATTGAAAAATTTAATTATTTAAAAAATTTAAATCGGGCCGCAAATTAATAAATTTAAATGAACTGCCTTAAATCTTTCAATCTTTGAATTTTTTTAATGCTTAAATAATTACCTAATCGATTTCATAACATCCACCAATACCTGTACGCTTTCAATTGGTAGTGCGTTGTAAAGGCTGGCTCTGTAACCTCCCAGACTTCTGTGTCCGTTCAGTCCGCTGATTCCTGCAGCTTTCCAGGCATTGTCAAACTCTTCTTTTTTGCTCTCGTCTGTTAATTTAAAAGAAACATTCATCAGAGAACGGTCTTCTTTTACGCAGAAGGTTTCAAACAATGGATTACTGTCTATTTCATCATATAATAATTTCGCTTTGGCTTCATTTCTCTCTTCAGCAGCAGCAATTCCTCCGTTTCTCTCAAGATACTGTAAGGTAAGAAGAGATGCATAAATTGGGAATACCGGAGGGGTATTGTACATGGATTCTTTAGAAATGTGCTGCGAATAATCCAGCATGGAAAGCATATTTTCTCTTCCTGTTTTTCCAAGGATCTCTTTTTTTATCACCACAAGGGTTACGCCCGCAGGTCCCATATTTTTCTGAGCTCCGGCATAGATAAGGTCGAATTTTGAAAAGTCGAGTTGTCTTGAGAAAATGTCAGAACTCATATCACATACCATCAGCGTATCTACTTCAGGGAAAGATTTCATCTGGGTTCCGTAAATCGTATTGTTGGAGGTGCAGTGGAAATAGTCGTACTCCGAACCTACAGTATAATTTTTTGGAATGAATGAATAGTTTTCTTCTTTGGAAGAGCCTACCACATCAACAGTTCCTAATTTTTTAGCTTCTTTAATGGCTCCTGCTGCCCAGGTTCCGGTGTCCAGATAGGCTGCTTTACCGTCTGTTTTCAAAAGATTGTAGGGAACCATTGCAAACTGCATGCTGGCACCGCTTCCTAAATAAAGAACTTCATAATCATCTCCAAGGTTCATCAGCCTTTTTACGATAGCACGTGCTTCATCCATTACCGCTACAAAATCCTTGCTTCTGTGGGAAATTTCCAAAAGGGAAAGTCCAATTCCATTAAAATCAAGAATGGCCTGTGCCGATTTTTCGAATACCTCCTGAGGTAAAATGCATGGTCCTGCGCTGAAATTATGCTTTTTGCTCATAGTGTTGTTTTTTGGTTGTGCAAGAACAGACTTGCGGTTTCATTATTAAAATTTTACTAGATTTCTTGATATTTATAGTAAAAAAAACCGTCTCATCGTCATGAGACGGCGTTTTTTATTCACCGTGTAAAAATGCTTTTTTATTAAGCAGGGCTTCTTCTGATTCTACATGATCCTCATCCGGAACGCAGCAGTCTACAGGGCATACCGCAGCACACTGAGGTTCTTCATGGAACCCTTTGCATTCCGTACATTTGTCGGTAACAATGAAATAAACATCATCACTTACCGGTTCCTGTGGATCATTGGCGTCAACCGTCAATCCCGAAGGCAGTGTTACAGTTCCTTGAAGGGTAGTACCTTCAGAAGCTTTCCAATCTACGGCTCCTTCATATATTGCATTATTCGGGCATTCCGGCTCGCAGGCCCCACAGTTAATGCATTCATCAGTTATTTTAATAGCCATCGCTAATTTTTTTTAAATTTGCACAAAATTACAAAATATTCCCCAATTGTAAAGTAATTATGAATACCGAAAATCAAGTTTTAGGACTTATTAAGTTAAGTGACTATATAAAAGCGTTTCTGACAAAGGATCAGAACAATGAGAATGAAAGTGATGCAGAATTTGAATTATTGCTGAAAAAATCGGAAATTGAGAATCCGTGGTTTACTCTTGATAATCAGAAATTTGCCTTTAAGCAGTGGACAGAACTGCTTACGGAAGAAAATATCAGTGCCTGGCTTAAAAATTATTCAGTTTCAAAGAACCCAAAAAGAGTAGGGCTTATTTTGGCCGGAAATATTCCTTTAGTAGGATTTCATGATGTGATCTCTGTAGTATTGAGCGGTAATATTCCGGTAATTAAACTGTCTTCAAAGGATAAATACATGATTCCGTTTCTGTTGAAAAAATGGAATGATTTTTCAGGAGGGCTAGTTTCGTTTGAACTGGTAGAAAGGTTAGAAAATTTTGATGCGGTAATCGCTACCGGAAGCAATAATACGGCAAGGTATCTTGAATATTATTTTAAAGATCATCCAAGTATCATCCGTAAAAACAGAACCTCAGTTGCGGTATTGAAAGGTGATGAGACCAATGAAGAACTGCAACTTCTGGCGGAAGATATTTTCCGTTATTTCGGATTAGGCTGTAGAAATGTGACCCGTATTTTTATTCCACAAGATTTTGTGATTGACCGGCTTTTTGAAAATTTCTTACACTTCCAGGATATTATTCATCATAACAAATACGCGAATAATTATGATTATAACAGAGCGGTTTACCTTCTGAACCAGGATAAGTTCTGGGATAATAATTTTGTGATGCTAAAAGAAGATGATAAGCTTTTCAGTCCTCTTTCTGTAATCAATTTCAGCAGATATGCTTCTTTGGATGATGTTAAAAGATTTATAGCTGAAAATGCGGAAAATATTCAGTGTATAGTGGCTAAAAATGAACTGGGATTAGATTCTGTTTCATTTGGGGAAGCGCAGCATCCAGCCCTGGATACCTATGCTGATAATGTGGATACAATGAAATTTTTGGAAGTGGTATGATTTTTCGTATCTTAACTCACTTATTTCACCCAATAATAAAATAAAACTTATGAAAAAATTATTTTTAGGACTTGCACTGGCTGCTGCTCCGTTTATGTTTGCTCAGAAAGTAGCGGGCGTAACGGTTGAACGTCCCAAAAAAGAAATACCAACTGAGCTGAGTAAAGATAAGGCTAAGATGTTTAATGAGAACCTTATCAAATTTCTCGATGCAGTAAAAGTATCAGACCGTAAGGTTATAGATGCTATGCTTTCTGATAAAGTGAAGCAGATTGTTACTGATGATGTCCTTAAAAAAGTAAAAGAAGGCATTGATTATACTAAAAAGCTGGAAATTCTGAAAGCCGGATATTATGTAACAGGGGATAATGAAGCCTATCCGAATCTAAAATATAAATATGCAGGAGATTCGTCCAATAAAGAAGTGGTCAGTGCGATATTTGAAGAAGATGGGAAAATTCTTGGGGTAATGCCCATGAATAATAAATAATTTATTTTTGATACAAAAAAATATTAACTATGATGACAGATTCTTTAGTCGCTCATTCCTCGGAAGTGGAAAAAGCAGACTTTTACAGGAAAACGTATTTACACGTTGCTTTATCAGTCCTTGCGTTTATCGGGATTGAAACTATTCTATTAAAAACCGTTCCGGCAGAGCTTATTGCTATGATGTTCGGACAGAAATATACCTGGTTACTGATTATCGGAGTATTCTGGCTGGCTTCTATTCTGGCTAATAAATGGTCTCTTGCACAGATCAGATCTACGCAATATTTAGGATTAGGATTTTATATTGTACTTGAAGCAGTGATCTTTTTACCCTTGATCTATATTGCTGTTAATACCGCAGGGGTTAACGTAATCTTTCAGGCGGCTATGCTTACCATTTCTATGTTTGCAGGGCTTTCACTGGTTGCTTTTATGTCAAAAAAAGATTTTTCTTTTTTGAGAAATATAATTGTTATCGGAGGTTTTATCGCCATTGGACTGATTGTAGCGGGAGCTATTTTCGGATTTAATCTTGGTCTTTGGTTCTCCGTAGGAATGGTGCTTTTGGCTTCTGCCAGCATTTTATATGAAACCAGTAAGCTTAAAAATACCTATACAACAGGGCAGTATGTAGGAGCATCTTTACAGTTGTTCGCATCTATTATGTTGCTGTTCTGGTATATCCTGAGAATTTTAATGAGCAGAAGAAGCTAATTTGAGAAATAATGAGCTGAAGGTCTCATTTTTTTCATAACTTAATAATATAATCCTGATGATTTTCATCGGGATTTTTTCTTGCCACAGATACACGAATCTTTTACTAATATGCAAATGATGGCTGTCTGATTTATTTTTCTAATTATATGTTATCTTGTAAATTGATCAGTAATAAACTTTTCAGCCTGGGTAAAAAATCTGCACCATCTGTCAAATCTGCGAGCTATTTTTTCGACGCAAAGTTTTTTGCTGAGAATTTTTGATTTTCTTGCGCCCTAAAAACATTATCATAATTAAAAACTTTTAGGTCCCTTAGCGTTTTCCAATAAAAAAAATCTGCTCAATCTGCCAAATCAGCGAGGTATTTTGTTCGATTCAAAGCTAAAGGGAGTAGAGTATGAGATCAATCCTGCTGATCAATGTAATTAAATGATTGGATTGTGTTATTTGTGAAGAAATTATAACCCTTGTCTTCAGGAACCCAAAAAATCCTGATGGCAATTCATCGGGATTTTATTGGAACAATTGGGTTTTTCAGAAATTGTGTTTTATGGATGTTTTTAATTATTAAGTCTCTAATAATCAAAATTTATTTGTCGATTGAGCCCAGTACTTTCTGTGCAAAAGAGTTTAAGGCATCTTTTTCGCTCATTCCGTTCTGTACATTAGCGTGTACTTCTAAAGCACCGCAGATATTGGTAATTAATTCTCCTGCTACATTAAGGTCTTCTTCACTGGTTCCTCTGAATTCGCAGAAGCTTTCCAGTACCTCTAATGTTTTCTCAAGATTCTCAGGAGTCTGATTCTGATAAAACTGTCTGATTACGGGTAACTTCATTATGATAATTCGTTAAAAAGGTTAATTAAACTTTCTGCCTGGTTAGATTGTACTTGGTTAACCAGCTCTCCGTTTTTAAAAATAGCAAACGTCGGAAGGTTGTCTACTTTAGCCAGTTTTCTGCTTTCAGGAAGTTTTTCTGCATCTACATATAAAAACGGAATGGCTTCGTTTTCTGATGCTAATTTTTTGAATTTAGGCTTCATGATTCTGCAGTTTCCGCACCATGTTGCGCCATATTGAACAACTACTTTTTCGTTGTCATTTACGATATTCTGTAATGTATCTTCAGTTAATTCTGTGTACATAGGTTAAATTTTAAGAATTAAAATTTAACAATGTAACAATTGAATAGTGTATCAATGTACCAATAAAAATATCTATTGCTACAGTGATGCATTGTTACATTGTTAAATTACTAGATTGTTAAATTGATTTTAGTTCTTAGCTAAGTATTCTGCTGTAGAAGTTCTGTCTGCTTTCATTGCATCTTTTCCCTCTTCCCAGTTAGCAGGACAAACTTCACCGTGCTTCTGAACGTGCGTGTAAGCATCGATCAATCTTAAGAATTCCTTTACGTTTCTTCCTAATGGCATATCGTTTACAGCCTCGTGGAAGATTTTTCCTGTTTCGTCGATAAGGTAAGTAGCTCTGTAGGTTACATTAGAACCTGTGAAAGTTTCCTCTCCATCTTCATTGTATTCGAAATCCTGATCTACGATTCCAAGGATATTTGCTAATTGTCTGTGAGTATCAGCTAAAAGCGGGTAAGTTACTCCTTCAATACCTCCGTTATCTTTTGGAGTGTTTAACCATGCAAAGTGTACTTCATTCGTATCGCAAGAAGCTCCGATTACTTTGGTGTTTCTTTTTTCGAATTCACCTAAAGCCTCCTGGAAAGCGTGAAGCTCAGTAGGACATACGAAAGTGAAATCTTTCGGATACCAGAATAAAAGAACTTTTTGTTGGTTGGAAGTAGCTTCTTCAAGGATGTTGATTCTAAGATCGTCACCCATTTCAGACATTGCATCAATTGTTACATTTGGGAATTTTTTTCCTACTAAAGACATAATTTTCTGTTTTTATATTTAAATTTCTGTTGCAAAGATAAAAATATTTCATCTATCAATCAAGTTAATATTGATAAATAAAATCTATAATTGTTTTTGACGGTAAAATATGAAAAAAGCCCTGATTTCAGGACTTTTCTTTTATATTTTAATACCCAAATATTTCATTGAGATTAAGCTTTTTAACTTCACCGAGTTTTTTCATATCGGCTTCGTTTACTTTATCTTGTGAAGCAACCAGACAATAGGTGTAGCTTTTACCTTTCATCTCTTTGTCATGGAAAGTATTGATGTCAGTAAAAGAAAGCTTTGGAGCCTGCTCGTATACATTCTTTCTGATATCGGAATTATTTCCAAGCTTCTGAGCTTTCAGATAAGAGAAGATGATACCGTCCTGGGTAATTCTTTCGGAAGCAATCGATTTTTTCAATCCGCTTTTTGCTGTTTCAAATAACTGCTCAGACTTTGGAAGAGTAGTTAAAAGCTCATTCATGGCTGTTGTAGATTCGTTGAATTTATCAGCCTGAGTTCCTACATAAGCCATTACAACATCTTTGTCTTCTTTCTTACCCGGAAGTGCAAAATAAGAATAAGTTGAATAAGCCAGTGCTTTAGACTCTCTGATTGTCTGGAATACAATAGACCCCATTCCGCCTCCGAAATAGCTGTTGAACAGGTTAACGGTAGGAGTAATGGATGAATTATACTGATCCGCGTTTCTTACCCAGAAAACTTCAGCCTGTACCATGTCGTAGTGAGCGAATAATACCTTGTTTTTATCCGTTGGGATCTGAACAAAAGTTTTTGTTTTAGGCAAGTCTTTCAAAGAAGCAGGAAGCTTATGAACCGGAGTTAAAGAAGCTACCACCTCATTTCCTGATTTCGGTCCATAATACAATACTCTGTGTTTGAAATTGAAAAGATCATGAAGAACATTAATCAGGTCTTCGGCTTTCAATGCGTCAAGTTCTGCATCACTTAAGACGTTATTGAACGGGTTTTGAGGTCCGTACTGAGCATAGCTTCTAAGTCCCGCCATGATCGTCCCTTTATTCTGCTTGGCATTGGCTCTTGCTTTTTTAAGTCTTGCTTTGTAAGCATCTAAAGCTTTCTGATCTGTCTGGCTGTTTTTAATCAGGTCTTCGAAAAGAGCGGCTGTTTTTTCAAAATTTTCATTCAGACCTTCAAGAGATACATACGTTTCTTCATTTCCGGCGATTACGTTAAAGCTTGATGCCAGTTTGTAGAATTCTTTACTGATTTCTTCTGAAGACTTGTTTTTCGTACCCAGATACTGAAGATATTCTGCTGCAAGAGGAAGGATTTTGTTGTTCCATTTTCCGGAATCGAAGTGATAATACATTCTGAACAGAGCATTATCTGTATTTTTTACAGAAAGTACATCTACGTTTCCTAGCTTATTTTTGGCAATATCTTTATCATAGTTCAGCCATATCGGTGAAATTGCATTTTCCGGCATTTCATCAATCTTCTTAAGGAAAGGAGACTGGTCTTCTCTGTTTACTGTAACAGGGGTAATCGTTGGCTTGTCTACTTTTACAATACTCTTGTCTTCCCCTTTTTTCTTATAAACAGCAACGTAATTGTTGTTTTGAAGGTATTTAGAGGCGAAATCCATAATGTCTTTTTTCGTCAGCTTAGAGATTTCGTCTACATATTCTAAAGAAACCTTATGGTCAATACCAGAAGTAAACTCATCCATCAGAATGCCTGCTCTGGAAGAATATTTTTCATCCTTCTGGATAATGTTTTTCTTTTCATTATTAACAATAGACTGAATAAGATCATCAGAGAATTCTCCTTTTCTCAGCTTATCTATCTCCTGAAGAAGAAGTGCTTTCACTTCATCCAGAGACTGTCCTTCAGTGGGTCTTCCCTGGATAAGCAGGACAGAATAGTCTTTTAAGGCATAAGCAGAGGCAAAAGCGGACAGTAATTTTTGTTTTTTAACCAGATCCAGGTCAATTAATCCGGCTTGTCCGTTAGTCAGCATATTTCCTACAAGATTAAGCAATCTCGCATCTTTTGTTGTTGCGCCCGGAAATCTGAAGCCTAACATTACGTTTTCAGGGTTAGGGCCTACTACTTCTTTTACAATAGGAGAGGTAATTGGTTTTTCCTGGCCTATCTTATATTCAGGGATTGCTTTGGTCTTCATAAATGAAAACGCTTTGTCGATTTTTGCGATCACTTCATCAGGATTGAAATCTCCGGACATGATCACCCCCATATTATTAGGAACATAATAGTTGTTGAAATAATCTCTGATAGCTTTCAGAGAAGGGTTTTTCAGGTGTTCAATGGTTCCGATAGTAGTTTGCTTCCCGTAGTTATTATTCGGGAAAAGATTGGCGAACATCATGTCAAACACCTTATCACCATCATCATCAAGTGTTCTATTTTTTTCTTCATAAACCGCTTCAAGTTCCGTATGGAAAAGTCTTAAAACCGGCTGTCTGAACCTTTCGGATTGTACTGCTAAGAACTTATCAATCACATTGGCTGGAATGTCTTCTGTATAAACGGTCTGCTCAAAAGAAGTGAAGGCATTGGTTCCTTCAGCTCCCATTCCGGTCATCATTTTATCGTATTCGTTGGCGATTGCATATTTAGCCGCTTCACCGGAAACTTTGTCAATTTCTTTATAGATCTCTTTTCTCTTAGCCTCGTCCGTCGTTTTGTTGTACTTTTCATAAAGTGCATCGATCTGGTCTAATAAAGGTTTTTCTTTTGCCCAGTCTTTAGATCCGAATTTATCGGTTCCTTTGAAAAGCATATGCTCCAAGTAATGAGCTAGCCCCGTATGATCCGCAGGATCGGTTTTGCTTCCCGCTTTAGTAGCGATGTAAGCCTGGATTCTTGGGTCTTTATTGGTTGGACTTAAAATAACCGTCAGTCCGTTTTTTAACGTGTAATATCTTGCTGCAGTAGGGTCGTTGGTTACATATTTGTACGTATAACCGTTAGATTTTGCTTCTTTCCATTGGAAATCCTGTCCATAAGCATAACCGGCAAAACTTGCGGCGGCGATACTTGTTGCGATTGTTAGTTTTTTTAACAGATTCATTTTTGTTGCGTTATTATATGCTTTATTTTGTGCTGAATGGTTCCAGCAGGTTTTTGATTCTTTTCATAGCTTCTCTCAGATCATCTTCTGATGCGGCATACGAGAATCTGATGCATTCCGGGCTTCCGAAAGAAACTCCGCCTACACATCCTACGTGGGCATTTTCTAAAAGGAACATGGCAAAATCATCAGCATCTTTGATTTCTGTACCATTTAAAGTCTTTCCGATATAGTAGGAAACATCCGGGAAATAGTAAAATGCAGCTTTTGGAAGAACTACTTTAAACCCCGGGATTTCTTTGATCAGATCATACACAAGATCTCTTCTTTTTTTGAAGGCATCAATCATGTATTTGTATTCCGAAGGATCTGTTTTCAGTGCGGTAATAGAAGCTCTCTGGGCCATCGTGTTGGCTCCGCTGGTCATTTGTCCCTGGATCTTTTCACAGGCTTTGGCCAGCCATTCAGGACATGCAGAATATCCAATTCTCCATCCGGTCATGGCATAAGCTTTAGACATTCCGTTGATCACAGCTGTCTGCTCATATACTTCAGGAAACTGGGCAATAGAGGTCGTCTTGGTTTCGTAGTTGATAAACTCGTAGATCTCATCCGATATAATGGTAACATGTGGATGCTTAGCAATAACTTTGGCCAAAGATTTCAGCTCATCATAGGTGTAATATCCTCCTGAAGGATTACATGGAGAACTGAAAAGAACAGCTTTTGTTTTCTCTGTGATTGCTTCTTCCAGCTGTTCAGCCGTAATTTTAAAATCAGTTACATAAGAAGTAGGAAGCATAACCGAATTTCCGCCCATCATTTTCACCATTTCATCATAACTTACCCAATATGGGGCAGGAAGAAGAACTTCGTCTCCATCATTGATGATCGCTGCCAGTACATTAAGGATTGCCTGCTTGGCTCCGTTTGATACGCAGATTTGTGAAGGTTTATAGTCAAGATTGTTATCTCTTTTCAGTTTGTAGGCAACGGCCTCGCGAAGTTCCAGAAATCCCGGAACAGGAGAGTAGTGGCTGTAGTTTTGATTAATAGCGTCGAAAGCTGCCTGTTTAATATTATCCGGTACGTCAAAATCCGGTTCGCCAAGAGTGAGGCTGATTACGTCAATGCCGCTGGCTTTCATTTCTCTTGCTTTGTTTGACATGACGAAAGTCTGCGAGTAACCCAGTCGTTTTACTCTATCTGAAAGTTTGTCCATGTAGTCTTTTTGAATTTTAACAAATATATAATAAAAACATCTTGCCGGGAAATAAAAATAAGCTTAGAGAAAAGATTTTTGTCAGGTTTCAATTTAATCACTAGCTTTGGAAATAGGATTGATTTTGAGGCTTTCACCAGCTTTAAAAATTGATAATGTTTAATAATGGCCAAACTTAAAAATGTACAAACTTCTTTTTTTATTGTCCGCAGCTCTCTTTTCTGCACAGAATTACCGCTTTGTTTATGAATACAAGATGAAATCTGATATCGAAAATGATTCTTTGGTCACCGATTATATGAGTCTGGATACCGACGGGAAGAAATCTTATTTTTATAACACCGCTAAGTATGAAAAGGACTCTGCTTATGCGGCTGATAAGGATTTTGCAAAACTGTTTAAACGTAAGAACTATAACAGAAATCTGAACTATCTTATTGAAAAAGATTACGCTAAAAAGACTATCAATTTTTATGATCAGTTTAAAAGTGTGAAGCTGGTGACTACGGATAGCGAAATTCCTCAATGGAAAATAGAAAAAGAGTTTGTTAAGATCAATAACATGAAATGCCAGAAAGCGGTGACGAATTACAAAGGAAGAACCTGGGAAGCGTGGTTTAGTAAAGATTATCCGATCAATGACGGACCTTATAAATTCAGCGGTCTTCCGGGGCTTGTGGTAAGTATAAAAGATTCCGAAGGGCAGCATATCTTTAACCTGATCCAGATCAAGAAAATGAAAACCCTGTTTGATCGGGTTCCTGCAAACAGTAAGAAAATGTCTGAGAATGAGTATAAAAAACTCATGAAAAATTATACTTTCATTCCTGCAGAAGATTTTGAAGCATTCCAGGCAGATACAAAAGCGGGTACTGTTGGAGTTCAGCTGAAAGACGGCTATACAGTGCAGTACAATGTTAAAGAGCTTGAGAGGTATACAGGAAAAGGGGAGACTATTGACGATGAAATCCTCAGAAGGCTTAAAAGAACCAACAACCCTATTGAAAGGGATTAAAAATAATACATAAAGGACCGCAAAACTGCGGTCTTTTTTTATATCCGGCTCTTAAAGTTTGAATAAAGCCAATAAAAACTTATTTTTGCGGTTTATAATAATTCATATGGCAATATCGTTACTATTAAAATACTTTCCGGATCTTACAGAAAAACAGATCGAACAGTTTACCCAGCTGGAAAAACTGTATCACGAATGGAATGAAAAGATCAATGTGATTTCCAGAAAAGATATGGAATCGCTGTATGAAAAACATATTCTGCATTCTTTAGGAGTGGCAAAGGTAATGGAGTTTGCCCCGGGTACAAAAGTATTGGACATTGGAACCGGAGGTGGTTTTCCGGGAATTCCTTTGGCAATCCTGTTCCCTGAATCTGAATTTACCCTGATTGATTCCATCGGAAAAAAGATCAGCGTGGTACAGGCAGTTGCAGAAGGAGTAGGACTGAAGAACGTAACCGCTATTCATGGTCGTGCAGAAAAACTCAAAGAAAAGTTCCACTTTGTTGTAAGCCGTGCCGTGACCCAGATGCCGGAATTTTTGAGATGGCTGAAGGGGAAGTTCGAAAAAGAACAGTTCAACGCCAAGCATAACGGAGTTTTGTATTTAAAAGGTGGTGACCTTGCAGAAGAGCTTGCCGGTCTTAAATGTGAAATTTTCAGCCTTAAAAACTATTTTGATGAAGAATTTTTTGACACTAAAAAAGTAGTGTATTTATCAAAAGGCAATTTTAATTCCTGATCTGGATGACAGAGGAATAATTTTTGCTGTTTCTTGTTAATAATCAGTAAATTGAGGGTATGAAAAAACTTTTAAATATTGGATTTCCTGCATTATTTTTAGGGCTGCTTTTCATCTCCTGTAACGATGATGACTATCAGACCGTTGAATCGATCGGCAGGATTAAAATTGACAGCGTAAAAATAGTAAATGATACGATGGATGTTTTTTCCGTACAGAGTATCAGAACATATTCTACCTATCCTTCGCAGTGTGAAGGATTTTATGGCTATGATTATATTTATGATAATGATTTTGACAGGTCGGTAACTGCTTATCGCTATATAAAAGACGGCCCCTGCAGCCAGAACAGCTATACGGCAGGCAGCCAGATCAATTTCAATCCACGTTATAAAGGGAATTATACCTTCAGATTCTGGAACGGTGGAAACCAATGGATCACCAAAATAATTGTGGTTAAATAATGAGGATGATATTGGTATTCTGTTTTCTGGCTGTACATACAGTCTGGGGGCAGAAAATAATCTGGAAGGAAGATCAGAAGCTGGTTTGGGATAATTTTAAAAGTCCGGTTAACCGCAAAAACAATCCCAATGTGGCAGCTTACACCCATTGTGGATGGGAATAT
Organism: Chryseobacterium sp. 2987; assembly: GCF_031456375.1. Lineage (NCBI taxonomy): Bacteria > Pseudomonadati > Bacteroidota > Flavobacteriia > Flavobacteriales > Weeksellaceae > Chryseobacterium > Chryseobacterium sp. 2987. The sequence goes on from NZ_JAVDUN010000005.1 coordinate 62,178, forward strand.
TCCCTGGTGAGATCTTCCAATCCCAAAACTCCGGTGAAAATTGAAATAACCGCTATTTTTAATGAAGAAAGATCATGGAAAGATGTGAAAAAAATCAATGATTATATCCTTCTTCATGAGCAGAAACATTTTGATATCGCAGAACTGTTTGCCAGAAAGCTTAGAAAAGAAGTCGCTGAAAAGATTATTACTTCCGGTGACTATGATAAGTATTTTAAAGCGGTTTATCAGAAAGTGTCCAATGATTATCAGAATTTTCAGAAATCTTATGACAGGGAAACCCAACACGGAATCAATGAAGAAAAGCAGAGAGAATACAATGTCCTCATCTCTGAAGAATTAAACAATTTAAAAAGCTACCAGGCCTCTTGAAATTTCTCAATAAGATCATCCACGAACTTCTGGAACAAAACCCGGACCTTTCGGCATTTAATATCGTTTTGCCCGGGAAGCGTCCCATCGTTTTTATCAGGCAGATTTTAGAGGAGAAGAACTATTCCGGACTTCTTCCCAACTTCTTTACCGTGGAGGAATTAATAGACCGTATTGCAGACAAACAGCCAATCCAGGGAATTTCTCTCTGGCTCTTTGCCTTTGATGTTTACAGAAGCCTTAATCTGACTCCCCGGGATGATTTCTCTGATTTTCTGAAATGGTTTCCCACCCTGCAGAAGGACTGGGATGATATCCTTAAATTCTCCGATAATGATCAGGTAGTTCTCCAGTATATGTTTGATGAAGAGAGGATCAAAGAATGGGCGCAGGATCTCGGTGAAAATGATGATGTTCCAAGGAAAAAATTCCTTAATTTCTGGCAGAATATGAATATTTTTCTTCCGGTATTAAAGGAAAAACTGCAGGAGAAGAACTGGGCAACCTCCGGAATGATCCACGAAACTGCAAAGTCGAAGATTGATGATTTTGCTAAAAATACTTCAGAACATTTTGTTTTCTGTGGATTTAATGCCTTTACCCCTGTAGAAGAAAAGCTTGTAAGAAGTCTTTTAAGATGGAATAAAGCCGGTTGTTTTTTCCAGGCAGACCGTTATTATTTTGATGATGAAAGACAGGAAGCCGGAAAATTTCTCAGAAGCCATAAAATGTGGAAAGAATTCAATGATAACAGAGATTTTCATTGGATTGAAGACGACTTTAACCAGCCGAAAAATATCAAGGTCTATGAAGTTTCAGGAAATGTAACCCAGACAAAAGTTCTTCCTGAGATTTTTAAAGAGATTGAAAATAAAACCTTTTCCAACACAGCAGTTGTATTGTTGGACGAAAATCTTCTGCCTGCCAGTTTAGACGTGATGTACGGAGTGCAGAACCTGAATATCACTATGGGTTTTCCGCTGAAGAACCTGTCTTTTTCCAATGCCGTAAAACAGCTTTTTTATCTTCAGAAACAACTGGAAAAAAACAAAACTTCCTATTATTACAGGGATGTTTTTCCTATTCTGGAAGAATTGCCGAAATCTGCGGAAGATGAATTGGTGATCAGTGATTTTAAAACCAAAATAGAAGAGAGGAATATTGTTTATATATCAAAAAAACTGCTGCATGAGCTCCTGAGCAGTCTTTCTTACTACGATCTGCTTCAGAAGGCAGATCACACAGGTATTTATCTGGATAAGCTGATTGCTTTCTGCCGGCATATCAAATGGCTGGATATTGATGATATTCAGTATGAAAATGTGTCTCACTTTGAAAACGCTTTCAGAATCATAAAAAATCAGCTAAGTCCGTATAATTTTGAGATCAGAATGGAAACGCTGGAAATTCTGATCAACCAGCACATCAATTCCGAGAGTATAGATTTTCAGGGAGAACCGCTTCGCGGACTTCAGATCATGGGGCTGCTGGAAACCCGTCTCCTGAATTTTGAAAATGTTATTCTGCTTTCTGTGAATGAAGGAAAACTTCCTTTGGGAAATACACAGAATACCTATATTCCTTTTGACATAAGGAGATACTTTGACCTTCATACTTTTCTGGAAAATGACGGGATCTACGCCTATCACTTTTACAGGCTGATTCAGGATTCGCAGAATGTACACCTTTTGTACAATGCACTGAGTTCGGGAGTGAATACGGGTGAGAAAAGCCGTTTTATTACTCAGATTGAAATGGAAAGTTCCCACAAAATAGAACACCTGATCATAGAGAATTCTTCTGAACCGATTGCTTCTAAGCCTATCGAAATTCCAAAGACGGCAATCGTTATGGAAAGACTTCAAAAATGGAAAGAAAAAGTATCAGCTTCACATCTTACCAGCTACCTTTATAATCCGATTGATTTTTATCTTTCCAAGATCCTGAACACCTCGGAAACAGATGAAATTGAAGAAGAACTGTCTGTTAAAAACTACGGAAACCTGGTTCATTATTCACTTCAAGAAGTTTATGAAATACTTAAAGGTAAAGTTTTAAAAGAAAGTGATTTACAGAAGTCAATTAAAGAAATAGATCAGTATATTGAAAAAGCAATTGAAAAGCTGAAACACCAGCCGGAGTTCTATGAAAAAGGAATGAATTACATTCACAAAGCGATTGCTAAAAAAGTTATTGAAAACATTCTTACCCACGATCTCGAACTGATCAGAAACGGAAATGAACTGGAGATTCTGGATATTGAAAAAAGATTTGAAAATGTAGATTTTTATCTTGAAGAAAAAGACAAGATTTCTTTCTTCGGATTTATTGACAGGATAGACCGTCTGAACGGAACTTTAAGAATTATCGATTATAAAACGGCCAAAATCAAAAATCTTACGGTAAAGATTGATGAGGATAATGTGTCGGATTATTTCCATAACAGCGACAGAAAACAGGCTCTCCAATTATGCATCTATCATTATGTAGTCCAGAACCTTCCTGAGTTCTGGGGATTCCCGATTGAGACCGGAATATGGAGCTTTGCCGAAGCTCGGAAAGGGGTGGTTTCCCTCCAGTTTGATAAAGGGAATATTGATGATGCGATGAGGTCTGTAAAAAAACTGATTCTTGAAATTCTGAATCCTGACCTGACATTTGTAGAAAACGTGAAATCCTATACTGTCTAACAAAAAAATGCACTCCATTGCTGAAGTGCATTCCATTTGAAAATGAAGAAATATAATATGAGAAGATACTAAAGTTTTATCTTTTTGTTGATTGTTTTTCCATCAGCAAGAGTGAGCTGTACCAGATAAACTCCCGGTTCCAGGGATTTTGATTCAAATTGAGATAGGTTTACATCCTGCCGCACAACTAATGCTCCTGAAATACTGTATATGCTGATGTTTTTTATATCGCCGGCTGATCTGGCGATGATCTGACGGCCATGTGCAAAAATATCTGTTTTATTTTCCGAAGAATGCCCAATGATCATTTTATTGAACTGCAGATTATAGAATTGGGTGGCAATCTCAAAGGTATAGTTCTGGTTTTCAAGATCCTGAATAGAGATTCCGTTATTTTCTATATACTGTGATTGGGAAACTGTTTTTATCAGGTTACGTTTTTCATCAAAGATATGTACTGCGGACAATTCATCCGGATGAATTTTAAGTTTTAAAATTCCATTGTTTTCAGATTGGATGATCTCATTTTCAGCAATTTGCTGAGGTGTATTTTTGATATAAGGAATCAGCTTGTTTTCATTGTTTTCCTGAACCTTCAGCAGATAAATTCCATCCTTAAGACTAGCCAGATTATTTTCTGTTACAGATTTTGCCACTGTTTTTTCTTGATTAAAATCTGTGATTTCCAATAGTTGCATATGTCCCAGATCAGGTTTGATTTGGGAAGAATATAGCGGATTGTTTTCCCTGGATTCTATTATCTGATCGCTATTTCCTGTCTGCTTTGAAGTAATCACAGCCCATTGATTGAATAATCCTCCGCTTCTGAGCGTATTGAATTTCGCATTGGAAGCCAGAACAAAAGGAACAATTCCTCCCACATGTCCCAGAGGGCCCCAGTAAAATGAATCCAGCTTGTATTTATCCAGATCCCACCACGAGTAATATCCACGCTGTACATTAATGGTTTTAGAGGTGTTTTCCGGCGGGATGGCCAGATCTACGGTGGAATGCCCTAAAGTCATTGGAGTTTTATTGTACCAGTCGTAAACATCTTTAGGTTTCAGGCATTGTCTGAGCTTATTATTCGGATTGCTGGTAACATCACTGACAAAATTGGGTGTGAAAAGACTTCTCCAGATCACAGGTCCCCACAAAAGTCCGCCGTTATCCTGAACCACATGATAATTATATTTGTCCAGATATTCCGCTGAAATAACTTCTGAAATATTGTTATTATAAGTTCTGTAGCCTGTATTATTGCAGGTGTGGAGTACATTGGCCAGAAAAGAGGTGAAAGGGTAGATGTCTTTTTCCAGAACTCCTTTATTCAACGTAACTCCCGAAAAATCATAAGGCCCGTCACCCATATACGCATATCTGAATTTTAAATTGTCCGGGTTTGAAATACTAAGCCTTTTCAAAGTTGACATTGCAGCATGCGCCCCCTGAGAATAGCCTGCCAGAAAATATTCATTATAACGTTTGATTCCCAGCTGTCCGAGGACTTTATTGGCGGCTGTAACGAAATCTATCGTAGCACCAGCTTCAGTAGCATAGTCTACATAAGGATGAACACCGTCTCCGCTGCCCATTCCCACATAGTCCGGAGCCATAAGAATATAGCCGTTCAGAACATAGGAAAGTTCTACTACAAATCCTGCACTAAGCGCTCCTTTTAGATTAGACGGAACATTTTGCCGACTGTCTGTAGTTCCATGGTCCGAAACAACAGTTGAAAGCTTGTAATTTACGTTAGGGTACATCAGAAGCCCTGTTGCTTTTACCAGAACATTATTCTCATTTTTAGTGTAATAAGTGATTTTATACCCTTTTAAACCAACATTGAAACCATTCAGATAATTGGTGAAATCAGGAGTATTCTGCTCACCGAGATTAACGGCTATGAAATTGATAACACCTTGTGGAGTAAGATCGAGTTTCTGTTCAATATTTACCACATCGCCAGCCTGCTGAGCCAGGTAAAAAGGAGCTGTAAAACTTAGTAAAAAGAAAGATAGTTTTTTCATATTAATGCATTATGGTGATATTAAATTAGTTGTTTTTAATAAAACCATTCATACATTATCAGATCAATAATTATTTATTGAATATAAATTCTCTGTAAAGTGAGTAAAACAAAGGATTCCGGCCTTCGGCCGGAATCCTTTGTTTTATATCGAATCTTTTAATTAAAAAGCATTGATACCTGTAATATCCAGACCTGTAATTAATAAGTGTACATCATGTGTTCCTTCGTAAGTAATCACCGATTCCAGGTTGGCAGCATGTCTCATCATCGGGAATTCACCCATGATTCCCATTCCACCAAGAATCTGTCTTGATTCTCTTGCAATATCAATCGCCATTTTCACATTGTTGCGTTTCGCCATGGAGATCTGTGCAGGCGTTGCTTTATGATCATTTTTAAGATTTCCTAACTGAAGACATAATAACTGAGCTTTAGTAATTTCAGTTAAAAACTCAGCCAGTTTTTTCTGCTGAAGCTGGTAAGAGCCAATTGGTTTTCCAAACTGCTTTCTTTCCTTAGAATACTGAACAGCTGTACAGTAGCAGTCGATGGCAGCACCAATTACACCCCATGAAATTCCGTATCTTGCGGAATTCAGACAGGATAAAGGCCCCTTTAATCCTGTAACTCCGGGAAGAAGATTTTCTTTAGGAACTTTCACATTATTAAATACAAGTTCACCTGTTTTTGAAGCCCTTAAACTCCATTTGTTATGCGTTTCAGGAGTGGTAAAACCTTCCATGCCTCTTTCAACGATCAATCCCTGTACTTTTCCTTCCTCATTTTTAGCCCATACTACAGCAATGTCGCAAAGCGGAGAATTGGTGATCCACATTTTAGCACCATTCAGCAGGTAATGGTCACCCATATCTTTGAAATAAGTTTCCATAGAACTAGGATCAGATCCGTGGTTAGGCTCAGTAAGACCGAAAGATCCAATCATTTCTCCTGAAGCAAGCTTAGGAAGGTATTTTTTCTTCTGCTCCTCAGATCCGAATTCATTAATTGGGAACATCACAAGAGAACTTTGTACAGAAGCAGCAGAACGTACCGCAGAATCACCTCTTTCCAGCTCCTGCATGATAAGACCGTAAGAGATCTGATCAAGACCGGAACCTCCGTACTCCACTGGAATATAAGGACCCAATGCTCCGATTTTTCCCAATTCTCTCATTAAGCCGGGAAGGTCAGTATGGTTTTGTGCAGCCTGGTCAATCTGCGGCATTACAAAACTTTCTACCCAGTCTCTTACAGATTGGCGGATCAATTTGTGTTCTTCAGTAAGTAAAGCATCAATTCCGTAATAATCAGGGATGCTTGTAAGAGGATAATATGACATGATTTTTTGATTTGTTTAAAAATAGTACTTTTCAGGCGGTTTGGAAAATTTTTTTAAAAGCCTTTTGAGTGATTGATTTTCAGTGATATATGATGGTTTTAATTAATTCATATAACAAAATGCCTAACCTTAAGATTCCTCATCATTAGAGATAGGATACTGGTGGGCAGAATTATGGATTTTATTCTTGAATTTATACAGGTAAGGAGCTTTGTTGGCAGAACCGTCATAAAACTTCTCCAGCCTGTCCAGAATATTCAAGCTTAATATTTTACGCTGGAAATTATTTCTTCTGAATTTCTGTCCTAAAATAGTTTCATACAGCAGTTGAAGATCCTTCATGGTAAACTTTTCAGGCAGAAGGTTGCTGGCTGCTGCTTCGGTATTGATATTCATCCGAAGGTATTCCAGCCCGGTTTCTATGATCCTGTCATGGTCAAATGCCATTTTAGGCAGATTATCCACTTCAAACCATTCACAGCTTTCATTGAAGGCATCAGGAAAAGTATCCGCAATGGAAAAATCAATAAGACTGCAGTATCCTACAGTAATAAATCTCTGGAAGATCCAGTGGTCCTGAGGCACCTCAATTCCTTTATTCCGAAGCAGGATCTGGTGTACATTATTCTCGGTACGGTCTATTCTTCCAAAAGTGTGAAACTGCTTTAAAAACAGGTCTTTCAGATGAGTTCTTTCATACAGAACCCTTGCAGCGGCCTCACGAAGATCTTCATCATTGAAAACAAAACCGCCGGGAAGCGACCATAGATCAAGATCATGATATTTTAAAAGCAGGACTTTCAGAATATTGTTGTGAAACCCGAATATCGTGCAGTCAACAGATACATGTGCTACAAAATCTTTTGTATCAATAAGTTCCTGAAGGGTTTCTTTGCTTTTTGTGTCTTTGAGTTTCATGGCAGTAAAAATAAAATTATTTTCTAAATTTTCCTTCCTGACAGTCTAAAATATATCAAACTTACCGTAAAAAGCACTAAAACAGCAAATAAGATATAAATAGGGTAATAATTTAAGAGCTCTTTTCCAAACAGAACAGACATAATAATAGAACTGACGGAGCTTCCTAAAGAAGAAAAAATAACAATAAGGGACGTAAACAGGTTGATTTTCTCTTTATCAACCTGCGCGATCATCTTTGAATTCACAACAGGGTAGAGCGGAGATAAAAATAACCCAATCACCGGAAATAAAAACACCAATATCCCGGAATTTTCAGATCCGAAATACTGAATTCCTACAATAAGGGTAAGAACAGCCATGATCAGACCTATACAGAGCAGGTAATATTTAGATAATGAAAACCTTTGAATGATATTGGCCGTCACAGTTCTTCCGGCATATGAAAAAAGAGCAAGAAAAGAAGTCGCCTGCAGGGAAAAAAACGAATCAATTTTCAGGTGGTTTTTGTAAAAAGAAGGAAGCCAGGAATTAAATCCCTGTTCCACAAACACAATAAAAAAGATAACGCCTAAAAATGCGATGGTCGCGGGATTGATAAAACCGGATAACTCAGAAATGATTCCTTTCGTTTCGGTTTTCTTAGCTTCTGAAATCGTCAGACGGGAAAATAAAAATATCGTTACAGCCGAAAGTATGGCAATAGATAAAAATCCAAACTTCCAGTATTCAGAATATTGACTTGAGATCAGCCATCCAAAGCCCATATTCACTACAAAAATACCGATCATAAAGGAAGCCTCCACACTATTCATCGTTTTTGCAAGTGATTTTTCATCCGAAATATTATTCCTGATAATCCCGAAAACACAGATTTTTCCAATCGCAAAGCAGGTTCCGATAATAGCAAACCAAACCTTATAGAACCAGAAATCTTCAATAAAAGGAAGAAGACAAGAGCAGGCCCCAACAATAATTAATGCTGTGATCAAAGCTTTTTTGGTTCCGGTTTTACTGATAAAATTAACAGCAAAGAGGGAAATAAAAGCAATCGGAAGATCTTTAAATGATTCTAAAAATCCCAGTTTTTCATAAGAAATGGCCTCAGAAAGCTGAAGGATGACCAGACCCATACAATTCAGTACCATTGAAAAAATAAGGAAAGTCAATTTTAACGGAAGTGAAATATGGGAGAGCTTGGCAGTCATTTTGGAGATTTTTTTTTTAAGTTTTTACAACTTTTTTTATGAATTATGATGCAAATTTAAGCCTTTAAAGCCCCAAAAATAAAAGAAAAATTAAAATATTTATGAAGACAATGTTAATTAATTAAAAAAAAATATATTTTTATTGTCTCAATTTGAGAATTAAAAACTAACTCTATATGAATATAAGAATATCAGGAAGTTTTGGACTGGCCGCAGTGCTGTATTTTACAGCTAATTTCAATGCCCAGACCAAGGTAATAGATTCTGTTCCCAAGGAAAATAAAATAGACGAGATTGTCATGATCGGATATGGAGGAGTGAAAAAGCAGAACCTTACCAGTGCAGTCTCTTCAGTAAAAGCAGATGCCTTTGATAACAGACCAATCTACAGCGTAGGACAGGCTTTACAGGGACAGGCGGCAGGAGTGAATGTCATTCAGGCTTCAGGAAAGCCAGGAGCAGCTCTTGATGTGAAAATCAGGGGGAATAACTCAATTTCATCCTCGGTGAGCCCTCTGTATGTAGTTGACGGAATCCAGACCAATGACATCACCGGGCTGAATCCTGACGATATTGTTGATATGACTATTCTTAAAGATGCCTCTTCTACCGCTATTTACGGAATAAACGGATCTTCAGGAGTGGTTATCATTACAACCAAAAGAGGAAAACAGGGAAAACCCCAGCTTAATTTTAATGCCTATTGGGGAATTTCAAAAACCGTGAAAAATATTGATGTCCTGAATCTTGATCAGTATAAAACCTTAATGGCAGACATCCAGGCAAACGGCGGATCAGACTATCTTTCCACCGTTACCAACCCCAGATATGCAGGGATTGATACCGATTGGAGAAAAGAAGTTTTTCAGACCGGATTTGATCAGAATTATAACGTAAACTATGCCTTTGGAAATGAGAAAGTAAAAGCTTACACCGCATTAGGGTATCAGGATATTGAAGGAATCATCAAGCCTGCTCATTTTCAGAGGACTTCGGTGAAAGTAAACTTAGATGCAGTGATTGCACCCTGGCTGAAATTAAATTCCTCAGTCAATTACTACTTTACCTCACTCACCAATACCAACGATAATTTAAGTACAGCGAGAGGCGGGGTAGTGCTCAGTGCTTTTAATACGCCGAGTTTTCTGCCTGTATACGGAACAGATGTTAATTTCATCCCGTCAGATGGAGTAGTCTATGATCAGACAACAGGCCAGATTAATGACGGATATAAGCCGGGCCAGTTTGCTCCGAATCCTTATCAGTCGTCTTGGGAAAATCCAGTTGCTTATCAGTCAAGAAAAGATAAAACCCAGACTCAGCGTTTCCTAAGCAATTTAGGTCTTGATGTGAAAGTTCTGAAAAATCTGGTATGGAAGCCAAGCATTTCATTTGATATGACAGACTCCCGGAATACTAAATTTACAGACGGATTCCAGACCAGCTACGGAAGATCAAAATCCGGAATAGGCTCCCAGGAGTATATTCAGTATCAGGAATATAACTTTGAAAATACCTTAACTTATACCCTGAAAAAAGGGGTTCATGATTTTTCATTACTTGGAGGAGCCCAGATCACCCAGAAAAGTTTTCAGAATGAATACTTTGCCGGAGAAAAATTCCCTGAAGGAATAATAAATTTCGATTATGAAAAGGCGGCAACACAAGGTTATGACAAACATAAAGACGTTCTGAGAAATGCTTCGTTCTTCGGAAGGGCCTTGTACACGTATGACGGAAAATATACCTTAATGGGAGTGTTCAGGTATAACGGTTCCTCAAACCTTGCTCCGGAAAAAAAATGGGGTTTCTTTCCGGGTGTTTCAGCTTCATGGCTGGTGTCTAAAGAAGATTTCCTGGCAGACAGTAAAGTCATCAGCGAATTAAAACTGAGAGGGGGATGGGGACAGACCGGAAATGTGTCCGGGGTTCCTGCTTATTCACACTTTAACATATTTGATCCGTATTGGTCAAATGGAATTCCTGCCTATACATTTAAACAATATGACAGTGATGTAACCTGGGAAACAACAACCGATACCAATGTAGGGCTGGATCTTGGGCTTTTCAATAACCGGATCAGGTTTACAACGGATCTCTATAAAAGGAAGACTACGGACCTTATTTTCCCTTATGTAATGGGGAATTTATCAGGACCAATCTATAGAAACGCCGGAAGCCTGGAAAATAAAGGAATTGAGTTTTCATTGAATACCGCTAATATCAAGAACGAAAACTTTACATGGAACACGTCATTCAACATTTCATTTGCTAAAAATAAAATTCTGAACTTTGAGCAATACCTCAATACCATTGATGTAATAAGTATGGAAAGTGTTGGAGGTAAAGTAATTCGTTTTCAACCTGGACATGCTTTGAGTACATTTTACGGATATAAAGTAGATCACGTGGATCCAAATACCGGAAACATGATCTATAAAGACCTTAACGGAAACGGATATCAGGATGTGGATGATAGAACATTTATCGGAAATCCAAACCCAAAGTATACTTTTGGCTTCAGCAATAATTTTACTCTGAAAAACTGGTATATGGATGTTTTGATTACCGGTTCTGTGGGAAATGATGTCTTCAACGCAACCCGTTTTGATCTGGAAATGATGAATGATTATAAAAATCAGTCAACAGCAGTTCTTAACCGATGGACTACGCCGGGACAGATTACCGATGTTCCGAGAGCCAATTCGGCGTCTGCACAGGAAATTTCAGACAGATTTGTGGAAGACGGGTCTTATGTGAAACTGAAAGCGGTAACATTAGGATATAATTTCAATAATCCTTTTAAAGGAGTAAGCAAACTGAATGTGTACGTAACCGGACAAAATCTGTTAACCATTACAGATTATTCCGGAATGGACCCTGAAGTAAATGCTTTCACGCCTAACAGAAATACATCCGGTGCAGAGAAATCTGTTTTCGGAATAGATTACGGAACCTATCCTCAGGTGAGAACCTTCATCATTGGTTTAAAAGCTAATTTCTAAATTATTTACAATGAAAATCAATAAAGCAATATATTATTTATTCGGTGCATCAGTACTTGCTGCCAGCGTTTCCTGCAATGACTTTCTGGATACAGAACCCATTACTGAACAGGGGATTTCTATTGATAATCCGTTAAAAACAGCAACAGATGCAGAAAACAGGATGAGCACCATTTACACTGCATTTGGAAATGAATACTGGCAGCTGGATTATTTTTTTAATGGTGATGCCCAGACAGAAATTTCCTATGCAGGAGCAGATAACGTCCAGAATTTTCAGCAGGATGAATATCGTATTGTAGCAACTAATCCGAATGTTGAAAGAGACTGGAAATATCTGTACGGGTTTATCAATGACTGTAATATGATCCTCAATTATGCCGATAATATCAATGATCCGGCGCTTACAGCAGCAAGAAAGGCTGAAATGAAATCAGAAGCAGCGATATTTAGAGCACTTTACTATTTCCATGCTGTTCAGCTATGGGGTGATATTCCTTTGGTTACCAAGGCTGTAATAGGAGTGAATGCCAGTAATTTTGATGAAGTATACAGTCAGGTATATCCCGCCAGAAAAACAGTAAAAGAAGCTTATGATCTGATTATTGCCGATCTGGAGGGAGCTATTGCCAATGCACCATCAGGAACTCAAAAATACAGAGCCAATAAAAACTTTGCTTATGGTCTTCTTGCGAAAGTGTATGCCTCAAAGCCGAATCCGGACTGGACCAAAGTAAAACAATATGCTTCCAATATTTCAGGGGTAAATCTTCTTCCGGTTTATGATCAGCTTTTTGACGGTACGCATGAAGCTAATTCCGAATCTATTTTTGAAGTCGATGGAAATGCCGGAACAGTCTGGGCCTGGGGATCATCCATGTTTTATGGAACAGACTGGAAAAAATTCAATGTTCCGTCTAATGATCTGGTAAAGGCATTTAATGATGCCGGAGATACCCAGCGTTTAAACAGCTCCGTTAAATTTTTACCGGTAAGTTGGTCAGATAAGTACTGGACGAGTAATAACTATCCATTCATGTATAAAATGAGGAAAACCGATGGAACTCAGAATTTTTATATCCTTAGATATGCGGATGTTCTCTTACTTCAGGCTGAAGCAGCCGTAAGAACCGGAGATTACACAGGTGCCGCAGGTTTTATCAATCAGGTAAGAACAAGAGCCGGACTTTCTCCGGTTGCTATTTCATCGGAAACGGATGGGATTCAGAAAGTTCTTCAGGAAAGAAAACTGGAACTGGCATTTGAAGGTCAGAGATGGTTTGATCTTAAAAGAACAGGAGCAGCCGTTGCCATCCTTTCCCAGCAGAAAGACGGAAACGGAGTGATACTGCCTTATGCTGCAAGCATTAATCAGAACAGGTTATTATGGCCGATTCCGCAGGGACAGAGGGATAACAATCAGAATTTAACCCAAAATTCCGGCTATTAAATATGAAGTTTCACAACTTATATAGTTTCTTTTTTAATGGTACCGCACTGCTTTGTGGTGTGGTACTTTTTCCTTTGTCATGCACATCTGTGGCAGGAAACAAAGGAAATGAAGTTCAGTTTTGGCTTACAAAAGGAGATCAGAGTGTAAAATTACAGCAGCAGACCCCGGTAAAATTTACCCAAAACAAGAATGATTTTCAGAATATTAAAATTGATGAATCTCAAAAGTTTCAATATATAGACGGTTTCGGATATACCTTAACGGGCGGAAGCGTAGAAGTCATCAACCGTCTTTCACCTGCGAAAAGGAAAGCATTATTGAACGAACTTTTTGGTGATGATAAAAATTCGATCTCTGTAAGCTATCTCCGGTTAAGCATCGGAGCTTCAGATCTGGACGGAGAAGTTTTTTCATACGATGACCTGCCGGAAGGACAGACAGATCCTTCTTTGTCCAAATTCAGTCTGGCAAAAGATAAAAATCTGATTGCTATGCTGAAAGAGATTCTGGCAATTAATCCTGAAATAAAAATCATAGCAGTACCATGGTCGGCTCCTGTCTGGATGAAAGACAACGGAAAATCTAAAGGAGGAAGCCTAAAACCTGAATTTTATGGAGCTTACGCCAATTATTTTGTCAAATATATTCAAGGGATGAAGAAAGAAGGAATTCATATTGATGCCATCACACCTCAAAATGAACCCTTACATCCTGGAAATAATCCAAGTTTGTATATGCCTTCCGAACAGCAGAGAGACTTTATCAAAGGCTTTTTGGGACCCGCTTTTAAAGCCAGTCAGATCAAAACTAAAATTGTGGTGTACGATCACAACTGTAACAAACCGGAATATGCCCTTGATATTCTGAAAGATCCCGAAGCTTATCAGTATATTGACGGTTCTGCGTTTCATTTATACGAAGGAGATATCTCAGCTTTAAGCACAGTTCATAACGCTTTTCCGGATAAAAATTTGTACTTTACCGAACAGTGGACCGGAGCGAAAGGAACTTTTAACGAAGACCTGAACTGGCATACCAAGAATGTGATTATCGGTTCCATGAGAAACTGGAGTAAAACGGCTCTGGAATGGAATGTAGCTAATGACCCGAAATATGGCCCCCATACCGATGGTGGCTGTACAGAATGTAAAGGAGCAATAACCGTTTCCGACAGTGAAAACTTCACCAGAAATGTTTCTTATTACATTATTGCACATGCCTCAAAATTTGTTCCTGCAGGCTCTCAGCGTATTGCTTCCACGCAGACAGAACATCTTTCCACGGCAGCATTTAAAACTCCAAAAGGGAAAACAGTTCTGATTGTACAGAATGGAAATACCACGGATGAAAATTTTAATATACAATATAACGGAAAAACAGCTACAGTAAAAATCTCCGGAAACTCAGCTGCAACCTATATTTTTTAATAATATAATTATGAAGAAGGCCTATTTTTTACTTGCATTTTCAGCATTAGGTATAAACGCTTACGGACAGAAAACAGTTGATCAGAAGGTTTCAGAACTTCTGTCTAAAATGAGCCTGGAAGAAAAAGTAGGACAACTGGTACAGTACAGCGGATTTGAATATGCTACAGGTCCCCAGAATTCAAATTCTGCTACAGTTTTAGAAGAAATAAAAAAAGGACGGGTAGGATCCATGCTTAATGTGGCGGGAGCTGAAGAAACCATAGCTTTTCAAAAGCTTGCTTTACAGTCCGGGCTGAAAATTCCTTTATTGTTCGGGCAGGACGTTATTCATGGTTACAGGACCACTTTTCCTGTTAATCTAGGACAGGCAGCCAGCTGGGATCTGAGACTCATTGAAAAATCTGAAAGAATTGCAGCAACAGAAGCTTCCGCATACGGAATACACTGGACTTTCGCACCGATGGTAGACGTGGCAAGAGATCCGAGATGGGGAAGGGTAATGGAAGGTTCCGGAGAAGACACCTATCTGGGTACACAGATAGGGTTGGCAAGGATCAGAGGATTTCAGGGAAAAGGTCTGGGAAATCTTGATGCCGTGATGGCCTGTGCCAAACATTTTGCCGCTTATGGTGCCGCAGTAGGAGGAAGAGATTATAATTCGGTGGATATGAGTTTAAGACAGCTTCACGAAACCTATCTGCCTCCTTTTAAGGCCGCAGCAGATGCAGGAGTAGCTACTTTTATGAATTCGTTTAATGACATCAACGGAATCCCGGCAACAGCCAACTCATATATTCTCAGAGACCTTTTAAAAGGGAAATGGAATTATAAAGGCTTTGTAGTTTCTGACTGGGGAAGTATCGGGGAAATGATTCCTCACGGTTATGCCAAAGATGCAGGAGAAGCGGCTGAAAAAGCCATTGCAGCAGGAAGTGATATGGATATGGAAAGCCATATCTATATGACAGAACTTCCCAGGTTGGTAAAAGAGGGAAAGGTAAATATTAAATGGGTAGATGATGCCGCCGGAAGAATCCTGAAAAAGAAATTTGAAATGGGACTTTTTGATGATCCCTACAGATTCAGCAGTGAGAAAAGACAAAAAGAACAGACCAATAATACAGAACACCGGAAATTTGGAAGAGAATTTGGTTCCAAAAGCATTGTATTGCTTAAAAACCACGGAAATATATTACCTCTTTCAAAAGCAGTAAAAACTGTTGCCCTGATTGGTCCTTTCGGCAAAGGAACGGTAGCCAATCACGGATTTTGGTCGATTGCTTTCAAGGATGACCAGCAGAGAATTGTTTCCCAGTTTGACGGAATTAAAAACCAGCTGGATAAAAATTCAACTTTATTATATGCAAAAGGCTGTAATGTAGATGATAACGACAGATCTATGTTTGCTGAAGCTGTTGAAACGGCAAAAAAAGCAGATGTAGTGATTATGACACTGGGAGAAGGCCACGCAATGAGCGGTGAAGCCAAAAGCAGAAGCAGCATCGGCTTTACGGGAGTTCAGGAAGACCTTTTAAAAGAAATTGCAAAAACTGGAAAGCCTATCGTTCTGATGATCAATGCGGGAAGACCTCTGATCTTTAACTGGGCAGCAGATCATATTCCGGCCATCATGTATACCTGGTGGCTGGGTACAGAAGCGGGGAATTCCATAGCAGATGTTCTGTTCGGAACCGTAAACCCGGGAGGGAAACTGCCCATGAGTTTTCCAAGAACAGAAGGGCAGATTCCGGTTTATTACAACCATTACAATACGGGAAGACCTGCCAAAAATAATACAGACCGGAATTATGTTTCGGCCTATATTGATCTGGATAATGATCCCAAATTTCCTTTTGGATACGGACTTAGCTATACTGAATTTAAATATTCCGATATGAACCTAAGTTCCACAGCTTTGAAAGGAAATCAGACTTTAACTGTTGATGTAACAGTTTCCAATACCGGAAAATATGATGGTGAGGAAGTCGTACAGCTCTATGTGAAGGATTTATTCGGAAAGGTGGTGAGGCCCGTGAAAGAATTGAAAAGCTTTCAGAAAGTATTGATCAGGAAAGGAGAAAACAAGACTGTAACCTTTAAACTGACACCGGAAGATCTTAAATTTTTTGACAATGACCTGAATTATGACTGGGAAAGCGGAGAGTTTGACATCATGATTGGGACTAACTCCCAAAATGTTCAAACTAAAAGAATCAACTGGACTCGATAAAAAATGACATTTACAGTTAATTTTGCAGCCTGTAAAAATAAATGTAGAAGTAAGAAGTAGGTTTCAGCCTAGTAGTAAATCAAAAATAATGAAGCGAGGACATATTCGTCCGAAAAGAGAGAAAGATATGAAAAAACTAATTGTAAGTTGTCTGGCCGCAGGTGCCGTTTTGAATGTTAACGCACAAAACTACTGGAAGAAAAATGCAGGAAAAACAGCTAAGGTGATCCTCACCAATTCCAAAACCAGCGAAAAAATGGCAGACAAAGGAACCGTGAAATTTGAAAAATTCGGGCAGCCGAAAGAAACAGATGCCTGTATTTTTGTAGATCCTGATTTCAAATACCAGAAGCTGATTGGGATAGGAGGTGCTGTTACAGATGCTTCCGCTGAAACATTTTATAAAATGCCTAAGGATAAGCAGAAAGAAATCATCGATGCTTATTTCGGAAAAAACGGTCTGGGTTATACTGTGGTTCGTACCAATATGAATTCGTGTGATTTTTCAAGTGATTCTTATACGTATGTAGCAGATAATGATACTTCACTGAAGTCGTTCAATATTGCGCATGATGAAAAGTATAAGATCCCGATGATTAAAGAAGCCCAGAAGGCAATAGGGAAAGATTTTACCTTTTATTTCTCACCCTGGAGCCCCCCGGCATGGATGAAGTCTAATAAAAGTCTGTTCAAAGGAGGAAGACTGGAAAACCAGTATTATCAGACCTGGGCAGATTATTATATTAAATTCATGAAAGAATATGAAAAAAGAGGAATTAATATCTGGGGACTGACGATTCAGAACGAGCCGATGGCTACGCAAACCTGGGAATCCTGTATTTATTCTGCGGAAGAAGAAGGTGATTTCCTTAAAAATAATCTGGGACCCACACTCTGGAAAAATGGCTATAAAGATAAAAAAGTAATGATCTGGGATCACAACAGGGATCTTATCTACCAGAGAGCAACAACCACTTTAAGCGATCCTGAGACCTCTAAATATGCACACGGAATCGGCTATCACTGGTATGAAACCTGGAACAACAAGACCCAGCTGTTTGATAATTTAGCGGAAACCCAAAGAGCTTTTCCTGATAAATTCCTTGCTTTTACGGAAGGATGCAAAGAACAGTTCAGCATGTCAAGAATTTATGATGTAAGTCTTGGAGAACTTTACGGGAAAAATATGCTGAATGATTTCAATAAAGGGACCGCTTTGTGGACAGACTGGAATGTTCTTTTGGATGAAACGGGAGGTCCGAACCATGTCGGGAATTTCTGCTTTGCACCAATTATTGCTGATACCAAAACAGGAGAAGTCCATTATACTTATGAATATTATTATGTAGGTCATGTTTCAAAATTCATTAAGCCTAACGCTCAGAGGATAGGAAGTTCTTCCAACAGAGTAGCCCTTACTTCAACTACTTTTATGAATGAAAACGGACAATTGGTGACTGTAATTATGAATGATTCCGATAATGATATTGAAACCAACCTGTGGATTGAAGGAATGTCTGCAAAACTGTCTGCTCCGGCACATTCTATACAGACTGTAATTATATAAACTTCATATTAATTATTTTTTAAGAGACTGGCTTTTGAAGTCGGTCTTTTTTTATTGAAAATCTGGATTTCCTAATGTTGAAAAACGCAAGGGCGTAAGGTTTTTGGATGTTAGAATGTTTTTAAGACACAAAAAAACAAAGATTTTTAGCAAATTTTTTCAACGAGTCTGAAAATATATTTTTTATTTAGTCTTTGATTGAGCAGATCTGGCAGATTTCTTTTCTGTTGAATTTATTTTGAAAATAAAAATAATTTTTTGTGCCAAAAAAACTAATCATCATATCATAAAAAAGATCTGCGAAACATAAAATATCAACAAAGATGTGCGTCAATCGCGAAATCCGCGGGAAATCTTTTGAAACAGCAGATTTAAAATTTACGCTTATAAAATTAAATAGAACTTCCTGCAAAAAATAAGAGGTTATCCTTCCGCGGATAACCTCTTTGTTTCATTTAAAATAAGAATGACTGATTAGTCTTCAATATTATATTTATTAATCACTTTCTGAGTTACCCCTGAACTGCTGAAACCTCCATCGTGGAAAAGGTTCTGCATCGTTACTTTTTTAGTAAGATCAGAGAAAAGAGTAACACAATAGTCTGCACATTCAAGAGCGGTAGCATTTCCTAGCGGAGACATATCTTCAGCATAACCTAAGAATCCTCCAAAACCTTTCACACCGCTGCCTGCTGTAGTCATGGTAGGAGACTGAGAAACTGTATTTACACGTACTTTTCTTTCCCCCCAATAGTTTCCGAAAGTTCTCGCAATACTTTCAAGATAAGCTTTGTTGTCAGACATATCGTTGTAATCCGGGAATGTTCTCTGAGCGGCAATATAGGTAAGTGCTAAAATGCTTCCCCATTCGTTCATACAGTCTTTTTCCCAAGCCACACGCATTACTTTGTGGAAAGAAACAGCGGAAATATCCCATCCTTTTTCCAACCAGTCGTAATTCATTTCTGTATAGTGTTTTCCTTTTCTTACATTCACGGACATTCCGATAGAGTGAAGAATGAAATCTATTTTTCCGAATTTTGCTGTCGCAGCATCAAAAAGTTTTTCAAGATCTTCTATAGAGGTCGCATCTGCAGCGATCACTTCAGAACCTGTTTTTTCTGCTAAACCATTAAGTTCTCCCATTCTCAAAGCGATAGGAGCATTAGATAAGATGAATTCTGCACCTTCCTCATGACATCTTTCAGCAACTTTCCATGCGATAGATTGTTCATTAAGGGCTCCAAATATAATCCCCTTTTTGCCTTTAAGTAAACCGTATGACATAATTCTTTAATGTTTATTTTACTACAAATGTAGCAATAATTTGTGTTTGCGGCATAATAAAAATGGAGTCTTAAATTAATAAGGCTCCATTTTCTTGAAAATATTTATATGACTGAAATTTTAATTGGTTTTCTTGTTCCATTCTGCTTTTACATCTTCAGCTGCATCTTTGGTTTTTTCCCATGCATCGTTGGCTTTGTCTTTAATGTCATCCCATGCATCAGAAACATTATTTTTTACTTTCTCCAACCAGTCTTCCTGTTTTGCTTCTTCATCATTGGATCTCTTTTCATTGATATACTCTTTTGCCTTGTCTGCTAATTCCTCAATTTTCCACTTTGCTTTATCTGCTGCATTCTTTAATGAGTTTTCGGTATCATTTACTGCATTTTCCGCTTTGTTGTATTCTGAATTGTTCATAATATAAAATATTTTGTTGTGTATCAGTAAACAAACAATAACCATTCCTAAAATCCGGCTCCATTGTTAAATTTTTCATAATCTTTTGTTATTCTTTTCTAAATCGATGTACCTTTAATAATCTCAGTTCGGATCATAATTTCTGATATATATAGGTTTGAAGCTGGATGATAGAAAGGGAAAGTTATGAGGGGTATCAATAATAAGTATTGCTTTGTTTAATTTGATTTTACAGAGACTTTCAATATCCCTAAAGTAACTTCCATTTTTCTGCCTTTAATATCAGCCTATTTAACCCGGGCTTTAATAACAAATGAAAAACTTATGGAAAAAATACGCTGCGGATGGTGTGAGAAGGATGATCTCTACCGCAAATACCACGATGAAGAGTGGGGAAAGCCTGTCTTCGATGACAAAACTATTTTTGAGTTTCTCGTTCTTGAAAGTTTCCAGGCAGGATTGAGTTGGTATACGATTCTTTCTAAACGCGAAAACTTCAGAAAGGCTTTTGATGATTTTGATTATAGGAGAATAGCCTTTTATTCAGATGAAAAAACAGAGGAACTCATGCAGAATTCGGGAATTATAAGAAACAGGCTTAAAATAAAAGCTACCGTAAGTAACGCACAGCGGTTTATGGAAGTACAGGAAGAATACGGAAGCTTTTCTGAATATATCTGGGGTTTTGTAGGAGGAAGGCCATTAGATAATATGCCTGAAACATTATCTGATATTCCTGCGGTAACAGAAGTTTCGGACGCTTTGGCAAAAGACCTTAAAAAGCGAGGTTTTAAGTTTTTGGGATCAACAGTGGTATATGCCCATATGCAGGCTACCGGAATGGTGAATGATCATCTGAAAAGCTGTTTCATTAGGTGGTGATAAATTTTGTTTTATTCATTTTTAAGTGAAGTTTTGTATGAATAATGTAATTGTATTTTAAGTTTATTTAAGTTTGAAGTGCTTTTTATGGCTTTGCAAAGGGTGTTTGTATAGATTTGAAGTCGTGGAATGTTTCATTTAATGGTGATTAAGTATTGTTTTACTCACAGTGGGGTGTGTTTATTATTGAATTTTTAAAATATTAATGGTTTTATTGAAAAATTCGTATATTTGCACCCTCAAAATAAACACCCAACAATAGCATGATCAAAAAATGTAAACTTTCGTTTTTTCTTATCTTTTTGCTAATTACTATTTCTTTACCGGCACAGGTGGGGATAGGAACTCCGAGTCCAGATCCTTCTGCAATGCTGCAGATCAGTTCAAAAGATAAGGGAATGTTGCTGCCTAGTGTGGCGTTGGTTTCATTAACGGATCGTACAACTATTCAGAATCCTGCGGACGGGCTTATTGTATGGAACAATGGTAACGGAACTTTAACCGAAACCGGTTTCTATTACTGGAATGCTTTAAAATGGAATATGCTTTCCACAGCTTCCGGAAATAACGGAAACGGAAATAACGGTGGTGGAAGTGTAACCCCAATGTCTGCCTGGAACAATTCAGCATCCAACAGTGGGAATTCGGGAGGGGCTAATACGAATCTTTCATTGGGAACCAATACTTCTGATGACCTTGTGTTTAAAGTAAATTCAATTTCGGTTGGAAGATTGGGAGTAAATAATTCGGTAAGTTTCGGAACAAATGCGAATGCATCTCAGAATGGTATTGCTTTGGGAAATTCCAGCAGTGCTTACCAGGGAATTGCAATCGGAACCAATACTTCGGTAACGGCTAATGAATCTGTGGCTTTGGGAGCTAACTCAAAAATTTCAGGATATCAGTCAACAGCAATCGGATATAATGCAAAAGTTACGGTGAATGAAGCTACGGCAGTAGGGAATAATGCTGATGCATCTGGATTTCAGTCTGTTGCTATGGGATATAATGCGAAAACAACCACAAATGATGCTACTGCTTTAGGGAAGAATTCAACAGCATCCGGATTTCAGTCAACAGCAGTCGGCTATAATGCTAAAACAACTTCTAACAGCGAAACAGCAGTGGGGTATAATACACAGACCAATAATCAGAATTCTACAGCAGTAGGATCGGGAGCTCAGGCATTGGGACAATTTTCTACTGCAATAGGTTATGGGGCTTCTACCTCTCAGGCTAATGCTGTAATTATCGGAAACGGGAATGCCAATGTGGGAATTGGAACAGGAGCTCCAAATACTTCTGCAAAGCTGGATGTAAACGGATCTTATAAAATGGGTGAGAAGGGTAGTGTGCAGAAAAACCAGATCAGTTTTGAAGCCTGGCCTTCAGTTTCGATAAATAATCTTCCTACAGGAAAATCTGTAACGATGGAAATTCCGGTTCCTGCCAACCTGCAGCCTGGTTCTACAAGAGCTGCCATAGTGGTTTCTCCAGCCGGAGACTTTACCGGAAACACTTCTTTTTCAATTTCAAATCCAAGAATGAACTCTGTTTCAAGTATCACCATCAACCTTACCAATATCTCAGGAAATCCGGAAAGTCTTTATTCTACGCATTTCTATGTGATGATTAATGAATTTTAAGATAGAATGATATGATGAATCCGGAAATTGAGAGAAGAATAGTCATGAAAATAAAATTTTTGTAATAAAACAAAGACTGCCAACAGATATTGAATTAATTTTGTCATGGATAATTTCAGACGGAAAACCTGAAGAAAGCGGCGGGGAATTCCTGATGTTTGAGTAGTTTCAGAGTGTTTCTATTGTCTGATCATTTTAAGTTTTCAGAAACCATTATTCAATATGACAAAAACAGGAATCATAGGTTGTGGCTGGCTCGGATCCAGAATTGCAGAATCGCTGCCAGACAGACATATTATATATACTACGGCCACCACGGAGCAAAAAGTTGCACAACTGAATTCTAAAGGTTTTAATGCTTCTCTGGCCAGTTTCCCGGATTATCAGCTGGATGAAAAGATTCCGCAATGGAGCATGATCAGTCAGCTGGATGTTTTAATCATTACAATTCCGCTTTCCGGGAAAAGCTGTTGTGTGAGTTCTTTGTACAACAGGATACAGCATTTGTTGTCATTTATAGGAGATTGTAAAGGGCAGATGTTTGTGATGAGTTCCACAGGCGTTTATCCTGATCTTCCAAAAGAATTTACAGAAGATGATCTGTGGGTGGAGGCTGTTTCCGGGGAAAGAATGATCCGGAATAAATATCCTCAGGCTAATATTTTACGATTAGGTGGATTGATGGGGGATAACAGGCTTCTTAAAAATTATAATGTTTCAGGTCTGGAAGCTCCGGTTAACCACATTCATTATGCAGATATATGTTCTGTAATTTCAAGAATGACAGAGCTAGGAACAGAAGGGAAACTTTATAATGTGACGGCTCCTTTTCATCCTTCAAAGGCGGCTGTCATTCATGCCCAGAAGAATTTACCGTTTTCTGAAGAGAGAGAAGTTGAAGGCAGAAAGGTTCTTTCATCAAAACTGGTTTCTGAGCTTGATTTTGCATTCAAATATCCTGACCCGTGTCATTTTCATGAAGTATGAAAAATAAGTTAGGTAGTAGTGATCTCCCACAGATTTTACAGATGACACATATTTTTTTTTAAGATGAGTTTTGCAATTCATCTTAAAAACAGAATTAGATTATTGATAAAAAGTAGATGAAGCGGAGTTTGAAAATCGCGATTTAAATTCAACTCAAATTCTACAATTTATACTTACTTTTTAGAATGACTTCATAAAATCTGCCAGATCTGCCCAATCAACGAGACTAAATAAAAAAAACATCTATTTATCAGATACATTGACGAAATATTGAAAATCTTTGATTTTCTTGCGCCCTAAAAGCAGCATAATGAGTTAAAGTCTTGCGTCGCTGCATTAAACCACAAAAAATTCATTAAAAAACCTTACAGAACTAAATCTGTAAGGTTGTGTGAGTCTATGTATTTATTTTTTTGCCTGCAGCAGAGTATAGGCTCTGTTCGAAGTGAGATAGGAATGAAACAGGTCATACATGTCAAGCCAGTCGAAATTCAGGCCGAAGTTCTTTTTGGCTTCTTTAATGTTTTCAAAATTGTTTCCTGCAAACTGACTTTCATTATATACCAGGGCATTTTTAATGATTTTGTCATCAAGAACCTGCATAAAACAGTAATCTACCGGCATATCTGCCCATTCAGAACTGTGTTCAATGATAAAACTTTCAATTTTATGATCTCTGATCATTTTAAAAATATCCCCATCCCAGTGATCATTGTCCCGGTCGTATGGATAACTTTCAAAATCGGTTTCAGATTCCAGATGTCTGATATAATCGCTCACCAGATCAAAATTTTCTATTCCCTCAAAATGTGGACAGGACATATTGAAAGGAACGAAGGTGAAGTTTTGCACTTCAAAATGAACAACATCTTTTCCTAAATCAATTTTTTTATTGATGATAAGACAAGTAATATCCTGGCCCATGGTGAATTATTTGATGATTCTGTCAAGTACCCAGGTAATCAGGTTCTTTTCAGAAGCGTTGTGGTCTGTAGAGAACTCTCCGCGTCTTCTGTTGGCAATAACGTTATTTACGGTGATCGCTTTGTGGCCTAATAGTTTTGAAAGGGCATAAATTGCAGAAGTTTCCATTTCAAAATTCGTGATGCCAAGATCATTTAATGTTTCCAGGAAATTATCATCCACTGCTTTCAGACGAAGCTGTCTTCCCTGAGGAGCGTAGAATCCAGGGAAAGTGGCTGTATTTCCGTGGTATTTAGCGTCTTTGTAGTATTCTCCCAGTTCTTCGGCCCAGTCTGAGAAGTAAAGCATCGGTTTGATTCTTTCATAAGGAAACTTTTCCAGGAAGCTTCTGGAGAACTCATTCTGGAAATTATAGTCCTGGTAGAAATGCATAAGACCATCCAGCCCAACCACATTCTGGGTAACGAGCATATTATCAACCTGTACATCAGGATTTACACTTCCACAGGTTCCCATACGGAATAATTCAAGGGATTTATGCTCTGTTTTGAATTCTTTATTCTTAAGATCGATGTTCACCAGCGCATCAAGCTCGTTCATCACGATGTCGATATTTTCAGTTCCGATCCCTGTAGACATTACGGTGATTCTTTCTCCGCGAAGGGTTCCTGTATGCGTATAGAATTCTCTTTTATTTTTTTTGATCTCAACTTTATCAAAATACGTTGAAACTTTTGCCACTCTGTCCGGGTCTCCTACAAGGATAATCTTGTCAGCAATATCTTCGGGTAAAAGATTCAGGTGGTATACACTTCCGTCTTCATTCAGAATAAGTTCTGAAGCAGCAAGTTTGTTTAGCATAATATGTATAATTTATTTTTTAATTTTTAATCAATGAAAATGGCTTCTTTATAAGGAGACGATATCAGCTCGTAAAGGGAACCGTATTCTTCTACGATCCTTTTCTGGCCCTGAATGACCTCATATACTGTAACTGTCGTTTTTTCAAAATTCTTAGGATCTTTTCTCTGGGAAGTAATCTCGTAGAAATGATCTCCTTTTTTAAGGACAGAAATCAATTCTTCTTTGGTAGAGTTGTTAGATTCCATCATTCCGGGAAATTCTATCACAATATCCTTAAGCTCATTATATTTTTTATAGGGTTTTGTAGTTCCGTTGGAATAAACATAAACATTGGGAACATCTTTATCTTTTTCGAGACGGATCAGATAATAATCGCTGCCTTTTTTCTCCGCATATACAGCCATTTCCTGTTGTTTTTTCTGCGAAAATGCGGAAAGTGAAAGGAAGCTTGCTGCAAAAGCAAACAATAATTTTGTTTTCATATGACTATTTTCGTTTTTTGATGTTGAATTTAATTAAAAATATCCTCTCCCAATAACCCTTCCCATTATTTTTACCGGCAATTTAGAATATCCGTTTCTTTAAGAATAATGAATTTTGATTTCGGGGTTTAAAATTAGTAAAAAATCTCCTATTTAAAATATAAACATTTTTTAATCTGTAATTAAAACTGGGATAACATCTGATTAATAGTTTTACCGCTAAAAAATTCATGAGATCTTACCCGCTGTTTGTTCTAATTCTGTTGATTGGTTTTGCTGTTATGTCTTTCAACCCTGTTGATAAAGGGATAAAGAACGAAACTACATTTGTCAATAAAGGCCTGTCTGACTTTAAAACCAGGCTTGAACAGCTGAAATCAGATGTCTATAAATTTTCGGAAGACCGAATATCTCTTGAAGAATTACGGAAATCACTGAGCAGTACAAGAAATTCATTTAAGGAAATTGAATTTTATGTTGCCTATCATTATCCTGAATTTACGAAAACACATCTTAATGCAGCACCCTTGTTCCATATTGAAGCGGCCGGAACTTCAGCTTACACTCTGCCTCCGGAAGGATTGCAGGTTCTGGACGAGCTGATATTTTCTGATGAAGCAGGAGATGAAAAAGAGAAGATCAAAACCATCACAGATTTTTTATATAACAGTTACTCCGGGTTTTATCTGAGTGCTGTAAAAAACGGATTAAGCAAAGGAAATAATAAGACACTTCCGCTTCGCATAGAGCTGATACGAATTTATACATTAGGTGTTACGGGATTTGATACGCCAGGTTCCCTGAATATTTCTGAGGAGTCTGCTCATGCGCTTACAGGAATTAAAAAGTATATTCATGATGATCCTTACTTCAGGAATTATAATCTACAGAAAGCAGATCAGGTTCTGGCCGGAAGCATCGATTATCTTTCAAAAAATACAGACTTTGAAACCTTTGACCGGATTGAATTTTATAAAAATTATATACAGCCGCTTTATGAAGAATTTGGAAAATGGGATGGAAGAACAGATGATCTTAAAGAGTTTTCAGGCTGGAATGTAAACAGTAAAGGTCTTTTTAATAGTGATTTTCTGGATCCTTATTTTTATACATGGCTGAAATCTTCAGAAGACAATGCAGATCTTCGTAATCTTGGAAAGGCCATGTTTTATGACGGAAGCTTAAGCGGAAACGGTAAAATGAGCTGTGCTGCCTGTCATTTGCCGGAAAATGCCTTCACAGATCTTAAGCAGAAATCTGAAAGTAATGTGGAAGGAAAGACTGTATTAAGGAATTCACCATCGCTTTATAATGCCGTTTTTGCTAAAAGATTTTTCTATGACCTTCGTGCCTTTTATCTGGAACAGCAGGCTGAACACGTGATTTATAATGAAGATGAATTCAATACAAGCTATGAAGATATTATCAGAAAATTGAAAACAAAACCCGAGTATAAAAAAGCATTCCGTTCTGCATTTAAAAACGGAAAGATCAATAAGGAAAACTTTTCCAAAGCCCTGAGCTCCTATGTTGCCTCTTTATATTCTTTCGATAGTGATTTTGACCGTTTTATGAGGAATGAAAAGGACGTTTCGGAGGAAGTGAAAAAAGGTTATAATCTGTTTATGGGAAAAGCCAACTGTGCAACCTGTCACTTTGCTCCTCATTTTTCAGGACTGGTTCCACCGTTTTTTAACGAAAATGAATCTGAAGTTTTAGGGGTTACCACAAAACCGGTCAATGAGCTCCCGGTTGAACTTGATGGAGATCTCGGAAGAGCCAACAGTCCTGTAAAGAAAGAAAAATCATGGATTTATGATTACTCCTTCAAAACGGTAACGGTAAGGAATATAGCGCTTACTAAACCTTATTTTCATAACGGTGCCTTTAATACACTGGAAGAAGTGCTGGATTTTTACAATGAAGGCGGAGGAGAAGGATTGGGATTGAAAATGAAGAATCAAACGCTTCCACCGGACAAGCTAAATCTTACTCAAACAGAAATCAGACAAATTATAGCTTTTCTGAATTCTCTTACTGATGTAAGCAAAGCGAAATAAGCGGGGCTATAAAATAGAATTGAACACTTAGTTTTAACAATTATTTAATCCCCTTAACATTAAATTCCAAATTAATTAACAAATATCAGGACATATTTAAAATCCTATTAACGGAGGTGCCGGCTCAAAAAAATAGTTTTGCAAGGTCTAATAAATCAAAAAAAATGAAGAAAAAACTACTAGCAATCGGAGCTATCGCATTAGCTGCAGGCTTTAACGTAAAGGCACAAACCACTGTTTTCGACAGAAACTCATCCTGGAGCTACAGAGATCTTGACCAGGCCCAGCCGGATGAATGGAAAACCAAAACCTATGACATTTCTGCCTGGCCGGTAGGAAACGCTCCGTTAGGATACGGTGACCCTGTAACAACAACTATTCATAATGGGGCTACCGGACTTGTCACCGCTTATTTTGCAAAAGATTTTACCGTGGATCTTTCAACCCTTTCAGATGAAATGGAGCTTGGAGTAATGAGAGATGATGGAATCATTGTTTACCTGAACGGAGTAGAAGTCGTAAGAGATAATATGCCTGCAGGACCTGTTACTTTCAATACCTTTTCATCAACAACTATTGATGGAGCTGCAGAAAATGTATATAACCTTTTCTCAATCCCGAAATCAAAATTTGTAAACGGAGTGAATAGAATTTCTATAGAGCTTCACAACAGAAGCGTATCAAGTTCTGACCTGAGAATTGATGCTTATCTGAAAACTACAATAACTACTAATCCTCAACCAACTGCCTGCAACGGAACACATATCAGCTGCTTTACCTCTATTGTCCCTACAGCGCAAACCAATAAACTGATTATTCCTGCTGAACATAAATATCAGCTTATCCTGAAAGAAGGAGATAATTATACAGAAGGAGGCGGAATGGTAGGTGGCCAGAATGACTTTACGGCGTACGTAGGGAAATTAGGAAGCAGTACAAACGGATACCTTTCCGTAAACCATGAGACCAATCCGGGAGGAGTAACCATGGCAGAAATCAACTACAACGCAAGTACCAAACTTTGGCAGCTAACAAAATCCAGGGCAGTAAGTTTCTCAGATCCAAGCCTTGTTCAGACCATCAGAAACTGTTCAGGAGGGATTACACCTTGGGGAACAGTAGTTACAGCTGAAGAATCTGTAACTTCCAGCGACGTGAACGGTGACGGATATAAAGATTACGGATGGTTAGTAGAAATAGATCCCGCTACAGCACAGGTGATTTCTAAAAACCCAGACGGTTCCAAAGGAAAACTTTGGCAGATGGGAATTATGAACCATGAAAATGTGGTGATTAATAATGCAGGAACTACAGCTTATTACGGTGAAGACGGCGGGACACACATGGTATACAAATATGTAATGGATACCCCGAACGATCTTTCTTCAGGAAATCTTTATGTACTGAAACTGGATCAGGGTCTGAACGCTTCCGGAGATCCTATAGGAACAACAGCAACATGGATCCCGATTCCTAATAAAATAAAAGCAGACCAGAACAATACTACCGGACTTGCCCAGTCATTGGGAGGAACAAGATTTAACGGAGTGGAAGATGTAGATATCAGTCCGCTGGATGGAAAGATCTACTTTACAGCAAAAGGGCTTGATAAAGTATACCGTCTTCAGGATAACGGAACTACGGCTTCTCAGGTAGAAACATTCGTGGGGGGAGCTTCTACAGCGTATTCATTCAATACTCCACAGGGGATGAAAACTGAAGCTTGGGGAGACGGAAATGACAATCTTACCTTTGATGAACTTGGAAACCTTTGGGTACTTCAGGACGGAGGGAAAAACTATATCTGGGTAATCGCTCCGGATCATACTCAGGCCAATCCTAAAGTAAGATTGTTCGCCTCAATGCCGGCAGGTTCAGAACCTACAGGACTTACCTTTACACCAGATCATAAATTTGGGTTCTTCTCTATTCAGCATCCTAACTCAACGATTTCAACAGATATAGATGCAACAGGGAATACAATTGATTACAGAGGGAAATCAGCAACTGTGGTAATTGCTCTGAAAGAAAATCTTGGTACAAACGGTTCATTGGGAACGATTGATAGCCATGTTTCTGAGAGTACAGTAACCGTTGCCCCTAATCCGACTGCAGGAATCGTAAAAATCAATTCAGACAAAGGATTGAAAGATATTCAGGTAACCGCTTACAGCATGGACGGAAAAATCGTTTATACGAAAAAATTCAGCGGACTAAACAGAGCTTTGGAGCTTGATTTCACAAAGCAGCTGGAAGCATCCCGTATTTTGCTTTTAAATATCGAAGCTGAAGGAGGATTCCAGAAAACCGTAAAACTAGTAAAGAAATAAGTATTAATAATTCCCGTCCGGGGCGGCAGCGAAGCTGCCGCCCCGGACACTTTTTATCTATGAAAAAAATTCTTCTGTCAGTTTCCGTTTTTTTTCTTTTTCAGGTAAAAGCTCAGATTGATCCTGTAAAATATCCTACCTTTACTAGTATTGAAGAGGCTTTGAGCAGTAGTAAAACAGTATACAGCATGAGCTTTCGGGAAAAAGGATTGTTCAACCTCCCTCCGCAGATTGCCAGCTTGAAATCGCTGTTTTTTCTGAATATCATGGGAAACAGGCTTGAAAAAATGGACCGGGAGATTTTTGGTTTAAAAGAACTGACGATTTTAAATGTCAATGAAAACAGTATTAAATTCATTCCTGATGAAATCGGAGAGCTGACCAAGCTGGAAACTTTTTCAATGAATCTCAATGGGCTTACAGGCATTAATCCAAATGTGGCAAAACTTCAGCATTTAAAAGCTGTACATCTGGAAGCCAATAATCTGAATACTTTTCCGGAAGCATTGATGGAAATTCCGTCCTTGGAAGAAATTAACCTTCAGGGAAACCAGATCAGCTTTATAACGGATCAGATAAAGAGAATCAAAAATCTGAAGTTTTTAAATCTTTCCGAAAATCAGATCAATGATATGGGAAACCTTTCTTTTCCGAAAAACCTGAAATACCTTGAACTTCAGCAGAACGCCATTACAAAGCTTCCTGAAAATCTTTTCAGAACCCAAAATCTTGAATATCTGAATGCCAGCGGAAATAATATCACCGAAATTTCATCACGAATCAATGGTCTGAAAAATATGACTAGCATGAATCTTGCTCATAATTATCTGAAAGATATTCCAGTAGAGATCACCCAGCTGAAAAATTTGAAAACATTAATTCTGACAGGAAATCCAATAGAAAAGTCCAGAATAGAACAGTTAAAAAAGCTGATGCCGGAAACCCAGATCTACTTCTAGATCTATCCGCCGACTCTTTTGGTTTTATACCCCATTTCTTTAAGGATATTCATGATCTTATCGCGGTTATCCCCCTGAATAATGATCGTTCCATCCTTTTCAGAGCCGCCTATTCCTAAGGTGGTTTTTATTTTCTTCGAGATTTTCTTTAAATCTTCCTCGCTGCCTTCCCAGCCTTCAACAATGGTGACAGGCTTACCGTTTCTGCCTTTCTTCTCAAATTTGCACACCAAAGGCTCCTTCTGCTTGAATTCATCTTCAGGCATTTCAAAATCCTGCTCTTCGTGTTCAGGAAAAAGGTTCTTCAATTGATCTCGTAAATCCATAAAACAAAATTAATAATAAATAATTGAATGAGAGAAATAATTAGGCAAACCGGAAACATTTTATAAAGGATGGGAAAGACCAGAAGAGGGAAGCTGGAGGTTACTTTTAGTTATAGATACTGAAAACCTCCGTAAAATCAAACTAGCTAAAAAAGATGGTAATCTATTATTGATGAACGTCAGAATCTCCCTCTTCCATCATCCCTCTTCCATGCCTATCAAACAAATTTTTCTTTTCTTACGTAATATTTTCCTATTTTGTACTGTTAAATAATAAAACTCATTAAAAGAATACCATGAAAATAAAAATAAATCAGCTCCTTGCGGTCTGTTTTTTCACTTGTGCAACAGTAAATGCTCAATCTGGATTTTCCAATGATCCACTGAATGCTGTTTTTGAAACCAGTGATACCGAAAAGTTCTGGAAAGCTTTCGATAAAATGGAAACTTCCAAAGATAACCCCTTTACAGAATACATGAAGGATGGCTCACTGGGAGTTAAAGGCTTCACAGAATTCAGGATCATTAATGCTGATTCATTATATACGATGGTGAAAAGACGGAAAGCAGATTACCTGAAAACCCGCAATGTGCTTGATGGAATAGGGCTAAAGGAAAAAAGAGCGAGGGCCATTTACAGTGCTATGAAATACTGGTATCCGGACGCTAAATTTCCTCCCGTTTATTTTGTCTATGGAAGATTCAATTCCGGGGGAACAGTTTCCAAAGACGGAATTATTATAGGAACAGAAATGCTGAGCAATCTGGATGGGGTGATGGGACTTGTAGCTCATGAGCTGATCCATTTTCAGCAGGATATCAGCGGAGATGGTTCTTTATTAAAAAATACCCTGATGGAAGGGGGGGCTGATTTTATCAGTGAAATGATTTCGGGTGAAAATATCAATACAGGACCTTTCCGTTATGGAGAAACTCATTTAGATGCTTTATGCCGGGAATTCGTAACCAAATTAAAAAATGATGATAACACAGACTGGCTTTACGGAACCAGTAAAAAAGATGACAGGCCCAATGATCTGGGATATTGGATGGGGTATAAAATTTCGGCAGCTTATTTCAATAAGCAAAAAGATAAACACAAAGCGATCCATGATATTCTGAATATTAAAGATCCGTTGAAATTCCTGAAAGAAAGCGGCTTTTTAGATCCTTATATCAAAGAATACATAGAAAGCAAGAAGATGAAATTTGATGATTTCTATAAACCGTATTCAGACGAAACCCATGAAATTACTTTCACCGTAAGTGTTCCTGATAAAAATGATGAGGTATACATTACAGGAAACCAGCCGGAATTAGGAAGCTGGACACCCTCCTCTATTAAAATGAATAGGAAAAATGCCAAAGAAAGAAGCATTACCTTAAAAATACATTTTCCTGCCCAGTTTAAATTCACTAAAGGAAACTGGGAGTCTCAAGCGGATATAAAAGGAAAAGACAAATGGCAGAATATTAGAATTGAGGAAAAGCCTTCAAAACCGGTACATTATGAAATCATAAACTGGTCTGATAATCAATAAATAGAGATTGAAAATCTACTCAATCTGGATCTGTGAAAATACTATATAATTTACAGAGTTATTCAATAGAGGCAGACTTTAGTCCGCCTAAATAATAAAAACAATCCATTGGCTTTAGCTAAAACTTATACAGCAGACTTTTAATACCTGTGAGAAAAATGAAAACAGAGCGATTGCTTTGTTAATGAAGCTGCATGACTATTCATCCGCTTCATCGAATCAACGAAGTTGATTCTACTCTTTGCTCCCTAAAATCAACAGCATCAATCATCAACTTTGCGTTAAATTGTTTTCCATATTTTGCATGAGTAGCCAATTAATATTAGTGAATTCGTGGCAAAACATTTTCCTACAGCTCCCGGATATTTTATAAGTAACTGTTACAAAATCGATACAAATTATCATAGGCAGACTGGATTTAGACTGGATAGTAAAAATTAAGTACACTATTAAAATTAAGCGCTGCAAATTCTTCTGTTCATCGGAAATTAGGTAAATTTGTATAACAAAAGTTTTACAAAATGTCAAAAAAAGCAATATTAGCAATCCTTGACGGATGGGGGCTGGGAATGAATCCGGACGTTTCAGCGATAGACAAAGCAGACACACCGTTTATTGACAGCTGCTATAAAAAATTTCCTCATACAACCCTTGAAGCAAGCGGCCTGGCAGTAGGACTTCCGGTAGGACAGATGGGGAACTCTGAAGTAGGACACATGAATTTAGGAGCCGGAAGAGTGGTTTACCAAAATCTGGTAAAACTCAATATGGCTGTGGAAAACGGAACTTTAGGACAGGAAAAAGTCATTCAGGATGCTTTTGAATATGCTAAAAAAGAAAATAAAAAAGTACACTTTATAGGGTTGGTATCCAATGGAGGAGTACATTCTCATATCAATCACCTGAAAGGTCTTTTAACGGCTGCAAAAGAATCCGGACTGAATGAAAATGTTTTTGTTCATGCATTTACAGACGGAAGAGACTGCGATCCGCATTCAGGGTTAGGCTTTATCGAAGAGCTGCAGAAACACATGGAAGCAACCACAGGAAAACTGGCAACCATTGTGGGGCGTTATTATGCCATGGACAGAGACAAAAGATGGGAACGTGTAAAATTAGCATATGATGCCCTTGTAGAAGGGGTAGGACTTCAGACTACAGATGCAATAGCAGCAATTAAGGCTTCTTATGATAGTAATGTAACAGATGAATTCCTGAAACCGATTATTATGGTTAATACTACAGCAACCGGAAATGTGGTGCCTGTAGCAAAGATCATCGATAATGATGTAGTGATCTGCTTTAATTTCCGTACAGACAGAGGTCGCGAGATTACAGAAGTACTTTCCCAAAAAGATTTCCCGGAATATTCTATGAATAAACTGAATCTTTATTACGTAACACTTACCAATTACGACAAAACATTCCAGAATGTACAGGTTGTTTTTGATGAAAATGTCCTGCAAGATACCATGGGAGAAGTGCTTGAAAGAAATGGAAAAACCCAGATCAGAATTGCCGAAACAGAAAAATATCCTCACGTAACATTCTTCTTTTCAGGGGGGAGGGAAAAAGAATTTGAAGGCGAAAGAAGATTGCTCTGTCCAAGCCCGAAAGATGTTCCTACCTACGACCTGAAGCCGGAAATGTCTGCTTATGATATAACCAATGCTATTGTTCCGGAATTGGAAAATGGAACCGCAGATTTTGTATGTTTAAATTTTGCCAATACAGATATGGTAGGACATACCGGAGTTTTTGAAGCTGCTGTAAAAGCTGCTGAGACAGTAGATAAGTGTATTGAAAAAGTAGCCACTGCCGCTTATGAGAACGGATATACTGTTTTTATTCTGGCTGACCACGGAAATTCCGATGTAATGATCAACCCGGACGGAACGCCTAATACCCAGCATTCAACCAATCTGGTTCCTTTTATTGTTATGGATAAAGACCATATCTGGAATCTTAAACCGGGTAAACTGGGAGATGTAGCTCCTACCATATTGAAAGTAATGGGAGTGGAAATTCCGGAAATTATGACCGGAAATATTTTAGTTAGCTAAAATTCAACAATAATGATAAAAAAGTACCGTTATAGTAGTGTATCACGGTCTTCTTTTATGATTTATGTCAGACATGATATGAGTTGCATACTTTATTATGCGGTAAATAATAAATAAATCATATCTTTGCTGTTTAAAATTAATAGAGTTACAATGTATCAAAAGCTTGTTAGGAAAGAAGTAATGGGAATTCTGGAAAAGGAGGTAGGTTCTTTTCTGGAAAAATTTTTAACGCCGATCGAAAAGATCTGGCAGCCTTCAGACATGCTTCCGGATCCTTCAAGCGCCGACTTTAAATATGATTTAGAGGAAATTCAGACCTTCGCTCGTGAAATGCCTTATGATTTGTTTGTAACCCTTATCGGGGACTGCATTACAGAAGAGGCGCTGCCTTCTTATGAATCCTGGCTGATGGGAGTAGACGGAGTAAATCAGGAAGAAAGCGTAGGCTGGGTAAACTGGGTAAGAGCCTGGACTGCCGAAGAAAACAGACATGGAGATCTTCTGAATAAATACCTTTACCTGTGCGGAAGAGTAAATATGAGAGAAGTGGAAATCACTACTCAATATCTGATTAACGACGGCTTTGATCTGGGAACAAGCATGGATCCATATAGAAACTTTGTGTATACAAGCTTCCAGGAAACAGCTACCAATATTTCTCACCGTAGAGTAGGAACACTGGCAAAACAGTCCGGAAACGGAAAACTGGCCAAAATGTGTGGGGTGATTGCAGCAGATGAGGCAAGACACGCTAAAGCTTACAAACATTTCGTAGCTAAGATTCTTGAAATAGATCCTTCAGAAATGATTCTTGCTTTTGAAGATATGATGCGTAAGAAAATTGTAATGCCGGCACACCTTATGAGACAATCCGGCCAGAAAGCAGGAGAGCTTTGGGGGCATTTCTCAGATGCAGCACAGAGATGTATGGTTTACACAGGCCAGGACTATATCAATATTATGAAAGAATTGTTGGATGAATGGAAGATTGAGCATGTAAAAGGGCTTACTGAAAAAGCTGAAAAAGCTCAGGAATACTTAATGAAATTACCTGCCAGATTACAGAAGATTACCGACAGGGTTTCTACTCCCGATCTGCAGTTCCAGTTCAGTTGGGTAAAAAGTTAGTTCAGCATAATCATTAAATTATAAAACTAAGAGTGTCATCGTTTTTTGGCACTCTTTTTATTTCTTATCTTTGCAAAGCTAAAAAAAGAACAAAAATGCTAAATAATAAAAAAATTGCTGTTGATTTTGACGGAACCATCGTGGATGACGCTTATCCGGCAATTGGAAAAGCAAAGATTTTTGCTTTTGAAACCCTTAAAAGACTTCAGGCAGAAGGCTACAGATTAATTCTCTGGACATACAGACATGGGAAAACATTAGATGAAGCCGTAGAATTCTGCAGAGAGAACGGGATAGAGTTCTATGCAGTGAATTCCAGCTTTGAGGGAGAAGTATTTGATTCTGAAACACAGTCCAGAAAACTGGATGCAGACTGGTTCATTGATGACAGAAATTTAGGCGGATTTCCGGGTTGGGGAGAAATTTACAACATTATTCAGGAAAGAATAGAATTCCGTGTAGAAGGAAAAGAAGTTCTGGCTTATTCAAAACTTAAAAAAGAAAAGAAAAAAGGACTTTTCTGGTAGAAAAGACCAATATCATAATAGCATAATCAGACAGCGTATCATTTACTATTGATACACTTTTATATAAATACATTGGTAAATTAAAACAATGATTCAGTTAAAAACAATAGAGGAGCTCCGCCTGATGAAGGAGAGTGCCAGACTGGTTTCCAAGACACTGGGAATGCTGGCAAAAGAAATTAAACCGGGAATCAATACCTTATATCTGGATAAATTAGCACACGATTTTATTAAAGATCATGGTGCTGAGCCTGCTTTTCTAGGATATGGAGGCTTCCCGAATTCTTTATGTATTTCTCCGAACGAACAGGTGGTTCATGGTTTCCCTAATAAAGATATTGTAAAAGAAGGAGATGTTCTTTCCGTAGACTGTGGAGTAATTCTGAACGGTTTTGTGGGAGATCATGCCTATACTTTTGAAATCGGGGAAGTAAAGCCCGAGGTAAAAAAAATGTTGCAGGTAACTAAAGAATCTCTTTACAAAGGAATTGAGCAGTGTGTACGAGGA
Source organism: Chryseobacterium sp. 2987 (assembly GCF_031456375.1). Lineage (NCBI taxonomy): Bacteria > Pseudomonadati > Bacteroidota > Flavobacteriia > Flavobacteriales > Weeksellaceae > Chryseobacterium > Chryseobacterium sp. 2987. The sequence goes on from NZ_JAVDUN010000005.1 coordinate 99,359, forward strand.
AAAAGAATCGGAGATATTTCCCACGCAATCCAGGCACATTGTGAAAAAGAAGGCTATGGGGTAGTGAGAGAATTGGTAGGACACGGTTTAGGCAGAAAAATGCATGAAGATCCACAGGTTCCTAATTACGGAAGACAAGGAAGCGGAAAAGTAATTAAAGACGGTCTTGCGATTGCTATCGAACCCATGATTAATCTTGGAACTGAAAAAGTGAAGTTTCATAATGACGGATGGACGGTAACAACTTTGGATAACCAGCCTTCTGCCCATTTCGAACATGATGTAGCGGTAATCAATGGTAAACCGGTATTGCTTTCTACTTTCCAGTATGTATACGAAGCATTAGGAATTGTAAGTGACGAAGAGAAGCCATTCCAATTGGATTTTTAATGAAAAAAGTAACGAAACTTTTACTCAATAAAATTCCGCGTCCGATGCTGATCAAAATGAGCATCTGGGCCAGACCTCTTATTTACCAGTTTTTCAAAGGAGATAAGTTCTTTGATCCTATTGATGGAAGATCGTACCGAAAGTTCCTTCCTTACGGATATGGAAAACAACGGGAAAATGCACTTTCTCCCGGTACTCTAAGTCTCGAAAGACACCGCCAGATGTGGCTGTATCTTCAGAATGAAACAGATTTTTTCATCAAAAACTATAAAGTTCTGCATATTGCTCCCGAACAGGAGTTTTTGAGAAAGTTCAAGAGAATGAGAAACCTGGATTACATCTCTGCAGATTTGTTTTCTCCTATTGTGGATGTAAAAGCAGATATTCTGGACCTGCCTTTCGCAGATGAAAGTTTTGATATTGTTTTCTGTAATCATGTTCTTGAGCATATTGAAGATGATGGCAAGGCTATGAGTGAGCTTTACAGGGTGATGAGACCCGGTGGATGGGGAATTTTCCAGGTTCCCATGAAAAATTCATTGGAAAAAACCTACGAAGACTTCTCTATCAAAGATCCGAAAGAACGGCAAAAGCACTTTGGTCAATACGATCATGTGCGCTGGTACGGAATGGATTACTTCGACCGTTTAAGAAAAACCGGTTTTGAAACCGATCCTAATTTCTATTCCCAGAAATTCTCCGATGAGGAAATAAAAAAATACGGATTAAGGCATAATGAAATCCTTCCCGTAGTTTTCAAAAAATAATAAAACCGTCTTCAACTAAGAAGACGGTTTTATATTGATAGATAGAAGTTGTTTTAAAAATATGTGGTGAAGGATTTTAGTGAGAAACAGATTTTAAACCTACTACAGACCCAATCAGAGTAACGATAAAAAATACTCTCCAGAAGCTTACCGGGTCTTTAAAAAAGAAAATTCCCATAAGAGCTGTTCCTACAGCACCAATACCGGTCCATACGGCATAAGCGGTTCCTATCGGCAGAGTTTGTGTTGCTTTGATCAGAAGAACCATACTGATGGTCATCGTTACCAGAAATCCTGCATACCAGTAATACATTTCAGATCCCGATGTTTCTTTGGCTTTCCCCAGACATGAAGCAAAAGCTACTTCAAATATTCCGGCAATGATTAAAATAATCCAGTTCATTTTCTTAAATTTTTCTACTGCAAATTTCAGGATTCGAAAGGGAAAAAAATTTTACAAATGATAAAAAATGAATTTTCAGGCTTAATTTCAGAGATGGAGAGGAATTAATATTAATCTGAGTTCGGGTTAAGGAGTTTAAGCATACAGACTGGAAGATGGAAGAAGGAGGTTGGAAGTTACTTTTAGTTATAGATGATGAAAGCCACTATAAAATCAAATTAACTAAAAAAAATAACTATTTATTATTGATGAGCTTGAAATCGTCCCTCTTCCATCCTCCGGCTTCCTAACTATTTGATTTCTGCCCTTATCCTGCTCAGGCTGACTTGTGTGATGCCCAAATAAGAGGCAATATGCCCCAACTGAACTCTTTTCAGAAGATCAGGACTGTAAGTAATCAGATCTTTATACCGTTCCAGAGAGGTTTTAAATTGTCTGGAAATAATCAATTCTTCGGATTTTATCATTTCCGATTCAGCCAGTTTTCGTCCCCAGTTCGCAATATGGATATCTTCGTTAAATAATGTTTTGAGGTTTTCTGTTTCCAATCTGTACAGATCACAGTCTTCCAGAAGCTCAATACTTTCATAGCCGGGTTTATCTTCAACGTAACTTTTCATTGAGATCACTGTTTGGCCCTCACTTCCGAACCAGAAGGTGATATCATTTTCCGCAGTAGTAGCATAAGCCCTGGCAATACCTTTCCGGATGAAATAGACGTAAGGAATAATCTTATCTGCCTCCATAAGACAGAAATTTTTAGGGTATGAAACTTCAGTAATATGTTTCTTTAAACTCATTCTGGAAGCTTCAGGAAGAACATATATTCGGTCAAGGATCTGGTCTATATTCATAAAAAGAATTCTGGTTTTCAAAAATATCAGTTTTAGCCTATGCAATACAATAAAATACATTCATTTTTTACAATTTAGATACTCACAAATCATTTCCGAGAACTGTATCAGTAAATAAAGCTTTTTTCTTCCTAAAATTGGAGATAAACCCTGAAGACCGGTTTTGTTTTAGTAACTTTGCAGTTCGTAATATTATTTTTATGCATAAAGCTGGATTTGTAAATATAGTCGGAAAGCCTAATGCCGGAAAATCTACCCTGTTGAATCAATTGATGGGAGAGAAGCTGGCAATTGTAACACAAAAGGCCCAGACAACCCGTCACAGAATTTTTGGAATTTATAATGAAGATGACCTGCAGATCGTATTTTCTGATACTCCGGGAGTATTGGATCCAAAATACGGGCTTCAGGAAAAAATGATGGATTTTGTAAAGGATTCTTTGCAGGATGCTGATGTTTTCCTGTTCATTGTAGATGTAACCGATAAGGCAGAACCTTCAGAGTTTTTAATTGATAAACTGAATAAAATTCCGGTTCCTGTACTTCTTCTTCTGAACAAAGTAGATCAGACTAATCAGGAAGGACTTGAAAAACTGGTAGAATTATGGCATGGCAGAATTCCGAAAGCTGAAATTCTTCCTATCTCGGCACTTAATGCTTTCAACACAGAGATTATTCTTCCTAAATTAAAATCATTGCTGCCGGAAAGCCCGCCATATTATGAAAAAGACCAGTTTACCGACAAACCGGAAAGATTTTTTGTCAATGAAGCAATCCGTGAAAAGATCCTTCTCAACTATGAAAAAGAAATTCCTTATTCAGTAGAAGTTGTAACAGAACAGTTCAAAGAAAAAGAAGGAATTATTTTCATCGATTCTATTATTTATGTAGAAAGAGATACCCAGAAAGGAATTATTATCGGGCATAAAGGTGAGGCCATCAAGAAAGTAGGAACAGAAGCGAGACTGGACCTTGAAAAATTCTTCAGTAAAAAGATCCATCTGAATTTATTCGTGAAAGTGAAAAAAGACTGGCGTAAAAACGACAGAGATCTTAAAAATTTCGGGTACAGATAAACTAAAAACACCGGAATCCCGTTGTATTAAAAGATTTTTATTACCTTAGTCTAAATTTTTAGTAGATGAACTATTTAAACTCGAATTCCAGCTCAGTCCCTAAAGATCTTGTTTTATTAGTAGTGAGAGTATTTATTGGTTTTGCCATGCTGTCTCACGGTTTTCCTAAACTTCAGACGCTTATAGGAGGCGGGAAAATTGAATTTTATGATTTCATAGGACTAGGCCCTCAGATTTCATTGATTCTCACTGTTTTTGCTGAATTTGTTTGTTCAATACTTCTGATCCTTGGCCTTTTTACAAGGATTTCTTTAGGATTTCTGATCTTCACCATGATCATGGCTGCTTTTGTAGTACACGGGGCAGATCCTTTTGATAAAAGAGAAATGAGCCTGATATATCTGTCTGTATATCTTCTGCTGTTAGTATTTGGCGCAGGAAAGGTATCTGTGGATCACATGATAGAAAAAAGAAAAAGAGCTTCAGATTGGTAAGCTTAAATCTATAAAATTAAAGAGGCATTCCAGAAATGAGGTGCCTCTTTTGCTTTTTATGGCCTGCAGGGAGATGAAGTCGGGATGCAGTCCCAGATGGGAGATCCGTGTTCCGTTCTGCCTACTACGCAGGCTCTGTAGCCATCATCACATAAAGGAGCACTTCCTCCGATAATTGTTTTCAGATTGCTTTTGGATAATTTTCTTAAATTTTTCATATTGTTTTATTTTGAATATTAAAAGTAAGTAAAAAATATTAATTATTCACATTCATGGGATTATTTTAATAAATTTCATATCTGTTTCAAATTTCATTATATTAGTGGAAATGATTTTTTATGAAGATAAAACTGACCATCTGCCTCCTGGCATTTCTTAATTTTTATGATGCGCAGGAAAATATTGCTTATCAAAAACCATCTGCGGAAATCCTTAAACTGGCAGATTATGAGAGACCTCCCGGGGTTCTGATGAACAGTAAAAAAGACTGGGTTGTTTTTACCTACCGCCCGACTTATAAAACTCTGGAAGATCTTAACCAACAGGAACTGAAACTGGGAGGGCTTAGGATTAATCCCATAACCAATATTTCAAGTACGGTTACGTATTCAAACAATCTGAAGATCCGGAAAATCAATGATAAGGATGAAATTCAGGTAAAAAATCTTCCTTCCAATCCCAAAATAACATCTATTTCATTTTCTCCGGATGAAAAAAAGCTGGCTTTTACCAATACAACAGGAAAAGGAGTAGAACTCTGGGTTGTAGATATGGAAACAGCTGCTGCTAAGAAAATGACCAGTGATAACCTTAATGCGAATGTAGGAACTCCTTATCAATGGTATAATGATTCACAGAATTTATTGATCAGAACTCTTCCTCAGAATAGACCTGCTCTGATTAATTCAGATAAAGATCTTCCAACAGGACCAATTGTTTCTACGGCAGACGGTAAAGTTTCGCAGAACAGAACCTATCAGGATCTGCTTAAAAATCCTCAGGATGAGAAAAACTTTGAAGTGATCACCGCTTCTGAAATTTATAGTGTTGACCTGAACGGTAACCTGAAAAAAGTAAAAGACAAGGATATGTATGTAGGTCTGAGCTTTTCTCCCGATGGAAATTATTTAATGGCAGTTGTGGTTAAAAAGCCATTCTCCTATATCGTTCCTTATAACAGATTTCCATTGACGACCACAGTGTATGATATGAAGGGAAATACAGTGAAAGTAGTCAATGAAGTTCCTTTAAATGAAGTGATGCCCAAAGGGTTTTCTTCCGTAAGAACAGGAAAAAGAAGTATGGGATGGAGAAGTGATGCTCCGGCTACATTAGTCTACGCTGAAGCACTGGATGGCGGAGATCAGTCTAAAGCTGCAGATTTCAGAGATGAGATATTTACATGGGAAGCTCCGTTTACTGCATCTCCTAAATCATTCTTCAAAACAAAACAGAGGTATGAAGGAACAGATTGGACGAATGATCACTATGCGGTTATTTCCGAAGGTTGGTATGACACCAGAAATACAAAGTCTTTCTTAGTAGATCTTAATAATTCAGAATCGAAAATCATAGAAGATAGAAATTCCCAGGACGTATACAGTGATCCGGGGAGATTTAATACCACGAAAAATCAGTACGGAAGATATGTAATTGATATGAAAGGCGGGAAATCTTATCTGATTGGTGACGGATTTACCAAAGACGGACAGCACCCTTTTATTGATGAGATGGATATGAAATCGTTGAAAAAGAAAAGGCTGTACACTTCCGATCTTAAAAATGCAAAAGAAGAAATTGTGGATATTCTGAATCCCGCAAAAGGAGAGATTCTGACAACCCAACAGTCTTCCAGCCAATATCCGAATTATTTCAAAAAGAATATTAAATCCAATAAAGCAGAGGCGGTTACCAGCTTTGCCAATCCGTTTGAAAGCATCAAGGATGTCTATAAAGAAGTGATCACCTATAAAAGAAACGATGGGGTAACGCTGACCGGAACCTTATACCTTCCGGCAGGCTATGACCGTAAGGCAAAGAAAGAAAAGCTTCCGTTGCTGATCTGGGCTTATCCTACAGAATATAAAGACAAAAATACGGCAGGCCAGAATACTCAAAACCCGAATGATTTCACCTTCCCTTATTACGGATCTTTTGTCTATTGGACTACAAAAGGATATGCCGTGCTGGATGATGCTGCTTTCCCGATTATTGGTGAAGGCAAGACTGAACCGAACGACACTTTTATTCCCCAGCTGGTAGCCAATGCTGAGGCCGCTATCAACGCAGTAGATCAGTTAGGCTATATTGATAAAAAGAAAGTAGCTGTAGGAGGACATTCTTATGGAGCCTTTATGACGGCAAACCTTCTTACCCATTCCAAATTATTTGCCTGCGGTATTGCCCGAAGCGGAGCGTACAACAGAACACTGACTCCGTTCGGATTCCAGATGGAGCAGAGGAATTACTGGGATGTTCCGGAAATTTATAATACAATGTCTCCTTTCACGCATGCCGACCAAATGAAAACTCCATTACTGCTGGTGCATGGTGACGCAGACAATAATCCGGGAACCTTTACCCTTCAGACCGAAAGATATTTCCAGGCTCTGAAAAACCTGGGAGCGCCGGTAAAAATGGTTCTTCTGCCAAAAGAAGCCCACAGTTATATGGCCAAAGAAAATATCCTGCATCTTTTATGGGAACAGGACCAGTTCTTAGAAAAATGTTTAAAGAAATAGAAAATATTTAAAGATAAAGCCCGTTTGATACTAAGCGGGCTTTTTTGTTCCGTTGAAACTGATAAACACACTTATGAAACAATACTGTATTTTATTTTTGATTCCTGCCCTAAGCTTCGCACAGCTATCTGATAAAACGAATAAGATTTATAAAAAACTGTCCGAAAGCAATAGAGTAGAGTCTGCAGGAATTGGATATGCAGGGGAAAGAAGCAGTGTATTTGAGCTTTATTCTGATCTGGATAAAAATGCATCAGATGAGGAAATAGAGTATATGGCTTATCACGGTGCTCCGGTTGTAAAAACATATGTTTCGCGAACTTTTTTTGAAAGAAAACTAAATGGTCTGGATAAACTCTTTTCTTATTATTTAAAACATAATGACTCTATTGAAGTTAAGTCAGGGTGTGTGGGTTTTAATTCATTTCTTGCCGATGAACTCTATAAAAATGTGTTTTGGGAAAAGGATGGTCTGAAAAGTAGGATAGCTGATAAAAAATATGTCGACAGTATGAGAGCTCTCAAATACCAGGATGAGTTGCTGGATCAGATGGATCAGAGAGAAATCAAATGGACTGAAACCGAGCTTGATTCAGTTCTGATGAAATTTGAACAGCTTGTCCTTAATGACTCATCCTCAGCCAAACACTTAGTGGAACTTATTGCAGGGGTATACATTATAAAGAAAAAAAAACGCCCCGAATATTATGAAAGACTAGCTTATTTTGAAAAGAAATACAATTCTGAAATGATAAAAAAATATCTGGAATTTTGCGGAAACTGACTGAAAACACAAAACCGCTTTCAAACAGCGGTTTTATTATTTACAAATGTTTCAGCACTTCATTAATGCTTTTCAGCTCCATGAAATGTTCGTGTTCAAGAGTGTTCTCATGCTGTTCATGAGCCCAGGTGATATGATAAGGAATATGGGCGGCAGATCCACCGATTTCTAAAACAGGCAGAATATCAGATTTTATGGAGTTACCAAGCATAAGAAAATTTTCAGGCTGGCAGTCCAGATGTTTCAGGAGCTTTCTGTAATCGCTTTCCTTTTTGTCACTCATGATCTCAATATGATGGAAATATTCCTGCAGTCCCGAATTTTTAAGCTTACGTTCCTGATCCAGAAGATCTCCTTTTGTAGCCACCACCAGACGGTATTTTCCTTTCAGGCTTTCCAGGGTTTCTGTAACGCCTTCCAGCAGTTCTATGGGCTTTTGAAGCAATTCCTGGCCGATCTCAATGGCTCTGTTAACCAGCTGAAAAGAAGCTGTCCCTCCTGTAACCCGGCTTATCGTTTCAATCATGCAGAGCATAAAACCTTTTACACCATATCCGTAAAGAGGGAGGTTCTGCATTTCCGTTTTGAATAATTCCTGGGAAACTGAGTGCTGAGGCAGATAATCTTCAAGCAATATACAGAATTCCTTTTCTGCTTCCTGGAAATAAGGTTCATTAATCCAAAGTGTATCGTCTGCGTCAAAAGCAATGGTGGTGATGTGATTATTCATTTTAGTTTTTGTATTTTTCTTACCGCAAAATTCAGAATAAAAAATAAACAAGGAAAGGACATTTGTCCCGGATATCATATGTTACGAACCAATCAGTTATTTTTAGATTATATAGAAAGCCTTTATGATAAGAAAGAAAATAAAGGAAATATTGTGTTGAAATCTTTTTCGAAAGGAGAAGAAATATTGGTTCAGAACCAGAAACCTTCCCATATCATGTTGGTTAAAGACGGGATCACCAAATGTTTTTTTGTGGAGGAGAACGGAAAGGAATACATCGTGGAGTTTCTTGGAAGAGGAGAGATCATCGGTGAAATAGAACTGATCCGGAATATTCCGTGTTTATGCAGTATTGAAGCTTTAACGGATGTCTGTGTTTATACTTTATCAATTTCTTATTTCCAATCTTTGATCAAAAGCGATCTGGCTCTGAATAATCTGTTGCTCGATGTATTTGCACAAAGGATTGTCAATACGTCCAGCCGTGCATCTTACCAGCAACTCTATACAACGGAACATACTTTGGGACAGCTTCTTGAACTGCAGGCACAGCAGGGAATTCATCTTTCAAAAGAAGATATGGCGGCGTATCTGGGAATTACAGTAAGAAGTTTAAATAGAGCTTTGAAGAACTTAATTTGATTAAAGGGCTGGAAGCTGGAAGAGGGACGCTGGAAGTTACTTTTAGCTATAATTACTAATTAAATTACCTTAAACAGATAAATAATAAATCAACAGCTATTATTGACGACTTTCATAACTTTCTTCTTTCGTTTTCCAACTTCAAACCTACTTGAATTATAAATTCTTATTCCTAATTAATGTTTATTTAATTTTATTTGCTCTTGTTTTTATAGGGCGTTTTTGTGTTATTTGATTGAAATTTAATTCCATATTGTTTTTATTTAGGGGGTGTTGTGTAATTTTATTAATTTTGAATAAAAAATAATGAACGGGATCACATTCAGAAATGCGGCATTACAGGACCTTGGGAAAATTGTTGAAATATACAATTCAACCATTGCTTCGAGAATGGTAACGGCAGATGTGGAAGAAGTTTCGGTTGAAAGTAAGCATCAATGGTTTGATGAGCATCATCCGGACACAAGACCGCTTTGGATGGTGGAAGATCATGAAGGTAGGGTAGTCGGTTGGGTAAGTTTCAGTTCGTTTCATGAAAGAGCTGCTTACAGCGGAACGGCAGAGGTTAGTATTTATTTGGATGAAAGCTGCAGAGGAAATGGCTATGGCAGGGAAATTCTTCAGTATTGTATAGATAACGCTCCAAAATTCGGAATTCATACCCTTGTTGCTCTTATTTTCCTACACAACGAACCAAGCCTGAAACTCTTCCGGCACTTCGGATTTGAAGACTGGGGAACATTACCAGATGTTGCCATTCTGGACGGTGTGAAAAGAAGTCTGAAGATTTTGGGACGAAAAGTAGAGTAAATACAAAAGCGGCCTGTGTGACCGCTTATATTTTTTCTGACAATATTATAAAAACTCATTGTCGACCCCTAATTAACCTCATTTCGGGATAAGAAAATCAAACTTATATTAAGTGCTATAATTTGATGATCAAATTATAAATTTTTGTAAAAAAATATGATTTTATTTGAGCTTTTTAAGTGCTTCGTAGGAGTACTCTGTTCATAGAATTTAATACATGATCTAAGGAGAGCTCCGTAGGAGCGACCTGATAATTATAGTTATTAATATGTGGTCTGATAGAGCTTTAATGCGAACGAAATTTGAAATTCATACCCTTGTTGCTCTTATTTTCCTACACAATGAACCAAGCCTGAAACTCTTCCGGAACTTCGAATTTGAAGACTGGGGAACATTACCAGATGTTGCTATTCTGGACGGTGTGAAAAGAAGTCTGAAGATTTTGGGACGAAAAGTAGAGTAAATACAAAAGCGGCCTGTGTGACCGCTTATATTTTTCTGACAATATTATAAAAACTCATTGTCGACCCCTAATTAACCTCATTTCGGGATAAGAAAATCAAACTTATATTAAGTGCTATAATTTGATGATCAAATTATAAATTTTTGTAAAAAAATATGATTTTATTTGAGCTTTTTAAGTGCTCCATAGGAGTACTCTGTTCATAGAATTTAGTACATGATCTAAGGAGAGCTCCGTAGGAGCGACCTGATAATTATAGTTATTAATATGTGGTCTGATGGAGCTTTAATGCGAACGAAATTTGAAATTCATACCCTTGTTGCTCTTATTTTCCTACACAATGAACCAAGCCTGAAACTCTTCCGGAACTTCGAATTTGAAGACTGGGGAACATTACCAGATGTTGCCATTCTGGACGGTGTGAAAAGAAGCCTGAAAATTTTGGGATAAAAAGTAGAGTAAATATAAAAGCGGCCTGTGTGACCGCTTATATTTTTTGTTTACGAATATTATATTTACGAATAATATCTTAATCCAATCATTTTATTCTGATTTAAAATAGGCTAGATTCACAAGCTGAATCCTCCAGTTTTGTAATCGTTTAATGATTGCATTCAGATCTCTTTTTTCATTTAATGCTAAAACTCCATGATAAATAGGGTAGAGATTTGGGTTCAGGTTATGTTTGCTCAATTGTTCAGAAGCATCAGGATTCCATTTTATATATTTCGCCAGTGAAAAAATCAGGTCAATAGCTGGTTCTGAATGATAGAGCTGAAGATAGTCTTTTTCTTTTGAGGGTTCCACCTTAAAGCTTCCTATAGTCTTTTCTAAATAGTCCTCGAAAGCAAGAATAGCCAGTCTGTAAATTAATTCATGTTCATATTTCTCATCTAATGTTCCCCACCAATCAATGCCAAGTTCTTCTGATCTTAGGTGAGTAACCGCTTTGTTGACCCCTTCAATAATGATTTCCAGCCTTGAAATATTCTGGTCATAATTAAGCATCATCCCATGAATCTGTTCTGTTGTTAGCATATTGGTTTATTTAAAAACAGGCTGCTTATCTTTCTCAATATAAATATACCGCTCCTTAATTCCGTTCTGCAGCATTGCTTTTTTACTGTTCAGTTCTGCAATAGATTCTACCGTTTCATTTTTAAAATTGGCTTTGTTGCCGTTTTTTACCCCCTCTGCAAATATCCGGGTAGGATCTGCATACAAATTTTCAACATAGGTATTGAATTTTTCGTTGGTTATGGGAATCGCCTGTTTACCATAATGACTTTCCATAAAATCTTTGGTATCGAACTCTGTACTAAGCTTTTTATTGTTGATCAGTTTATAAACAAAATTTTGGTCTGCATCTTCGAGGATAAAAATCAATCCCGGAAGACCTCTGAATTTATAAGGGCCTTCTTTGATATTCACTTCATTGGAAAACCAGGCCGTCCACGTTCTGCCTCCGAAATCTGTCGTGGCCTTCTGAAGTTTATAACCGTTGTATTCCTGTGTTTCCTGAAGTAGTTTCCATTTCATTTCATCATTTGTTTTTACAATGAAATAATCATGAAAATCTCTATACCAGTTATTTTTGAAGGAATCCGGTTTTCTCTCAATAACCTGATCAGTTCTGGTACTGTAACGTGAAGTGGTTCCACGATCCAGTTTATTGATAGAATCGTATTCAGCGAATCTTTTATCGTAAAATTTAACGGACTTAGGACTGATATCCAGATTCATCAGACTTTCCCTGTAATCTTCCGAAGCCTCTTTCCTGAACTGAAGCTGGTAGGTGAATCTGTTAGTTTGAGACTGATAAAAAGAACCTGCATATAAAGCCAGCAGGAATAGTATTTTTTTCATGGTATCGTTTAAAATAAGATGGTTCAAAAGTAGTAAAATAAAATAAAAAAACGCAGAGTTTCAGGCTCTGCGTTCATTTTTATAGAAGTACTTTTTATAAGGTCTGCTTAATCCTCTTTGCAGACATATTTAAGAATCGTTTTACCAGGAATACAGCAGAAACCGTAAGTCCCAGTCCCAGAGCAATCCACATCCCGAAAGCACCCATTTTTAAAGTGACACAAAGGAAATATCCTAATGGAATGGTAATAACCCAATAAGCGATAAAAGTGTAGATGGATGGTATTTTTACATCCTGTAATCCTCGAAGCATACCAAGAGCAGTCACCTGAATTCCGTCTGAAAGTTGGAATAGGGCAGCAATGATCATGAGTTTAGAAGCTAAAGTAATCACCTCAATCTCTTCTTTCTTGGTAAAGAACGTAGGAAGGATATTTCGGCCTAAAATAAAGACCAATCCGCAGATACACATAAAAATAAATGCGATCTTCAGGTTGTTGATTCCCACTTTTCTTAGCTCAACAAAGTTTTGTTCACCTAATTTTCTTCCGATCATTACTGTTGACGCTACACTGAAACCAACACATAGATTGAAGGTGAATGAGGCCATACTTAATGCAATCTGGTGAGAAGCAATATCATGAGCAGAGATCAGTCCGCAGATGAATGCAGCTCCCGCAAAAGCAGTTACTTCAAAGAACATCTGTAAGGCTGTTGGTAATCCCAGTTTCACCATTTTATCAAACATTTGCTTGGAGAAATCCTGAATTTTTAAAGAAAAATCCTTGATATAACGTCTTGTTTTCTTCTCTTTTACCAATACAAAATACAGGAACACTACCATGAAAATTCTAGAGATCAGCGTTGCTAAAGCAGATCCTTTCACACCCATTTCCGGGAAGATCCAAAGCCCTTTGATGAAAACATAGTTTAGTACAATATTGATGATATTGGCAATGATGGTAGCCTTGGTAACTCCTATGGTATAAGATAGCCCTTCAGAAACTTCACGCAGGGTCTGGAAAGCCATGAATGGGATCATACTGATCGCCATAATACTGAGGAAGTCCACTGTGTTCGGGATAATCTTTTCCGGCTGTCCGGAGTGATAGAGCAGAGGCATCGCTAAAAGCAAAAGCCCCATCAGGATGATCCCTACAGACATATTGATGACAAATCCGTGGCTGAATACAGAGTTAATGGTCGCATGATCCTCTTTGGAATGCGCCTCAGAAACCAGCGGCGGTATAGCAAATGAAAACCCCAGCGCCAGTACAAATATGGAGAAAAATACGGCATTCCCCAATGAAACAGACGCCAGTGCATCTGCTCCTAAAAGTTTTCCGACAATAATATTGTCGAATAAATTCACCGAGACCTGCCCCACCTGTGTAAGCATAACAGGAAGAGCCAAAGTCAGGCATTCTTTCGTATAATTTTTGTTTAAAAAGTTCATAGTATTTTATGATTCATATAGTTATATCTTCAATAGTTCCAAAAAAAAAATTTGCAGTAAGGCTACTGCAAATTTTTATAATTTATTTAATGTTTAATTAAATTATTTCCTTACAAAACTTGCAACATCCTCCTCAGAAACAGAATTTCCGCCAAGAATAATTAATCTTTCCACCACATTTCTAAGTTCTCTGATATTTCCGGTCCATGAAAGCGCTTTTAGAGCTCCAATAGCCTTATCATCAAATTTTTTCACAGCAGTACCATGTTCATCGGCAATCATACCGGAGAAATGCTCTACTAATAATTTAATATCTTCCTTTCTGTCATCCAAAGGCGGAACATAAATTTCAATCACAGAAAGCCTGTGGTAAAGATCTTCTCTGAATTTTCCTTCTTCAATTTCCTTCTGCATATTTTTGTTGGTAGCCGCAATCACTCTTACATCTACCTTTATTTCCTTATCGCTTCCTACCGGAGAAACTTTACTTTCCTGAAGAGCCCTCAATACTTTAGCCTGAGCAATAAGGCTCATATCACCAATCTCATCCAAAAAGATGGTACCACCGTTGGCTTGCTCAAATTTTCCTTGCTTATCCTTAATTGCTCCTGTAAATGAACCTTTTACGTGTCCAAATAATTCAGATTCAATAAGTTCAGACGGGATTGCCGCACAGTTCACTTCCACCATTGGACCTCTTGCTCTTTCACTCTGGTTATGGATGGCGTGAGCTACCAGCTCTTTTCCGGCACCGTTAGGTCCTGTGATCAGAACTCTTGCATCTGAAACAGCAACCTTTTCAATCATATCCTGAATTTTCTTAAGGGCAGAAGATTCACCAATCATTTGATATTTTTTGTTGACCTTCTTTTTTAAGGTTTTATTTTCAGTCTGAAGATTTTTGTTCTCTTTCTTTAAAGACTCTTTAGCCAGTGCATTCTTTACGCTGGTGATCAGCCTGTTGATGTCAATGGGCTTGGAGATGAAGTCGTATGCACCTTCCTTCAGACAGGAAACAGCAGAGTCGATATCTGCGTGACCGGAGATCATGATAAAAGTGGTTTCAGGTTTCAGCAGCATACTTTGTTTTAAAAGTTCAGTTCCTGAAAGTTTAGGCATCTTGATATCAGAGATCACCAGTGCGAAATCTTCTTTTTCTATCTGTTTATAACCTTCAAGGCCGTCTTCGGCAATAATGAATTCATAATCAGTAAGTTCATCAGAAAGAATATTATGTAATACTCCTGAGATTGCTTTTTCGTCTTCTACAATAAGGATTTTTTGCATAGTTGCAAATTTAAATTTTTTGATTCAATTATTAGCAAAAACCATACCTAAAAATTTTATTTTAAATAATCTCTTCTGCCGAAAATTGCAGATCCAACCCGTATGGAATTGGCTCCGCATTCAATAGCTGCCGGAAAATCATCGCTCATTCCCATTGATAAGGTTTCCAGTGTTTTTGATTGACTAAATTCATCAAAAAGAGCTTTTAAAATTGAAAATTCTCTCCTGATCTGCTGTTCATCGTCTGTGAATGTAGCCATTCCCATGAGTCCGGTAACCTCAACATTTGGAAAATCACCGTTAAGATATTTTTCAAACAAATTTCTGGCTTCAGGAGTGTCAAGTCCGAATTTGCTTTCTTCCTCAGCAATTTTTACCTGAAGAAGTACTTTGATCTTCCTGTTATGCTTTCCTGATTCTTTGTCGATCTCAGAAAGAAGTTTTTCAGAGTCCACACTTTGAATGGTATCTATAAAAGAAGCGATATACTTCACCTTGTTGGTTTGCAGATGTCCGATCAGATGCCACTGGATATCTTTAGGAAGAAGCGGATACTTTTCCATTAATTCTTGCACCTTGTTCTCTCCAAATACCCTTTGTCCCAGATCGTAAACCTCCTGAACAGCCTCAGCCGGATGTGTTTTTGAAACAGCTACCAGTTGTACTCCTGCCGGGAGCTGCTGTAGTATTGCGTTATAATTTACTTTAATATCCATAAATGCAAATTTCAGAATAATAAAAACAAAAAACTAATGAATCTGCAAAATAGTTGAGAGACATTAGCTGATGATGTACAGGGTAGTTGATGATGAATGCCTAGATTCTAAGGCATCATACTATTAATTCAGAATCTCGTTGATCTTAGGATATTGTGATATTTTTCTGAACACAAACTTGTTGCTCTTCTGTAGTTTTTCAATAAACATATCCAGCTCGTTGATAGAATCTGCGTCTCTGAGGTATTGATCGTGGGTCAGGAAAACAAGATGTCTCGAAGTCTTTTCCAGATCATTCAGGAAGATGCTGTCTACTTTTCTCAGCATGGCTTCATGGCTTCCTTTTAAAGTCATTTGCGGAGACGGTCTCCATTCAAGATCCCATCCAATCACTTTATATCCTGCTTTTTTGAGACCATTGGCAGCCTCAGTAGAACTCTTGATGTCTGTTACATTAATATTGTTAAGCCTCCAGATATTTCTTCCCGGAGTTCTTGCTATTTTATCATAAAGCTTAAGGCTGTCTTTTGCAATGTTAAAATCATGAACTACAGCATCCGCATTTTTATAAAAATCGGTGTATTTATTATGAGCGTGTGTAAAACTGTGATTAGCCAGCTCAATCAATGGATTGCTTTTTAAAAGTTCCATATCATCTTTCTGTTTTTTGCTGCCATAAGCATGTTTTCCAACTAAAAATGCCGTAGCACACACATTTCTTTTATTAAGGATTCTGATGAGATTTTCTGTACCCTGATTGGGACCGTCATCAAAAGTAAGATAAATGACCCTTTTATCCGGATCTATCGTTTCTTCATCAGACCCGGGAACTATTTCTGCGGGGGGATATTCCTGTGAAATGACCTGTTGGGATTCTTTCACATCAGTTTTGTAATTACAGCTGTTTAGTAAAAATGAAGTTGCACTCACCAATGCAAGCATCCCTAGAAAAGTCTTGTTTACTGACTTTTCCGCAAAAATTTTTCTCATAAAGATAATGGAATTTTAAATTGTTAAAAAATCGTTAAAATTAACATGTAAATGTTAACAAAATATATGCCAGTATTTGTTAAAAATCTGCTTTTTAAGGTTATTTTAAGGTGTTTTCTTTTTAATGTTTTTTAACTAAAATGTTAAAATTTAGTTTATGTTTGATTATCTTTATTTTTTAACATTTATTGATGTTGACAATATTTCTATTAATGCTTTTTCTGATGAATAATACATTCTTCTTTTCCTGGTGATTTATTTTAATTGAAAACTTTATACAGGTTTGAAGCTGGGAGCCGGAAGAGGGAGGTTCTGAAGGTCATCAATAATAGATTTCCCTCTTTTTAGCTAATTTGATTTTACAGAGGCTTTCAGTATCTGTAACTAAAAGTAACTTCCAGCGTTATTATTTCTTAAATTCTGCTAGAATAATGCTATTCTTCTTATATTCGGAACTTATTTTGAAATCATGAAACTTAAATACCTACTTCTGCTGTTGGCGGCAGGAAAATTATCTGCTCAACAAATATCAGGAACAATTGTTACTGAAAAGCGTTCTCCGGTTTCCGATGCAAGAATCGGAGTTGAAAATACAGATATTGGAGATGTTACAGATAGGGAAGGAAAGTACATAATCAATCTCGAGGGCATTGAAAAAAATAAAACCTTAAAAATAGCAGTGAATGGTTATGAATCCTTTCAGATGAGTGTTTCGACGTTTGAAGCATTGGAAAACCATACGATTGTTCTTAAAGAAAAGACTATTGAAATAGATAAGGTGGAAATTACCCCTAAAAAATACATTCTGAAAAATTTTGGAACCAGAAATGCAAAGAGAAGTTACTGCGGCTATAACTCGGAAGATCCATCAAAATTATTCAGGGAATACGCTATAAGGGTTAAGAATACTAAAAAAGTTAAGATGAAGGAGATAAATGTTAACCTGGCCTTTTTTACATTGGAACAGCCTGTTACATTGATCTTTGATATTCAAAAATCTGAAAATGGTTTTCCGGGGGAATCTTTGGCCAATGAAACGCTGAAAATGACTGTTACCAAGGACGATATTAAAAATAATACGGTTTCTCTTGATGTGAGTGATAAAGGAATCTGGACTAATGAAGATTTTTTTGTGTCAATGAGAGTTTCTGAAGATTTTAAAGGAAAGCTTTACCTGGCTGGAAATATTTTTGCTTTTTCAAAGAATACTTATTACAGAAACTATTTTGGAGAATGGAAGAAATTTTCAGCGGGTGAACCTTCCATTAATGTGAATGTTCTGGTAGAAAAATGAAAATTCTAAATGTCTTTCTTAGTTTAATCCACTTCTAAAAGCTTTTTTAAATACAAAGCATTATTGATGGCCGCTGTTCCCCAGGTATTATTGAAAAATATAAAGACTTTCTTTTCCGCTTTGAGTATTTCTTCCGCAAGGCCATCAAGGAAGCTATAACTATATTCAGATTTGTAAAGGATAGGTTTTCCGTGAAGCCTGTAATAAAGAATTTCAGGATGATTAATGATGATATCCTGCGGGAGATCGCCCGGAAAGCTGACACCGGAAAAAATAATCTTGTGTTCTTTTAATAAGGTAAAGATATTTTCCTGCCACCAGGAATGATGACGGAACTCAATGACATTAATATATCCGAAATTAATATTGTTGAGGATCAGGTCCAGATTTTCCGGAGAATTTTTAAAAGAAGGCGGGAACTGATATAAAAACCCGGAAAGCTTTTCTTTTAAATGATCAGCAATATGGCTGCAGAATTCTGTAATCTCTTCTTTACATGCTTTCAGACGTTTTTCATGCGAAATGATTTTTGGGATTTTGATGAAAAATCTAAAATGATCAGGGGTTTCATCATGCCATTTCAGAAGAGTTTTAGCAGTTGGCTTACGGTAAAAAGTTGAATTGATCTCCACCGAATTAAAGACTTGTGAATATAAAGTAAGAAAGTCTTTACTTTGGGCATTTTCAGGATATAATGACCCTTTCCAGTCATTATTATAAAATCCCGAACATCCAATGTAAAGACTTTCTTTTTTCATGTGATGTAAAATTGAGGTTAATAAACCGTTTTTATCTCTGCTTAATATCCAGATCTACAGAATTTAATCTTAATGAATTCAGGATCACAGATAAAGAACTGAAACTCATGGCTGCTGCAGCAATCATAGGAGACAGCAGAATTCCAAAGAAAGGATACAATAATCCTGCCGCAACCGGAACTCCCAATACATTATAGATGAATGCAAAGAATAGATTTTCTTTAATGTTTTTAAGAAGTTTTTCACTCAGAAGTTTTGCTTTGGCTACTCCTAAAATATCTCCTTTCAAAAGGGTGATTTCTGCGCTTTCAATGGCTACATCAGTTCCTGTTCCCATAGCGATTCCAACATCAGACTGGGCTAAAGCAGGGGAGTCGTTGATTCCGTCCCCGGTCATGGCTACAATCTTACCTTGCTGCTGTAGTCTTTTTACTTCGTTTAATTTATCTTCAGGAAGGCAGTTGGCTTTGAAATGTTGGATGCCCAGCTCATCGGCAACTGCTTTTGCTGTGTGTTCATTATCTCCGGTCATCATAATGACATCAATTCCTTCATCCATCAGCTGTCTGACTGCTTTTTTGGAGCTTTCTTTAATCTTATCCGTAAAGCTGATGAAGCCCAATACGGTTTGATCCTGTGCAATATAAGAAATGGTGTGCGCCTTTGACTGTACTTCTACCGCTTTTTGCTTTAAATGTTCAGGAATGCTGAGATTATGGCTGGTCAGAAGGCTTTCGTTTCCTAAATAAACTGTTTTTCCATTGATATTTCCTTTTACACCTTTTCCGGAAATATTTTTAAAATGATCCACTTTTTCGGCAGAAATATGCTCTTCTTTTGCTCTTTTGATTACGGCGTTCGATAATGGATGTTCTGAATTCTGATTCAGTGAAAATGCCAGTTTCATCATCTGGTTTTTGTCTTCACTGCCGGTTGTTTCAATATATTCCACAGACGGTTTTCCTTCTGTAAGAGTGCCGGTTTTATCCGTAATTAAAACATTTACTTTATTCATCTGCTCAAGGGCTTCCGCATTTTTGATCAGGATTCCGTTTTTGGCTCCTTTTCCGATCCCTACCATTAAAGACATGGGCGTTGCAAGGCCAAGTGCACACGGACAGGCTACAATTAAGACCGCTACGGCGTTAACAAATGCGAAAAGGCTTCTTTTTCCTTCCGGTCCGAAAAATTGCCATAGAACAAATGTAAGCACCGCAATCAGAATAACTACCGGAACAAAAACTTTGGAAACTTTATCGGTTAGTTTTTGAATAGGAGCCTTACTTCGGCTGGCTTCATTAACCATTTTAATGATTTGTGAAAGAAGGGTTTCATCACCTACTTTTTCAGCTTTCATTATAAAAACCTGATTTCCGTTGATGGTTCCCGATGAAACTTTATCATCAATATTTTTCTCTACAGGAACGGGCTCTCCGGTAATCATACTTTCATCCACTACAGAATTTCCTTCAATGATTTTTCCGTCTACCGGAATTTTTTCTCCCGGCTTTACTTTTAATAAATCACCGATTTTAACCTGGGAAAGAAGAACTTTCTTTTCCTCTCCGTTCACCATAAGATTGGCTTCATCAGGTGAAAGGTTCATCAGCTCTTTAATGGCATTTCCTGTTTTTTTATGCGCTGCTGCTTCCATAAGCTGCCCTAAAATAACCAATGTTAAAATAACACAGACCGCTTCAAAATATAATGGAATCTCATGATTATGTCCACGGATTTCATGCGGGATAATATCCGGAAAAGCAATAGCGGTTATACTGAAAATAAAAGCAGCTGCAACCCCCAATGCAATAAGACTGAACATGTTTAAGTTCCATGTTTTGAAAGAAATCCAGCCTCTTTTCAATAAGAACCATCCTGAATAAAACATAACAGGCAGCGTTAATATAAGTTCTATAATTCCCTGTATCTGATGAGAAAAAGGGAAATTAATAAACATTCCGCCCATCGAAAGAATGAAAACAGGAATGGTAAAAGCAAGGGAAATAAAGAATTTCTTTTTTAAGATATTATAGGTTTCGTCCTCTTCATCGTCTCCGCTGTCAGGCATTCTTACGAGGTCCATTCCACAGATAGGGCAGCTTCCCGGTTCATCGCTGATGATTTCCGGATGCATCGGACAGGTGTATTTTGCGGTTTTTTTTTCGGGGTATTTTACCAGATCCATTCCACAGACGGGACATCCTACATTGGAGTCATAGGTTTTATCCCCTTCACAGTACATCGGACAATAGTATCTTCCTGCCATTTCATCTGTTACTGTCGGTGCTTCATGATGATGGTGTCCGTGATGATGGTCGTGTGAATGCGAATGTGAATGGTTGTGTTGTGAAGCATTCTTTACCAGTTCTTCAGTGATGGGCTCCAGGTGAATATGGCAAACCGGGCAGCCTGTATCTGAATTGTAGGTTTTATCCCCTTCACAGAACATTGGGCAATAGTATTTTCCAATATTATTTTTAAAACTTTCCGGTAGGTTTGATGAAGAGTAAGTAGGTTTGTGATTGGGATCTTTAGCGTGTTTTTCTTCAATAGGTACGAGGTACATACTGCAAACCGGGCATCTTTCACCTTGTTTAAAGTATACTTTATCTTCTTCACATTCCATCGGGCAATAATATACTGAAGAAGGGGAAACTCTGTCCTGAGGCTTTACAAATGCCTTTTCCGGTTTTTCCGGGTCTTCCAGTCTGTATTTTCCTATTTCTGATAAAGCCTGATTTAAAGCTGAAAGCTCAATTTCGTGATCGGAAGTGATGGTTGCTGTACTGTTTTCCAGATTCACATCGGCTTTAACACCGTGAACACTGTTGAGCTTTTCTGAGATTTTTTTCTGACAGCCGGAACACGTCATTCCGAGGATATTATATTGTCTTTCCATGATCCTTGAATTTTATAGTACAAATTTCCAAAAACGGAACTTAAGCCTGTTATAAATTTAAGGATAATAGTTATAGAATTAGGAAAGGTTATTGAGATGAGGGTTTTATAGGTTTAGAAAAGAAAAAGAATTTGAGAGAGTGGGGAAGCCTGTGAGACTGTTTTCCCTTTAAAATAATTATTTTACTCATATTATCTCTCTCAAACGATCTGATTTTAGATTTTCTTTTTACTTAGACGCTGTCCAGCGGTTTCCTGTGATGATCTTTAAGTTTTTTGAATTCAGTAGGAGTAAAGCCTGTAATGGTACGGAATTGTGTAGACAGGTGCTGAACACTTTTGTAACCAAGCTTGCCTGCAATTTCCGTAAGGTTGAACTCATTATACAACAGAAGCTCCTTGACTTTTTCAATTTTCTGCAGGATAAAAAACTGTTCGAGCGTGATATTTTCGTTTTGAGAAAAAGTTTTTGAAAGAGAGCTGTATTCTTTATGAAGTTTTGAACTTAAATATTCAGAGAGGAGAAAGTTTTCGTCAATATCCATCCCGCTGATCTTGATGATGATGATGTTCTTAATCTTATCAACCAGCTGATGGGCAGAATCTTTAATCCTTTCAAAGCCTGTTTCCAGCAGTTTTTCTTCAATCTGATGCATAACTCCATCTGGAATTTCAGCTTCTGTTTCGGCTTCTCCAAGAATAACTGAATGAAGCGGCGTCCCGGCATCGTTAAATATTTTTTCAACGGCAGCAATACATCTGTTGCATACCATGTTCTTGATGAAGATCTTCATGGCTTGCTCAGTCTGTCTTTCACAAATTCAATCTGGGTTTTTCCGTGAGGAGCCGGATTTCCGTCAGCATCAAGGTTTACCATAACAATTTTATCAACGGTGATAATGGTCTGATGGGTCATTTTGTTGCGGACATCACATCTTAAGGTAATGGAAGATGATCCGAAATGTACAGCTTCAATTCCTATTTCAATAATATCTCCCTGTTTGGCAGAGCTTACGAAATTGATCTCTGAGATAAACTTCGTAACTACTTTTGTGTTTTCCAGCTGGATGATGGCGTATAGAGCAGCTTCTTCATCAATCCATTGAAGAAGTCTTCCTCCAAAAAGTGAATGATTGGGATTCAGGTCTTCGGGTTTTACCCATTTTCTGGTATGGTAGTTCATGTCTTTAATAATTTGCACGACAAATTTAGTGTTTAAAACCGGGTTTATCAAGGAAATACTATTTACTGATCTGAAGAAAACCATTCATTTTCTCAATCATTTTCTTTTGGAGCGCATTGCTTTTACTTTAACAACTGAGCTGTCATTTAACAATTGCTGGTATTCCTGGCTTTCTGCGGGATAAACAGCTACTTTTCCTTCCTTATTATGATGAAACCCGAATCCGTAGCGTTTGGCTAACGGAGAAGATCTCAGACATGGCTGCCCTTTTGAGAAAAACCTAATTCTTTCTGATTCTTTTTCACTTTCAGTAATATCATTCTTTAAAGCATAGCATTCAAAAATAATATCATCTGACGAAAACTGATACGGATGTCCGGAAATTATTCCATACTGAAGGCTGGCTAATGTTTTTTCTTTCTTTTCAGGCGGGATTTGTGCCTGAGACACGGGGCAGTCTTCCGCCGTTTCAATAAGAGTATTGAGGTAATTGGTGGTATGCTGTTTCACATCAACGGATTTTTAATGACTCTAATATAATCTAAATTGGGATAAGATTATAGGAGGGAAGTAGTTGGCCTCAGATCACAAGTTCATGCTTCCCTCTTTCAGGGTATGATTTCTTATTCCTTATATTCCAGGATGTCTCCGGGCTGGCATTCGAGGGCTTTGCAGATGGCTTCAAGAGTACTGAATCTTATGGCTTTTGCCTTTCCGGTTTTCAGAATAGAAAGATTGGAGAGTGTAAGATCTACTTTTTCCGAAAGTTCGTTCAGTGACATTTTTCTTTTGGCCATGATGACATCTAAATTTACAATAATCGGCATAACTTATATGGTTAATTCATTTTCAGACTGAAGTTCAATTCCTCTTTTAAATACCTGGGCAATGATAAAGATAATTCCTCCGAAAAACAGATATTCAGATCCGGAACCTATAAATTCATACAGATTGGTAATGGGAGAAATCCCGGTTGTTACAGAATCTTTATCAAAAAAATAAGACTCGGCAATAAGGGAAATAAGACCTATTGAAAGGGCTGCATAGCTAATTTTAGTAATCATTATTCTGATATCCTCACTAAAAGGTGCTGCGAGATTGAGCTTCAGGAAAATTTTCACCACAAAATAGGTAAGGTAGGCTTTGTAGCAGGCAAGGAAAATAATAGTGGTCATTATCTGATAATACAGCTGTGAATTAGATTGATACAGATTGTAGAAACTAATGCCTTTATAGAGCTTTTTTGCTGCTTCGGGATTAACTACAGTGATAATGTATGAACAGGTTAATGCTCCTGCGGTAATACATGCTCCGATAAAAACGATCCATGAAATAACATTCATGATCGAAAGAACTCGTTTAGTGTTGGTTTCCATTGTTTTCATATTTAAGAAAAATTTATGAAAACAAATATCGGTAAATATTTATTGAAAAACAATAAATATTTTTCTTTTTTCAATTAATTATATTTTTGAATTCAACATAATGTGAGAAACACTGTAAAAAAAGCTTTGATTTGAAATTTTTAATTGTATCTTGCATACGTTTATATTTGGAATCAATATTTGTTCATTAATTTATGTTGTTTTTCTTTTATATACCCAAATTTTTATTAATTTTTTAATTTTATTTAAAATGAACATTTTTGTTTCAAACATCAATTACGCAACTAAAGAATATGAGTTGCATGATCTATTTGCAGAATTCGGTGACGTATCATCAGCTAAAATCGTTACTGACAGAGAAACTGGCCGTTCAAGAGGTTTTGGTTTCATCGAAATGGGTGATGAAGAAGGAAAGCAGGCAATTGAGGCTCTTAATCAGAAAGAATTCAACGGAAAAACTTTGAACGTATCTGAGGCTAAGCCAAGAGAAGAAAAGCCAAGAAGAAGCTTCGACAACAACAGAGGCGGAGGTTACGGAAATAACAACAACAGAGGCGGAGGCTATGGTAACAACAACCGTGGCGGAGGCGGAAATCGTTGGTAAAAATATAAGCGGCTTTTTTAAGCCGCTTTTTTTATGTCTGTTTTTAAATGGTTGGATTTAGCTCGGTCAAAAAACTAACTGATTGTCAACACTCCTTCCGCGAACCTACATTATATAGAGAGATTAATCTTTTTTCTTCTTTTTCTTCTTCTCTTTACTATCCTTGCTTTTCTCTTTTTCCTTTCCTTTCTTCCCTTTTTTAGGATTGAGTACTTCTTCAGCAATTTCAAATTTAGGTTCTTCAGCTTTGGCTGGCTTTATTTCTATTTTAAGGTCAAAATAACCCTTCAGGTCATTTTGTGAGATTAAATTTTCGTTAAATAAAAACTCAAGAATTTCCTTTCCGGAATCATTGAAAAAATGATGAGCAAGTTCTTTCAGTAAAAATTTCCTGTATTCTTCCATAGGAACAATCACGGAATATTTGAATATTCTGCCTTCTTTTTCTGTAGTAAGATACCCTTTTTCAACAAGTATTTTTAAATAAGTAGAAGCCGTATTTTGATGAGGTTTAGGCTCAGGATGCTGCTCCATAACGTCTTTCAGGTAAAAAGATTCCAGCTTCCAAAACAGTTTCATAAAGTTCTCTTCCGCAGACGTAAGATGATTAATTTTCATAGATGTTCTTAATGTTGAAATTGTATATCGCAATAAAGATAAACAAAAGATACCAGAAATGCTATTCCGGCCCCCATAAATACTTCTTTTATTGTATGTCTTTTTAATATAATTCTTGTAATTCCTACCAGTGTGGCGATGCCCAGCCAGACAAGGCCCATCTTCCAGTCTAGTGTAAAAAATAAGGCAGCCACAAATATATTGAAAGAAGTATGCATGGAACTTTTAATGAAAAAATTACTGATCTGCATGGTGATGAGAAGGATCAGAATAAACAGCATAACCAGATCGATGTATCCATTCCTTATATAGTGAAAAATAAGATAACTCATTAGACAGCCTGCTACAAATATATATAAAGTTTTCCTTTGTACACGGTCAGATACATCCATATTGGTGTATCTTCCTGTTTTTACATTCCAGATCAGCCAGATAATGACAGGAATAATAGTCATTAAAAGAATAGGAACAAAATAAAACAGAGAATCTTTAAGTGAATATTCTCTTACACTCATATAAAGGTAGAAAATAAACAGAGAAACTAAAGGGTTGAAAAAATCAGAGATGACTTTTGAAATTTTATGTACCAATGACGGCTGTTTTTCTTCCATGTTTAAGTTTAAAATTCAAATATAACACTATAAGCAAAAAAACAATTAGTATGTATACGATAAAAACAAAGTTTTTTTTATAATTTTGCTCAAATATTTCATCATAAATAAGCAAGAGCTATCACATGAAAGAATTTTCTAAAGAGGTATACCTGAAGTGGTATGAAGATATGACTATGTGGAGAAGGTTTGAAGACAAATGCCGTTCTCTTTATCTAAAACAAAAGATCAGAGGTTTTTTACATTTGTATAACGGCCAGGAAGCTATTCCTGCCGGCTTCACGCATGCAATGGATTTAACGAAGGACAGTATGATTACAGCTTACAGATGTCACATCCATCCAATGGCGATGGGCGTAGATCCTAAGAGAATCATGGCTGAACTTTGCGGTAAAGCTACCGGAACATCAGGAGGTATGGGTGGTTCTATGCACATTTTCAGCAAAGAGCACCGTTTCTACGGAGGTCATGGTATTGTAGGTGGACAGATTCCTTTGGGAGCAGGTATTGCTTTTGCAGATAAATATTTTGACAGAAAAGCGGTGAATATCTGTTTCTTCGGAGATGGTGCTGCCAGACAGGGGTCTTTACATGAAACATTTAATATGGCAATGAACTGGAAGCTTCCTGTAGTATTTGTTGTAGAGAACAACCAATATGCAATGGGAACTTCTGTAAAAAGAACAGCCAACCACGAAGATATTTATAAACTGGGTCTTGGATATGAAATGCCTTGTCTTGCAGTAGATGCAATGGATCCTGAAAAAGTGGCTGAAGCTGCTTATGAAGCGATAGAAAGAGCAAGAAGAGGAGACGGACCTACATTCATTGAAGCAAGAACATACCGTTACAGAGGACACTCTATGTCTGATGCTGAACCTTACCGTTCTAAAGAAGAAGTAGCGGTTCATAAGAATGATGATCCTATCGAACTGGTAAAACAGAGAATTTTGGCTAACGGATGGGCTACAGAAGAAGAGTTGGAGACTATGGATAACAAGTCAAGAGATTTTGTTGAAGAATGTATCGAATTTATGGAAAATTCTCCATATCCGGATGCTGAAAAAATCTATGAGTATGTGTATGCTCAGGAAGATTATCCATTCTTAGATAAATTAGAAAATTAATAAATAAAAATTAATTTGAAATTTGAAGTTTGAAATTTCCGAATTCTCAAATCTCAAATCTCGAATCTCAAATCAATATAGATTATGGCAGAAGTAATTACGATGCCCCGCCTTTCCGACACTATGACGGAAGGTAAAGTGGCGAAATGGCATAAAAAAGTAGGTGATAAGGTAAAAGAAGGAGATATTTTAGCTGAAATTGAAACAGATAAAGCTGTTCAGGATTTCGAATCTGAAGTAGAAGGAACTCTTTTATACATAGGAGTAGAAGAAGGCGGTGCAGCTGCTGTAGACTCTGTTTTGGCTATTATCGGAAATGAAGGAGAAGATATTTCAGGATTAACGGGAGGAACAGCTACTCCCAGTGCTGGCTCCGAAGAAAAAAAATCAGAAGAGCCTAAAACAGAAACTCCTGCATCTGCTGAGCAGACTGTAGCAGAAGTTCCGGCTGGGGTAGAAGTGATTACTATGCCAAGACTGTCTGATACAATGACAGAAGGTAAAGTAGCTAAGTGGCATAAAAATGTAGGCGATACTGTAAAAGAAGGTGATCTTCTTGCGGAAATCGAAACTGATAAAGCAGTACAGGATTTTGAATCCGAATTCAACGGAATATTATTGAAGCAAGGTGTAGAAGAAGGCGGAGCAGCTCCGGTTGATTCCGTTTTAGCAATTATCGGTCCTGCAGGAACAGATGTTTCAGGTGTAGGAGCTCCAAAAGCAGCTTCCCAATCATCAGAAAAACCTGCCGAACAAAAAACTGAAGCTAAAGCTGAGGAAAAAGCAGCTCCGGCTGTAAGTTCATCCTCTTCTGACAGGGTAGCAATTTCTCCTTTAGCTAAGAAAATGGCTCAGGATAAAGGAGTGGACATCCACGATATCCAGGGTTCAGGAGAAAACGGAAGAATCGTTAAAAAAGATGTTGAAAATTATCAGCCTGCTGCGAAAACAGCTGCGTCAGCTCCGGCTGCAAGTGCTGCTGCTCAGGTTGCTGTAAGCTTTGTTCAGGGTGAAGATACGGAGACACCAAACTCACAGGTAAGAAGCATTATTGCAAAACGTCTTGCTGAAAGTAAGTTCTCTGCACCTCACTACTATCTGATGGTAGAGATCAATATGGATAAAGCTATTGAGGCGAGAAAAGAGATCAACTCTATTCCTGATACCAAAATTTCTTTCAATGATATGATTATTAAGGCAACTGCAATTGCTTTAAGAAAACATCCGCAGGTAAATTCAAGCTGGGCAGGAGACAAGATCATCCACAGAGGAAATATCAATATCGGTGTAGCTGTAGCTATTCCGGACGGATTAGTGGTTCCTGTATTGAAGAATACAGATCAGATGAACTACACTCAGATCTCTGCAGCAGTAAAAGATATGGCTTCAAGAGCGAAAAGCAAAGGTCTTAAAGCAAATGAAATGGAAGGTTCCACATTCTCTATTTCCAACTTAGGAATGTTCGGAATTGAAACATTTACAAGCATCATCAACCAACCGAACTCTGCAATCCTTTCAGTAGGAGCAATCATTGAAAAACCGATTGTTAAAGACGGTCAGATTGTTGTAGGAAACACCATGAAGCTTTCATTGGCATGTGACCACAGAGTAGTGGACGGTGCTACCGGTGCTCAATTCTTACAGACATTAAGAACATATTTAGAAAGCCCATTAACTTTGTTACTGTAATTTTCTAAACTGAAAATAGTGAAGCCTCCCAATCCGGGAGGCTTTTTTTTATAGTTGCTAAATGATATTTTATTTCCATGTTATTTGAGGAATACTTATTATATTTAGTTATTGAAAAAACAAAAATGAAAAAGTTCATCCTTATTGCATCTCTCCTTCTCAATATGGTTTTATTGGCTCAGGAAATTAAAGTAGGCCAGGTCATTCCTAGTTTTACGATTAAAAGTGAAGAAGGAATGATAAGATCATCTGATCTGAAAGGGAAAGTTGTTCTGATCAATTTTTTTGCAACATGGTGCAAACCCTGTATGCTTGAGCTTCCTCATTTACAGACAGAGATTTGGGAAAAATATAAGAATGATAAAAGGTTCTCCTTACTTATCATTGGACGTGAGCATTCTCAAAGTGAAATAGCAGAATTTAAGGCAAAAAAAGGGTTTCAGCTGCCTATTTATCCGGATGAAGACAGATCTGCTTATTCTCTTTTTGCCAAAGAATATATTCCCAGAAACTATATCATGGATAAAGACGGGAAAGTGGTGTTTAGTTCTGTTGGCTTTAATGAAGCAGAATTTAAAGAAATGATAAAGAAGGTTGATGAATTATTAAGATAATATTCACTTCAATCTCATCAAAAATAAATTAGAATGTTTGCTTTGAAACATTTCGTATATTTATGTTTATTCACTATTTTTGAATCATGATTAGAGCAAGGAATATCCATAAATCATATGGGAATTTAGAAGTACTGAAAGGAGTTGATATCCACATTAAAACAGGTGAAGTGGTGTCTATCGTTGGAGAATCAGGAGCAGGAAAATCTACACTTTTGCAGATTCTTGGAACACTGGATCTTCCAACCAATTCCAATAAATACAATACAGAAATTTCTATTGCAGGAGAATCTTTCATTAATATGAATGATAAGCAGCTTTCTAAATTCAGAAATCAGAACATTGGTTTTGTATTTCAGTTTCACCAGCTTCTTCCGGAATTTACTGCATTAGAAAATGTTCTGCTTCCAACAAAAATAGGAGGAGCAAATGAGAAAGAAGCCCTTGAAAAAGCATACGCCTTATTTGAAGATCTTAGGATAGAGCAAAGGCTTCATCACAAGCCTAATCAGTTATCAGGAGGAGAAGCACAGAGGGTTGCTGTTGCCAGAGCTTTGATCAATTCACCGAAGATTATTTTTGCCGATGAGCCTACCGGAAATCTGGATTCAAAGAATGCCGATGATCTTCACCGGTTATTTTTTGACCTTAGAGATAAATACAACCAGACTTTTGTGATTGTCACCCATAACCCGGGTCTTGCTGAAATTACAGACCGGAAATTGGTGATGAAAGACGGTATGATCATAGAATAAACCTGCTTTTGATAATGAAAAAATTGATATTCCTATTTCTTTTTATCATTTCCTGTGCTAAATTTGAGTCGCAGGGAACTCCCGTTTCCGGAGGTATTCCGAAAGAAAAGATTCTGGAAATTAAAAGTTTTCTGAAGGGCAAAAATTACAATCAGGATATCGCGGTTTTTATCAACTTTAAAACCTATTCAGGACAATACCGTTATTTTGTGTATGACCTGAAAAACAATAAAATACTACAGAAAGCAATCGTTTCTCACGGTTCCGGTTCTGTAGTACGGAATTCAGAGGCTTTAGTATTCAGTAATACGGAAGGATCCTATCAATCTTCCCTTGGAAAATATGAAATTCTGCAGAGCTATAACGGAAAATTCGGTAAAGCTTACAGGATGAACGGTCTCGATGCTTCCAACAGCAGAGCTATGGAACGGGCAATTGTATTACACTCACTGGGATGTGTTCCGGATAAAGAATCATCATCTCCGGCCTGTTTAAGCTTAGGCTGTCCCATGCTCTCGGTAAATGCTTTCAATGAGACTGCAAAATACCTTGATCAATCTAAATATCCGGTTATTTTATACGCTTTCTATTAACAATCTATAACTCATCATTTATACCCTAAAAAAATGCCCATAAAACTTCTTGCCGAAGATGACAGACCCAGAGAGAAATTTTTGCTGAAAGGCCGAAATTCACTTTCTGATTCTGAATTACTGGCTATTATTATGGGAAGCGGAAGTAAAGATGAAACGGCTGTAGAAC
This sequence comes from Chryseobacterium sp. 2987, assembly GCF_031456375.1. NCBI lineage: Bacteria > Pseudomonadati > Bacteroidota > Flavobacteriia > Flavobacteriales > Weeksellaceae > Chryseobacterium > Chryseobacterium sp. 2987. Next base: position 130,126 of record NZ_JAVDUN010000005.1, read on the forward strand.
TGGCAAGAAAGATTCTTTCTTCAGTAAACAACAGCTGGCATCAGCTAAGTCAGCTTTCTACCAAAGAATTGATGAAGTTCAAAGGGATAGGAGAGGCTAAAGCCATTTCTATTATCGCAGCCCTAGAGATCGGGAGAAGAAGAGCTGTTCAGGATATTCCGGAAAGAGCCGTGGTTGTAAATAGTAATGATGCCTATCTTTTATTAAAAAATCAGCTGTCAGATCTGAGAACCGAAGAGTTTTGGGGAATATTTCTTAACCAGAGCAACAAAGTCATTCATATTGCCCAGCTGACTCAAGGAGGCATAAGCCAGTCTATCGTAGATGTAAGAATATTATTCAAGACCGCTCTGGATCATTTTTCAACAGGGATTATTATCGCGCACAATCATCCTTCAGGAAGCCTGAAGCCCAGCAAAGAAGACTTACATATTACACAAAAAATAAAAGAGGCTGGGAAAATACTGAGCATCCAGCTTTTAGACCACATTATTATTACGCAGAACTCATACTTTAGTTTCTCAGATGATGGATTATTATGATTAGAAGAGTGAAATATAACGAGATTGATTTCGTAAAATATACAAAATGCCTGGAAAATTCTGAACAGAGAAACTGGTATGCCAGAAAGGAAATTTTAGATCAGCTTTCAGGCAGCTGGCATGTCCTGGTTTATGGAGATTATGAAGCGGTAATGCCTGTTCATATAGATCGAAAAGTAGGAATTAATTTCGTTAATATGCCACTTTTCTGTCAGCAGCTTGGGGTTTTTTCAAAAGCTGATGATTCAGGAATCAATGATCTGTTTTTACAGTTTTTAAAAAAGAAATATATTCTTTTTCTCTATTCATTTAATCAGCATAATACATTTTCATCGGAGCCGGAAAAAAGAAAAAATTACATTATTCCCATTTCTGACTATGTCCTGTTAAGAAGAAAAAAATACTTTAAAGGAAGAAAATCTACCGCTAAAATGGCTCAGCACCTTCATTATAAGGAAATCGAGCTTAATGACCAGAGCATTCTTTTTTTTCGCAGTAATTTAAAAGGACTTTCCAAAGAATCGGATTGGCAGAAACTTAAAAATTATCTGTTCTTTCTTTCCGAAAATAATTCCCTTAAGCTCTGCGGGGCATTTTTTAATGATATATTAATCAGCCTGGCTGTTTTAGTTTCAGACAAAGAACAGTTTTCTTTGCTAAGTTTGGTCAATGATGAAAAATATAAAAATGAAAATGGGGCTTCTTTTGTAATCGACAGAATTCTGAATCTGTATATTCATGAAAAATCATTCAATTTCATGGGAAGCAATATCCGGGGAATTCAGGTTTTTTTCAAAAGTTTTGGAGCAGAACTTCATGAATATGGTGTTATTGAAAATAAATTTCTTAAAAGGTTTTATTAGACAATTTTGAACGCAGGACGTTACTCAGACCTATAAGCCTGTTTCTGCTCGTTAAATTTTTTCAGTAGAGATAATTTTTTTTAACTCATTGAAAATTAAATGTATATATTTTCTTGTTTAAGAGGGTATCCGAATTTATTATTTCATAGCTTAATCCTCACAAATTTGTGATTTTTTTCTCTTACAAAGTTTTTGTAAGGTAAATAGTTGTATATTCATGGTGTAAAAAAGCTAAATAAACCATAAAACTTAAATTTAATCATCATGAAAAAAACATTCATTTTGGCGGCTATTGCTATGGCTGCATTCTCAAATGCCCAATCAACATGGAATCTACTAGGAAATTTAGGAACCTCTCCGGGTAAAGAATATATCGGAACAAGAGATGAGCAGGATCTGGTTATAAAAACAATGAGTACTGAGCGGATGAGAATTCATGCGAAAGGAAGCATAGGAATCAATACAGCTCCTGATCCTAACTACATTTTTAAGGCAATGGGCAGGTCCCAATTCATTTCCACCACCACTTCTGATACATTTCAGGTACTGAATCACGGAGCCAATGTTGGGAATGGCTCTTCTTTGGTGTGGCTGTCGTACAAGGAATATCAGCCCAATAATCCAGGGATTTTTGATGTCTCAGGAATAACAAGCCTTAACGGTCCTTTTGAAAGTATCTTATCATTGAAAGCAAACGGTAAAATGGTTTTAGGACCTTCAAGTCTTACTTTCAACTGTTCTGACTGTAACGATTACAGATTATTTGTGAAAAACGGAATCAGAACTGAAAAAATAAAGGTTGACATTGCAGCAGACAACGGCTGGGCAGATTATGTCTTCGAAAAAGACTATAAACTGATGCCATTGAATGAATTGGATAAGTTCATCAGTGAAAACGGCCACCTTCCGGAGGTACCTACTACAGAAGAAGCTATCAAAAACGGGGTGGAGCTGAAAGAAATGAATATTCTCCTGCTTAAAAAAGTAGAAGAATTAACACTATATATGATTCAGCAGAGTAAAGAGATCAAGGAATTAAAAAATAAAGTACAGCAATATGAAAAATAAAGTATTAATTGCTGCATTTTCTTTATGGTCCGCCTTATCTTTTGCTCAAAATAAAGCCTACTATATAGAAATTGCAAACAACGATAATGTTCCCAAAATAAAAAGCAATGGTAAAAACCTGTTTTTAGAACATACCGACAGATCTGTTACACAAGTTTTATCGAAATATGAAATCTATAAATTTGAAAAAGCTTTTCCCCTGGCAGTTACCCCATTTCTGCAGAGAATATATCTGCTGGAGGTTAATAAAAGTGAAGTTTTCGAGGATTTAAAGCAATTCAGTAGATATTTTCCTCTGATAGAAGAAACCCGTAAACCGGAAATTTTATATACCCCGAATGATTATCATTATCCCATTGGAAGCTCAGCTCCCCGCAAAAGTCTTGATCTCATCAATATAACAAATGCCTGGGATTACACTCATGGAGATCCTAATATTAAAATAGGAATATGTGATACCCCTATCAGGCTTACCCACGAAGATCTTGTAGGAAAAGTAACCAGCCTGGATACTTATACCTATCCGGATTCTCATGGAACAGCAGTAGCAAGCCACGCTGCGGCAAATACCGATAATGGTAAGGGAATCCCTGGAACCGGGTTTAACTCTACTGTACTTTATAAAATGAACAATAGTGTTAACGGATTATTGGAATTATCAAAAAAAGGAGCAAGAGTAGTTAATGCCAGCTGGCATAACGGATATTGTGCACCAAGTACTATTGAACAAAGCGTTATTGATGAAATATATGCTAATGGAACAGTAGTTATTGCAGCGGCAGGAAATTCATCTACCTGTGGAGGTCCTTTCACTTATGTATATCCTGCAAGTTACAATCATGTGATCAGTGTTTCTACCGTGGGACATGAAGATGTAGGCTTTACTTACAACAATATTCCGATGATCTGGAAAGATCGAGTAGAACATAACATCGGAGATCCTGCAACCATTAACAGAGTGAACGATAAAGTGGATGTGTATGCTTCAGGATATAATGTTCTGGGAGCAACTGCAGAAAGTGACACTTCTTATGGAGGCGCGTGGGGAACTTCTTTATCAGCCCCGCAGATATCAGGTGTTGTGGCCTTATTATTTTCAGCTAATAATTGTTTGAATGCAGATGAAGTAGAGTCTATTCTGAAATTAGGAGCATCCGATCTTGATACCATTCCGGAGAACCTTCCATACGTCGGAAGAATGGGAGCGGGTAGAATTGATGCGGGAAAATCAACTAAACTGGCCTGGCAGATGAATCCGGTAAACGGCGGTGAGATGCTGGTTTCAGGAAGAGATTTTAACCGATATAGTTTTGAGCTGATTAATTCTCCTCAGAAAGTAAGAATAAAAGATCAGTCATTTGTAAACCAATCTGAAATTACCATTAAAGCAAAAGACTATATCCTTCTGGAAAATAATGTTGTATTGGCACCGGATCCTGGGAAATCAAATTACCTTTATATTGGCGATAATTCATGTTATACCTTCGCACCGGTGGCCACTAAAGCTTCTGAAACAGAACGAAACAGCAAATTATCAGATGTGCAGATCGCAGAAAGTAACCTTTTGGCTGTTGAAGTGTATCCTAATCCGTCATCAGGACTTATTTACTTTAAAAACCTGGAAAAGATCAGTGCTGGCGAAAAAATATCTGTAGCAGTTTATGATCTTTCGGGAAGACTGGTCATCAATAAACCGAATCTATCCGTATTAGGTATTGTACGTAACGGGTTTGATATAAGCGAATTAAAACAAGGCTCCTATTTGGTTGAACTGAGTTCAGGTAAAGAAAAAGTCAATAAGAAAATTATTAAAAAATAACTAAACAGACAGTCGGAGCTTTCCGGCTGTTTTTTTTTTTCTCTTTCCCAATTCCTGAAGGTTATTTTCCTGTATAAGGTTTAAAAAATTTCTATTAACGGATATATGCAAAAAATCTTTAGAACCCGGAAAATAATTAGTAATTTTGCGGTCTAAAATTATGACTAGTTTTTCAGGATATTTACCTTATGCTTTTGCATTGATTATTGCAATTCCTTTTCTGGTTTTGCTGAGACAATTTGTACATACCTATATTACCCTTAAAAATCAGGAGATCAAACTTCTTTCCGTAAAATCGAATACAGAAAACAAAACCCATTCTTATGAAAGGATGACTCTCTTTCTGGAAAGAATGAAACCTTCCAATCTTATTCAGAAATTTGATAAAGATCTTGCGGTTCATGAATTTATTTTCCTTACTGAAAAAGCAATCAATGAAGAATTTGAATATAACTCTTCACAGCAGCTTTATCTGACAAAAAATTCATGGAAGAATATCGTGGATTCTAAGAATGCAGTGATTGATCTGCTTCATAAAACGTATGAAGGGTTGAAAGGAAATGCTGATCTGGATGAATTCAAGACCATTTTCATCATGAATTACATGGAAAGTGAAGATTATATTGCCGATACAATAGAAGATCTTCGAAGAGAAATTTTAATAATAACTTAAAAAATAACAGATAAATAATGATTCCAAATTTTAAAGCACATCCATGGCATGGAATTACTGCGGGAGAAGATGCGCCAAATGTTGTAAACGTATTTGTGGAAATCGTTCCTTCAGATACCATTAAATATGAAGTTGACAAAGAAACAGGATTTTTGAAGGTAGACAGGCCTCAGAAATTTTCCAATATTATCCCTGCTTTGTATGGTTTTGTTCCAAGAACATACTGCCATAATGAAGTAATGAAACTTGCTGTAGAAGCAGGAGCAGATGATGTAACCATGGGAGATCATGACCCTCTTGATATTTGTGTATTAAGTTCGCACAACATTCACTCCGGAGGAATATTAATGGAAGCTATTCCAATCGGTGGATTTAAAATGATCGATGGAGGAGAAGCAGATGACAAAATTGTTGCCGTAATGATCGGAGATCATGCTTTCGGACACTTCAGAGATATCTCTGAGCTTCCTGAAGCTGAAGTAAAAAGATTAATGCACTACTTCCTTACGTATAAAAATTTACCGGATGAGCCTGCAAAATGCAGAATCCATGAAATTTACGGAGCGGAGCACGCTAAAAAAGTGATCAAAGCTTCTCAAACAGATTATGCCAATAAATTTGGCGGATAATATTCGCTGATTTTTATTATAGAAAAAGGGTAAACGATTCTTCGTTTATCCTTTTTTATTGGCTGTTTACAGGGATCAGGTCCAACACTTTTCCAACGCCGCAACTTTAAACTGTTGATTTTTTTTGATGTTTTAGTGATAATTATTTATTATATTTAATTTTCTATTATCAAAAAAATATTAAACTATGGATCTATTTGTGTTAGTGCCAATTTTTGGTGTTGTTGCGCTGTTGTATACTTTTTTGCAGAGCAATTGGGTAAGCAGACAGAATGCCGGAAATGAAAAAATGAAAATAATCAGTGGACATATCGCTGATGGTGCAATGGCTTTTCTAAAGGCCGAGTACAAGATTTTAACCTATTTCGTAGTAGTAGTGGCCATCCTTTTGGCTGTAATGGGTTCCAGTAACGCCAATTCTCACTGGAGCATCGGAGTTGCTTTTGCCGTAGGAGCTGTATTTTCAGCCCTGGCAGGATTCATTGGAATGAAGATCGCTACAAAAGCCAATGTAAGAACCGCAGAGGCAGCAAAAACATCCTTATCAAAAGCACTTAAAGTATCTTTTACCGGAGGTTCCGTAATGGGAATGGGTGTTGCCGGACTGGCTGTTTTGGGCTTGGGATCCTTATTTCTGATTATTAAACAGATCTTTGCTCCGGAAGCTACTGTGGATTCCCATGAAATGGAAAGAACCATTGAAATTCTCACCGGATTTTCTTTAGGAGCAGAATCTATTGCTCTTTTTGCCAGAGTGGGAGGCGGTATCTATACAAAAGCAGCAGACGTTGGCGCTGACCTGGTAGGAAAAGTAGAAGCTGGAATTCCAGAAGATGATCCAAGAAACCCGGCTACCATTGCAGATAATGTAGGAGATAACGTGGGAGACGTAGCAGGCATGGGAGCCGATTTATTTGGTTCTTATGTGGCAACTGTATTGGCAACCATGGTTTTAGGAAGAGAAACGATTTCCAATGATGCTTTCGGTGGATTTGCCCCGATTCTTCTGCCGATGCTTATTGCGGGAACAGGAATTATATTTTCTATGATAGGAACTTTATTCGTAAGAATTAATGATAATGAAGGCTCATCTACTTCCTCTGTTCAGAATGCCCTGAATCTGGGAAACTGGGGAAGTATCGTAATCACTGCCATATCATCTTATTTTTTGGTAAATTATACACTTCCAGAAACCATGACCCTCAGAGGGCATGAATTTACAAAAATGGGCGTTTTTGGAGCAATAATGGTAGGTCTGGTTGTGGGTACCCTAATGAGTATTATTACAGAATATTATACTGCCATGGGTAAAAGACCGGTTTCCAGTATTGTGAGACAGTCTTCCACAGGGCATGCAACCAATATTATTGGCGGCCTTTCTGTAGGAATGGAATCAACGCTGCTTCCGATTATTGTGCTTGCAGGAGGAATTTACGGATCTTACTTATGTGCCGGACTATACGGAGTAGCAATTGCTGCCGCCGGAATGATGGCTACAACAGCCATGCAGCTTGCAATTGATGCCTTCGGGCCAATTGCAGATAACGCCGGAGGTATTGCTGAAATGAGTGAGCTTCCGAAAGAAGTCCGTGAAAAAACAGATATTCTTGATGCGGTAGGAAATACAACTGCAGCTACAGGTAAAGGATTTGCAATTGCTTCTGCAGCATTAACAGCACTGGCCTTATTTGCTGCTTTCGTAGGAATTGCAGGAATTGATGGTATTGATATTTACAGAGCAGATGTTCTGGCCGGATTATTTGTAGGAGGAATGATTCCTTTTATATTTTCCTCTCTGGCTATTACAGCAGTAGGACAGGCAGCCATGGCTATGGTGGAAGAAGTAAGAAGACAGTTTCGTGAAATTCCGGGAATCCTGGAAGGAAAAGCACAGCCTGAATATGAAAAATGTGTCGCCATTTCTACCGATGCCTCTATCCGGAAAATGATGCTTCCGGGGGCGATTGCTATTGTATCTCCTTTGTTGATCGGGTTTATTTTCGGACCTGAAGTATTGGGAGGTTTCTTAGCAGGAGCTACCGTTTGCGGAGTTCTTATGGGAATGTTCCAGAATAATGCCGGCGGTGCCTGGGATAATGCTAAAAAATCTTTTGAAAAAGGCGTAGATATTAACGGTCAGACCTACTACAAAGGTTCAGAGCCACATAAAGCTTCTGTAACCGGAGATACCGTGGGAGATCCGTTTAAAGATACTTCCGGACCTTCTATGAACATTCTGATTAAGCTGATGTCCATCGTTTCACTGGTAATTGCTCCAACACTTGCAGTACTGCATAAAGATAAGATTGAAGCTAACAGAAAGGCTAAGCTGGAAAGTCTTATGGGAGCATCGCAGGCACATTCCACTACCGTGAGTGCTGTTCAGGAAGCTATTCCGGGAGAAGTGAAAGGGCATCTTAATGAAAACGGAGACTTTGTATATGAAACCGGAAATGTTCAGGAAATTAAGCTGAAAGGAGGAAAAACAATTGCTATTGGTGAAGGAAGTAAACTATATCAGCTGTATAATGCAGTAGATAAGAAAGATAAATCCATTTTAGATCCCAATATCTGGTATACTATTGAAAACCTTTATTTTGAAACCGGATCAAGCGACCTGAAAGCAGGGTCTGAAGCACAGCTGAATAATCTTGCTGAGATTCTGAATGCGTATCCGGATCTTAAGATCAAATTAGGTGGATATACAGACAATACCGGAAATGAAGAAAGCAATCTGAAATTATCTAATCTGAGAGCTCAGACGGCGAAACTTAAACTTCTGGAATTGGGAATTCCGTCAGATAGGGTAGAAGCAGATGGTTATGGTTCACAGCATCCCGTATGCGCGGCTAATGATACCGATGAATGTAAAGCTAAAAACAGAAGAATTGATGTAAGAGTTCTGGCTCTGTAGCCTTGAAACGATAAAATATATTAAAAGACACCGCATTTGTGGTGTCTTTTTTAGTTTTATAGCATTGAATTAAAAATCTGTTCAATCTGCAACAATTGCGAAAAAAAATATCCAGAAAGGTTTGTGCGAAATAAAAATTAAAGATTCCTTCTCAGGTACTCCATCGCCTGAATAATCACTTCATCCTTTTTAGCAAAACTAAATCGCACATAATCTGAGTTCTGTTTTGAATGATAAAATGCAGAGAGAGGCAAACAGGCTGTTTTCTTTTCAACAGTCAGCCATTTGGAGAACTCTACATCGGTCATTGTTTTGGAAATATTTCTGAAATTAACAATTTGGAAAACACTTCCCTCTGCTTTCTGCAGGGTTTCTAAAGGAGTGTTTTGAGCCATATCATAAAACAGATCTCTCTTTTTCTGCATCAATCTTTGGTTTTCAGACGGATCAAAGACTTCCAAGTATTTTGCCAGTGCATATTGTGCCGGAGCATTGGCACTATAAGAAATATACTGCTGATAGCACCTGAACTTTGAAGTCAGATCTTCGGATGCTGCCAAATAGCTTACTTTCCAGCCGGAGGTATGAAACATTTTTCCGAAAGAAAAAATACAGAACGTTCTGTTTTTAAGTTCCGGATGCAGCAAAGAACTGTAATGCTCGACACCATCATAACAATAAGTATCATAAATCTCTTCTGAAATCAGGTAAATTTCCTGATCTTTAATCAGCTCGTACAACTGCTGCCAGTCGTTTTGTTTCCATATTTTTCCGGTAGGGTTTTGGGGTGAATTAACGATGATTGCTTTTGTCTTTTTAGAAATACATTGTTGAAACTTTTCCCAGTCTATAGTAAAATTTTGGTCGAGATCATAATAGACAGGAATACCTCCGTTGATCACTACAGATGGACCATAGGTATAATAAGAAGGCTGTATAATGATGACTTCATCTTCCTGATTCAAAACGGATTTTAGTGCAGTATGTAAAGCAAAGGTTGCACACGGGATAATCGTGACTTCAGTTTCTTTAAGCTGAATACTGTTTTTTCGCCGCCCATTAAACTGTATGATATTTTTTATAAGAAACGGATTGCCTGCCAAAGGTTCATAATGATGACTGTCATAATCTGCGGCTTCTTTTAAAAATGTTGTCAGGCGCAGATCAATGTCAAAATCGGGAATTCCTAAAGAAAGATCAAAGCTGTTATGCCTGATGGCAAGATCAGACATTTCTGTGAAAAATGAATAATGAGTAAATCCGTAAATTTTTTCCATCTATTCTGTATTTAATTCAAATATAATGAAATTAGTATCATATTTTTATACAAAACAATGTTTTAATGTGATTTGCATTGTTAATTATGTTTTTTATTGGTTATATTTTAAATTTAACTTGTTTTAAACATAGATGAAAATAAGTTTTATGATCATAATTCCCTTAAATAAAGCCAAATTGTAAGCAGTATCGTTCCGGTTAAATAAAATTTGTTATTTTTAGACAAATAATTATTCTAATGAAAAAATTACTTATACCGTTATTTTCCGCTGCTGTACTGGTAAGCTGCGGAACTGCAAAAATAGCTGAAAGAGCACCGGATCAGTCTTCTTCTTCCGCTAAAGGTGATAAAGCTTTTCTTTCTGCATATAAGTTCATTAAAGCAGATGAGTTAAAGAAAAACTTATATGTGATTGCTTCTGATGAAATGGGAGGAAGAGATACAGGAAGCCCGGGGCAGAAAAAAGCGGGTGAGTATATGATCAACTATTATAAAAGTCTAGGAATATCATATCCGAAAGCACTTGGGTCCTATTATCAAAAGGTTCCGGCTGAATTTATGAAAAAAAGAGGCGGTGGAAATCTTCCGGATTCAGAAAATATCCTTGCATTTATTGAAGGAAGTGAAAAACCTGAAGAAATTGTAGTGATTTCGGCACATTATGACCATGTAGGAACCAAGGACGGTGTGGTATATAACGGGGCTGATGATGACGGAAGCGGTACCGTAGCCGTGATGCAGATCGCCAAAGCTTTTCAGGAAGCTAAAAAAGCAGGAAAAGGACCTAAGAGATCTATTTTGTTTCTTCATGTAACAGGAGAAGAGCATGGCCTGTTCGGATCAGATTATTATACCAGCAATCCGGTGTTCCCGTTGGCGAATACCGTTGTAGATCTTAATATAGACATGATTGGGCGTGATGATCCGGATAACAGAGGAAAACAATATGTATACGTAATCGGTTCCGAAATGTTGAGCTCACAGCTTAAAGTGATTAATGAAGAAGCCAATACCAAAACCAATAATCTGGAACTGAACTATAAGTATGATGATCCGAATGATCCTCAGCAGCTGTATTACCGTTCAGATCATTATAACTTTGCTAAAAATAATGTCCCGGTAGCATTCTATTTCGACGGAATTCATGAAGATTACCACCGTCCTACAGATGATCCTGATAAAATCGACTATCCTTTGCTGGAAAAAAGAACCCAGCTTGTTTTTGCTACGGCCTGGGAAATAGCCAACAGAGCAGAAAGAATTGTTGTAGATAAAAAATAACTTTAGATTGAATTATAGAAATGCAGGATTTTATGCTCTGTATTTCTGTATTTATCAAAATACCATCACCTTACATGAAAGTAATAATCCGAGAAGCATTACCAGAGGATATTTTTCAGATTCAGAGAGTCAGAAACTCTGTAAAAGAGAATGTATTGTCAGATCCTGGATTAGTGACTGATCAGGATTGTGAAGAGTTTCTTTTTGAAAGAGGAAGGGGCTGGGTGGCAGAAATTGATTCTGAAATTACAGGATTTTCAATAGTTGATCTGAAAGAACATAATATCTGGGCACTTTTTGTTCATCCTGATTTTGAAGATCAGGGAATCGGAAGACAGCTTCATGATCAAATGATCGACTGGTATTTTAAACAAACCCAACATGATGTCTGGCTGGGAACAGCTCCCAATACCAGAGCAGAAACATTTTACCGAAAATCAGGCTGGAAAGAAAACGGAATGCACGGAAAAGGAGAAATCCGTTTTGAAATGGACTGGTCGACATGGAAAAACAGAAAATAATGAAACAGCAGGTAAAATCCATCCGCCCGTTTATTGGTGCCGAAAATTTTGAAATAAGCCGTCGTTTTTACAAAGATCTCGGATTTGAAGAATTCATTCTCGAACCTAAATTATCTCTGTTTAAAAAAGGAGAAACCGGTTTTTATCTTCAGGATTACTATGCGAAAGATTGGGTAGACAATACCATGATTTTCATGGAAGTGGAAGATACAGATAACTTCTATAAAGAGCTTTTGGCTCTGAATTTCACAGAAAAATATAAAGGAACCAGACTTACTCCGGTGAGAACGATGGAATGGGGAAAAGAATGCTTCGTACATGATCCGTCCGGGATTTTGTGGCATTTTGGTGAGTTTTTTTAAGTTAAGAATACTATGATTTACGCTTTTGATACCTACTATTATGAGGATCACGCCAATACAGTATGTATTGCATTTGAAGACTGGACTTCTGAAAAAGAATCTGAAATTTTTACCGAAAAAACAGAGATCAGCTCTGATTATGAAAGTGGAGCTTTTTACAAAAGAGAACTTCCGTGTATTATTAGCCTGCTAAAGAAAATAACCTTAAAAGAAGGAGATATAATCATTGTAGACGGCTATGTTACCTTAAATAACGATGGAAAGATAGGATTAGGAGGCTATCTTTATGATGCACTTGAACAGAAATATCCCATTATCGGAATCGCAAAAAATGAATTTGCGGCCCCGGATTCTTTACGAAAAAATATATTTCGCGGAGAAAGCAAAACTCCCTTATTTCTTACGGTGAAAGGTGCTGATTCTGATGAAATTCTTAAAAAAGTAGAACAGATGCATGGTCCATACAGAATTCCTACATTACTAAAAAAGCTAGACCAGCTTTCAAGGGCATAAAACAGGCTTTTTTAACCACACAGGCACAAAAGAAATTTAACACTTAAGAATTATTTTAGGTTTAAAACTTTGCGCATAGAAGTTCACAAAGTTTTTAAGCATCTACAATTTTTATTTCCCATAGAATAAAAAATCTGCGTAATCTGCTGGATCAGCGAGAGAAAAAATAGCAGGCAAACATCTTCTGGTATGTAGAATTTATTCAATAGAGGTGGACTTTAGTCCGCCTAAATAAAAAAACAATCCATTGGCTCTAGCCAAAGTCTATACAGCCAGTTTGTAAAATCCACAATAAATAAAAATTCGTGGCAGAAATGTTTTCCCACAAATAGCCCATATTTTCAGGGATGAGAGTGATAATTATTTGTAAATCAAAATGAAAAAGAATGATTAAATCGCAGATCAGGCAGATTCTGTTACAGTCTAATTCTTGATGGATTAAGAGTATTAATTTTATTAATATTCTGATTTTTAGCCTTATATATTGTTGTATTTCATTAATTATCTTGTTAATATTCAAAAAATGACAAATATCATTAGTTTATTATTTTTATTAATTCTAAATAAATATAATTTTGTCTCAAGAAAATTAAGAAATACATGAAAAGATTATCTACTCTTGCAGCTGTGCTGTTTTATATGATGATGGATGCGCAGTACTGCAGTCCGGCATTTCAATACGGAGCAGACAGCAATATGATTACCTTGGTAAGTTTTGGAAATATCAACAATACATCGCCGTTTCAGTCTGGAACTACACCTGTATATGAAGATTTTACCTCAATATCTACAGACCTGCAGGCAGGAAACAGTTATCCAATCTCTGTAAAAGGTCCTTCAAGTACATTTCCGAGTGATGTGGTCGTTTTTATAGATTTCAATCAGAATGGAAATTTTAATGATGCCGGAGAAAGTTTTTATGTCGGAAGACTGGGGGCGGCCAATCCTGCCAATGCCGAAACTGTGAGTGGAACGGTTACTGTACCGGCAAACGCTTCTTCGGGAACAACAAGAATGAGAGTGCTTAAAAATAACAATACAGCAGCTTATTCGGATCCGAATGCACCTAGTTCCATCAGTACAGCCTGTGATACCAATTTAAGATCGGGACAGGCAGAGGACTATACCATTTTTATTGCCGGAAATAATGTTGGTTTCCCGGCACCTTACTGCGGCACTGAAAATATAAGTACCCATACCGTAAGTGAAATAAGCAGAGTAGAATTTGCAGGAAAAAGCAATGACAGCAATATCGACGGGAATTCAGAAGTGCTGGAAAATTTCACAAATATTATATTTGATGTGAACAGAGGTGGTTCTTATCCTATTACAATGACCGGAGGAACCCACGGTCAGACTACTGTTTCAGCGTATGCCTATATAGATTTTAATCACAATAATATATTTGATGCCGATGAAGCGTTTAACCTGGGATATTTAGACAATTCTGATCCTATTGGCCATGAGCAGTCGGGAGTGACTTCAGGAACAATTGTCATCCCTTCCAATGCGTTGCTGGGGGCAACCCGTTTCAGGCTGGTAAAAGCATATGAGTCAAGTTCGTGGATGGGAACGCTGGAAAATCTTCCGTGCCCGTCAGGATGGTTCATAGGACAGGCAGAAGACTATACCATTAATGTACAGGCAGAAAATCTTGCTATCGCAGAAGTATCAAAAAAAGCTGTCGCAAAAATATTCCCGAATCCAACATCAGGTTCTTTAACTATAAGAACGGAAGAGAAATTGGAAAAATATGAGATATATGATCTGACAGGAAGAAAATTATCAGAAGGAAACACTGCTGTTGTAAGCTTGGATGAGTTGGCAGCGGGAACTTACCTGATAAAAATTCAGACTAAAGATCATAAGGTTATCACCGAAAAAATCATAAAAAAATAAACACATATCTAAATCATATCCATATCAATTTTTGTTTTTTAAACCGGCAGGCCATATTCTGTCGGTTTTTTCTTTTTTTCAAAATAAGGAATTGCTGAAAACGCCTGCATTTAAGAGACTTTTAACTAAAATGCTATTCCTGTGGATTATTGTTAAAACATTACTGTTCCTTTTAACATTTTATCCCTGAAATTTATCAAAACTTTATATTTCCGGAGTTTTTATGTGTTGAAAAATTGAACTTATTTTACAGAAATTTAAAAGCCGTGAATTCATGATCAGATCGTTTGTAAAAGGTGTCTTACAAATATTCTGTTTTGTTTTTCAGGCTGCTTTTAATGAAAAATAATAACATGAAAAAAACAGTACTTATGGCAGTTCTGGCTGCCGGCTTTTGGGCTAAATCCCAGACCCACCGATTCATCTATGATGTCATTTACAAAAAAGATGCAGATTCAGAAGTTCTGACCAAAGAGAATTTTCATCTGGACATCCATCCTGAAAAAGTAGAATACTACCAAAGGGATTTCTTTATTGCAGACTCTCTGATCACCAATAACCTTCAGTTTCCTAAAGATAGCAAATTGAATACCTCAACCATTATTTATCATAAAACCGGAAATGAAAATTATGATGAATATGATCTTATGGAAGATACCGTTTTAAAGCTTCAGACCAAAGATTCCCAACAGTGGAAGCTTACTGGGGAAAGTAAAAAAGTGAAAGATATTCAGCTTCAGAAAGCAACAACAAGCTATGGTGGAAGAGAATGGACCGCCTGGTTTGCCAAGGATATTCCGTTTCAGGAAGGACCGTATAAATTTCATGGTCTGCCGGGGCTTATTGTAGAACTTTACGATGATAAGAACAATTACAAGTTTGAGTTGGTAAAGTCTGTGAAATTGGATAAACCCGTTAAAAACATGTTTATTGACATGTCGAGGGAAAGAAGCGTTCCGGTTACCTGGGAAAAATATAAAACAACGAAACTTACATTCTATGAATCTCCGATTAATTTCATCAGGAACGGAGCAGAGGGTGATCAGTTCTTCCTGAATGACGGAACAAAAGTAAATGCAGCCAATAGACGGGAAGTGAATGAAAGAATGAGACAGAATATCAAAAGATTCAACAATCCTGTTGAGCTGGATAAAAAGATTATGTATCCTTAAATTAATAAATTTTCGGGCATTCCGGAACGGAATGCCCGAAAATTTTTATCATGATTTCGAGTCTAAAATTTCCAGCAGATCATGCTTAGATAGTTTCTGAATACCCGCTCCGTCTGTTTTAAGAAGGTTTTGAGCCAGTTCATTCTTTTTCTTCTGTAGAGTCAGTATTTTTTCTTCAACCGTATTGGTACAGATCAGCCGGACAGCAATGACATTTTTGGTCTGCCCGATACGATAACTTCTGTCAATAGCCTGGTTTTCTGCCGCAGGATTCCACCACGGATCTACCAGATAAATATAATCAGCTTCCGTAAGATTAAGCCCGACTCCTCCGGCTTTTAAGCTGATCAGAAAAACACGGATCTCTTCATTTTCCTGGAAATTTTTTACGGCTTTACCGCGGTCCTTAGTCTGCCCGGTAAGGTATTCAAAAGAGATATTCCGGTCTTCAAGTTCAGTTTTCAAAAGATCCAGCATCTCCACAAACTGGGAGAATACAAGGATTTTATGGTCTTTTGATTTACTTTCAATCTGTTCCATCAGTATTTCTGTTTTCACTGAATGTTCACCGGAATAGCCCTCTTTCAAGAGAATAGGTGAATTACAGATCTGGCGGAGTCTGGTCAGCCCAGTCAGAACATGCATGCTGTTCTTGTTCAGATCGTCATCGTCATTGGCTGCAATAAATTCACGAAGTTCTCTTTCATAAGCATCATAAATCTTGCGCTGCTCGCTATTCATTTCACAATAGATTACCATTTCTGTTTTCTCAGGGAGCTCTTTGGCCACCTGTTTCTTGGTTCTGCGGAGGATAAACGGCTGTATTTTCTGCTGAAGTTCCAGAGCGCGTTTGCTGAACTCGAATTTGTCAATAGGAATAGCATAAATATCTTTGAAATACTGTTTGCTGCCCAATAATCCAGGACAGGCAAAGGAAAGCTGGCTGTACAGATCAAATGTGTTGTTTTCAATGGGGGTTCCGGTAAGGACAAACCTGTTTCTTGATTGCAGAAGACGGGCTGCTTTATATCGTTCAGAGTCAGGATTCTTAATCGTCTGTGATTCATCAAGGAAAATACAGCTGAAATGAAAACTCTTCAGAAAACGAATGTCGGAAAGCAGCATTCCATAGCTGGTAAGCACAATGTCGTAATCAGCCATATGGTCTGAAACTTTTGGTCGATCGGAGCCATAATGGACCAGAACTTTTAGAGAAGGAGCAAATTTGCCGATCTCTTCCTGCCAGTTGAAAAGGAGGGAAGTGGGAACTACGACCAGATGGGTTTTCTGACCCCGTT
This sequence comes from Chryseobacterium sp. 2987, assembly GCF_031456375.1. Classification (NCBI taxonomy): domain Bacteria; kingdom Pseudomonadati; phylum Bacteroidota; class Flavobacteriia; order Flavobacteriales; family Weeksellaceae; genus Chryseobacterium; species Chryseobacterium sp. 2987. The sequence goes on from NZ_JAVDUN010000005.1 coordinate 146,959, forward strand.
TTTCTTTCTGAGCGAGAATAAAAGCAATAATCTGAATTGTTTTTCCAAGTCCCATATCATCAGCCAGACATCCTCCGAAATTAAATCCGTCCAGGAAGCTCAGCCAGTTCAGTCCGTCATGCTGATAGTCTCTTAATATAGCCTGCAGTCCATCAGGAACCTGAATCTGGGGAATATTTTTAACCGATGAAAACTGAAGTGAATAGGAGGTGATTTCCTGCTGCACTTCTTCACTTAATACTTCTTTTTCAAAAAGTGAAGAGACTTCGGTAAAATTAATCTTAGGGATTCTGAGTAGCTCAGCATCAATCTCTCCTGCCTGAAAATAAGCAGAAATACGGCTGATCCATTCTTCAGGAAGAATTCCCTGTGTGCCGTCATCAAGCTGTACAAATTTGCTTTTGTTCCGGATGGCTCTGTGAAGCTGTTTTAAGGCTGCATCTTTTTCTCCGAAACTTACTTTCAGTTTTGCATTGAACCAATCCAGTCCGCTGGTGATCCGAATGTTGATCTTTGCCCGGTTAGGATTAAGTTTATTGTTTTTTAGTTCATTAAAGCCCAATATCACAATGCCTTCATTCTGCCAGGTTTCAAAGGCGGTAAGAAACCAGTTGTCATCCAGAAATTTATCCCTGTGAAGATAAAAATATTCATATCCGTCCATCTGTTCTTCAAATTCAGGATGCTGTTGCATAACGAGTGAAGTGAAACGTGCTTCAGCATTTTCATTCCTGTTGACTTTAAACGGATTTCCGTTTTGGTCAGTATCAAAAAGTTGTTTTTTTGAATAGACCGGGACTTCTGCCATTCCATACTTCATAACAGGAGTTATGGCAATGTAATTCCCCTGTTCACGAAGATAGATAACCCGTTCGGTCTGATAATTTTTTTCTTCAAGCTGTACCTGAGTTGCTGGGTGTATATAGCTATAATTGATGTGAATGATCTGTTCAATGGAAGAAAGAACAGTCTGCATGAATTCCTCGTACTTTGAAGCATGAACCAGCAGGATCTCATGATTGGCTTTAAAAAATTTAATAACTCTGAGCATATCCGGATTATCCACGAAGCTGAAAGTATTCTTGCTATAAACGAAACATTCATTCCTGAGTATTATGTTTTTAAAAGGTACAGACACATCATTGAACAGAAGTTCTCCTGTAACTTCATAAAAAGGATCTTTTTTAAAGACATTCAGCTGGATTTCGGCTTGAAGTGTCTCAAGCTTTACAGGAACCAGAGATTTTGCCGATAGAGTTTCTGAAAGCTCCCTGTCGTGATAGTAAACGTTCAGGTTCAGAGGATTGTGTACGATCAGACTGAGGGCTTCTAGTTCAGAGGTTGTATAATCTTCACTGTAATTGTTCTGGAAAGAGGAAACTGCCGTATAAAACTTAATATCGGAAGGCTGTTCCGCTTTCCAGATCAGCTGTGTGGTATCCACGGTATTTACCGGATTTTTAATCTTTCCGTTCTGAGTAGTCTCAGCCTCCATTAAAGAGAAATTCAGATGATTATAGTAACGGTGTCTGCCGATGACCAGTATTTTTTTTCGGCCTGTTTCCCGGAGAGCAAGTTCATCGATAACGGAAGAACGCTGTGGCAGCAGATGCTGTTTAAAAGTCTGCTCATCTATTGGCAGCATTTCTTTAATTCTGGGATATACCTCAATTTTTCCGTCAAGATATTCAAGTCTGAAATAAACATCAAGATCAGGTTCACGGTCCAGTCCATAAACTCTCGCTTTAGAAAGGAACTGTTTTTTTCGGATAAAAGAATCAAAAAAGATCTTAAAATTATTGACCTCTAAAATACTATGGATGATTTCTGCCTGATGTTCGCAGAGCTTATTTCTGGTATTACCGCAGCTGCAGGTGCTGACTAGCGAACTTCCAACCTGACTGACAGAGACAGAAGGGAAATCCTGAAGAGTTTTTTTCGTAAATACACCCGCATCATTTTCAATGGCAAGGGGATAAATATGTTGAAAATCCTTGATCTCTATAAACGCACTGCTGTCAGTGTGTTTCAGAAGATCATACACAGAAAGTGTGCTGATGGTGGTGTTTTCAAGAATATAGGCTGCCATAATGATCAGCAAACTTACAAAAAACAGCTGAAAGATAAGAACAGAAATAAGTCCGTTTTGGCTACATGTTTCCCCGTTTTGGCAACTCTTTACTTTTCCCTTTAGCGGAAATTTGTCCTGTAATTTAAATACAGAAAAATAGAATGAAAACAATTTTTATAACAGGTGCTTCCACAGGATTAGGAAAAGCAGCAGCACAGTTATTTCAGAGCAGAGGATGGAAAATTATTGCAACAATGAGAAATCCTGAAGCGGCCGGAGAATTAGCCGGATTAGAAAATGTGACGGTTCTCCCGCTGGATGTAACCAATCTGGAGCAGATCCGGTCTACGGTAAGCAAAGCTATAAACCTTGGTGAAGTGGATGTGGTTTTTAATAATGCAGGATATGGTCTTATCGGTCCTTTGGAGGCATTGACAGATGAACAGATTCTGAAACAGCTGGATACCAATCTTTTGGGAGTGATTCGTGTTACACAGGCTTTTATTCCGTATTTCAGAGAGAAAAAGAACGGGGTGTTTATTTCCACAACGTCTATTGGAGGATTGATTGCATTTCCTTTCGGATCCACTTACCATGCTACCAAATGGGCTTTAGAAGGCTGGAGCGAGAGTATGGCTTTTGAACTTGATCCATTCGGAATAACCATCAAAACGGTTTCTCCGGGCGGTATTAAGACAGATTTTGCAGGACGTTCCTTAGACTCAGCAGTAAGTCCTGCTTATGAAGGAATGCTCAATTCCATGTTTTCCAATATGGAAGGCATGATGGAAACAGCTTCTTCACCGGAACAGATTGCAGAAGTGGTATATGAAGCTGCTACAGATGGAAAGAAAAAACTGAGATATGTAGCAGGAGAGGATGCTAAGGCTTTATATGCCCAACGTCTTGAATTGGGAGATGAGGCATTCAGGGAACAGCTGGGAAAACAGTTTCTTTAAATAAACCTATAAATAACAGCATAGACGCTTGATTTATGCTGTTTTTAAACCTAATAATTTTTTATCTTTATAGTATGGAAAAGAAAGAACACATTCCGCTGAAAATCTCATCCATATCAGAACTGCACAACATGTTACAGCTTGCCAAGCCGCTTCATCCTCTGGTGAGCCTGATAGACAATTCCACAATGAAGATCAATAAGGAATTGCTGAACCGAAGTTTTATTATGAATTTCTATAAGATCTCCTACAAATTTTCGGAGAATGGAAAGATGGGATATGGGCAGGGATATTATGATTTTAATGAAGGAGGTATGATGTTCACATCACCAGGACAGATCCTTTTTACTGATACAGAAGCAGAGTACTGCGGGTATACAATACTGATACATCCTGACTTTATCCGTAACTATCCTTTGGCAAAAAACATTAAAAAATTCGGTTTCTTTTCTTATGATACCAATGAAGCCCTTCATCTGTCTGATCAGGAAAAAACAATTATTACAGGACTTCTGGATAATATAAAAAATGAGCTTAATACTGCCATAGATGAAATCAGTCAGGATGTGATTGTTTCCTATATTGAAGTTTTGCTGAATTACAGCAACCGCTTTTATAAGAGACAGTTTATCACAAGGAAAACCGTGGGAAGTGACTTGTTGTCTAAAATGGAAACGATTCTGGATGATTATTTCAATCAGCAGGAAACCCTTACCAATGGTCTTCCGACAGTGGAATATCTGGCATCCAGTCTTCACCTTTCACCGCATTATCTTAGTGATATGCTTCGTAACCTTACTGGGCAGAATGCTCAGCAGCATATTCATGAAAAGCTTATCGAAAAAGCAAAGGAATACCTTATTTCAACCAGTTTTTCAGTATCAGAGGTGGCCTATGCATTGGGATTTGAGCATCCGCAGTCATTTAATAAGCTGTTCAAAAAGAAAACAGACAAGACACCGTTAAGCTTCAGACAATCGTTCAACTAATCTATAGATTTATCCATAAAAAATGCAAGTAATATGCGAAGGATATTAAATAAAATGATATATTTTTGATTCAGATACAATTTGGAGATAATTTACGTTATATTTATAGACCAATTCAATTCAATGATGAAAAGAATTAAAAAGGAATATAACTTTCATGACAAGCAAAATAATAGGAGTAGGAAACTATATTCCGCCGGAAACCATTACTAATTTATTTTTTGATCAGCATCATTTTATCAATAAAAGCGGCGAATCATTAAAAGAGACTAATGCCGTTATAGCCCAAAAGCTTAAAGAGATCACGGGAATAGAAGAAAGGAGGTATGCCTCCAGCCATCAGGTCACCTCAGATTTAGGATTGATAGCAGCCCAGCAGGCCATAGAAGATTCAAAAATAGATCCTGAAACATTAGATTACATCATTTTTGCCCATAATTTCGGAGATGTCCGTTTCGGGACGGTTCAGTCTGATACAGTTCCCAGTCTGGCTGCCAGGGTAAAACATCTTTTAAAGATTAAAAATAACTTTTGTGTAGCCTATGATGTGCTTTTCGGCTGTCCCGGATGGATAGAAGGCGTAATACAGGCCAATGCTTTTATAAAATCAGGGATTGCCAAGCGCTGTCTGGTTATTGGTGCAGAAACTCTTTCCAGAGTGGTAGATATTCATGACAGAGACAGTATGATTTATGCTGATGGTGCCGGAGCGGTTATTCTGGAAGCATGCAACAATGAAAGCGGTATACAGTCTCACTTGTCCGCATCCTATACCCTTAATGAAAAAGATTATCTGTATTTCGGAAAGTCATACAATAATGAAAGCTGCCCAGATACAAAATATATCAAGATGGATGGCCGGAAAATCTATGAATTTGCTCTGATAAATGTACCTGAAGCCATGAAATTGTGCCTTGAAAAAAGTGGCTTCTCCATTGACAGTGTCAACAAGATTATCATCCATCAGGCTAACGAAAAAATGGATGAAGCCATTGTAAAGCGTTTTTATCAGCTTCATAACCAACCGATGCCGGAAAATATTATGCCGATGGTTATTGAAAAGTTAGGGAACAGCAGTGTTGCCACAATTCCTTCTCTGTTGAAGATGATTTTAAATGGAGAACTTCCTTCCCATCAGATCCGGAGAGATGAGGTTGTTTTATTTGCTTCTGTAGGTGCAGGAATGAATGTTAATGCATTTGTCTATAAGTTCTGATCCTCTAAAAAATATATTTTTGCAATATCCGGGACTGTCTTTTTTAGGCAGTCCCGATACTTTTAGGTCTCCTAAATATTGATGTTGCCTTTTCATAAAATAAGGTTTCCTTTTGACATAAAAAATACCTGATTTCCGGTATAAAAAAATACTTTTTTTTAAGGATTGATGATCGTTGAGGTAAAATATAGATTTGTCATAAAAAACACTTCATTATAAATCACTTCAGTAAACTTAAAAAAATGAAAAAGCTAAACTTTATTTTATTTGCTGTTATCGGGGTAATGGGATACGCCCAGCCTTCGATAACGAGAGCAGGAGTAGATCGTATTAACGTTCCTATTACATTCCGGGCTGATGATTTTACAGCTACTTCTATCAGTGCAGGACCTGCGGGAGCTAATATGACCTGGAACTTTTCTGCATACAACGCAGTGAATGTCACAACATACACTACCAATGCCTGTCCGGGGCAGGCCAATTGTTTCAGGTTTCCCGGAGCTAACAGAATCACTAAGCCGGCACAGGCAGAAGTTTATGAGTTTGTCTCCATGGCAGATACAGAAGCAACGATGCTCGGAACCTATTCTGGACCGACTGTAGGGGAAGGAACCTCAACCTATACTGATCCATTAATCGAATATAAGTTTCCGATTACTTATCAGCAGCAGTTTGATGATACATATCAGTTCAACGGAGTTTCTGCAACAAGCAATATGAGTGAGTCGGGGCAAGTATCCTTTGTTGCGGATGGTTACGGAACAGTGATTACCCCCGTTGGGACTTTTTCCAATGTGATGAGGGTTAAAAGAATAAGATCAGCCACACAAACTATTCCGGGATTACCCCCGGCAACCTATAACCTTGAATCCTATCAATGGATCAGCCAGAATGAAGGAGTTGTGTTGAGTTTTACGATCAATACTGCTACTTTCAATGGAAGTTCCACTACTACAAAATTAATGTCTTACCTTGTTCCAGGGTCTTTATCAACTGCGGAAACAAAAAGCAGATCATCAGATATTGCAGTATATCCAAATCCAAGTGCAGATTTTTTTACCTTAAAATCAAAAGAAGATATTAAAAAGATAACGGTTAATTCTTTGGATGGAAAAGTCATGCTGACAGCTGAAAACAGTAGAAATATTGATATTTCAGGCTTGCCTAAAGGGGTATACATTTTACAGGGAACCTTAAAGAACGGAACTTCAGTATCGAAAAAAGTAATTAAAAAATAAAGAGAATTTCATAGGTCAGAAATTAAACTATATGAATCTGAAAATTTTATATTCGATTGTGGGACTGATCAGGAGAATGTATCCTGGCAGATGAAAACTTGAGTTTAAAAAAACTCCGTTTTCGAAAGTGGTTTTTAAAGGAATGGAGCTGACGGAATTTTCTGACAGCTCTTTCCGTTTTCACAAAGACCGCCTGAAATTCATACAGATAAAAAATAGATGATGTATTGATTCTTATTGTATTTTTGAGAAGAGATTCCTGATTCTCAACATAATAATGATAAAAAATATTGCTAATAAAACTATCCCGGATATGATAAGCAGATTAAAAAACGATGTAACACAGCCGTGCAGGCCCATAAAGTTTCTACAAAAAATCAGTTTTCTGATGATGGTCATTTTTACGGGGCTTTTATGTGAAGCACAGCTGCCTCTTAATCACAAGGCTTACCATGACAGTCTTTATTCAGTATTCCGGACTCAGAAAAATGACAGTGCAAAAGCCAGAACAGCGTTTCAGCTGGCTCATTACTGGGCAGTAAAAAGAGATCAGAAGAAGGCAGAAAAATATCTTGCTGCCGGAAGATCCTGTTTTAAAGATAACCGTTTTCTACTTGGGATGTATTATAGCAGTGTCATTGAAGTATACCTGGATACAGACCCCGTTAAAACCCGTAAAGCTCTTCATAAAGCCGATTCACTGCTTTCTGTATTTCATTCTTCAGATGCTTATTATACGCTGGCAAGATCCTGGTACAGTGAAGCGATCAATGCCCAAAAAGTAAACGATGAGAAGAAAGCCCTGGAAATTATTATCAACAAAGTAATTCCTTTGGTTAAAAAAAGCGGAAAACAAGATTCTCTGGCCATGTTCTATTCACAGGTGGGAATTTTGTTGATGAATTCGGACCAACTGGAGAATGCAGAAGAGTATTTTTCCAGAATCATTGAGATGAAAAGCAGCCTTCCGGCTAACAGCAACATTCTGGTGAGGGCTTATATTTATTCGGCAGAAGCATTTGTGTATGGCAAGAAACTTCCACAAGCCAAATCCAGACTGGATAAAGCCTGGGAAATACTGGCCAAAAATCCGGAATCCACAGATTACGGGGATTATTATAAAGTAACAGGGAACTATTTTGAAAAGACAGGAAAGCATGATGAAGCTATCCGCTATTATGACAAAGGGATAGAATTTGCAAAAAGTATTGAGGATACCTACCTGGAAAGTGATCTTGTGAGATACCGTTTAGGTCTTCTTTTTGAAACCAAACAGTATGATCAGGCTAAGAAAATGCTGAATCAGGTGATGCTTAGCAGCCGGTATATGGTAGATCTGGATAACAGAAAAGAAGTGTATGGACAGATGGCCAAAGTTTCTCATGCATTAGGTCAGGATACTGAAGCCTATCAATGGCAGCTGAAATACAGCTCATTGAGCGACAGCCTGCATGTAGCCCGTTCGGATGAAGATATTGCGGAGATAGAAGCAAAATTTAAAAACTCTGAAAAAGAAAAAACAATAGCCCGGCTTCAGGCTGATAAAAAGCAAAGTGAACTGAACAGTAAAAACCATAAACTAACCAGCTGGATATTAGGAATAACGGTTACCACGCTTCTGATAGGGGTTCTTTTTCTGGCCTATTATTATAAAAGTGCAAAAAAGCTGGCGAAACAGAAAGAAATTAATCATGAACAGCATTTGAAAGAAATGGAAAATCAGCACCGGCTGACTCTTGTTCAGGCGATGCTGGGAGCGGAAGAACGCGAGCGCCAGAGGATAGGACGTGATCTGCATGATGGCTTGGGAGGAATGCTGGCAGGAATTAAAATGAATCTTTCCCAGCAGCCTCAATCAGAATATCATAACCTGAACATAGTCATCAGCAGACTGGATGAATCAGTAACAGAACTCAGACGTATCGCGAGGAATATGATGCCGGAAAGTCTTTTGAAAATCGGGTTGGAAACTGCCTTGCGCGACCTTTGTGAATTACTGCAAAATGATGATACCGAGATTGAATTCCAGGCTATAGACATAGATGAAAATATTCCGGCTGCCACACAGATGCATATTTATCGTATTGTTCAGGAGCTGCTTTCCAATGCCGTACGTCACGGTAAACCTTCGCATATCATCCTTCAATGCAGCCAGAACCATAACAGGTTTTACATTACGGCAGAAGATGACGGAGCCGGATTTGATACCAGCCTGATCGAAAAAAGTCCGGGAATTGGTCTCAGCAATATAAAAAACAGAGTCGCTTATCTCAAAGGAACTATGGAGATTGCATCTGCTGAAAATGAAGGAACGGTCATTAATATCGAGCTTGATGTAGAGGCAGGAAGTCAAAATAGGGTAGTCTGATAATCCGGTTGTTATCCCTGAAAATTCAGCACTGATTTGAAGGTCTCAGTACGCTCTGCCGGACTAACTTTTGTAAGAATGATGGATTCACAGTCATTAAATCTGGCAAAACGTTTCACGGATTCGATAAAAGGTTCAACCCATATATCTATATTGATACGGATATTTTCAATATGCAGATGGATAAGTTCAAGACGTTTGTCTTTTCTGTGAGCTTTACAATCTACACGGCCGATAAAGGTGTCTCCGGACAGGATAGGTAAACAGAAATAACCATACTGTCTTTTTTCCTGTGGAGTGTAGCACTCAAGGCGGAAATCAAAATTAAAAACCTGGCTGATACGGTCCCTGTGAATAATAGAATTGTCAAAGGGGGATAGCAGATGTATTCCCGCAGTTGGTTTTTTGAATGTTTTTTCGAGCAGTGTAGTTTGTATAAAAACAGATGGCATCCCTTCAATAGCTACCTTCTGAATACTTCCTTCCTGAAGCATGGACTGTAAAACTTCATTGATATTTTTCTTCAATATTTCCCCTTTTCTGAGATGGGTAATTTGTTTTAAGGTAGTAAAACCATAAGCCCGGAGGTGTGTTTTTACAAGATATTCTGCCATTTCCATTGGAGAAGGTTCTGTGGTATTAACGGTTGAGGGAAGTACTCTCTCACAGAGGTCATACATTTTCTGCATGCCGTTTCGCCCGCAGATCATCAGGTCTCCCTGCATAAAGAGTCTTTCCAAAGCCAGTTTTGTCGGTTTCCAGTTCCACCAGCTTCCGGGCTTTTTGGTTTCACTTTCAAAATCTCTTGCTCTTTTAGGGCCTTCAATACGGATCACATCAAGAACATGCTGCATTACTTCGGGGTTGGCGTTATAATAATGAGATTCACTGTGCTTAATGCTATTCATCCGGGGTAAAACAAAACGAAAATCCCTCATGGGAAGATAAGAAGCTGCATGAAACCAATATTCAAACACTTTACGTTCTTCTACCAATTCTTCCAGGTAATCCGGCTGATAATCCGGAATTCTTGTCCAGAGTGTATGATGATGGGCACGCTCAACCATTGAGAGCGTATCGATCTGTATGTACCCGAGATGCTCCAAAGCATTAAGTACTGCTTTTTTCCCTTTCCCGAACGGAAGAGGCTTTGTTAATCCCTGACTTTCCAATGTTGCACGTTGTAATTGCTGCAGCGTTAATTCTTTTCTCATAGTTAAAGTAATATACTCATATTTCCTGGTATCAATGGTAAATGTAAAATGAATTATTTTTATCATAATCATTTTGGAAGATGAACAAGTATGAAGCAGCTTATTTTTAAAACGTCTTCATGGATAAACTATATAAATAATGCATCTTCTGCATTATTGAATAATTTACCAGCTTCTTATCGTATTGAGTAGGGCGAAAATGGAGTGTAAGAGATTAATTTTCTTTTTTTAATTGTATAGCCTTGTAAACTGACAAACCTTTGAAAAAACCAATAGATAAAATTATTACTGAACATTGTATAGTAGCCCCACCAGGAATCGAACCTGGATCTAAAGTTTAGGAAACTTCTATTCTATCCATTGAACTATGGGGCCTGTAAATGTTTAAAATTACAAATTATTTGAACAAAGACAATCATATATTTAATACACTAAAGTATATTATTGCCTGCCTTTTTCAGCATTTGTTATTGCATGAAATAAAATAGTCGGAAGACCAATCTTCCGACTATTACTGGATTAATTTTTAGTATTTACTTTTTGATGATTTTTTTTATTGTGGTCCTATTATTGTTGGTTGATATCTTTAAAATATACTCACCTTTTACCAAATTATTTAAATTAATTGTCTTCTCATTAAGAGTACCCTTATTAACTAATTTTCCCGAAATATCATAGAGCTCAAAAGATTTTAAATTTTCGCCTTTGATAGTAATTATACTGGTAAATGGAGAGGAGCTGATCCGCAATTCCCCATAAAAATTAGACCGTTTGCATCTAAAAACTTTCTATTCATTGTGTGTTGTTTTTTAGATTTTTCCATACAAAAGACTATTGTAATTTATAGTATACTTATTTCCGTACCAAAAAAAGAATCCGCTCTTTAGAAGCGGATCCAATAGATAATACATCTCATTTTTTTAATTAGACAACAATAAAAAAGCACAGCCGACAATGCTGTGCTTAAATTTTTATTTCAAATTTAATTGCAATTTCAAAGCTGAAAAAGACAAAAAATGTTTTCACTTCAGTTGTATTACATAGTAAATGTAGTGATATTTTTAATACGATACATGAATTAAATGTTAAAATTTGCAGTCTTTTTTACAGCTCATTTCTAAATCCTGAAAAAATCTGAAAATTTCCTATCTTTAAACCATCAAACTCGCTTTGTAAAATATTACCCCCTATTTCAGATGCATATTGTATTCTGAATACTAAAGGTTCAGATTCCCTGAGCCATTATTATCTATTTTTTAAACGGAAATATCAGAAAACTACTTTCTGCTATTTTAAACTGAACAGCTGGCTGCAATAGATGCTGAAGCTGTCAGCAATATTATTAAAAAAATTATTATGAAATTAAATACAATTGCCGTTATCGGCGGAACCGGAAAATCAGGAAGATTTCTGGTGCAAAGACTTATTAAAGAGGGATACCCGATAAAACTTTTACTTAGAAATCCCGAACTTTTTACCTTAAACCATCCTATGATCGAAACTGTACATGGTGACGCAAGAGACTTTAATTCCATCAGCAGGCTGGTTAAAGGCTGTAGCGCTGTTATCAGTACACTGGGACAACCAAAAGGAGAACGCTCCATATTCAGTGATGCTGCAAGAAATATCATCGGAGCGATGAGTCTTTATCAGGTAAAAAGATATATCGTAACAACAGGCTTAAGCGTAAATACTCCTTTCGACCGGAAAAATGAAAGAGTAAGCATGGCCACAAACTGGATGTATCAGAATTATGCAGAAACCACTCAGGACAAACAAAAAGAATATGAACTTCTTTCAGAAAGCAACCTAGACTGGACTTTGGTAAGACTGCCATTAATAAGCCTGACAGAAGAACATTGTAATACAGAAACAAGTCTTGAGGACTGTAAAGGAGAGGGAATAGGTGCTGCAGATCTGGCGGCATTTCTGGTCTCTCAAATTGAAGGAAAGGACTATATGAAGCAAAGTCCGTTTTTGTATAATGTTTAATAATTGGTTTCAATAAAAAACAGAGAGCTATTTTGGGACTCTCTGTTTGTATTTAGTTTTCAAGTTTTTCTTTGATGTATTTCGCCGTATGGGATTTTTTATTCTTCGCCAGTTCTTCCGGAGTTCCCGCAAAAACAACCTCTCCGCCGTATTTTCCTGCTTCCGGGCCAATATCAATAATATGGTCCGCACATTTAATAATATCCGGTTGGTGCTCAATAACAATAACCGAATGTCCCAGATCAATCAGAGCCTGCAGAGACTTCAGAAGCTTTTGAATATCGTGGAAATGCAGACCTGTAGAAGGTTCATCAAAGATAAACAAGGTTTTATCATTGGTCACTCCTTTTACAAGGAATGAAGCCAGTTTCACACGCTGAGCCTCACCTCCTGAAAGAGTAGATGAACTCTGACCGAGCTGAAGATAACCTAAACCTACATCCTGGAGCGGTCTCAGTTTGGTAACGATCTTTTCTTCATTATTATCTTTAAAGAATTCCAATGCTTCATTTACCGTCATATGAAGAATATCGGAAATACTTTTTTCATCAAATTTTACTTCGAGAATTTCATTTTTGAATCTGGTTCCTTTACATACCTCACATTCCAGCTCAATATCTGCCATAAACTGCATGGATACATTGATGACCCCTTCTCCTTTACACTCATCACATCGTCCGCCATCTACGTTGAAAGAGAAATGTTTCGGCTTATAACCCATCATTTTAGCGACTTTCTGCTTAGCGAAAAGATCTCTTATGTCGTCATAGGCCTTCAGGTAAGTTACAGGATTGGAACGCGAAGATTTTCCGATCGGGTTCTGGTCAATCAGTTCAATATTTTTGATCAGTCTTTTAGGAAACTCTACAGAATCATAATCTCCCTTTTTGCCGCCCATTCCAAGCTGGATCTGGATGTCATTGGTTAAAATTTCCTTCATCAGGGTAGATTTTCCACTTCCGGAAACCCCTGAAATAACGACAAGACTTTCCAGAGGAACATCTACATCTATATTTTTAAGGTTATTCTGTCTTGCCCCTTTAATATGAATCCATTCTTTGGCCTTTCTTCTTTTCTCAGGAACCTCAATTTTCAGTCTTCCAGTGAGGTATTTTGAAGTAAGGGTATCAGCATTTTTCAGATCCGTATAATCTCCGGCAAAAACCAGCTCACCTCCGAGATAACCTGCCTCCGGACCAATATCAATGATATAATCCGCTTCTCTCATAACGTCTTCGTCATGTTCTACCACAATCACTGTATTTCCAAGGTCTCTGAGGTTTTTTAAAACACCGATGAGGTTTTCCGTATCTCTGGAATGAAGTCCGATAGAAGGCTCATCCAGAATATAGATTGATCCAACCAATGAACTTCCAAGGCTTGTTGCCAGATTGATCCTCTGACTTTCACCACCGGATAATGTATTGGAGGTTCTGTTGAGGGTTAAATATCCTAAGCCGACTTTTAATAAGAACTCAATACGGGTGGTAATCTCGTACATCAGTCTTTTAGCAACTTCCTGATCATGTTCGGAAAGTTTAAGGCCTTGTATCAATGGGAATAATTCATCCAACGGAAGTTCAATCATCGATTGAATATTATGTCCGTCTATTTTTACCCAGCTTGTTTCCTCACGCAGCCTCAATCCCTCACAGGTTGGACATAAAGTTTTACCTCTGTATCGGGAAAGCATAACGCGGTATTGTATCTTGTACAGGTTTTCCTCCAGCATTTTAAAGAAATTGTTGATGGAGGGGAAACTGTTTTTTCCGTCACCTTTCCAAAGAAAACTTTTTTGTTCTTTGGTTAATTGATGATAAGGCTTATGAATAGGGAAGTCACCCGCTTTTTTAATGAATTCTTTTTTCCATTCGCTCATCGTTTCGCCTTTCCAGGAAACAACGGCATCTTCATAAACGGATAGGGTCTTATTCGGAACGACAAGATCTTCATCTATTCCGATTACCTTTCCATAACCTTCACAGGCAGGACAGGCTCCATAAGGGTTGTTAAAACTGAAAAAATGAACATTCGGCTCTAGAAATTCTATTCCGTCCAGTTCAAATTTGTTGGAAAATTCTTTTACTTTTCCGGTATCTGTATTTTTCAGGGAACAGTAGCCGCGTCCTTCATAAAATGCCATCTGGATAGAATCTGCAAGACGCTGAAGGAAACTTTCATCTTCTTCATAAGAAAAACGGTCGATCACCAGATTGATCACCATTCCTTTTTCAGGGGCAAATCCAAAACTTTCAAGATCTTCAATTCCGGCCAGATTTCCACTGATCTCCAGTCTGGTAAATCCAGCCAGTTTTAATATATTCAGAGTTTCCTTGAAGTTGGCCGCATCATATTCCAAAGGAGCAGTCAGTAAGAATGAAGTATCTTTTTTAGAAGCTTTGATAAAGTCTACCACATCAGATACCGAATCTTTCTTCACTTCTTCACCAGAAACCGGGGAAAATGTTTTCCCGATCCTCGCGAATAAAAGCTTCATATAATCGTAGATCTCAGTAGAAGTTCCTACAGTAGATCTAGGATTGGAAGAAATAACCTTCTGCTGAATGGCAATAGAAGGCGCAAGCCCTTTAATGTCATCTACTTTCGGCTTTTCTAATTTTCCCAAAAACTGACGGGCATAAGAGCTTAAGCTTTCAACGTATCTTCTTTGTCCTTCGGCATAGATGGTGTCAAAAGCCAGTGAAGATTTTCCGCTTCCCGAAACGCCTGTGATCACAATCAGCTTATTTTTCGGGATCAGTACGTCAATGTGTTTCAGATTGTTAAGATGAGCATTCTTAACGAATATCTGTTTTTTTATATCTATTTCTGTTGTTTTAGCCATGTTTTTTCTTCCTTAAATTTTCTGTAATCCTACTTTCCATTTTATATTCTTTATTTAAAAATGCCTATAAAAAATAAGAAAAGGAAGATTATTTTCATCGTAAAATTAAGACCCACAAAATTACGAATTTTTGGTGAAAATAATAGGCTAAAAATAGGTCCTTCAACAGAATTAAATCAGGTTTAATTTTTATCCCTGGTAAAAACTGTTAAAAAGAGGCTTGGAATAAGTATTTAACAGTCATAAGGTTATATGATTGCTGTGTCGTTATTCTATTTTCAATCTTCTTTACAATTTTAACTATATTTTTCCCAAGTTGCTATTGCTTTGTATTTTAAAATTATTTAAAATTGCATTCATAAATAGGTAATATAGAAATGAGAAAATTTTTCAGAGATCTAGTTACACATTTAATGAGAAAAAGATAATTACTCCCTCACACAAGCTGTCTCTATGAGATAGCTTTTTTGTTTTCGGACTTAATCTGTAGCTTCATCGGTTCAATGTAATTGATTCCATTCTTAACTTCCTAAAAATATGTATACAGAAGTTAAAACCTAGCGTGACAAAAAATAATATTAATACAAACTAAATTTCCTGCTGGTTTTTTAGATTTCACAGATGTTTATTTTTTTAAGCTCACAGATTGAAATGCAATATAATCGCCACGAATAAATGAATAAAAATGATTCATACCTATCCCCATTTATGAAAATATGCATGCTGCATTACGTGATGATACTGATAAAAGATAGAGTCTCATTATCGTTTTTATGATAACTATCATTTGGCTGTCTTGGCGAACTCTCTTACTTTTGAAGCCGTTATTAAAGAAACTGACTTAAGGATAAAAACGGAGAGAGTTATGATCAAAAAGATTGGAAGTATATTTTTACTGGGTTCAATGGTTTGGAGCAATGCACAGGAAAAAACTACAGATATTGAAAATATTGAATTTCAGGGAAAATTTATTTCCACACCCTATAAAAGTGCCAACCAGAATATTGCAGTAATCACCAAAGAAGATATTGCCAGTTCTCCGGCAAAAAGTATTGATGAAATTCTTCAGCAGGTTCCGGGGATGGATATCAGAAGGAGAGGAGCTAATGGAGTGCAAAGTGATATCGGCTTCAGGGGAAGTTCTTTTGAGCAGGTTTTACTGCTTCTGAACGGGATCAGAATGAATGATTCCCAAACGGGGCATAACTCTATGAACGTTCCTGTAGATCTGGAAGATGTAGAAAAGATTGAGATCATCAAAGGCCCGGCTGCGAGGAGATTCGGACAGAATGCGTATGCCGGAGTAATCAATATTATTACAAAAACCAATCCTGGAAAACGGGTGAAAATAAGTGCAGAAGGTGGTGATTACGAGACCTATGGATTCGGATTTAATGCACAGCTGGGAAATGAAAAGTTTTCCAACTCACTTCAGGCTAATTCAGCTTCTTCACAAGGGTATATGTACAATACCGATTACGAGATCAGAAATGTTTTTTACCAGAGCAGACTGAATATCAAAAACGGAGATCTTAAATTACAGGCTGGTTTTTCAGAGAAAAAATTCGGAGCCAACGGGTTTTATGCTTCTAAAGCTGCCACTGAGCAGTATGAAGAAACTCAGGCATCTATTGTAAGTCTTGCTCATCAGCAGAAATTTGGAAATTTAAAGCTCAGCTCAAATGTTTACTGGAGAAGAGGGCAGGATATGTATCTTTATGACAGGAATAAACCAGATGGTTACCGAAATATGCATATCGGAAATAATGTTGGCGGAGAGGTAAACAGCAGCTATCAGTGGGGGC
Source organism: Chryseobacterium sp. 2987 (assembly GCF_031456375.1). Taxonomy (NCBI): domain Bacteria; kingdom Pseudomonadati; phylum Bacteroidota; class Flavobacteriia; order Flavobacteriales; family Weeksellaceae; genus Chryseobacterium; species Chryseobacterium sp. 2987. The sequence goes on from NZ_JAVDUN010000005.1 coordinate 163,656, forward strand.
TTGGTACTACCGGTGTAGGGGTTGAACTCAGAAAGGAGCTTCTGGCAAGTAATAATCTGGGAGAAAGAAACCGTTTTGTATCTCAGGTATTCTTTGAGCATCATTTCTCATTATTGGATAAAAAGCTGAACATCAGCCCGGGAATTTCGTGGGCGAATTATTCTAAAGAAGGGAACTTTTTTTACCCGGGACTGGATGTAGGGTATAACTTCAACCTGAATCATAAGATTTACGGAAATATTGCCAAGGTACACCGGGTTCCTACATTTACCGAACTCTATTATGTAAGTAAAACAGAACAGGGAAATCCTGACCTGCTTCCTGAAAATGCGGTTTCCTCAGAAATTGGATATCAGTTCCAGAATAACAAAATTTTGGCTAAAGTAAGTGGGTTCATGAGAAATTCCAACAATTCTATAGACTGGGTTAAAAAAACATTGAAAGATCCGATATGGTATGCCCAGAACGTAGGGAAAATTGATACCAAAGGTTTTGAAGCAGAAATCAACCACAAGGTATTTGACTGGCTTAAATATACAGTTGGCTATACTTATATAGACAGTAAAATAGAAGAATCCAATGATTTTGTTTCAAGATATATTCTCGATAATCTGAAGCATCAGTTCATTGCCAAACTGGAAACTAAATTTCTCAGAAATTTCACCAACGAATTGGTGTACAGATATAATGAACGTCTTGGATTGGGAACCTACAATCTTGTTGATGAAAAGCTGAGCTTTGCCAAAAAAGACTTTTCTGTATATGTTTTGATCAACAACCTGACCAATACAAAATATACCGAAGCGTTTGATGTCGCAATGCCTCAACGATGGTTTCATATAGGCTTTTCATATACGATTAACATTAAGTAAATATTAATCTGATGTGAATGAAAGTTAATATTACTAAATTGTTAAATCCATTATTTTTGCAAAAAATTTTTATGAAACTTTTTTTAAGCCTGAGTTTACTTTTCAGTATGACCTTTTTCAAAGCACAGGAACACATTTCCAGCTTCAATGCAGTGACTCTAACGTATAAGTTTCATCCCAAATTTTTCCTCTATGCGGAAGGTCAGCTTAGAGGAAATGAAGATTATACCTATCCGGACTATTATGAAATTAAGGGAGGAATAGGGTATAATCTTACCAAGAATCATAAACCTTTTGTAGGTCTGGGAAGATATGTCAACTACAAAGATCATAAATTAAGCAGAGAGGAGTTCAGGGTATGGCTTCAGGACGTGATTGATTTCAAAAAAGGAGTCGTGAAGTTTGAAAACCGTTTCCGTGTTGAGAAAAGCTGGTTTTATGAACCTGCTACTGATAAAGCTTCTCAAAGAATGCGTTACAGATACCGTTTGAACATCAGTGTTCCCCTGAATTCAAAAACCATTAAAAAAGGGACTGTTTTTGCGAATGCTTATGACGAAATGTTCCTGGTAAGCCCAATGAAACCGACATTTGCCAGAAACAGGGTATACGGAGGATTCGGATATCAGATCGATGATTACTTCGGAATTCTTACAGGTTATCTGTGGCAGCGTGAGTTTGAAGCAAAAGGAAATAAGAATCTGCATTTTATTTATCTTGCTTTAAACATCAACATCGATGGAACCAACCATCCTACAAAAACATATGACTTCCCGGGAGCGGATTAATATTTTTCAATCAGATAACGATAGGCTTTCAGATATTTATTGAATCTTTTAATGTCTTTAGGTGTAAGCTCCCTGTTTACTCTTCTAAGATCCATATTATCACGAAGATCATTAAGCTTTACAGCAACAGCAAGGGGAGACCTTTCGGTTCTTTTGATAAATTCGTCATAATCTTCTTCAGGATCAAATTTGGTCAGGCAGCTGACTGCGAAAATAATGTATTCCGGGAAACCCTCACTTCTTAAATAATCGAAGCTGAACTCTGCCGGATGATCTTCCACTACATCATGGAGTACCCCTACGATCTTTTCATCCATGGTTTTGCCATATTCCATAACCCGCATGACATGGGCAATATAGGGTGCGTGGTATTTATCTGTCTGTCCTTTATGTGCCTTATCAGCTATTTTAATTGCTTTGTGCAGCAGTTCTTCTTTTGTCATTCTATAGAAAAATATAGACTACAAAAATAAAAAAATGCCTCAAAAAAAATAAGGCATTTATAAAGATTATTTTATATTAAACTGAGTTCAGGCTGGAAGTTACTTTTAGTTATAGGTATTGAAGAGTATTGTAAAATCAAATTACCTTAAAAAAGATAAAAACAGTGTTGCCTTATTATTGATAACTTCCCTCTTTCAGCTTCAAATCTGTATAAATAAGAAATTCTTATCTAGGACTGATGTTGGTTTAATAAAATTGACAAAATAAGTTGAAAGTTAGGGATGGTCTGTTTTCATCATTACCATTTTTTTCAATAGGATAATGAGGGTATTTTTCAAATTGACAACAATATTTGGTTAAAATATTACTTGTTAAAATCTGATTAAGCGCTTATAATATTCGTGTTTAAACTACTTTAAAGTGATTTTTTTGGGCTTGAAAAATGAGGGACTTGTTATTAACATTCTTTATTTTTTAATTTATTTAATTATAGATATTTATGTTTTTTTTAAATAACACTTTTTATTGAAAAAAGTGTACGAAAACGAGTGTTTTTGAGGGGTGATTTTTGTGTATCTATTACTATTGATATAAATTGAAATAAGTTTAATCATAATTATAAAAAGGAAAACTATTTATAATGTATGAACGGAGAATTAATTATCTTTTTCAATTAGTCCAATTAAAAAAATAATGATGAAACAAAAATTATTCCTTAAAATTTCATTGCTTATTGTATTTATTTTAAGTATAAATTCTATAGCAGCCCAAACATTATATTGGACGAATTCCACAGGAAACAATAGATGGAGTATTCCTGCAAACTGGAGTGCGGATAACCCTAGCGTAGTTACCACACCTGCTCCTGCAGTCTCACCTCCTACGGCTTCTACTGACGTTATTTTTAACGCAGGAAGCTTTAAGACTGCTACCAACCATATTATTAATCTTGATCTGGCTGTACAGGCTAAAAGCATATTTGTATTAAGCATTGGTGCTGCCAACCAGGTTACGGTAAACGGTGGTGGTATTTTATCTGTATTTGGTGGCATACAATTGTTACCAGAGACCTCTAAATTCTTTTATAATGGAACAGGAAATTTAATTTTAAAATCAAATAGCATGGGTAATATCCTTGATATGAAAGGACAAAACCTTGAAACAACGGTCCAGTTTGATGGAGTGGGTGGAGGATGGCAGTTTCTCACCCCTGTAAATACAAATTCTTCTAAAGGAATTAACGTTTTAAGAGGAAGTGTTGACTTTCACGGACTAACGTATAATATAGGTAATTTTTCATCCTCAACCGGAGGTACAGCCAGAGCGATAGATTTTGGTAATTCTAATTTTAATATTTCAAGTAACACATGGAATATTTCTAATGCCGGCCTTATATCCCTGGCAGGAAAGCCCAATATTAATTTTTTAAACGCTTCAACTTTCTATCATCAGAATACAGGATTGACCAATTTTCATTATGGCTCTATTACCATGGCGAATGGAGCCGGGATAACCTTTCTTCTGAATAACGGAAATTCAAACGAAAGTGACATTGAAGAATTCAATGGATATGATATTTTACTTTCCGGAGGAACCAATACTGTAATTAAAAATTTAAATCTAAATTATGGCTATACAGGCTCACTCCAGGGCAGGAGAATTGTTGTAGATAAGCTATCATTTATTGGAGGAAATACGTGTGATTTATATCATTTTACTGGTGGAAGTATTGCATTTACCAATTTATCTGCTCAATTACAGCCTATTGACCGTCTGTGGCTGAATTCTACAACTGCACAAATCCCAAACGGAAGTGGAGGCTATATCATAGCGTCACCATTGGTACAGGTTAGTAACGGAAAAGACGATGGAGGTAATGCAGGATGGAATATAAGCAGTATCACAGGAAGAAGTTTATATTGGATTGGTAATTCAGGAGAATGGCATAATCCGCTTAATTGGTCATTAACTTCAGGTGGGGTCTCTTTGGGGGCTTCCGGGTGCCCTCCGAATATTACGGATAACGTCTTTTTTGATGCCAACTCATTCAATGCCAATAATCAGGTTATGACCATTGGGACTAGTACAGACGCTTACTGTAACAATATGACCTGGGCAGGATTGGATCAGACCGGAATAGATTGGCAGGGAACAAAATCCCTGAATTTAGGGGGAGACATCACTTTAGATCCTGGTATGACAGAATTTATCAGCTATAATCAACAAATAAAATTCTATGATAAAGTTGAAGCAAGAGTTGATTTTAAAAATGACAGCCAGAACAGGAAAATGTCCAATGTAACATTTTATGTACAGGATCAGGCAAAGGTTAATCAGGTTTCTAATCTGGTTTATATATCTATTATGACGATGGACCGAAATACAGCTAGGGTGTATAACGTTGGTGGTGCCGGCCATACTCTTCAGGTAAAGGATGGTCTGAGAGAAAACGGAACCATAAGAATGAATGATGCAACGATTATTAATGAAGGAACAGGTTTGGCGGTTTATTATAGTATTAACTTAATTTTTAATGCAAATTCTGTCTGGAAAGCAACGGCGCCGGGTACCATACAATACCGTTTTGTAACCAATAACTTTCCTACATTTATACAAACTGATCCGGCGGGAGTATTGAATTTTCAAAACCAGGGAAGTTCACTTCACGTACAAGGAAATTTAACGGTTAACGGCAAAATCAATGATATAGGATCTGCAACAGTAACCGGAACAATGAAATTGTCTGATAATACGCATCAGTTCTCTGATGGGGCAACTATTACTGTGGGGTATTTGGATGCAGCAGGCGATAACTGTGGTATTGCTCCAAAAATTAAAAGCTTATCCGGAGGTCAGTTTAACCTGAATGTTCCTAACGGAAATGTCCTGGCTAACTATGCTGGTTTTTCAGATATTAAATATACCGGTAATGCTGCTCATTTGAACCTTAATGGGCAAGGTACTTTAAATGTGGGTAATAATACCAATATAGATTTCGGATTGCCTGTAGAAAATATATTTTATTGGCGCCCGAATTCTGATGACAATACATATACCGGAAACTGGACCAATCCACGGTATTGGGCACTGAACCAATCTGATGTATTTGGACAGAGCAGTTCTACCGGTTGTATTCCTACAATAAATGATAAAGTTGTTTTTGATAAGCTATCAGGAAATGGAAGTTCAATGACGGTTACAATCAATGACGGAAGGGGAGCGAAGTCTGTAGAATGGATAGACAGTGGTGCTGATGCTATACCGAACAATATGAACTTTTTAATTACAAGCACAGGAAGTCTTGATATTAAAGAGAAAATATCACTGGGAAGTAATATGACACCGTCTTTTGGAGGTGCTCTTAATTTTTTAGGTACCATAAATGAAGATGTACTGGTGGATCTTAAAAATAAAACTATAGGCGGAATGTTCATTGTAAGTTCAGGAAATGTAAGATTACAAAATGGTTTCCTGGGGGGTGCCAGAATAAAAGTAAATGGCGGAGCATTTATTACCAACGGGAAAAATATAACGGCAGCTACATTATGGTCTGTCAATACCCAAAGCCGTAAAATAGATCTTACGAACAGTTCCGTTACATTAACAGCTACAGAACAATATCCGGGGGCACTTGCTGGTGATCCCAGGTATACCTGGAACATACAAAACTCCGTGGGTAATCTGGATTTTATTTCCACAAATTCTATTATTAATATCAAAGGGAATTTTAACCCTAATGGTAGCGGGGGAAGCTATTTTTTAGGAGACGGGCTTGCCTATAAAGACATTCTGTTTTCGTCTGCAGATGGTACGGATAATTATTCTCTTGAATTTTTAGGTAATAATACCGTTGCGGGAATACTTTCTGTACAGGGAACATTAAATGCCAGGCAAAGTTTTACGGTTAATAATTTAAATCTTAAGACTGATAGGAACCATGTGTTTTCCGCAGGGCAGACCACTACATTTCTGCCAACTGGTAATATAGAGAAAAACGGAGATCTGAGTGCTATTCTTAACCTGAGAAGCTCCAATAGCCCGACGTTACACAATTTTGTGAAACAATCAGGAGGAAATATATTCATCTGTAATATAGGAATTATTGACATTCAGGCAACCGGTGTACCTTTTAAAACAAATTCCGTAAGTACATATAACGGTTTGGCGGGTGCTGCTGCAAATCCTCCGGCAGGAACTTCCTGGGATTTTAATTCCGCGACTGCGCCAGCTCAGATTACCCTTACGGATCCTTCGGATGTTCATATAAATTTAGGGGATGAAGCTAAAATAGGATATGAGATAACATTAAATAATACAGGACCTTATCAGACCGTAATTAATTTATTAGGAGTGGCAACCTCATTTACAACCCTCAGCAGCGGAAATGCCACTACAACCGGCAATTTTATACTAACGCCATCTGCTACGGGTGATGCTGTTGTAAATAATTTCAGCTACTTTGATTGTCCGGGGCAGTATGATCCGGGGACAGTGATAGATGGAATAACACCAATAAAAGTACCTCCTGTAAATATCAATGGACTTGCACTGAATGGAGAAACTGAAACTTATCCTTTTTCTAATTTGCCCAACAAGATTTTTGTAATGAATGAAGCTGATAGACTCACGAATGTTGCTACTTTTGGCAATAGAAAAACACAGGTCAGAATACAGGATAAAGTAGATGCCTCTGATACACAAAGTCTGAATAATGTAAAAGTAACCACTCATATAGATGTGGCTGAGATTAATTTTAGTTCAAAAGTATATGCAAAGAGAAGATGGGAGCTGGCGACTACCGGAGCGGGAGGAGCCATTGTAAGATTTTATATTACACAGGCTGAACTTACATCTCTTAAAACAGCAGTAAACAATACTGGTTCCGATTTAGATTTTCTGGCATCATTATCTGTATTTAGATTCAATTCTGGGGTTACTCCATCCGCAGGACAGGTAAATACAGAACAACAAATGCTTAGTTCAGGAATAGCTGCAGAATTGGTTGACGGGACTAACACTTACTATTATGTGGAAGCTAAGCTCAGTGGATTCTCCGGATCGTATGCATTAGGAGCCGCTTTAAATTTGTGCTACAAACCAGCTGCCTCTACAGGAATAACTCTGAGTACTAAGGCAGGTATCACATCACTTGGAAGAGCCGGAGCAAATGATGAAAACTGGCCAATGGTAAGAAAAGGGGGATGGATAGCTCTGGAATCTAAAACAAAAGCATTGGTTATTAACAGGGTTTCTTTCAATAGCTCTAACAATCCTGTTGGTATTGCTTCCGCTGATTTTGTAGAAGGAATGATGGTCTATGATACTACCAATAACTGCCTGAAGCTATATACTTCTGTAGATAACGGGATTACTTTTGGATGGTATTGCTTAAATACCCAAACATGTCCTGATTAAAATAATTCAATTTTCCGAAGGATAATTTGAAGCTTTGGAATATTTTTTTAACTAAAATCTCATAAAATGAAAAAAATAATTTTAAGTATTATGTTTTTTTCTCAAATCTTTATCAATGCTCAAGTCGCAATAGGGAAAAATACGGTAACTAATCCATCAGTATCATTAGAATTTTCTACTGTTGAAAACAGAGGTTTGATATTGCCTTATGTAGAAAATAAAAATGGGATTACCCAAAATGGAAGTATGATATATGATACCACTGATCATAAAGTTAAGATTCTTAAAAATGGTACTTGGTTTGATCTGAGTGTAGATAATACAGGAAACGCTGATATTACCATACAAACTTCTAAAACGGAAAATTTGAATGCGAAGGTTAATATTGGAATTCTTGGTGCCGCACAGGGAATTTTGGTTTTAGAAGATAATAATAAGGCTATGGTATTGCCAAAAGTAGCGAGTCCTCATTTGAATATCATTAACCCATCTGCAGGAATGGTTGTTTACGATACTACTAAGCGTCAAATGGCTGTATATAACGGTACCGTCTGGACATTCTGGATGCCATAATTTGAATTTATAAGACAATATTATAATAGGTAATGCAGTTTTCAAATTAATTGAAATAGTGGGAAAAGTATTTTCAAACATTAATTTCAGTAATAGTTCTATCATCTTGTAGCGTATATAAGAGAAACAACTTTGAATACAGAAGTAGTGAAAAAGTTAACAAAAATAGCAATAAACATTTTTTTACAAAGCAATTTAAAGATGGTGTTTTTTATAAATGTCTAAAATATGGATATGGTGAGAATTTAAATTTTCAAATAGGTCAGTTGATGGCTCAAAAAGATTTATTTAGTCCATCTGATGATCCTGACTCTAAAATAAATAATATCCAAGATAGTTTAGCAAAGAAAATTATAAATAATTTACCTCCTGTTTACTTGCATGTTGAAGATGAAAGCACAATTAAAGGAAAGAATTTTATAATCTCTACATGTCTCTCTTACTATGAAAGTAAAGAATTAAATTCCCTTGCACAAAAACTTTACAAAGAAAAAGTTAAGCATGAAAAACAAATATGGGGTAATTAGGTTTAAATAAAATATGGGAGTTTCAACCATAAAAATATAGTATGAGATCATTTCTTTGTTTTATTGTTCTATTAAGTTCTTCTTTCCTGTATGCTCAGGAAATCTCAAAAGTTGAAAAATTAAAAATCGGTAATTATGTTTATAGTAATTATCTGTATCCCTTTTTCAACTATGAGCGAAATATAGATGGAATGTCATTTTATATAAGATTAAATGATAAAAAACAGTTTTTAGGAACCGCAATAACTTATAGAAGAACAAATTCTTCTAAAAATTATGAAAAGAAGGGGAGTAAAGAACTGCCCCCAGATGTGAGATCTACCTATAAAGATGGAGTTATTCTGAGTGAAGGAAAAATTGATATCGACGAAAAAAATAAAATGATTACCATTGTTGAAAACACATTCACAAAAGATAATGGATTTGAAAATGAACCAGATTCTGTAAAACGTGTTTACCGACAACGAAAAGATGGTCTTTTCAATTTGATTTTACTTACAGAATATAGAAATGGGCAGGAAACGATTATTGTAAAGAAATAATACTTTAAACAGTCGTTATGGGAATTATAAAAAATAGATACATATACTTTTATTATTGATGAGTATCAATATTTACTCGCAAACAGTAGACGTTAAAAAGAGTGATTCTATTGTATTAAGAAAAGCAAATAGTAAAAATGAATACTACGTTATTTTATTTAATAAAGAAAATATTAAATATAATAAAAGCAACGGATTTAAGTACGATACTATTCCCCATATAAAAACAGTCATAAAATGTAAGGAATGTAAAGAAGAATCTTACGGATTTTTGATAAAAAAAATAAAAAAGAATAAGAAAAGGCAAGGCTCTATTCGTACACTTGAAGATTTTTTTAAAGATAGAACAGGTTTTAACTTTGGAGGTGGTTACTTTCTAATTAATGGTCACTATTGTAAAAATTTAGGGATGCCAATAGAATAAATCGAAATAACTTTTTCTACATCTACCTGAAAAATAGCCGGTTTTTAAAGTCTGTCCCATCATAAAATAAGTTGATTAATTCTCAACTTATTTTGGATTGACTTTGGTTTTAGGTGTTTCAGGAATTTCAGGTTTAACAGGGTTGAGGACTTTATATTTTAAAAGGTCGATTTTAGGTTCTTTTAATGACATATAGAGCGAAGTATCTGGTTTTACAGTTAGGATTTTATACAGGTCTTTATATTCTTTTCTGGAGGCAGCATTTAGTTTTTCAACAGACAGGATCTCCGGCTTCCCCTGTTTTAAGATCTTAAGAGTATCTGTTTTGGGTAGGAGGGGCAGCTTTTCGGTTTTTTGTGCAGAAACGGCTGCTGAAACTAGAATAAGAGGAAATAATAAAGCTTTCATGCGATGTAATTTTAAATTAAAATATTGGAATCTTCTGTTATTCGGAGGTTCCTGATATTATAAGACAACTCATGTCCTCATATTATTACATTGTCTAATGAAAAAAGGCTTATTTGATATGCAGTCTTGTAATGGAATTGATTTTTCTGTCTTTATCTAACCTGAGTTCAAAATAATGATCTTCCTTACTTTTAAGATCCTCAAAAAACAGTTGCTGCAACTGGAGCTGATCTGTAAAATATTTAAAATCTTTGGATAGCTGAAGGCCGGTATCAACTGATGAAACACACTGAACATCGTACATTGCTTCACAATGTTCATTATTCCCGTTAACATCACTTACAGATGCCGTTCCGGTCAAAATTGAAGCACAGCGGAAGGTCAGTATCATATTTTTTGCTTCTTCTTTTAAACGTACATCTGTAGCAAAAACTATAGTATCTGTCTTAATGGTTTTTTCACATACACATAGTTCTTTCCGGAAAGAATTGTCATTTTGAATTCTATGATTTCCATTCTTTTCTTTGTTGCAGGCAGAGAGCATCAAAACGAGTATTGCAGATGTTATTATTTTCATACGTCTTCTTTGGAATGGCACAACAAGATACTGTTTTTTCTGTTGATATTCAATAAAAAAGCGCCTCAGAAAGGTGAGACGCTTTAATCAAATTTATGTATAAAAGACTAATAATTTCCTTTTTCGATATAGTGAGCAGCCACTTTTTCAGTGAGTGCCACTACATTTGGATGGTTGGCATATTTCGTGAATCTTCTTAATCCTGAAAGCATCATTCTCTGCTCATCTCCTTCAGCGAAAGAAACAATTCCTTCTTTAGCTGCAACAATGATCTTTTCAACCGCTTTATAAAGGTTAAGCTGGGCCATAGCTGCTTCTACAGAATCAGGAGCAAAGTGTTTTTCAGCTCTTAATATCGCAGATTCTGCCATATAGATCTGGTTAAGGATCTCCGATGCATTTAATAATAAGTGCTGCTGTTTTTCAATATCCATCATATACTTCTGAAGCGCTGCTCCGGAAACCATAAGGAATACCTTCTTAAGATTAGCGATGATTGATTTTTCTTCACTCATGAATTCAGAATAATCAGGAACTTCAAATGAAGGAATTCCCATTAATTCTTTGCTGATCGCCATTGCAGGAGACAATAAGTCTAGTTCTCCTTTCATTGCTCTCTTAATAAGCATTCCAACCGCTAATAATCTGTTGATTTCATTGGTTCCTTCATAGATTCTGGAAATTCTTGAGTCTCTCCATGCCGCTTCCATTGGAGTATCTTCAGAGAATCCCATACCACCGTAAACCTGGATTCCTTCATCAGCTGTATGCTGAGCAAGATCAGAAACGAAAACTTTAAGGATAGAACACTCTACTGCGAATTCTTCAACTCCTTTAAGCTCTGCTGCCTGATGATCCATTCCTCCTGCTACCAGCTCATCAATTTTATCCTGAATATTTTTTGCCGCTCTGTAAGAACCTGCCTCACTTACGAAAACTCCGGTTGCCATTTCAGCGATTTTCTTTCTGATGGCTCCAAAAGTAGAAATAGAAACGCCAAACTGCTTTCTTTCGTTAGAATACTGGATAGAGTGGTTTAAAATTCTTCTCTGTGCATCAAGACATGCTGCCGCTAATTTAATACGGCCAACATTTAGTGCATTTAATGCGATTTTGAATCCGTTGTTTCTTTCTCCCAATAAGTTCTCAACAGGAACCTTCATATCATTAAAGAAAACCTGGCGGGTAGAAGAGGCACGAATACCTAATTTATGTTCTTCTTCACCGAAAGTAAGGCTTTCAGGGTTTTCAAGCTCAGATCTGTTGATGACGAAACCGGTGATGTTTTTGTCATCATCAATCTTAGCGAACAGAGTGAATGTATCAGCGAAACCTGCATTGGAAATCCACATTTTCTGTCCGTTGATGATATAATGTTTTCCATCCTCGGAAAGTTTAGCTCTTGTTTTTCCAGAGTTCGCATCAGAACCTGCATCCGGTTCAGTTAAGCAGTAAGCCCCGAATTTTGCTCCTGTTGCCAGATCCGGAAGGTATTTGTTTTTCTGCTCTTCAGTTCCGTAAAGAACAATTGGAAGGGTCCCGATTCCGGTGTGCGCGCCATAAGCAGTTGCCAATGAACCTGTAACTCCTGAAATATAATCGCAGGCAAGCATTGTGGTTACAAAGCCCATTCCAAGACCTCCGTATTCTTCAGGAACGGCAATTCCCAACATTCCCATTTCACCAAGCTTACGCATCGTTTCTTCAGTAAGAGCATAATCTTTCTTTTCAAAACGCTCTTTCTGCGGAACTACTTCTCTATCTATAAATTCTTTCGCAGAATCACGAAGCATTTTTTGTTCTTCATTTAATTCTTCAATACTGAAGATTTCGTTTGCAGGAATTTCTTTGATCAGGAATTCTCCGCCCTTAAGTATATTGCTCATTTGTTATTATTTTAAATTTTAGATTATAAATTTTAAATTAGATTTTGTCGTTATAAATTTTCAGATGATGTTTTAATGATTTTAGTCAAAATATTAATAATCATTTCTATTTCTTTTAAATAAGGCTCGATGTCAATTTGAACAAGACTTGAAGAAGGGTAAAGCTTCAGCCAATATTTTGTTTCTCTAGCTTCTTTGTTTGCAATAGAAAGCTTTGATATAAAATCTTTTTTTAGACTGAGCTACAATAGCTTCTTCTACGTTTGCTCCGATAGAAGTTCCGGAACGAAGAATTTGTTTTGATAAAATAAACTCATTTTGAGATTTACATTCAGTATAAAGTTTTATTATTCTTAAAGCAAATTCAAATGTTTTTATTTGGATCAAATTGTCTTGTTTGAAACTCATCTAAAATTTATAATTTAAAATCTATAATTAATTAAAGTAGTTCAAAAATAGAAGCCGCTCCCTGGCCCGTTCCCACACACATGGAAACCATTCCGTACTTGTTGCCGCGTCTTCTCATTTCGTCAAGAAGCTGAACGGTAAGTTTAGTTCCGGTACATCCAAGTGGGTGACCTAAAGCGATGGCACCTCCGTTTACGTTCAGGATATCTGGATTTAAGCCTAATTCTTTCTTAATTGCTACCGATTGAGAGGCAAAAGCTTCGTTAAGCTCAATAAGCTCGATATCTTTTAGTTCTAAACCTGCCTGTTTTAATGCCTTTGGAATAGCGTAGATTGGTCCCATCCCCATGATTCTGGGTTCAAGACCTGCTGCTGCATAAGCCACTAATCTTGCTTCCGGCTGTAATCCTAATTCTTTAACCATTTCCTCGCTCATTACCATTACGAAAGCTGCTCCGTCACTCATTTGCGAAGAGTTTCCGGCTGTAACGCTTCCTCCGTTGGCGAATACAGGTCTTAACTTTGCTAAACCTGCAAGAGACGTATCTGCTCTTGGGCCTTCGTCCACAGAAAAGTCAAACTTTTTGGTCTGCATTTTCTGATTTTCGTCTAAGAAGTTATATTCTACAGGAATAGGAACAATCTGATTGGCAAATTTCCCTTCCTGATTTGCTTTTAAGGCTTTCATATGGGATTCAAAAGCAAACTGATCCTGCTCTTCTCTTGATATATTATATTGTTTAGCTACTTCTTCAGCTGTGTAACCCATTCCCCAGTAATAATCAGGGTTGGTTTTTGCGATATCCGTTTCCGGAACCGGCTTATAACCTCCCATCGGAATATAAGACATAGATTCTGTACCTCCCGCGATAATACAGTCAGCCATTCCTGCCTGGATTTTCGCTGAAGCAATCGCAATGGCCTCACTTCCTGATGCGCAGTATCTGTTTACGGTTACTCCCGGAACTTTATCTGTATTTAATCCCATCAAAGAGATCAGACGGGCAACGTTAAGCCCCTGCTCAGCTTCAGGCATTGCATTCCCCACGATAAGGTCATCAATTCTGTTTTTATCTAATTGCGGAAGCTCTGCCATTAATTTTTCAATAACGGTAGCTGCCATTACATCGGGTCTTGTAAATCTTAAACTTCCCTTTGGAGCTTTTCCAACGGCCGTTCTGAACCCCTTTACTATATATGCTGTTTTCATATTTTTTGTTTAATTAAATTGTTTTTGAGAAATTTTGCCTCGTAGAGGTAAACTGTTCATAGTTGTATTGTATTGCAATTTGGGGAGCTCCGTAGGAGCGACCTGTTAGTCTTCAATCCATTCAAATAAATATTTCGGATCATATTCAATTTCAAATTTTGACATAAAATCCAGATATTCTTCTCTAAAAGTTTTCTTTTTATGATGTTCTTCCTGTTTTAAAATATATTTTACAACAGAATCAACACTGCTTTTAGAATAAGAAAAAGCTCCGTACCCTTCCTGCCAATTGAATTTTCCATTGATCCATCCTTTTTCATTGATGAATTTTGAAGAACCCGCTTTTATATCTCTTACTAAATCTGAAACTGACAATACAGGATTCATGCTTATAAGAATATGAACATGGTCGGGCATTGCAAATACAGCGAATAATTTTTGATTTCTGTTGCTAATGATACCTGTGATGAATTTATGTAATTCCTCCCTGTTTTCTTTTGAAATCAGGTTTTGTCTTCCTTTTACTGCGAAAACAATTTGAATATAAATTTGTGTATAGGTATTAGCCATAAAACTAACAGGTCGCCTCTACGAGGCTCTGCAAAATTGTAAATTATTCATAGTTATTAACAGTTCGCTCCTACGGAGCTCCCTATTAATTTCTCAACGGTTTACCATTTTGTAACATATACTGAATTCTCTCAAGAGTTTTTCTTTCGCCGCAAAGCTGAAGGAAGGTTTCTCTTTCAAGGTTCAATAGGTATTGTTCCGTTACGACAGTTGGTTCAGAAAGATTTCCTCCTACCATTACGTTGGCTAGTTTATCTGCAATTTTCTTATCGTGTGCGGAAATATAATTTCCTGTAAGCATCTGGTCGGTTCCTACGTAGAACATTCCTAATGCATCCTTACCAAGAACTTTAACTTTTTGCTCGATGGGTTGAGTATAGCCTTGTTCTGCCAATAGTTTGGCTACTTTTTTAGCTTCGGCGATTTGTCTGTTTTTGCTTACGGAAACAATGTCTTTACCTTTTTCAAGGATTCCCATATCGTAGGCTTCATAAGCTGAAGTAGCAACTTTACCCATAGCGATATTCATGAAGGCCTCACGGAGTCTGTTGTTTTTAACATCATCGTTGTGGAATTCTCTTGAAGTTCTTAAAGTCAATTCTTTTGTACCGCCACCGCCAGGAATTACACCAACACCTGTTTCTACAAGTCCGATATACGTTTCTGCTGCTGCAACCACTCGGTCTGCGTGCATGGTCATTTCGCATCCGCCTCCTAAAGTCATTCCGTGAGGAGCAACTACAACAGGAATAGAAGAGTAGCGTACCCTCATCATGGATTTCTGGAAGTAAGCGATTGCCATATTCAGATCATCCCAGTCCTGTTCGATAGCCATCATAAGGATCATGGCAAGGTTGGCACCTACAGAGAAATTGGCTCCTTGGTTTCCTACGACTAATCCATCATATTCTTTTTCTGCTAAGTCAATGGCTCTGTTTAATCCATCAAGAACTTCGCCTCCAAGAGAGTTCATTTTTGAACGGATTTCGAAGTTGATGATTCCATCACCAAGATCTTCAATTGCAGCCCCTGAATTGCTCCAAAGGGTTTTGTTTTTTCTAATATTATCAAGGATAATGAAAGCATCCTGTCCTGGAATTTTATTGTATTCTCCAGAGTTTTTATCAACATAAATGCTTTGTCCTTCGTCATTTACTTTATAGAACGTTTCTACATTTTTCACCCAGTCTGAAACTTCATATCCTGCATCTTTAGCCAGTTCAATACCTTTTTGAACCCCTACGGCATCCCAGATTTCAAATGGTCCGTTTTCCCATCCGAAACCGGCTCTCATGGCATCGTCAATTTTATAAACTTCGTCAGAAATTTCAGGAACTTTATGCGAAACATAGGCGAATAGTGCTCCTAAAGATTTTCTGTAAAGTTCACCTGCTTTATCTTTACCGCCGATCAATACTTTGAATCGATCAATTGGTTTATCAATAGCTTTGGTTAATTCCAGGGTAGGGAAAGAAGATTTTCCCTGAAGTTCATATTCTAAGGTATCAAGGTTTAATCCGTGAATTTCAGATTTTCCTTCTGCATTTTTCACTTTTTTATAGAATCCTTGTTCTGTTTTTGAGCCCAGCCATTTGTTATCCATCATTTTCTGGATATAGGCAGGAAGAGCGAATACATCATTGAAGTCGTTCGCTTCAGCACCGCTTTGGCGTACACCATTGGCTACCATTACTAAGGTATCCAGACCAACAACATCAGCCGTTCTGAATGTGGCAGATTTAGGACGGCCAATCACAGGACCTGTTAATTTATCTACGTCAGAAACAGTAAGACCTAATTTCTGTACATTATGAAGAAGATCCATCATAGAAAATACCCCGATTCTGTTAGCGATGAAAGCGGGAGTATCTTTGGCTAAAACGGTTGTTTTACCTAGGAATTTAGCCCCATAGTTCATATAGAAATCTATGATTTCCGGATCTGTATCATTGGTAGGAATAATCTCAAGAAGAGGAAGGTATCTTACCGGATTGAAGAAGTGAGTTCCTGCAAAGTATTTTTTGAAATCTTCGCTTCTTCCTTCTGTTAAGAAATGGATTGGAATTCCGGATGTATTAGAAGAAATTAATGTTCCCGGTTTTCTGAATTGTTCAATTTTTTCGTAAACTGACTTTTTGATGTCAAGTCTTTCAACCACAACTTCAATAATCCAGTCTGTATTTTTGATTTTCGGAAGATCATCGTCAAAGTTTCCTATCTTTATTCTGTCTGCAAATTTAGGCGAATAAAGGAGTGCCGGACTCGCTTTTTTTAGTTTTTCAAAGTTTTCAGCAGCAATTCTGTTTCTTACTGCCTTATCATCTTTGGTCAAACCTTTTTTCTGCTCAGCTTCAGTCAGTTCAAAAGGAACGATATCCAAAAGTGACACTTCCACGCCAATATTGGCAAAGTGTGCTGCAATACCGCTGCCCATAATTCCTGAACCAAGAACCGTTACATGTTTGATTCTTCTTTTCATATGTAAATTTTTATTGTTTCTAAAGGCCATATATACCTTGTGGTGATATGATCGCTTATTTTCTGTTGTTTAATAATTCGTTGGCTATCTTCATGACTTCAGACATGACTTCTTTGAAGGTTTCCAGTTTTTCAGGAGCAATCTTTTCCATCACTTTCTTATTAAAGTTCACAACAACTTCTTTAGACATGTTTCTGGAGTTGAGACCTTTATCTGTAAGCTTGATGATCACTTCTCTTTTATCGGTGGTCGTCTTTTCCTTATAGATATAGCCGTTATCCTCCAGAAGTTTGATGATCCGGGTCAGGGAAGTGGGTTCAATGGCCATTTTGGGGCCAAGATTGGTACTTCTTGTTCCTTCTTTCGGATCAATCTTAAGAAGAGTTAGGGCCTGAACAGCCGTAGAATCATGCTCCTGTGCCAATTCTGTGTACATTTTGGAAACAGCTAACCATGTCTGCTTCAAAATGAGATCTACGTTTTCTATTTTTTCCTTGTTATTATCCATCTTTCGTACTAATGGTGTTACCCAAATTTAGTAAATATTATGCATGCATAGCATTTATTAACGTTAAATTTTGTTAATAATCTGATAATAAGACGGTTAAATTGTATGACAAGCATAATACTATGCATGCATAATATGTGAATTAAATAAAGAAAACTGAGTATTAATGAATGTTTTTAACGAAATCTATTATTTCTTCAAAAGATTCGCATTGGTGCTTAGAGTTGTTATTACGAATCTCCCAAATTTCATTCTGATAGTCAAAATAAAGAGAGGAAAGATCTTTTTCAAAGTTTTTCTGCAGTAAAGAATACAGCATTTCCTTATGAACCTGGGGGGCAGTTATAGATGGAGGAACAAAACGGTCATTGACCTGAAATAAAGAAACATTGGTGAGTTCATCATGCTGCAGGAGAACATCTTCAACCATTCCTGAAAAAAGCTTTTGATCTTTCACATACCAGATCTTGTCAGCAAATTCTTTGGCCAGCCGCCAGTCGTGGGAAGAGAATAAAATGATTTTGTTCTGTTCTTTTGCCAGTTTACGGAGGGTCTTTAAAATAATTATTTTGTTTTTTTCATCCAGATGTGTGGTAGGTTCATCTAGGATAATAACAGGGGAGTTCTGTGTAATGGCACGGCCGATAAAGGCTTTCTGCAGATTTCCGTCTGAAAGATTCTTAAGCGGAGTATGTCTGTACTGAACCAGATCCAGTTCCTCTATAATATGGACAACTTCTTCCCGGTCTTCTTTTTTAAGTTCAAAATAGAAAGGATAGTAGATGTATTTTCCTAATGAAATAAGATCTTCAACGGTATGATGTTGGGGAATATTCGATTTTGAAAAAACCACAGCGATATTCTCTGCGATTTCTTTCACAGAAAGATTCTTTATGTTTTTATTATTGATCAGGATTTCACCACTTAAAAGAGACTGCTGGTGAAGAATAGATTTAATCAGCGTTGTTTTTCCAACCCCGTTATTTCCGATCAGAAGACATATATCACCCAGCTTCAACTCAGCATTTGCATTTGAAATTAAAATTTTTTGATATCCGATGTTGGCTTGTCTGATTTGTAAGTGCATGTTTAAACAGAAATAAAAATTACAAATAAAATAAGAGGGAGAAGGCTAAATAAAAAATATGAGATTTTATTGTTTTTGACTTTCCCCAAGGAATATCCTCCTAATATAATAGAACCCCAGAAAGCAACAGGCATTGCAATAAAAAGCCACCAATTATGCCCGGATGAATAAATCCAGTGGAGCTCTTTATTCATCCTGAACATTTTTGAATATTCCAGAAAAATAACACTAAATACAAACAAAATTATGCTTGCTGAAATTAACTGTTTCTGTGTTATCCTAATACTCATTGAGTTTATTCTAATATCGTCACTTTTCAATTCGACATATCAATATTACAAAATTTATAGATAAGAATCTGCTTTATCCGCGAGACAATAAATAATCTCGGATTAGATGCAAATATTAATCAAATTATAACTTCTTCATAAATTGACCATTCACACTCATTCACTTATTGACTTTTTAAACCCTATTTTGCTTCAAAAGCATCACCAGGATTACCGGTATCCCAAAAACAGAACTGATCACATTCAGTGGAATATGTGTTTTCTCCGAAACAATGGAGAAAAGAAGCATAACCAACATTCCCAGAAACATATTCAGGATCCACTGTTGCCATAATTTTGATGGATTATATACCAGCCTGCAGAAATGGGGAACAATAATTCCTATGAATAGGATAGGCCCTAAAAAAGCAGTAATTGATGCTGAGAGCAAGGAAGAAGCTGCGATGATCAGGATTTTCAGCTGGTTGAGATTTACGCCTAAGCTTTGTGCATAGGAAGCTCCCAGTGAATTACCTATCAATGGTTTTATGGTTTTAAAGCAGAAAAACAATCCAATGAAAACTAGGATAGAAAGTACATAGATCTGGTTTCTGGATACCATATTATTGGCTCCGAATGACCATAAAATATAGTTTTTCAGGCTTTGATTTTCCGCATAGAACTGAAGAAGGGAAACAATAGCTCCTGCAAATGCAGAAACGAGGAATCCGAAAATAATAAGATAAGATTTATCCTGAAATTTATTTGACATGGAGAGCAAAACCAGCATTAAGACTAAGCTGCCCGCAATGGCTGACAGACTGAGGAAACTGTTTTGCAAAAACTCAGGAATCAGGATATTATGGGAGAAGAAAATATAAAAGGCAACAGATAGGCTGGCCACGGAAGTAATTCCCAAAATATCGGGTCCGGCCAGTGGATTTTGAAAATATTCCTGCATCAGAAAACCTGAGGTTGGAATTGATATACCGGCAAGGAGCATTACCAGAACCCTGTTAATCCGGATTTCAGCGATCTGGCTGTTGGAGGAATCCTGAAAGAAATCCTGTAAATTTAAACTGAGAAATCCTGTGTTCAGATTAATCACTGCAGTCAGTATAATGGCAGCTGTTAAAACTAAACACAGGATTTTGAATTTATTTGACATTATTCAGAATGAATTCTG
This sequence comes from Chryseobacterium sp. 2987, assembly GCF_031456375.1. Classification (NCBI taxonomy): domain Bacteria; kingdom Pseudomonadati; phylum Bacteroidota; class Flavobacteriia; order Flavobacteriales; family Weeksellaceae; genus Chryseobacterium; species Chryseobacterium sp. 2987. The sequence continues at coordinate 183,829 of NZ_JAVDUN010000005.1, forward strand.
TAAATTTTATTTTAAAAGAGCATCAATTTTTGAGTTCAGAACTTCCTCTGTCATCATTCCTAAATATTCGTCGGTTTTATCACCTTTTCTCATGTAGGTAAAAGGAATAGAGCCGCCGTCCCACTGTTTGAAATTATTGGCAAAGAACGTCTGATCCAGTAGTTGTCCATCCAGAAGAATAATATTTTTAGCCAGGTCATTTTGTTGGGCAAAACTTTTCACGGAACTGTTCCATTCCGATTTATCATCCAAATTGATAAAAGTAAATTTCACAGGTTTATCTTTCAGCTCCTGCATTTTGTTTTTGAAATGAGGAATTTCTCTCATACAGGGGCCGCACCAGGTTGCAAAAAAGTTCGTTACGTAAAGCGTATCATTATTTTGAGCTAAATATTTTCCTACATTTTCAGGAGAAAGTTCTTTTGAAACGTAAGCACTTGTTTCAGTTGCATTCTCTGTTACAGAAAGTGAATCTGTAGCTGCAGTATCACCGGTTTTCGAGCCTTCTTTGTTACAGCTGTAAAGTGCGGAAAGAATAAGCGTGGATAAAATTATCTTCTTCATAAATTATTTTTTGTCTATTTTTGAATTGAAGTATGGAACAACAAATCTATAAAGGGAAACTGATACAGTTTCATCGGTTAAAAGTAACGAAAAAGGTAGAACTGACCAAAAATACTTTCTCTCTGGAGTTTGAGATTCCGGAGAATCTACAGGAGAGTTTCAGATTTGAAGCCGGACAGTTTGTAAGCATAAAATTTATGGCGCATGGAGAGGAAGTCATCAATGATTATTCAATGACCTCTGCGCCGTATGAAAAAAAGATATGTCTGGGTATAAAAGTAAACTCTAATGAAGGAGCTGCCTCTCAGCTGTTTCATCATTACCATGAAGGAGATGAAATGCTGGTAAGTGAGCCTTCAGGAAGATTTACCCTGGTGTCTAAACCCAGTGAATTCCGGACGATAGTTGCTTTTGCTGCCGGTATAGGAATTACTCCCATCCTCAGTCATTTTAAAAATATTCTGCATAATGAGCCTCGAACAAGACTGTTTCTTTTCTTCGGAAATAAAAGTTCGGAAGAAGTGGTATACAGAGATCAGCTGGATAATCTGGCCAGAGTATATGGGGAAAGATTCCAGATCTTTTACTTTTTCTCACAGGAAAAAACACCGGATCAGTTTTTCTACGGAAGACTGGATGAAAAAAAATTACGTCTCATTATCAATCAGATCCTGCATCTGGATGATACAGATGAAGAATCCACAATCTGGGATGCTGTAGATGAAGTACTGATCTGCGGAAAGGGAGAAATGATCAAGACGCTTGCTAATGCCTGCTATCATCACGGTATACCTAAAAAGAACATACATTTTGAGCTGTTTGAAGAGTTTAATGATGATATTTATCCGATAGAAAAAGAATTTCCGCTGATCAGAAATGTTGAAGTGGAATTTACGTCATTGGGTAGAGATTATCTGACTGAACTTCCTGATAATAAAGAAAAAATTCTGCAACAGCTGCTGGTTCAGAATTTTCCGGTTCCCTATTCGTGTAAATCCGGAATCTGTGGAAGCTGCGAGTGTTATCTGGAAGATGGAGAGGTAGAACTTCTGGAAAATGAATATCTGACAGAGAAAGAAGAGGCACAGGGAAAAATATTAGCTTGCATGTCAATAGCAAAAAGTAAGAAAATAAAGCTTAACTTTGATCTTAGTTGAGAATTATTAGGAACATATTTAATTTAACCTTCATATCAATAGAAATGGGAATTCTGTTGATTATTCTTTGTAATGCCTGGGTTTTTGGGCTGACGAACGGACGTACCTATACCAAGATCTCCAAAATTCCTCCCAGAGAAATCGCTTTAGTTCTGGGAACTTCCCCAAAAATGAGATCAGGACTTTCCAATCCTTATTTTACGAAAAGAATGGATGCTGCTGCGCTTCTTTACCATCACGGAAAAATCAGGAAGATCATTGTAAGCGGAGAAAAAAGTAGGGGATATAATGAACCTGCAGCCATGAAGAATTACCTGGTGTATCAGGAAGGAGTTCCCGAAGATATTATTATAGAAGATCCGAAAGGATTTAATACCTATAAAAGTATTTTACGCTGCAAAGATGTTTATAAGAAAACAGACGTGATTATTGTATCTCAGGGATTTCATAATCTTCGGGCGCTGTTTTTTGCCAGAAATAATAATATGAATGCACTGGGATTTGATGCTCAGGATGTAACGAAGCCCGAAAGCTACTACAGAAACCAGTTCCGGGAGATTCTCGCCAGAGTGATTGCTGTAGTATATTTTATATTGGGCATTTCTCCGGATTAGAAAGGATATCCGAATGCAATATTCAATGTAGGTTTAAAAGGCTGGAAGTTCTTGAATCTCCATCGGTCCCCGTCCGGTTTATTCGGATCGTAGATCTTGTAAGCAAGGTCTAATCTTAAAGTAATATAAGCAATATTCAATCTTAATCCAACACCGCTTCCAACTCCAACCTGTCCCAGAAATTTATTGAACTTGAATTCATCGCCATAGCCTCCGCTTCCATCGGGTTTTCTAAGACTCCATGTGTTTCCTATATCCGTAAATAATGCACCTTCATACATTTCATTAAAAGGAATCCTGTATTCTATATTCGTGGTTAGTTTTACATTGTTCGTCATATAAGTACGAACTCTTTCATCAATCTGGGAATCTGAAGGCCCCAGTCCTCCAAAAGCTACCCAAGCCCTGATATCATTGGACCCCCCATTAAAATAAGACTTAATCACGGGCATATCCGTAGAGTTTCCATAAGGGATACCAACACCAATAAACTGTCGCAACACTAAGGTCTGATTGCCATTGAACTTAAAATATTTTCGGGTATCGATATCAAATTTTACGAACTGAGCGTAAGGGAGACCAAAAATTGTTCTCTGAGGGTTCGCTATAACACCTCCTGCATCTCTTTTTTGATTGAATATGCTTAAAATATTACCCGCAAGTTCTACTTTTCCGTTAAAATAGAAGGCATTCGGATAATCTTTTTTACCAATCTCACTATAAACAAAGTTATAAATCATGGAAGAAATGAGGATATCCTGAGTTTGTCTGTCTTTATTCACGAGTGAGCCCATAAATGCCAACAGAAGATCCTGGGTTTTCTTATCCAGTGAGCCTATGTAAGTATTGTCTTTCAGAATCATTTCTGAAACATCATCAATACTAAGTTGTCCTGAAAGGTATCTGTTCTCAATATTCTTAATCTCTGGAATAGTAGAAGTAGAGGTGTAATCAAAATAATTTCTGAACATATCATCCTTGATTCTTTCATCATTCGTGAAATAATCATAATAAGCATCTTTATTTTTGGTAAGACTGACCTGCGTGTTGAACAGGGTAAGCCTGTGTGAAACCTGATCATTAACATTGGCTTGGTAGTTAAGCCCTGTGTTAAAGTTTACCCTTCCCAAACCGATATTATTTTGTACCGATGCTCCCAATAGGATAGAAGAGGTCGGAGTGTATCTTTTAGGAAGAAGTTTATAATAATCAAAAGGTAGCAGCAATCTCGGGAAGTTAAGGGAGGCCTGAGCAGAAATTTCATAAGCCAGTTCTCTTTTGCTGATATCCTTGGTACTTCTTATAGATCCGAAAGCTCCGGAAAGACTGGTAGAAAGGTTTTCTGCACCTCTGAACACATTCCTTGTGGTAAGATCTACGGAAGGGGATATCCCAAGATTCAGAATCTGTGAATAATTGACGTCGGTTCCTACCTTCAGTTCATATTTTGGAAGAGGTTTTAAGATGTAAAGAACATCAATGATGCTGTCATTAGGTGCCATACCGCCACCTCTTCTCAGTGAATCTCTAGCTTTTACAAGGCTGAAGTTATTCATGGCGAGAAGATTTCTCTTCGTAAGATCCAGCTTTTTCTGATCATATGCCTGCTTATTGTCCACAATAATAGACCTCCACAAGGATGATATTTTATAATTATCATTCACTTTATGGAACCTTATTCTGCGCAGACTGTCTTTAACCGTATTTTTAGGGTAGTCGCCGGGCTCATCTATGATAGCTACATCAATATTTCCGATAGTGGAAACCTTGTAAGGACGGTCTGTTGAGTCTCTGTGGATCTCAAGTATAAGCGGAACCTTTTTTTTACTTTTTAAAGAATCTGCTACAAAGGATATTTCTTCATTAGAACTGTTGAATCTATAATATCCGTTTTCTCTCATCAGATCGGTAATTCTGGCGGCTTCCTTTTCAAGGACAGTCTGGTCAAGGATCTGTCCGGATCTTATCAGACTTTTGTCAAGTTTCTGCCAGTAAAGACCTTTAACGGTAGGGTCTGTAATATTATAGTAATAGTCTTTAATATAAGTGGGTTCATTGTGCTTGATGAAATAATTAACAGCTGCCTTTTTTGAAGCAGAATCCAGCACATGTTTAAAGTTTACTTCTGCATCCCAGAACCCTCTGTAAACCATTCTTTTTTCAACAGATTCAGCACTTTTTTCACTTCTTGTCTGATCCAGAATAACAGGCGGGCTTCCCCAGTTGTGAAGAAGGCGGTCAAGAAAGAGTGTTTTTCCGACACTGCTTTTCATGTCATATTTGATGAACAGTGAATCTCTCAGTTTTTGACTTCTCATCTCACTGGGATAAGTCATGTATTCATTAAGCAGCGTATCATATTTAGGATTAGCCATATTGTAAAATCCTAAGCTTAACGGCATGAACAGAAGCTGCTTTTTATTGGGCTTCTGCTGTACATAATCTTTCAGTTCTTCATCAAAAGGTTCTTTCTTATCTTCAAACTCAAAATTGTTTTTGGAAAGCAGATATTCGCCGTCCGGAACCTTTTTGGTGGTACTGCATGCATAAAGGAGACCAACAAATGTTGCAAATGAGATAATTTTATAATATTTTTGAGGAGAATTCTTATAATGCTTACAGCTCATACAATAAAAGTTTTACAGTCTTTAGATAAAAAGAAGTTCAGACAAAAATACAATTTGTTTTTGGTTGAAGGTAATAAAATCATTTGTGAACTTTTCAATTCGAACATTAAAATTAAGGAAATATTCTCTACCGATCCACAAAAATTGGGCCGTACAGACGCACCTGTTATTCAGATCACTGAAAATGAGCTGAAAAAGATCAGTTTTCTTAAAACCCCGAAAGATTCCGTTGCAGTATGCTATCTGGATGAAGAGGAAAAAATGGAAGACAGGGAAGTACAACTTGTACTGGACGGAATCCAGGATCCCGGAAATCTGGGTACGATTATCCGACTGGCAGATTGGTTCGGAATTGAACAGGTTATCTGCAGTGAGGATACGGTAGATGTCTATAACCCGAAGGTGATACAGGCCAGCATGGGGTCTTTCACACGCGTAAATGTTGCTTATACCGATCTTACAGAATATTTGTCCGGAACAGAAAGTGTTAATATCGGAACCGATATGGAAGGGGAAAATATCTATACGTTTGAAAAGCCAAAGAAAATGAACCTTATTCTCGGCAATGAAGGAAACGGAATGCGTCCGGAAACAGAAAAATTACTTCATAAATGTGTAACAATTCCCAGATTTGGAAAATCACAGTCTACAGAAAGCCTGAATGTTTCAATGGCAGCAGGGATTATTTTGGGACAGCTCTTTAGAGGGTAGTTTCAAAATTTCAGAAATTAGATACCAGACATCAGATATCAGATTTTACATTATAAGTGAATATTCTATCACTCATAGATCTGAAATCTGATGTCTTATATTAATTTATCAGCTTTGTTATATCAACTGCTCCATACTTGAAACACTTTTGTTTTTCTGATATTCTTCAAGTTTTTTTCTTACATATTTAAGAGCAATAGGAGCAAGATAGATCATGGCTGCACCCAGTAATTTCTTTTTCCAGTTGGGACTTTTCATATTCTTTTTGGCGTAGTTGCCAACAAGTGCTGTTACTCCCAATTTGATAAGACTGTCCGTAACATTTCCGCCTAGTGCAGTACTGGCAATGCCTACGGCTGTATTTTTATTGATCAGCAGGTCTTTTACCTCTGAAGTAAGCTGTCTGGCAATAACGTCTTTGCGTAGAATTACTTTTTCATCGCCGTCTTCATCTACTTTCTCCTGCAGATACTGGTCGCTAAGTCCATTGGTAAAGGCGCTTAAACTTTCCTTTGTATTTTTAAAGGTAAGAAGGTTTTCCAGGTCGTCTATTTCGCTTTGAAGCAGTTTTTTCTTTCTCCTTAGTTCTTCGATGCTTTCATATTTTCTGCCCATAGTTTAATGATTTAAAAATTTAATAACCTGGTCTGCAACCGTATTGACAATTTTATTCTTGAATGCAATGACAAGCGCCATGACTACAGCATAAAATGCAGCAACAATCAAAAATCCGTAAGAAGTATTATCCAATGCTTTGCCGATAAGAAAGGCAATTCCGAAGTTGAAAAGGATAATAAAAAAAGCAAAAGCAACAAGCAGCACTACAAAGTAGGTAATGAGCCCAGCGGAAAGAGAAGATTTTTCGGTAGCTTCAATTTTCAGAAGATCTATTCTCTTCGAGGCATATTCTTTAATAGTCTCTATCATTGTTTTTTTTTAAAGTTACAAAAAAAGGAACTTTCGCGCAAAAAGTTCCTTCCCATAATTTACTCAAAAAATAAATTACTTATTTTTTAAGATCATTCAATTCAGCTTCTACATCCTTTACTACGTCTGCAGTTTTAGAAACGATCTGATCTTTGTATTTATCATATCCGTCTTTTACCGTATGGGCTACATTATTAGCTGTTTCTTTGAAAGTAGAAGAAATGTTACCGTACTGATCTTTTACTTTTTCAGAAACCTCGCCATATTTGTTTTTAGCCTGATCTTTTAGGTCGTTTGCTTTATTTTTGATTTTCTTTCTTGTTTCTTTACCTTCTTCAGGGGCATAAAGCATTCCTAAGATTACACCTGCTGCAGCACCTGCAAGAAGTCCTGCCAATATACCTGCTGTATTTTTTCCTTTTCTAGACATTTTAAGTTTTTTAATAGTTAATAAATAGTAGTTTTTACTGTGTTAAAATGTACAATTTGCATACCAAAGGAGGTCAATGGCCTATTAAAAATTGTTAAATCTTATGGATGTGGGATAAAATCATGTCTATTGTTTCTTCTTTCGTCAGTGTTGTATTGTCGATAACAATAGCATCCTCAGCCTGCTTCAATGGAGCAATTTCCCGTTCACTGTCGATCTTATCACGTTCAATAAGGTTCTGTTTTACCTGCTCTCTGTCTGCTTTAATTCCAAGGCCTGCCAATTCAAAATATCTTCTGTTGGTTCTTTCATCAATACTGGCCGTGAGGAAGAATTTGTAGTCCGCATTTGGCAGAACTACTGTCCCTATGTCACGTCCGTCCATAATAATACCGCCTTTTTCTGCCAATGAGCGCTGGGACTGAAGAAGAAAATCTCTTACTTCTTTCTGCTTGGCAACAATGCTTACATTATCAGATACCTCATTGGTACGGATCTGCTTGGAAATATCAATATGATTAAGATAAAGAACCAGTTCTCCGTTATTATTTCTGAATTCCAGTTCTATTTCATTGAATGAATTAAACAATTTCTGAAGATCAATGGTACTATCCTTGTTCATACAGTTCTGTAATGCAAACCAGGTTACCCCTCTGTAAAGCGCGCCGGTATCCAGGTGAATAAGACCCAATTTATCGGCAATGACTTTAGAGATTGAACTTTTTCCGGTAGACGAGTACCCATCGATAGCTATTACAGGTTTTTTCATACCGCAAATTTCAAGATTTTTTTTAAAAAACCAAGGCTGTAAAGAAAAAAATCTACATAACAATGTAGATTTATATTGTAGAATTATTCTCCTGCGTGGCTGCTAAGGTCTATAGATACCCCTATCTGGTTCACATTGGAAGAGTTGTGATAGCGCACATGGGCATAATCAATTCGGAATTTTCTTAATTTAATTCCAAATCCTCCGGAAAGTCCCGAAAAGTTTCTCTGATCTGCCACGGCAAGTTCATTACCTCTTTTTACGTTATATCCCAGTCTGATATTAAACCCTTTTTCCGGGAAAAGTTCTGCTCCCACAGAAAAGTGGTCTGCCAGTTTTCTTCCGAAGCCTACTTCCTGTCCGTTCACATTATATTGATCAGAAATATCAAACTGCTGAAGATCGTGAGCGGTAATGGTGATGGCAAGAGGAATCATTTTCAGAATCTTGGTGTAGCCCAGGTCAACCCTGAACGGAAGATTTTCTCTTGTTCCGTTGAATGATTTCAGCTGAAATCCGAAGTTTCTTAATACTAGGGAAAGAGTTTCTTTATTTTTCTTATTATAGTAGGTAACTCCTGCCGTTCCCGAGATGGCAGAAGACGTATAATTGTCAATTTTTGAAGTGATGAAATTAATTCCTCCGCCAATGGTCCAGTCTTCTTCAAACTGGTAGGCATATCCTGCACCAATAGCTACATCTGAAGCTTTGAAATCTCCGTTCTGATAACCGCTTTCATCGGTTCTCGGAATACTTCCGTAGCTCATATACCTTGCATTGATCGTGGCCATATGACCATTATCGAAATCTCTGGCATAGGCAACGGTTCCATATTTTGAGTCGGCAAGATAGGCCGCACCGTTTACAGAAAGCTGTTTATCTGAATCTCTATTAAGAAGGGACGGGTTTGCAATAGCAAAGGAAACATCATGATCTCTTATGGAAATTGCATCACCGCCTAAGGCAGCCTGTCTGGCAGATACAGGTATGTTTAAGAAAGGATAAACATTTGTTCCTGTTTGCGCATAAGAAACAATTCCTGATAGAAATAATGAAAAAATGATAATTTTCTTCAATTCAATTTATAATTAATGCAAAAATAATCCTTTTTCGTACTTATCAAAATATTTCTAACATTATTTGTGTGTAAATATTTTTCTTTTACCAATATTTTTAATGATTATATTTGCAAAATCAAATTTCGGGGAAATTACCTCCAATAAAATTTATTAAAATTAAAGATGAAATATAAAAGAATCCTTCTAAAACTGAGTGGCGAGGCCTTAATGGGGAACAGACAATACGGTATTGACAATGAAAGACTGCAGGAATATGCAGCAGAGATCAAAAAAGTAGTGGATAAAGGATGTGAAGTAGCGATCGTTATTGGAGGAGGAAACATTTTCCGTGGAGTAGCAGGAGCGGCGAAAGGAATGGACAGAGTACAGGGAGATTATATGGGGATGCTGGCGACTGTCATCAACGGAATGGCTCTTCAGGGAGCGCTGGAAGATGCGGGAATCAAAACAAGGCTTCAGTCTGCTATTGAAATGGATAAGGTAGCAGAACCTTTTATTAAAAGAAGAGCAGTAAGACACCTTGAAAAGGGCAGAGTAGTGATCTTCGGAGCAGGAACAGGAAATCCTTATTTTACTACGGATACGGCTGCTACGTTAAGAGCTATTGAAATCGGGGCAGATGTGATCTTAAAAGGAACCAGAGTAGACGGAATCTATGACAGCGATCCTGAGAAAAATGCGGACGCTGTAAAATATAATTCATTATCTTTCGATGAAGTATTTGAGAAAAACCTTAAAGTAATGGATATGACTGCCTTCACTTTAAGCCACGAAAACAAACTTCCGATCATTGTATTCGATATGAATAAAGATGGTAACCTGGAAAAAATTGTGGACGGAGAAAATGTAGGAACTCTGGTTGATTTGTAAGTAAGAGCCAGATTACGGGCAGTGGATAATAGGTAATTGCAGTTAAGTTTTTTTTATAATACTTATCATTTATCACTTATAATTAATGTGTAATTTATCAAACTATAATATAATAATGGAAGAATTAGATCTTATATTAGACTCTGTAAAGCATGACATGGATGCAGCTGTAAAGCACCTGGAACACGCATTTCAAAGAATTAGAGCAGGACGTGCTTCTACGGCGATGGTTCAGGATGTGATGGTGGAATATTACGGAGCAATGACTCCTATCAACCAGGTTGCCAACGTGTCTATTCCAGATGCAATGACAATTTCTATTCAACCTTGGGACAGAACGGCGATCAATGCAATTGAGAAAGCGATTATTAATTCAAACTTAGGTTTTGCACCTTCTAATAATGGAGAAAACATTATCCTTAACGTTCCGCCTTTAACAGAGGAAAGAAGAAGGGAATTGGCAAAACAGGCTAAAGGAGAAGCTGAGCAGACTAAAGTAACGGTAAGAAACGCAAGACAGGACGGGTTGAAAGAACTTAAAAAGCTGGAAGGAGTTTCTGAAGATGTAGTAAAAGGGGTGGAAGAAGAAATCCAGGCTTATACTGACAAATACGTAAAGCTTTGTGACGAACATCTTAAAACAAAAGAAGCTGAAATTATGAAAGTATAATTTTCAGTTTTTTGAAAATAAAAAAGAGGTTTCCCCTGGAAGCCTCTTTTTGTTTTTTAAAGACATTGCTTTTCTTCTTTCTGATCTTTGTTTTTTATGAGCAGTCCATATGTTTTCATAAGATCTTCAATTGTACAATGGATTTCTTTTCCGGGGATTTTAGAGGGATCTGGTTTTTCTGAATCATCTGATCGTATGCTGTATTTCTTTTCAAGGCACCTGATTGGTTTTCCGTTTTGGATATAAATTCTTGTTTCTGTAATGTCGTCTTTAGTAATCGGTTTTTCCGGGGTTCCTCCATCGAAATTCCAGATTGCTTCTTCTCTGAATATAAAGAATGGTTTTCCATTTTTGATAAAATACTGTTCAGTAGCTGAAAAATGGCTGTGTTCAGCATAGGAATGCCGGATCACCTTAATTTCATTCTTATCCGAGTAGAAAGTAACCTCTCCTGAAGGTTCTTCATTGCAGTTGTAGGTAAAGCCTTTCGTTGTAAACTTCTTAGCTTCCAAAAGGGCATGAAGCCTGTTGTATTCTTTTTTGATGTTATCAATAGGATCAGATGAATCTGTTTCTGAAGCTTTTTTAACAGCAGAACTGTCTGCCCCGGAAGACGGTAGGAGAGCCTTTTCCTTGTTGTCTGCTTTTTTACAAGACATAAAGATAGCCAGGAATGCTGTGATGAATATTGTTTTCATATTTTGTAAGGTGGTATTAAAAACGGAGACTTCCGTGGGAAACCTTCGTTCGGGATCTTGATTTCTGGTTTAGAAAGGTTTGAAGCAGGGAGATGGGGGGATGGAAGTTATGAAAGTCATCACTCATAATTGCCATTCTGTTTAAAATAATTTGATTATACAGTGACCTTCAATACCTATAACCAAAAATAACTTCCATCCTCCTTCTTCCATCCATTAATCTTACCTTACTTCTTCCGAATTCAGGTTATTTATTTGCAGTTTTCGTTATAATCAACAATTACTTCTTCCACAATCTCAGGGATGTTTGACATGACGTCATCAATCTGGCTTTTGATCAGTTTTCCAAGCCCGGATCTTTTCTTTTCGTCATTTTTAAGAGAAGCATAAGAACCTGCAGTCAGCTTTCCTTTGGCATAGCTGCAATCTGTAATAACCGTTTTGGCTTTAGCAAATGTAAGCTCTTCCAGTTTGCCACCCCTTTTGGAATAAATATAAGAAGGGAAATTTCTCATTCTTTCATTTTCCTTGTCAGCGGCAGCAATTTGTCCGCCTGCAGAGAATGTAGTAGGATAGCCGTAAAGTTTATATACTTTGATTTTCCCATCCGTAACCACTTCTGCAAACTGTGTACTTTTGGTAAGGTTATTAAATGCTTTAAGATTACCGCTCAGTCCGCCGGTTGCGGTATTAAAACCTTCTTTTGTATTGGTGTACTTTATGGTTTCAAAATGTCTTTCATTATTGTTTTCATCAACAGCGGTATATCCTTTAATATCATCCGCATCAAAACCTTTGAATTTCTGTTTCTTTTTAGATTTGTCAATATCAGTTGCAGCAATGAATTTCACTTTTTTCTGATTGTCCCACGGATTTCTTTCGTCTCCGTTCAGACGTACGATTCCTTCTATTTTTTTTCCGCTTTTATCGATGATATACCCTAATTTTTCATCATTTTTCAGATCATAATCTGTAGCGTTGTCTTCCTGTGCATACACATTTACTGAGACTATAGTGAATAAGCTCAATAGTAGTACTTTTTTCATGTAGTTATTATTTTTAACAATTTTTGTAAATATAATCTTTTATACTTTAGGGCATGACATAATAGAATACCACACTTTCAGGTATAAAAAAGACCCGGATTTCTCCAGGTCTGTATTTATAAGTGCATTTTTAATATCATTACTGGTATCTCGTATGCTCTTTCGTTTTCACGAACAGCTTTGTAATAGGTTTAAAGAACGCCTTGTATTTCTCCGCATCAAACAGTTGTGAGTCGGTAAGGGCTTTATACGTCATCCATACTCCGAAAGGAAGAAGAATGAGATTAGGAAGCCATGCTGCCAGATAAGGACTCATTTTTCCGCCCCATGCCACGTTTTCAATCCCGAGATTCATCACGTAGAAGATGATGAAAATAACGATGGCTATGATCACCGGAAGTCCCATTCCTCCTTTTCTGATGATGGATCCTAAACTGGCCCCAATCAGGAAGAAGATGATACAGGTTACAGAATAGGAAATAATCCTTTGCTGATAAATGACAACTTTACTGAAATATTTGATATTGGAACTGAATTCATTCTTTTTATCTGCTGCAGTTGTTTTCAGGCTCTCCAGATTATTATAGGAATTATAAAGAAGGTCCAGTTTTTTATCTCCTTTTATTGAATCTAATTTGATCTGGGACTTCGGGGCAGCTTTTGATTTTACATTTTTATCCATATAGCTGATCACCGAATTGGTACGGCTCAGGACATCAGTTCCGATATTGGTGAAAAAATCTGCATTGTCTTTTTTGTTTTTAGCTACCGTTTCAATAAGTTGTCCATAGGTCTGGAAACGATAATCGTCCGTAATCTGTTCTTTTTCAATAGCCTTGTTGACGATTTCACTGACATCGAAGTGAGAAACCAGCGTGTCAAACTTAATGGCCTGATCCGGTTGTTTTTTTCTTACATTCTCTCCTTTTCCTGCAAAATTGTCTTCTAATATATAACCATTATACAATTCCAGCTTTAGAAAGTTTTTATTGGCGATCGGTACAAATCGTCCTTTTTCAGCTACAATAGACCGTTGATTTTCATAGGTGCTGGCTTTTTTGTGAACAAAAACCCCTTCAATATGTTCACCGTTATCCCCATAAATTTTATCAAACTTTACCATGTATCCGGGAAGCTGATCAATAAACTGTCCTGGTGTAAAGTTAAGCGCCGGCTTAGTCTGTGCAATATTGAAAAGCATATTCTTAGCCTTTTTCTGGAAATCTGGAATAATATTATTGGAGAAGAAAAAAAGCATGACTGCCAATACGGTTGCCACTCCCAACAGTGGTGCCATTACCCTTGTAAGAGAAATTCCGGCAGCTTTCATGGCGGCAAGTTCATACCGTTCTCCGAATTCTCCAAAAGACATAATGCTTGCCAGAAGTATGGTAAGCGGGAGTACCATACTGATAACGCTTACCCCCAGATAAAAAAGAAGTTTAAGGATCTGCCAGTAGCTTAATCCTTTACCCATAAATTGCCCCAACTGAACCCAGATAATGTTTACAATAAAAATGAAAAACAATACGCTGAATATAAAGAAAAACGGTCCAAAGAAGGTTTTTATGATATATCGGTCTAGTATTTTTAACATGCGCCAAAATTAATCAAAAAGCCACAAATTTTACTTGTGGCTCTTATAATTTTTATATTTTTCTTTTAAGACTAAATAACAAAAAGACGAATTAGCAGCTTTACGATTTAGTTTTTCTATTTTTAAAGTTCTGTGATCACGTAATTTTTGAACTTATTCTTATCAAAAACGAACATATTAGGGTCCAGCTCCTGGTTTTCCTTGTATTCTTTGATGGCGATTACGGCTACATCCTGATTATTTCCGTGCTGCTCAAGTTTTACCATTTGTTTCTTTGCAGAATCTACAAAAAGATAAACATATTTTATTCCGTTGGATTTTACTGGGGTCAGCTTGATGAAATCTGCGTTTACTCCGTTTACTGTTTTTTTACCATTGTAGGTTACGTTGTAATCATTTCTGTAAGTAGAAAGATAATTGATAGGAGAGAACATAGAACTGCTTCCGTTAGGCTTGGCAATGGTTACCTCCATATCATCAGCATTGATGTTGTAAATTTTGTTTCCATCATAGATCTGTTCCGTATCCATGATCTTAAGCTTATATTTTTCCCCTGCAGCATAATAGATCCCCGGTTCTGTTTTCGTCACCTGTCCATTTAGTCCGCTTCCAAAAGAAAATTTGAAGTAAGAATTCTTTTTAGAATTATAGTTGGCTGTAATATCATCCAATATCTTTTTAGCTTTTGCATCAATTTTCTGTGCCTGAGCCATTCCAACTGCACCTACAACAAAACTTCCCAATATAACTTTTGAAATAATATTTTTCATTTTCTTTATTTAATAATCTTTAGATTTTTAATTTTAAGGGTGAAACAATTTGTTTTTCCTTCTAACTACGCAGATCTTCCAAAAACTGTTCCAAAGAGTGTAAATCACTGATCAGTACCTCTCTTGCTTTAGCTCCGTTAAAGCCTCCTACAATACCACTTGCCTCCAGCTGATCCATAATTCTTCCCGCTCTGTTATAGCCCAGTTTAAGCTGTCTCTGAAGCATAGAAGTAGATCCTTGTTGTGTAGAGACAATAATTCTTGCAGCTTCTTCAAATAATGCATCTTTTTCATTCGGGTCAAAAGCGCCTACTGAACTGGATGAGTCATCAGAAACATATTCAGGAAGAAGGAAGGCAGAAGCATATCCTTTCTGTTCACCAATGTATTCTGCGATTCGTTCCACTTCCGGAGTATCAACAAAGGCACACTGAAGTCTTAAAATTTCATTTCCGTTAAAATAAAGCATATCTCCTTTACCAATCAGCTGATCAGCACCCGGAGAATCCAGGATCGTTCTTGAATCTACACTGGAAATTACTCTGAAGGCCGCTCTCGCAGGGAAATTGGCTTTAATCATCCCTGTAATTACGTTAACAGAAGGTCTCTGTGTAGCAACAATCAGGTGAATTCCTACGGCTCTGGCAAGCTGTGCCAGTCTGGCAATCGGTAATTCTACCTCTTTTCCTGCAGTCATAATCAAATCTGCAAATTCGTCTACAACCAATACAATATAAGGAAGGTAACGATGCCCGTTTTCAGGGTTGAGTTTTCTTTCCGTGAACTTCTTATTATATTCTTTCAGGTTTTTACAGAAAGCATTCTTAAGAAGGTCATATCTTGTATCCATCTCAATACAAAGAGAGTTCAGAGTATTGATTACTTTATTGGTGTCTGTGATAATGGCTTCCTCTGCATCCGGAAGTTTAGCCAGATAATGTCTTTCAATTTTTGAATATAAAGAAAGTTCAACCTTTTTAGGATCTACCATTACAAATTTCAGTTCACTTGGATGCTTTTTGTAAAGAAGCGAGGTAAGGATGGCGTTAATACCTACCGATTTACCCTGTCCTGTGGCTCCGGCCATCAGTAAGTGTGGCATTTTTGCCAGATCGGCCATAAATACTTCGTTAGAAATGGTTTTCCCGAATACAACTGGAAGATCCATGTCCGTATTCTGGAATTTATGAGAAGCAATGACAGACCTCATGGATACCATGGTAGGGTTCTTTCTCGGTACCTCAATTCCAATGGTTCCTTTCCCCGGCATTGGAGCAATAATCCTGATTCCAAGAGCGGAAAGGTTCAGCGCAATATCATCCTGCAGTTTTTTGATGGCAGCAACACGGATTCCCGCTTCCGGTACAATTTCATATAACGTAACCGTTGGTCCAATGGTAGCTTTAATTTCAGCAATCCCTACATTGAAATTCTTTAAAAGACCTACAATTTTATTTTTATTTTCTTCCAGTTCTTCTTTGTTGATAGAAATTTCTTCATTTCCGTAATCTTTCAGAAGATCTACAGTCGGCATCTGGAATCCGGCAAGATCCAGTTTATGATCATACAATCCGTGTTTTTCAACCAGTTCCTGAGATTTTCTGTCCGAATCATCAAGGATATCTATTACAGGAGCTACTTCCACATTAAATTTAATGTTGTTTTCTTGGGCCGGTGTTGAAACAGGAATTGGCACCTGAACCGGAGAAACCGGGCTCATGTCAAATGCCTGCTCCGGAGTAGAAGTAGGAACAGCGGGTTTTGTATTCAAATTAAGATTTACAGATTGAGAGAAATCTTTTTTGTCATCTTCAAAAGAAGTATGGTTGGGCGTTACAATAGTTTCTACTCCGGTTACCGGTGAAACTTCAGGGAAGCCTTTCGGAACCTGTACTGGTTCCGGTTCTCTTGTTTTTGGCTTCTCCGGTTGCTCAGAAACGTCGGTTACCGTAACATTGGGTGCCGTATTTTCAGCTTCTTCTTCAAGTTCATCATCAGCTTCAAAATTTTCATCAGAACTAGGCATCATCGATTTTACCTTTCCGATGGTGTTTTCGTTAATGCTATCCAGCTTAGCTTTGATTGAGCTGGGACGAAGATTGAATTCTAAAATAAAATATAAAAGAATACTTGCCACCAGAACAACCCACAGGCCAACCGTTCCGATGATTGCATTAAGATAATCCATGATCTGGTATCCGTAAACACCTCCCATCACGCCTTGCCCTTTGGTGATAGCACCCATAAAAATAGGCAGCCAGCAGATGAAAAACAGAGAGTGGCCGATGGTTTTCCATGGCTTGAATATTTTTTTCTTAAGGATCAGAGTTCCTACCGCCATAAATAAAAAAGCGATAATAAATGAAGCGATCCCTATGCTTTCAAAAATGAAAATATTTCCCAGCCAGTCTCCGGCTTTTCCGAAAATATTGGAGGATTTTATGCTTTTGTCAAGCATGGTGCCTGCCTGGCTCTGATCTGCTTTCCAGTTCATTAAATAAGAGATGAACGAGAATGTCAGAACTACAGAAAAAAGGATGAAAGTAAGCCCGAAAAATATGCGTGGCTTTGATAATATCTTACCTGTATCAGGTGATTCTGTTGGTTTTGTCTGTGTCTTTTTATCCATAATATCAATGTGGGCAAATTTAATGTTTTTTCAACATTAAAAGAATCTTTTTTACTCAAAAAGAGAGCGTAATTTATGGTTATTTTTTTGAATTTACGGTGCTTTACAATGATAATTTTAAGCTAAAATTTTTAAATCTTTTTCTGTGATGCTGAAACGAAGATTCGTTTTTGAACTAGTTCAAAGGTTATGGATTTCTGGTACTGTAATTTTGCATAATTAAGTTAAAAAAGAAATTCATGAACAATGCATTCAACAGAATTCTGGCCCTGAGCCTGATTTTAATTTCGCTACTATCTGTTAACGCACAACAAAAAAGAAACATGGAAAACACAGCATTATTAATTATCGATGTACAGAATGATTATTTCCCAGGAGGGAAAATGACGCTTGAAGGAGCTGAACGGGCTGGCAGAAAAGCACAGGAGATACTGAGGTTCTTCAGAAAAAATCATCTCCAGGTTGTTCATATCAGGCATATTGACGAGAGTAAAGAGGCTACTTTTTTTCTTCCTAATACAGCAGGATCTGAAATCAATACCTTGGTTGCCCCTGAGGCTAATGAAAAAGTGATTATCAAACACTTCCCGAACAGCTTCCGAGAAACAGGTCTTCTGGAACACCTGCAAAAAAGCGGGATCAAAAATCTGGTGATCACCGGAATGATGACGGATGTCTGCGTAGAATCAACGACAAGTGCCGCTTTTGATTTAGGTTTTAATAATACCATTATCGGAGACGCTATAGCAACAAGAGATCGTGAGCTGAACGGAAAAATTGTAAAAGCGGAAGAAATCCAAAGGTCGTTTCTCGCAGGAATTTCAGCATTAGGAGGTTTGTATGCCCGTGTTGCAGATGCTGAAGATTTTATCAACGGAAAATAATCCTGTCTGAAAAAGAGTTTAGTAAAGATACCTGTTTGAAATATAGGTATCTTTATTCCATTATAATTCATCTAATGTCTGACTTGCTGTATAAAAATATCACCAGATACATCCCTCTTTCCGATGAAGAATTCGGGAGGTTTGCTGAACCCTTTAAACTCAGAAAGTATAAAAAGAAAGAGATTGTCCTGAAAGAAGGTGAGTGTTGTCATTTCGAAGGTTTTGTGCTGAATGGCTGTTTCAAAGTGTATTATCTGAATGAGAACGGTACGGAACAAACCCTTTATTTCGCCGTTGAAGGCTGGTGGATCACAGATATAGACAGCCTGATCAACAATGTTCCCAGCACTTTAAATATTGAAGCATTGGAGGACAGTGAAGTTCTGATGATTTCAAAAAAAGATAAGGAGCAGCTGTACGAAACCATGCCGCAGATTGAAAAGCTTTTCAGAATCATGAATCAACAGTCATCTGTAGCACTTCAGAGAAGAATTCTTTCCCTGACGGGCAAAACTGCCGACAAACGATATTCTGAATTTCTGGAGAAGTATCCCGGACTGGAACAGAGGATTACCCAACAGCAGGCAGCCTCTTATCTGGGGATTACTCACGAATTTTTAAGTAAAATCAGAAAAAAACTGCGCTGAAAAAATGAGGAATATATTTTAATTATATACTTTTGGAGGAAACTAAAACCTATATGAAAATTCTAATGCTGCCTTGTCTTTTCCTTTATGAAGACCTTACGCAGGAGGCTTCAAAAAACTTAAAGCGAAAGGTGATATAGAATATTTCAATAGCTTGGATAGGTATTATGTATCTAGGTTATTATGATATTTGAAATTGAATTTTTCTTAATGTTTTTCATGTTATTAAGAATGATTAAAAATAAGTAAAAGCGGCTTTAAAGTGACAAAAAACAGCTTTTTTTAACCTCTTTATAGTTTATCATCCTTATTTTTGCATGTCAAGTATAATAAATCATGAAGAAGCTCCAAGATATTCTTATCTCAACCAGAACAATGGCTGTGTTGTTACTGGTGTACGCAGGCTCGATGGCTTATGCGACGTTCCTGGAAAACGATTATGGAACGCCAACAGCAAAAGCATTAATTTATGAAGCAAAATGGTTCGAACTGATTATGGTTCTGCTCATTCTCAATTTCATAGGAAATATCGGAAGATACAGACTGTGGAAAAGAGAAAAATGGCCGGTTCTGATGTTTCACCTTGCCTTTGTATTCATCTTTATTGGTGGTGCCATTACAAGATACATCAGTTTTGAAGGCACAATGCACATCAGGGAAGGAGAAACTTCCAATGAGATCATAACGGATAAAAATTTCTTAAAAATTCAGATTGAAGAAAAAGGAGATGTTCTTAATTATCAGGATATTCCTTATCTGATGTCTCCTTTGCATAAAGACCTTAAAGCTACCTATGACTACCGTGGAAAAGAAGTAAAGGTTATTGCTAAAGAATATGTACAAAGAAAAAAAGACAGCTTAGTTGCTGAACCTAACGGAGCGGAATATCTTCACCTGGTTTCTACAGGAAATACCGGAAGACAGAATATTTACATCAAACCGGGAGAAACAAAATCCATCAACGGAACCCTGGTAACGTTTAACAGAGCTATTGAAGGTGCTGTAGAGTTTAAAAATGAAGGCGGAAAACTGTTTATCAAAACACCGGTTGACGCTACTTTTATGACCATGGCAACGCAGGCCACCGGAAATACCAAGAAGGATGAATTCCAGCCTTTAGTATTGAGAAGTCTTTACAGCATCAATGAGTTGAAGCTGGTAGTTCCTGAAGGTCTTAAAAAAGGAAAACTGATCGCTTTTGAAGGCGATAAAAAGAAAGACATGAATGTTCCGGATATGCTTAAAGTTGAGCTGCAGGGACCAAAAACAAAGCAGCTGGTTGAACTTTCAGTTGAAAAAGGAAACCCGAATGCCTACAAGCAGATCACAATGGATGGACTGAATATTATGCTAGGTTTCGGGCCTAAAGTATATAACACACCGTTTGCTTTAAAACTGGATGACTTTGTGATGGAAACCTATCCGGGAAGTTCATCTCCGAGTGCTTATGAAAGCCATGTTAAAATCATTGATGGAGGTAAAGAAACGCCTTATAAAATCTATATGAACCACGTTCTTAACCATGGCGGATACCGTTTCTTCCAGGCAAGTTTTGATCCGGACAGAATGGGTACTGTTCTTTCCGTAAACCACGATTACTGGGGAACTTTGATCTCTTACATCGGATATGCTCTTTTATTTTTAGGAATGTTCATCATTTTCTTCTGGAAAGGAACCCATTTCTGGAAACTGAATAAAATGCTGTCTGATGTTAATAAAAAGAAAGCGGCGGCAGTGCTTCTGATCTTCTTAAGCTTAGGATTGAACGCTCAGAAAATTGAAACCCACGGGACGACTGACGGAAGCAGAGAACATGTTCATACAGAAGGAGACGGGCATAACCACGCTCCGGCTCCGGAAACTAGTGTTTCTACACAAAATTCTGCTGCATCACCGATCAATAAAATGAGAATAATCTCTCCAGATGAGATTATTGCAAGAAACAAGATCAGTAAAGAACATGCAGATAAATTCGGATACCTTCTGGTTCAGAATATTGAAGGAAGAATTGTTCCGATGAACACGCAGGCACTGGAAGTTCTGAGAAAACTATACAAGCATGACCGCTTTAAAGGAACCGACGGAAAATCCCTGGATGCCAACCAGTGGTTCCTGTCTATTAATACCGATACAGAAAGCTGGACAGCTGTCCCTTTGATTAGTGTTGGAGCAGTAAAATCACTTCTGGAAAAAGCCAAAGCCAATGAAGACGGATATACTTCTCTGCTTAATCTTTTCCCGATTGATAAAAAAACAGGGATGATGACCTATGTTCTGGAAAGAGACTATAATATTGCATTTGCCAAAAAGCCTGCAGAACAGTCAGAATATGACAAACAGCTGATTAAACTTAACGAACGGGTTCAGATCTTCAATGAGTTTTTCAGTGGCCAGTTCATGAGAATTGTTCCTGTGAAAAATGATGCCAACCATACATGGCATTCATGGCTTGACCAGAAACTGGAGCCGGATATGGAATCTCAACAGGTAATGGGACCATATTTTGCCGAAATCCTACAGGCACAGAAATCAGGAGACTGGAGTAAAGCTGATGCTGAATTGGCGAAACTTTCAGATTATCAGCAGAAATGGGGGAAAGCTGTTGTTCCTTCAAAATCTAAAGTAGATCTTGAAGTGTTCATGAATAAGGTGAATATCAACTTTAAGCTATTGATTTTCTATACCATTATCGGAGGATTATTGATGATTTTAGGATTTGTTGAACTGTTTAAACCTAACAAGAAATTAAATAAGGCAATTAAAGCCATCATCATATTAGGGGCAATAGGATATGTGTTCCATTTCCTTGGGCTTATCGCACGCTGGTATATTTCTGGACACGCACCTTGGAGTAACGGATATGAAGCGATTATCTTTATTTCATGGGTAGGTATCACGGCAGGATTCCTTCTGTACAGAAATGCCAATGCTCTGATTCCGGCAGCTGGATTTATGGTAGCAGTTATCATGATGGGGTTTGCTCATGGCGGTTCAGCACTTGATCCACAGATCACTCCGCTGGTTCCGGTATTGAAATCATACTGGCTGATCGTTCACGTGGCTATTATCGTATCCAGTTATGGATTCTTTGCACTGTCTATGATTATTGCGGTAATCAGTCTGGTATTCTATATTATTTCCGATAAACCTACTTATAAAATACATCATGATACCACGTTGAAAGAACTGGTTATTGTATCTGAAATGTCTCTTACTATAGGTCTTTTTGCCTTAACCGTCGGAAACTTCCTTGGAGGGATCTGGGCCAACGAATCATGGGGGAGATACTGGAGCTGGGACCCGAAGGAAACATGGGCTTTTATCTCCATTATGGTGTATGCGTTTGTACTGCACATGAGACTGGTACCAGGATTGAGAAGCAGATGGGCATTCCACATAGCAACAATGTTCGCATTCTGTTCAATGGTAATGACCTATTTTGGAGTAAACTATTACTTAAGCGGACTTCATTCTTATGCAGCAGGAGACCCTGTTCCGGTTCCGGCCTGGGTATATATTGGAGTAGGAACAATGATTTTACTAGCGGTAGTTTCTTATTTCAAGTTCAAAGCATTGAACAAAAAATAAAACTGTAAAACAATACAATAAAAATCCCGGAATTCATGTTCCGGGATTTTTTATGCAATGAAGCGGGGTGTAGTTGTATATTTTCAAAATAGACTAGATACAATGCTTGCTGATTTTATTATTTCACATTCAAAATTCCTTGCACCAGGCACCTATCCGAACCTATTAAAAAAATCATATTTTGTGATTCATCGTATAGAATTAATTTGTATCTTTATGATATTAAAATAATATCAAATTAAAATTTACTGTTATGGAAAAAATTTTAAAACCGATGTCAGGGTATCTTACCTTAGTGATCTGCCTGGTTCTGTTTGTAGCATCAATCTATCTTTTTATTTCCGGAGTTGATCAAAGCATTCCGCTTGTAGCCATTGCTATGTTGTGTTTTCTGTTGTCCTGTTTTTTCTTAAAAGGTCTGATGATTATTCAGCCGAACCATTCAAGAGTGCTCAACTTCTTTGGCCGCTATGTGGGAACTGTAAAGGATAACGGATTGTTTTTTATCAACCCTTTATATTCATCCCAAAAGATGTCTTTGCGTTCAGAGAACCTACAGGGTCAGACTTTGAAAGTCAATGACAAAATGGGGAATCCTATTGAAATTGCCGTGGTAATGGTCTGGAAAGTAGGAGATACCTATAAAGCTGCATTTGATGTAGAGCGTTATTCAGACTTTGTGAAAATGCAGAGTGAAGCCGCAGTACGTCATCTGGCAATGAGTTTCCCTTATGACAATCTGGAAGATGATCATGCACCAATTACTTTAAGGGAAGGCGGTGATAAGATCAACTCTATTTTGGAGCAGGAACTTACAGACCGTCTTTCAAAAGCGGGAATTATTATTCAGGAAGCGAGGATTTCCCATCTGGCTTATGCTTCGGAAATTGCTGGTGCCATGCTTCAGAGACAACAGGCAACAGCTATCGTAGCCGCAAGAACTAAGATTGTAGAAGGTGCTGTAGGAATGGTAGATCTTGCATTGAAAAAACTTTCTGAAGAAAATATTGTGGAACTTGATGATGAAAGAAAAGCAGCAATGGTAAGCAACTTAATGGTGGTTTTATGTGGTGAAAAAGCAGCAACTCCCATTTTGAATGCAGGTACACTTTACAATTAATGTGAACAATTAATTATTACATTGTAAGACTGATTTTCTCTGCCTTACAATAATTCAGATCATCATCTTAGAGAAATTTAGAAAATGAAATCAGAAAAAACTCACAACTCTTCAGAAAGTAAAAGTAAAAAATCCTTCGTCATAAGGATTGATGATTCTACGTACAAACTTCTGGAGAAATGGGCCAATGATGAGTTCAGGAGCGTAAACGGGCAGATTGAATATCTGCTGCATCAGAGTTTGGTGAATTCAGGAAGAAAGAAAAAGGAAGAGTAAAAGGTTGAATGAAGCCTTATGTTTTCAATAAAATAACCCAATCAATTAACCTTATAACAAAAAAAGCAGAGATCAATTCTCTGCTTTTTTATTTTATACAACTTTGAAGCGTATCGGCTCCAAAATAGAAGATCACGAGCCAGATCAAACCTTTAATGGTAAAAAAAGCAAATCCTGCCCATCCCACACGCTTGAACCACTTCATGAACTTCGAGTTGTTATTATTTTCCTGAGAATTTTCCATTTCTGTTAAAAATTACCTTACAAAGATAAGCATGTTTATAATTAGTCCAAATAAAAAGCCAACTAAAAATTAAAATTTTGAGGTTCGCATAATATTTTTATCTTTAGAGGAACGAAAAGTAACATTTTATGTCTAAAAAAGTAAAGGATTTCGGAATCGAAAAAACACTCAAAAATCTTGGGATCAAAGAAGAGAATAAAGGAACTTCAACAGGAGGGAAATATTTTGCTTCAGGAAAAACAATAGAAAGCTTTTCCCCCGTAGATGGCAGACTGATTGCCAAAGTAAAGACTTCCGGACAAAGTGATTATGACAAAGTAATTGAGACGGCTCAGAAGGCGTTTCAGGAATTCAGAATGATCCCGGCTCCTAAGAGAGGGGAAATCGTAAGGCAGCTAGGCCAGAAATTAAGAGAATATAAAGACGATCTTGGGAAACTTGTTTCTTATGAAATGGGTAAGTCCCTGCAGGAAGGTCTTGGCGAAGTTCAGGAAATGATTGATATCTGTGATTTTGCAGTAGGAGTATCCAGACAGCTTCACGGGTACACCATGCACTCGGAAAGACCGGGGCACAGAATGTACGAACAATACCATCCGCTGGGTGTAGTGGGAATTATTACCGCGTTCAACTTCCCGGTAGCCGTTTGGGCATGGAACACTGCGTTAGCATGGATTTGCGGAAACGTTACCATCTGGAAGCCATCAGAAAAAACACCAATGTGTGCTATTGCATGCCAGAACATTATGGCAGAAGTATTGAAGGAGAACAATCTTCCTGAAGGAATTTCAAGCGTATTGGTGGCAGATCACGAAATAGGACAGAGATTAGTGGATGACAAGAGAGTTTCATTGGTGTCTTTCACCGGTTCTACAAGAGTAGGAAGAATGGTTTCTTCTAAAGTAGCAGAAAGATTCGGAAAATCAATCCTTGAACTAGGAGGAAATAACGCAATCATCATTTCCAAAGATGCGGATATTGATATGTCTATCATCGGAGCCGTTTTCGGAGCGGTAGGAACTGCAGGACAGAGATGTACTACAACCAGAAGACTGATCATCCACGAAAGTGTATATGATGAAGTAAAGAACAGACTGGTAAAAGCATACGGACAGTTAAAGATCGGAAATCCTCTGGATGAAAAGAACCACGTAGGACCGCTTATTGACGTTGATGCTGTTAATCAGTACGAGGAGGCAATCAAGAAATGTAAAAAAGAAGGTGGTAAATTCATCGTTGAAGGGGGTGTGCTGAGCGGAAAAGAATACGAATCAGGATGCTACGTTAAACCATGTATCGCAGAAGTGAAAAACTCTTACGAGATCGTTCAGCACGAAACATTTGCACCGATTTTATATTTAATCAAATACAAGACATTAGAAGAAGCTATTGCTATTCAGAATGATGTTCCACAAGGATTATCTTCTGCTATCATGACTCAGAATTTAAGAGAAGCAGAATTATTCCTTTCCCAGGCAGGTTCAGACTGTGGTATTGCCAACGTAAACATCGGAACATCCGGTGCGGAAATTGGTGGTGCTTTCGGTGGTGAAAAAGAAACAGGAGGCGGAAGAGAATCCGGTTCTGATGTCTGGAAATACTACATGAGAAGACAAACTAATACTATAAATTATACAGCTCAACTTCCTTTAGCACAAGGGATTAAGTTTGATTTTTAAAAGTTTTAATTTAACTATGAAAATTGAAAATTGAGAGATTTGAAAAAATCATTAGGTCTCTCAATTTTTTTAACCCAATCCCCACATTTAAAAATTAATAACCGGGAAATGATGAACCTCATTTTTTGATCTTCTGATTCCCCACTTATTAAATCACACATCAATTTATTATGGAACAAACATTAGATATAAAAGCAAATAAAGTAAAAGAAACAGTAGGAAAACACGTTTTAGCAGACGGTTTTGATTTCGTGATGGACATCGAAAGATCTCATGGATCATGGCTATATGACAAATTAACCGACAGAGAATATCTGGATATGTTCTCTATGTTTGCATCTGCTTCCATTGGCTATAATCACCCATACCTTGTTGAAAGATCAGAATGGTTAGGCAGAATGGCTGTAAACAAACCAACTTTAGCTGACGTTTATTCCGAAGAATACGCCCAATTCCTGGATGTTTTTGAAAGAGTAGTAATTCCTGAAGAATTGCAGTACGCATTCTTTATCGAAGGCGGAACTTTAGGCGTTGAAAATGCAATGAAAGCTTGCTTCGACTGGAAAACACGTAAAAACTTTGACAAAGGAATTCAAACCGAAGCCGGAATCTGTATCCACTTCAAACAGGCATTCCACGGAAGAAGCGGGTATACTTTAAGCTTAACCAATACTTCAGATCCTAGAAAATATCAATATTTCCCAATGTTTGAATGGCCAAGGATCTTAAACCCAAAACTTTCCTTCCCAATTACAGAAGAAAATCTGGAGGAAACCATCAAGAATGAAAACTTAGCTCTTCTTCAGATTGAGGAAGCCATTTTGATGAACCCTGATAAAGTTGCCTGCATCATTATTGAGCCTATTCAGGCTGAAGGCGGCGATAACCATTTCAGAGACGAGTTCCTGATGGGATTAAGAAACTTATGTGACCAGAACGAGATCCTTCTGATCTTTGATGAAGTGCAGACGGGTATTGCAATTACAGGGAAAATGTGGGCATTCCAGCATTTCACTGCTAAGCCGGATATTATTTCTTTCGGTAAAAAAGCGCAGGTTTGCGGGGTTTTAGCCAACAAAGAAAAATTTGATCAAGTACCAAACAACGTTTTCAGAGAAAGTTCAAGAATTAACTCTACTTTCGGAGGAAACTTTATCGATATGCTTCGTTTCCAATTGGTGATGGAAGTAATCGAAAAAGAAAATCTGGTTGAAAATGCCAGAGTAGTTGGTGATTATCTATTAGAAAGATTAAAAGAATTAGCTCAGAAATATCCTGAAAAAATTTCAAATGCAAGAGGAAGAGGGTTGATGTGTGCCATTGATCTACCTTCAGGAGAGCAAAGAAACCATATGATGAATGAATTGTTCAAAGACGGTTTAATCATTCTTCCATGTGGAGATCAGTCGCTTCGTTTCAGACCTCATCTTAATGTTACCAAGGAAGAAATTCAGCTGGCTTTAGATAAAATTGAAAATAATATTAATAAAATTTAAAACCAAAGATTTGTAATTTTAAAAAAAACATTGTACATTTAGATACTCAAACGATATAGAATATGGAAAGAAGTACGAGAGTATCGGTTTTTGAAAGTGATAAACCTTCAGAAATCCAGTTAATTAAGTCTAAATTGGATGATGCACAAATTACAAATACCGTCGAAAATAATTATCTGACCTTTACGACAACGCCTACCGCAACGTCGCTAAAAATTATGGTGGATTTAAAAGACGAGAAGAACGCATTCAATATTATTGATGCTTATCTTCAACAAGTTGAAAATCAATAAAAACAATTTCATAATTTTAAATTTTACTACTTCGAACCGAAAATTAATTTTTAATTAGTTTTCGGTTTTTTAATTCAAACCGGATAATGTATTTAAAAATTGGAAAAAATACAAGCTTATAATCCATTGTAATTAAGGGTGTTATATCCTTTTGTGATACTTAGAAAATTAAAAAAAGAGGAGATTATTTATTCCTGCATTGAATTTTGTAATGATGGATCGTTATTCAATAGAGGCGGGCTTTACCCCGCCTAAATTAAAAAGATTCCATCCATTTTAAATCCGTTTAAAAACTAATAATTAAAAAGATTAATCAATAAGAGATTATGTATCCATGCATTAAGGTTTGTAACATTGAGACATTATTCAATAGAGGTGGGCTTCAGCCCGCCTAAAACAAAAAATCATGCAACCGGCTTTGCCAAAACCTGAAATATACACCAATCTCTTCATTTTAATATAAACCAACAACAATGAGTTCAGAGACACAACTAAGAAAAGCAGAAATTGAAGACAGAAACGTCATTTGGGAAATCATCCAACAGTCTATCGAAAGAAGGAAACAGGACGGAAGCACACAGTGGCAGAATGGATATCCTAATCTTGGAACCGTAGAAAGTGATATTGCAAAAGGATTCGGTTATGTGATGACAGTGGATGGCGATATTGCGGTATATGCAGCCTTAATTCTAAATGATGAACCGGCTTATAGCCAGATTGAAGGAGCATGGTTGAGTAACGGAGAATTTGTGGTTGTACACAGGGTAGCTGTAGATGAAAAATTTGCAGGCCAGGGTATGGTAAAAAAACTCTTTGATCATATTGAAGATTTTACCCGATCTCATGGAATTCAGAGTGTAAAAGTAGATACCAACTACGATAATATTGCTATGCTGAAAATTCTGGAAAGTAAGGGATATTCTTACTGTGGAGAAGTTCTTTTAGCAGACGGAATGAGGAAGGCTTATGAGAAGATTATAATTTAGCGGAAAAGTTAAATCTATCTTCATTGAATTTTTAAAAGACCCTCTATTTATAAACTCTATCATCTTTGTTCGTTTAGTTCTGAACTAATTTCTACTTTTGTTCAAAATTTTTATATTATGCATCAAAGTATAGAAATTGATGAAAAAATTTTTCAGGATGCCGTAAAATTTTATGGCACCATCTTCAACTTACCTCCTTTAGCCTCAAAAATTTATTCCTACCTTCTTTTCGATTATGAGAAAGTAGGAATTACTTTTGACGAGTTCGTTGAAGTGCTTTCCGCAAGCAAAAGTTCTGTTTCCACCAGTATTTCATTATTGTTGAATGCACAGCTCATTGTGGATCACAATAAAATGGATGAAAGGAAACGGTATTTTTTCATCAATGATGATTATAAGCGAATACGATTTGAAAAAATAGTTCAGAAAATGGAAGACGAATTAAAACTACTAGATGATTTAAACAATTTTAAAAAAAATCAGGACGATGGATACAATGAAAGAATAGAAGTTTACAAAGCACTTTTAAATAAAAACATAAAAAATATTCAGGAATCTCTTAATAAACTATAAAATGAATAATAAGCTAGTTATACTTTCTATTGCAGCGCTCTCACTGACAGCCTGCAAAAAAGAAGCTCCGAAGCAGGGGGGCGCCAAGCCTTATCCTGTGGTTTCAGTGGAGACAAAAAATATAGTGGGTTATCAGACATTCCCGGCTACCGTTCAGGGTAGAGTGAACAATGATGTCCGCGCAAAAATACAGGGATATATTACTCAGGTACTGGTAGATGAAGGGCAGTATGTTACACAGGGACAGCCTTTGTTTCGTCTGGAAACCAATATTCTGAATGAAAATGCCGCTGCTTCCAAAGCAGGAATCGGTGCTGCCGAATCTAGTATTGCTGCTGCCCAGGCTTCAGTGAATGCGGCTCAGGTAGAAGTGAATAAACTTAAACCGCTGGTTCAGAAAAACATCATCAGTAATGTACAGTTACAGACTGCACAGGCTAATTTAGCTCAGGCTCAGGCTCAGCTTCAGCAGGCGAATGCAGCAAAAAGACAGGCTGTTGCCAACTATAAAGGTGTAGAAGCGAACATTGAATATTCTATCATCCGTGCCCCTATTTCAGGAGTAATCGGAAAACTTCCGTTAAAAGTAGGAAGTTTGGTAGGACCTACTGATCAAACCGCTCTGACAACTATTTCTGATACGTCTCAGGTATTTGCTTACTTCTCCATGAATGAAAAAGAGTACTTCGACTTCCTGGAAAAGGCACCGGGAGCCTCTATGCCTGAAAAGATCAAAAATCTTCCGATGGTAGAACTGCAGCTTGCTAATGGAAGCCTTTATCCTGAAAAAGGAAGAATTGAAGCCATTACAGGCCAGATTGATCCAGGGACAGGAACTATCCAGTTCAGAGTAGCTTTCACCAATGCACAAAAACTTCTTAGCAACGGAAACAGCGGAACCATCAGATTCCCTCAGCATTATGACAATGTTCTGGTTGTGCCGGAAAGTGCAACTTACGAGCAGCAGGGAATTGTTTACGTCTATAAAGTAGAAAAAGATACCGCTAAAAATGTCGTAGTAAATGTGATCGACAGAATCGACAATATGGCTCTTATCAAATCAGGAGTTAATAAAGGAGAAACCGTAATTGCTGCTGGTATCGGAGGTTTAAAACCAGGTACACCAGTGATTCGTAAGCCTGTAAAAATGGATAGTCTTGTTCAATCAATAAAACCGAAATTCTAATGATAAAAAACTTTATTAACAGACCGGTTTTATCCACCGTAATCTCAATTCTGATTGTGATTCTCGGTGTATTAGGACTTGTCTCGTTACCGGTTACACAGTATCCGGATATTGCACCGCCTACGGTAAGTGTTACGGCCAGCTATACGGGGGCCAACGCAGAAACGGTAATGAAAAGTGTGGTTGTTCCTTTGGAGGAACAGATCAACGGGGTAGAAGGAATGGATTATATTACTTCTTCTGCAGGAAATGACGGTTCTGCCAACATTCAGGTCTTCTTTAAACAGGGAATTGATCCGGACATTGCAGCAGTAAACGTACAGAACCGTGTAGCCAGAGCAACACCTTTGCTGCCTTCCGAGGTAACCCGTTCAGGGGTTGTAACCCAGAAACAGCAGACCAGTGCCCTGATGTATATGTCTTTCTATTCTGAAAATAAGGACCTGGATGATGTGTATCTTCAAAACTTTTTGAATATCAACGTTATTCCAAACCTAAAGAGGGTTAACGGTGTAGGGGATGCCAACGTTTTCGGAGGTAAAAATTACTCAATGAGAATCTGGCTCGATCCTGCAAAGATGGCGGCATACAACGTAACTCCTACAGACGTTACCAATGCAATTAATGAGCAGAGTAGAGAAGCGGCTGCGGGTTCTATAGGGCAAAACAGTGGTAGCTCGTTTGAATATATCATCAAATATGTCGGGAAGTTCAACGATAAAGAACAGTACGATAATATCATCATTAAAGCATTGAATGACGGACAGAATTTAATGCTGAAAGATGTTGCCAAAGTAGAGCTTGCAGGTCAGTCTTACAGTGGAGTCGGGGAAAACGGAAACTATCCTTCCATCAGTATGGGGATCTTCCAGACTCCGGGATCCAATGCTCAGGAGATTATTAAGAACATCAAAACCTATCTGAAATCTGCGGAAAGTACTTTTCCACAGGGAATTAAATATACCTTTAACTTTGATACCAATGAATTCCTTGAAGCTTCTATCGAAAAAGTAGTACATACCCTGATTGAAGCCTTTATCCTGGTATTTATTGTAGTATACATTTTCCTTCAGGACTTCAGATCAACCCTGATTCCGGCTATTGCAGTTCCGGTATCTATCGTGGGGGCTTTCTTCTTCCTGAATTTATTCGGATATTCATTAAACCTTTTAACCTTATTCGCATTGGTACTGGCGATTGGTATTGTGGTGGATGACGCCATTGTCGTCGTCGAGGCTGTCCATGCGAAGATGGAACACGGTATTTCCGATGCTAAAAAAGCAACAGTAGAAGCCATGGATGAAATTACGGGAGCAATCATTTCAATTACCCTTGTAATGGCAGCTGTATTTATTCCGGTAACTTTTATTACAGGACCTACAGGGGTATTCTATCAGCAGTTTGGGGTTACGCTTATCGTAGCGATCATTATTTCTGCGGTTAATGCTTTAACGTTAAGTCCGGTTTTATGTTCATTATTCCTGAAACCTCACGCAGAACATCATGAGGAATATCAAAAAATGAATTTCCTTAAGAAGTTTTTCTATAAATTCAATATTGCCTTTAAAACAGCTACAGAACGTTACGGAAGAGGGTTTGTATTCCTGTTGAGACATAAATGGGTAACCCTGGTTATTTTCGCTGTTACAGGAGGTATTTTATTCTGGGCGAGTAACACTATGAAGAAAGGTTTTGTACCTACTGAAGACAGAGGAATCATCTTTACCGATGTACAGCTTCCTCCGGGAGCTTCCATGGAAAGAACCTACAATGCTCTGAAAACGCTTCAGGCTAACGCGATGAAAGTGCCTGGCGTACAGAATGTAACAATTTCCACCGGTAGAGGATTTTTATCAGGAAACGGTAGCAACAATGGTCTTGCTTTCGTCAAACTGAAACCTTTTGAAGAACGTAAAAAAGATGGTCAGACTTCTGAAGATATTACCAAAAAACTATTTGGAATTACAGGATCTGTACCGGATGCTAAAGTTGTATTCTTCCAGCCGCCAAGTGTACCCGGATTCGGGAGCAGCGCCGGATTTGAAATGGTATTGCTGGATAAATCCGGAGGTGAATATGCCGATCTGGATAATAAAACGAATGAATTCATCGGTAAGCTGATGGAAAGACCGGAAATTGAATTTGCCCAGACTTCATTCAATACAAAATACCCGCAGTATCAGATGGAAATCAATGTTCCTCTGACCAAGCAGCTTGGAGTTTCCGTAAGTGATATCCTGGCAACGATGCAGGGATACATCGGAGGGGTTTATACAGCCGACTTCACAAAATACGGAAAACAGTTCAGAGTAATGGTTCAGGCACTTCCTGAAAACAGAAAGAACATTGAAAATCTGAATGAATTATATGTAAGAACCGGTTCCGGTGTAATGTCTCCGATTTCGCAGTTTGTAACGCTGAAAAAAGCATACGGACCACAGTCGGTAAGCCGTTACAACCTGTTTACTTCGGTGAAGATCACAGGAGCGAACTCTGCCGGATTCAGTTCCGGGGATGCCATTGCTGCTGTACAGCAGGTTGCCGGAGAAACATTGAACCAAAACTACGGAGTAGAATTTACGGGATTATCCAGAGAAGAATTAGCTTCCGGCTCCCAGACGCTTCTGATCTTTGGTTTAAGTTTGATTTTCGTTTACTTTATCCTTTCGGCTCAGTATGAAAGTTATATTCTTCCGCTGATTGTTGTTATCTCTCTTCCTTTAGGGGTAATGGGAGCCTACTTTGGCCAGAAGATCATGGGCTTGGAAAATAACATCTATTTCCAGATCGCTCTGATCATGCTCGTTGGACTATTGGCGAAAAATGCGATCCTTATTGTAGAATTTGCTGTTCAGAGGAGACATCATGGGGAGACCATTGTTATGTCTGCTATCAATGCGGCAAAAGCCAGATTAAGACCGATCCTGATGACATCATTTGCCTTTATCTTCGGATTATTGCCTCTGGTGTTAGCAAGCGGAATTGGTGCAGTGGGGAACAGATCCATTGCAACAGGAGCAGCAATCGGACTATTAATCGGTACGATCTTAGGATTATTTGTAATTCCGGTACTGTATGTGATTTTTGAAACACTGCAGGAAAAAATCAAACCAATCAAAAGAGAAGACATCAATTTAGCAGAATAAAAATTAAAAATTTGAGGCAGTGAAGTTAGATCCCTATAAAAATCTAACTTCCCACCTCTGATTTCTAACTTCTAATTTTATATAATGAAGAGTTTATTAAACATCATAAAAGGAATAACTTTTTCAGCTGTCATACTGGGAGCCATTACTTCCTGTATGGCCCGGAAAGAGTATGAGAGACCGAAGAATGTTGTGGACGAAAAGCTTTTCCGTACAGATATGCTTCCTTCAGACAGTACTACGATCGCGAATGTTTCATGGAAAGAAATTTTCACAGATCCTGTACTTCAGGGACATATTTCCAAGGCTTTAGAAAACAATCTGGACATCAGAATTGCCCTTCAGAGCATTGGTTCCGCGGAAGCTTATTTAAAACAGAGCAAAGCAGCCTATCAGCCGACGCTGTCAGTAGGTCCCAATTATACGTTTCAAACCCAGTCGATCAATACCCAGTTTGGGCAGATCATTGGAGAAAGAAGATATGTCAACCAATTTGACATTACGGCCAGCATTGGTTGGGAAGCCGATCTTTGGGGAAAACTGAAAGCTCAGGAAAAAGCACAGCTTGCCACGTATTTAGGAACTGTAGCAGCTCATAAAGCCGTTAAAAGCGATTTGGTTGCATCTATTGCATCTGCCTATTATCAGCTGCTGACTTTTGATTCTCAAAAAAGAATCATCACAGAAACCATTGCTGTAAGAGAAAGAAATCTTGAAACAACCAAAGCGCTGAAAGCTTCCGGAAATCTTACAGAAGTAGCCGTACAGCAAAGTGAAGCATTGGTTTTAAATGCAAAATCTCTATTGATTGATATTGATACCCAGATCCAGCTTCTTGAAAATACAATGAGCCTTCTGATGGGAGAACCTTCCCATTCTATTGAAAGATCTACCCTGGAAAGCCAGAAACTTCCGATTGATGTGAAATTAGGATATCCTGCACAACTTCTGGCTAACCGTCCGGATGTGATGAGAGCAGAGTACAATCTGATGAATGCTTTTGAACTGACGAATGCCGCAAAAGCACAGTTTTATCCTACTTTAAAACTTACCGGAAGTGGAGGACTTCAGTCTGTAGACCTTGACCACCTGTTCAGTGTAAACTCTCTTTTCGCCAACGTGGTAGCAGGTTTGGCACAGCCTATTCTGAATAAAAGACAGATCAAAACAAACTATGATGTGAGTCTTGCCAATCAGGAAACGGCCTACCTGAATTTTAGGAAAACAGTGCTTACAGCCGGAAAAGAAGTTTCCGATGCTATCAGAGTGTTTTCAGTACAGGATTCTTTTATTGAATTGAAACAGAAAGAAATGGAAGCCTACAAAAAGTCGGTAGACTATTCTCAGGAATTGGTAAACTATGGTATGGCGAATTATCTTGAAGTATTGAATGCCAGTGTAAATTCATTGAATGCAGAATTGAATATTTCAAACGCAGAATACAACAAAATGAAAGCGGGTATTGAACTTTATCAGGCTCTTGGAGGGGGCTGGAAATAACACTTTCTGCTTTTAAATAAATAAAAACGTATGTCAGCAATGGCATGCGTTTTTTTGTTTCCCGCAGAATTCTCAGATTTTATTCAGAAAATAATTGATGCAGCTTATCAACGTTATAGGGTTTCCAAAACCTATAACGTTTAGAAAATCTAACATGAACAACCTGCTCGATGAGCATAAAACGCATCACGGAAATCGTTTAGTTTTTGTTAAAAAATTTATAAAAGCAAAATTTCGTTTGCATATATGTAGTCAACTACGTAGTCAACTACGTAGTTTTGATGTGTAAAAATTGATATAGTATGGCAATAGAAATTCAACAAATAGGAAATTCATATTCTACTCAGGTTATAGATCTGATCCTGAATATCCAGCAGAAGGAATTTAATATTCCGATTACCATAGAAGACCAGCCGGATCTTATGCAGATAGAAGATTTCTACATAAAAACAGGCGGTAACTTTTGGGGAGCTTTTGTGTATGGAGAATTGGTAGGCTCAATCGCTTTGGTTAAATTTGATGAGCGGGCTGGAGCAATAAGGAAGATGTTTGTAAAAAAAGAATTCAGAGGAAAAGAGCTGAATATTGCACAGTATTTACTGGAAGTTCTGATCCGTTTTTGTAAAGAAAATGAAATTAATGACATTTATCTGGGAACCGTTGATGTTCTGAAAGCGGCCATGCGTTTCTATGAGCGTAATCATTTCAGTCAGGTTGAAAAAGAAAAGCTTCCGGCGCGTTTCCCGTTAATGAGTGCGGATAATGCGTTCTATCATTTAAACATCAATACCAGCGTATGAATATAATAGACGAATCAGGTATTCTGGCCATATCTACAAGGCTTCAGAGGCTTAGTGAGCAATTGAGAAAAGACGGAGCTCTGATCTATAAAACCTTCGGTATTGACTTTGAACCTAAATGGTTTCCGGTGATATTCACATTACATCATAAAAAAACACTTAGTGTTGTAGAAATTGCTAATGAAATAGGGTATACTCATCCTTCCACCATCAGTCTTCTCAAAGAGCTGGAGAAACAGAAACTTATCCTCTCCAAAAAAGATAAACAGGACGAACGCAGAAGACTGATTGAGCTGGCTCCAAAAGGAAGCGAACTGATTGAAAAAATGAAGCCGGTATGGGAGCTGATGTCCAAAGTGCTGGGAGAGATTGCAGACAATGAAAATCATCTGCTTACGGCCATCAATGAAGCAGAGGAGAAAATAGCGGAACAGTCATTTTATCAAAGGGCAATGTATAATAAAAACAAACTGTAGTATTGGTTGTTTTTCATCAATAGACGAAACTATTTTACTTTATAATTGTATTAAACTAATAACTATGACAAAAGAAGAATTAATAAGTATTCTTGAAATATGCAATAAAGCTACCCAAGCTCCCTGGACCTCTTGTATTGAGGGAAGAGATTTCGATTCCGGTTCCGGATTTATCATGACAGGAAAAGATGAAAACAGGGATTATGATATTGAATTTGTATCTATAAAATCCGCAGATCAGGATTTTATCGCCATGGCCAGAAACGTCATTCCTAAACTAGTTGATGACATTTTAAGATTAAAAAATATAAATATCTGAATACTGATTCCATTATTCTCTCACTGCTATCGCACGAATCCTTTCGTATAACCGATAATAATACAAAGACCCCTGCTCTCCGAAGTTTGCAGCTTCGGAGTTTTATGCATTTATTTACGAAAAGCTTATAAAAATGCTTCCCTCAATAAATGAATTTTTCTGATTATAATCTGCCCTCAGTTTAAAGCTATATTTTAAATACTACCGTCTTCCCCCAGTTTTCCTTAAATCTGATGGTCTCGACTGTGTAAACTCATGAAAAGTATCACTAAACGAGCTGATAGAGCTGTAACCCACATCATCAGCAATTTCATTAATCGGTTTATCTGTATTGAGAAGCAGCTCAATGGCTTTGATAATCCTTAATGTTTTCAGATACTGAAGAAAAGAAATATCCATATCAGCTTTAAAGAGGCGTGAAAGTGTGCGTTCACTCAGTCCGAATTTTTCACTGATGCTGGCCAGACTGTGTTTTCCTTCTATATTCTGTTCCAGGTACGAGACAATTTTCATCATCTGTTTGTTTTGGGTAGCAGGAAGAATGATCGGTAAAGGTTGTTGATGAGTTTTTGGGAGTATTTTTTTTAAAGCTACTAAAAATTCAAAATTTTCGTTGGCCTTGGTGACATGTCTTTCGTCCCAGATTTCAGTGTATTTGATCATCTGTATAAGCAGTTCGGAAGCAGGATATATTCCCAGCCTGCCAAAGAAAGGATCAGACAGGTCATCATGCGCATAAAAGTAAAGAGATCTCAATACCGTTGCAGAATGCCCGATCTGCAGGATATGTTCCATTCCCTGAGGAATCCAGAAAAAATGTCTCGCAGGAACTACATACGTACGGTTGTCTATCGTAATATAAGCAATCCCGCCTTCCACATAGCTCAGCTGTCCTTTCGTATGTTTGTGAAAAGGAATGAGTTTCTCCGATTTTTCGTGCATAACAAATACACTGTCATCATGTTTATCGATATCCGGAAGTGCCGCAATTAAGCCCATAAAATAATTGAAAATAGAATGAAAAAACAAAGATAATAATTTGGCCGGAATCATGTAAAACTTGACTATTTTAGATAAAAATAATTTCAGGAGAGCCAATAAATTTGCAGTGCAATAATTCGAAAAATCAGATGAAAATCTATCTCACCGGACTGCTGATCCTTGGAAGTTCCCATGTTGCAACAGCACAGACAGGCAGTCCCGCCAATGACACTGTAAGTCTTAGTTTAAGAGACGCATGGCAAAGAGCCGAAGACAACAGCCGCCACATCAGAATCAGAAATATAGAAACAGAAATAGCCGATGCTGAGCTGAAAGACGCCAAAAGAGAACGCCTCCCGGAAATTGAAATCAAAGGTTCCGCAGAAAAAGCTTCCAACATCCCCATTTATGAAAACGGACTGTTTTCCAAACCTACGCAACACGAAGTAATTCACACTCTCTACCGGGCCGGAGCAGATTTTTACCTGAATATCTATAACGGAAACAAGCTGAATCTGAAGATCAAAGAAGAAGGAACCCTGCAAAAGATCAGGGGAATCCAGAAAGAGCAGGCGGTGTCTGATATTCACTATAAAACCTCAGCGCTTTACCTTGAGCTTCAGAAAGCATTCATTTTCAGAGACCTGATCAAACAGAACATTGTTGATCAGAAAGCACAGCTGAAAGAAATAAAATCCCTGTATAAAAACGGAGTAGTCCTGAAAAGTGATCTACTGCGGGTAGAATTGGAACTTTCACGCCGTGAAATGGCCCTTATCTCCATTAAAAATGATATCCTCATCGCTACCCAGAAGCTGAATATTATTTTAGGATTTCCTGATGAGCAGACCGTTGTTCCTGAAGTTCCTTTTAATCAATGGGAAGAAAATATTACGTATGAAGAATATGTGAAAAGAGCTTTAAAACATTCTTTTGATTATCATATTTCAGAACAGCAGACTGAATTAAGTATTATAAAGCTCAAGCAGGTAAAAGCGAATGTGAGCCCGAAAGTAGGCTTATATGGAGAATTTTACTATGCCAATCCACAGATCTTTCTATATCCTTATAATCCTTATTGGTATTCATTAGGGGTTGTGGGAGTAAAAGCTTCATTCTCGCTGTCTTCCCTGTATCATAACCCTCAAAAGGTAAAAGCAGCCAGATTGGAATTCGAAAAAGAAGAGGAAGCGCACAAAGATACAGAGGATAAAGTGCGCCAGAAGGTGAAAGAAGCCTATCTGAGATATGAGGAAGCTCTTGAACAGATTAAAGTAGCAGAAGCCAACGTGGTGCAGGCTAAAGAAAATGCACGGATAATTAAAAATACCTACTTCAGCCAGACCTCACTGGTAACGGATCTTCTTGACGCAGACATTCAGCTACTTCAGACAAAATTCGAGTTGGAAGCCGCTAAAATTACAGCACAGAATAATTATTATTTATTACAGAATATCATAGGGACCTTATAATACAATGAAAAAAAAATACACGCCCACAGACAGA
Organism: Chryseobacterium sp. 2987; assembly: GCF_031456375.1. Lineage (NCBI taxonomy): Bacteria > Pseudomonadati > Bacteroidota > Flavobacteriia > Flavobacteriales > Weeksellaceae > Chryseobacterium > Chryseobacterium sp. 2987. The sequence continues at coordinate 222,687 of NZ_JAVDUN010000005.1, forward strand.
CTCATTACCAGAATTACAGGATGGATAGCTACTTTTATAGTCGCAGGACTTGCCATATGGGGCATTATCAGCCTTTTTAGCTTTTACAAATATGAACAAACCAATGATGCACAGGTTCAGGAGTATGTAAATCCTGTTATTTCAAGAGCCGGGGGATTCATTGTTGATGTTAAATTTGAGGAGAACCAGGAAGTCAAAAAAGGCGATACTCTTCTGGTCATCGATAACCGTGAATATAAATTACAGCAGGAGCAGACACAGGCTGCAATCCAAAAAGCCCGCGCAGAGCTAAGGGTGCTGGAAAGCAATACCCACACAACTGAAAAAGAAGCGGCTTCTGCCTTAGCACAGGTTGAAGCCAGTAAAGCCAAGGTCTGGAAACAGGAGCTTGACTATAAGCGATACCAGGATCTTTACAATGAAGAATCTGCAACAAGACAACGCCTTGAAGATATCAAAGCCGGATTGGACGTCAATAAAAGCGATTATAAATCTTCGCAGGATAACTATGCGGCTTCCCGATCTAAAATTAATGATATCCAGGCTGAAAAAACAGTGGTACGGGCAGAAATTGCAAAATTGGAAGCGCTGCTGGACCGTCATAAACTTGACGTAAGCTACACGGTAATTACGGCTCCTTATGACGGAAGAATGGGAAGAAGAACCGTAGAAGCTGGGCAAATGATTGATGCCGGAGAAACGCTTGCTTTCATCGTGAATAATGAAACAGATAAATGGGTGGTTGCCAATTATAAAGAGACACAGATCAGGGATATGCATATCGGGGATCATGTAAAGATTGTAGCGGATTCCTATCCCGATCAGGAATTTCAGGGGACGATCATTTCCCTGTCTCCGGCTACAGGTTCCAGCTTTTCCCTGCTGCCTCCGGATAATTCTACAGGGAATTATGTGAAAATTGTACAGCGTATTCCGGTAAGGATCAGAATAGATGGAAAGAGAAAAGATATAGAGGTTCTTAAAGTGGGAATGAATGTGAATGTATATGCCCAGAAAAAACGTTTCAATGGTTAGAAAAGTTCCGTTTTTTAAAAGCTGGATCCCCGAATGGCTCATTAAGATCATTCTTTTCCTGATGACCCTTCCCGGAATCACCATATTTTTTCTTCCTTTGGCGAATGTCAATGCAGCAGCAGGATATTACGGCTGTGAGCCGGCTGATATTCAGTTTTCTGTAGCTTTGTTTTATGCCGGATATGTCGGATTTTATAGCCTGGAAAGAAGGTTTTTCAGCTTTCTTGCCGCCAAAGAATACTTTCTCTTATTCATGACGCTGCAGATCACAGCATGCCTGATATGTTATTGTACGAAGGAAATTTATGCTCTCTTTCCTGTACGTTTTCTCCAGGGAATGCTGTTTGCCTGTAATGTCAACCTGTCATTAACTTTAATTTTTACAAGGCTGAGCAGTGAAAGAGCTCGGGAGATCAGCTTTTCCGTATTTTTCGGAATTCTCATCTGCGCCTTGCCATTCAATAACCTGATTACGGCAAACCTCATCGATTCCTATAATTTTAATATCATCTACAAGGGAGCGATATTTTTATATGTACCGGGATTTATTTTTCTGGCTGCTGCCATGAGACATTACCGGATCAGTGCAAGATTTCCTTTATACAAACTGGATTGGGAAAGCTTTGCCCTCTACAGTGCGATGCTGGTGCTTATCGGCTATATCATGATTTTCGGACAGGAATATTACTGGCTGGAAGATAAACGCATTTTAGGAAGTGTAATAGCCATTGCGGTTCTGTCGGTTTTATCTATATTTCGTCAGAAAGCCATGAAAAGGCCTTATATTGATCTGCGTGTTTTCAGATACCGTAATTTTAAAGTAGGGCTCGTCATTCTTTTTGTCATGTACATCTGTCGTTTTGCATCGGGAATTACTAATAATTACTTTATTTCCGCACTTCATTTTGACCCGTTTTATCTTTCCTATATCAATATTTTTAATATTCTGGGATTGGTTGCAGGAGTAATCATTGCGTGCTGTATGGTCCTTCAGAAGAAGAACATACGGTATATCTGGGGACCGGGTTTCCTGCTGCTCCTGGTATTTCATGCGGTGATGTATTTTTCATTTGATGTGCAGGCGGATGAGTTCAACTATTATATTCCGCTGTTTATCCAAGGGTTAGGAGTAGGGTTGATTATGGTGCCTACCATTATTTTCATTATTTCTTCAGTTCCTGCATCCATCGGGCCTTCTGCGGCTGCAACAGCGCTTGCCATCAGATATCTGGGATTTTGTGTAAGCATTGCCCTGATCAATTTTTTTGAACTTTTTGAAAAAAGCAGGCATTATAATGCTTTTCAGGACCATCTCAGCGAAATAGATCCTGCCGTTAGGAACTTTATTCACAGCCAGACGGCAAAACTCAGCAGCAAAGGAATGCCTGAAGATTATGCGTTGAAAGGAGCGGATAAGCTTTTAGCTGCAAGGATGAATGTACAGAGCCAGGTTCGCTTTGCCATGGATTATTATGAAATGATGGTCTGGATTCTTTTCGTATCCCTGCTATTGATTCTTCTTTTTCCTTATCTGAACCGTACAGCACTGTATCTGAAATCAAGACGCCTGTCGCCGGCATAAGTTATTACTCTTTCTTTTAAATAAATAATAATGAATAAAATAATCAGAATTTTCTCTCTTATTTCACTGGTATTTCTTCTTTTTTCCTGTGGAAATGATGACCGGACTTTTCAGCTAAAAACGGTGAAACTTACGGAATATGCACGACGTGAATCACTTCCGGAGCAGAACCTCTACATCAAGGTTTTCAAAGATGAAATTCCTACCAGTATTGCCCAGACGGAAACCTATCCAAATAGTCTTCCGCTTCCGGTTGTTCTTAAAGTCCATCCGTCACCGGAGATGAACTTATATGCAGAGTCTTATCATATCGAGCTTTGGGGTGACGTTACCGGATATATCGGAAACTGCTCCGTCAATATGGACAATTATAAGATTGTTTTCCCGATAGATATGGAAGTTAAAAGCGAAAACCTGGAAGTCTCTTTACAGGGAAGCTGGAGGTAATTTTAAAATTGGGAAAACGAAAGAGATTAGGTCAGTGTATGAAGGGGAGTAAATTGTACAGAAAAAGATTGTTCGTATATTTAAGCGTAAATTTTGATTATGAGATTGACTGTATTTTTTATCATGATAGGCAGTGCTCTGTCCAATGCCAGTGCACAGGATCTTATTCCCTATAATAAAAATGAGAAATTTGGATTGTGTGACATTCATGGAAAAATAAAACTGGAACCTCAATATAATGATATTTCCTTTTTTAAGCCTAAACTGAATGGATATTCCATAGAAAAAGATGGAAAATTCGGGCTTATGAATCAGGCATTACAAACGGTGATTTCTCCTCTGGCTGATCAACCTATATTCGGCAGCGGGGAGCATCTGATTGCAAAAAGCGGGAATGAACTGATCTACTATGATAAAAACTACAAAGAGACACAAAGACGGCAGTTAAATACTTCCGCAAAAGAAAGCGGGTTGGTATATCCAGCCGATTATCCTCAGCAGTCTGGCTATAGCAGGGAAGAGGTTCTGAAAATGTTTAAGGAAAAATTCGGAAATAAATACAAAGCTGTAGAACTCAACGTCGTTTCTGCCAATAACACTTATTTTCACATTGAATCCTTTTCAGAAGGAAAGAGAAAAAGTGAAGGACTGTTTCTTCCCAAAACAAAAACATTCATGCTTAATGATGGGCAGATTAGTTACCAGTCTGCGGTCTGGATACCTTCCAAAAAGTGCTATTATATAAAAATAAAACAGGGCAACGATAAAGGAGTAATTACGCATGATGGAAAAACTGTTTTCGAATCCAAACAATACTCATATCTGGCAGTAATGCCGAATTATATTGCTTATACAGAACCGGGAACCACTACCGGAACAATCGCTTTTTATTATATGATCAGCTCCGGAAAATCTATTGAAAATGAATTTTCAAGTTTCAGATATTCCACAACTGTCTCAGATCAAGGAAAAGAATTTGAAGTCTTTTCAGCCGTCGTAGAAAATCCTGATCTGCATAAAAGCGCACAGGTCTTCATTGGAGAAAATGGAATGAAATACTATGACCTTGATTTTGTAAAGTAGTGTGTGATCTCCGGAATTTTCCCTAAGATTAAAAGCTGCGATTTTTATTAGCTATCCAATAAAAGATCTGTGTTGTCTGTAAAATGATTCCGTAAATTGAAAACATAAAATCAAACACCATGAACAAGATATTCCAATTCAACTGCTGTCTTACCAACGGCATGAATTATTTTATTGCAGCAGATCCGTATGCTTTGTTAGCGTTCAAAAAACGGAATCATCTTTCGGATAACCTGCTGACCGAGTTTACGACGAATGAGAGCGGTGACAATGTGGTCCGTGAAGGTATTATGATAGCGCTGGAAGGCTGCGAGATTGTACCACACACCATTTATCTCAATTTGGATGAAACATACAAGGTGTTGGAAGAAGAACAAAACGATTTCCAGTTTAGGGAAAGCGATTATCCCTTAAAAATTGAAAATGGTGTTTTTTGTGCCTTTGCCATAGGATATTTACAGAACTTTACTGAAGAGACCGTTGAGAGACTCTTAGCGCTTCATCGAAATAATGGATATGCCATTGCGGACATAGAAAATGGATGGTATTCGGTTGAGATTTTGGCAGGACTTACACAGCAGAATTTTGAAAAATCTGCCTATCACTGGGGCGAAATAATGGACGATATGGAGCCTACTTTTGAATTTTGCCTGAAAAAAACCGATGCAGCTCCGCAACTGACGGCAAAACTCAACCGGAATTATGCTATAGAAATTAATAAAGAAATGTATAAGGAACGGAGAGTTTTTAAAGAACAGTAAAAAATCATAGCTATACCAATCAGATATTTATGAAAAAGCCTTTAACCGTGTTCCAAAAGATACTGCTCAGCCTTATCACCATAATGCTGCTTATTATGTTTAGTGATTTGCTGCTGCAATATTTTTTTGACATCAGTCTCTCCTGTGGGGAACTCATTATCCCTTAGCGGTTGTGGGATTGATCAGCTTATATGTTTTCTTTCCGAGGAAAAAACTGTTTGTACTGGTACTCTTATACCTCATTACCGGCTTTGTGCTTATCTTTTATAATATCACGAAAGAAGGTATTGTCAGTAGTCGAAGGGCGATAAGCGATAGTAAATACAGCATCGAAGTCAGCCGGCATGGCTATTCTATCATCAGATATTATGATTTTGCGGAAAAAATAGTAGCAACGAAACAATCAGATGCTTTTTTCGACCCAAATTCAAAAACAGCAATAGATCCCGGTTATCAGGTAAAAATACTGAAAGAAACCCCGGACAGTCTTTATATTGAAATCAATTCTCAGCTTCATAAGCTTGATCATTTGAAAAAAAGAAGGCTTTGGGAGAAAGACTGAAACATTTTTAAAATACAGATTCGTTTCGCTTATCTTTGAAATACAGTATTTTATCTGAATTTGATTTTTTGATACCACCAGGTATTTGTATTTTTTAAGAAAATAATTTGATAAAATATTTGCATATACCGTTTAAATACTTACTTTTGTACCGCTTCAAAGCTGGGGGATTGGCGCAGTTGGCTAGCGCGTTTGACTGGCAGTCAAAAGGTCACGGGTTCGAATCCCGTATTCTCCACGTAAAAGGGTTGTAATTTAATTGATTACAGCCCTTTTTGTTTTTTTGACGATTGATGATGTGCAAAACTGATTAGAGATCAGTTGGGGGAGAATACTTTTTTATTAATCGCTATGGTAGACAAAAATGAATAATAGCAAAGCGTTTTTAGGATAAACAAAGGTGCTTCGCTTATTTTTGAAATACAAGGTTGTAGATAATTTACATTTTTGAAAATATCAGATAATACTGTTGAGTTTTTATTAAGGACAAAATGGGGTATACTGCGGCAGATTAATCGACTTAGGAAGCAGGAGCGTTAAAAAAATTGAGATTGAATCCGTTAAAAAATTTCCACTGTCTGAGCATGGCTCGTATTTAGACCCGAAGAAGCACCATCTGAACCATGCGAGTTTGGAAATTTTAGGAGTCAATATCAATTTTTAGCGGATGATTCCAGTCTTGAATTTTGTATACTTTTTTTCAAGAAAAAGTATAATAAAAAAATAATTACCACCTTCTACTGATTCTGATTTCTCTATGTTTCGCAAATGGTCCAGAAAATCCGGTTCTATAAAGCCCGTAGTTCTGCAATAATTTGCAAGCCTTCTTTTTAAGAGGGCTTTTGTTATATTTGATAGAAATAACCATTTATGAGTCAAAATAGACCAGCAATAAAATCATCTATTAAAAGAGAAGTTCGCCAACGATGTGGTTTTGGTTGTGTAATTTGTGGTAATCCAATATATCAATATGATCATTTATTAGGCTGGGCAAAAGTCAGACGTCATAAAGCTGAAGAAATAACTTTACTTTGTAGTGAACATCATTCAGAAAAAACATCAAAGAGGCTTCCAGATTTCATTGTTGAAGAATTTAATAAGAATCCATACAATTTAAGATCAGGCATTACAAAACCTAAAACTTTATACTATTTTGGAGATAGTGCAAATGTAGTATTTGGTTCTATGAGATTTTCAATGACTAAAAATGATCTGTATGATTATCTAATCCCGTTTACAATAGATCATGCTTCGCCAATAAAAATAATATTTAAAGATCAAATGTATTTATTAAATATTGAATTACAAGATCCGTTTGGTAAATTGATACTCAAAATCGTAAATAACGAATTGGTTATGAACATTGGTTTGTGGGATATTCAATATGTAGGACAAAGAATAACCATAAGAGAAAGTTTTTACAAAATTTTTATAGAAATTAGATTCGAAACACCAAATACAATAAATTTTATAAGAGGTAAAATATTCATAAAAGGAAAGATTATTACTATTCATCGTGAAAATGGGCTTAAGTTACCTTGTGGTGGTGGATTTAGTAATTTTACAATAAAGGCTCCCAATGGATTTATTATGTAAATTTCATTAAGGAGATTAGTGTAAAATTTATTTAAATGCCAACCTATTCTTATTAAACAGATCGTTATTAATAATTTCAAAACCCGGCGATCAACTCAGATTGCAAAAAAATCCAAACCACTCCTTATATCACTTCATCAAATCAATGCAGTTGATTCTCTCCTTTGTCATCTAAAATCACCAATGTCAACAATCAAACTTAACATTAAATTATAAAACCATCAAAAAACACCCTCTTCATATAAAATCTCCTTCATCAGCTTCCATTTGAAAAATAATTGTATTTTAGCCAAAATATGCTGCTTATTCATAAAAATATAAACGGCTGATTAAAATTCAGATAATCTGAATGAAAAATTTAGTAGATTTGCACGACATTAAACAATAATAAACATATTAATTCTGTTCTCTGTTTATGAACAATAAATAAGAAAACAATCCAATTTGATTAGGGTATAAAACTATTAGAACTATGAAGAAACTTTTTTTACTTCTTTTGACAGCTTTTTTATTTATCGGATGTAGCTCTGATGATGACACTATTTACGATTTTATCGGAACATGGTCAGGGAAATACGATGGCAATGATAAAGGAACCTGGAACTTTGTGGTAGCAAGTGACGGTAAAGTATCCGGAACCATGCATTCTGAAGTAAATAATGAAAACTATACTATTTCAGGTCATTTAACAGATACCGGAGATTTAACCACTGTAGTGGGTCTTCCTTCAGACGGAGAGTTCAGAGGAGCACTCACAAGAGAAGGTAGTGGAAACGGAAGCTGGTCAAACTCAGTTCCTACTCCAACAAGAACCGGAACCTGGTCAGGAAATAAAAATAAACAATAAAAAAAAGTCTGCAGATCAACCTGCAGACTTTTTTATTTCTTCAATCAAACGACAAAGTCCCGAAGGGACACTTCAAACCAGGACAGGAAAAATTCCTGTCCCCACATTGAAATTCTAAATCTCAACTCAACCTCAAATTTAAAATCTACACAAATCCCATTCGGGAAATGTCCCCATCTTTATTTTTGATAATAAGGAAATAGAGTAGGAGGCCCTCATCCGGAAAATGATTTTTAAAATTAATTTTCCCTTCTTTAGTGTAAACACGAGATTCTTCAATATATTCAACGGTGTATTTCTCAAAATCCGGCTTTATAGTAATGAATGCTATTTCGTGAATGTCATCATTTTTAGGCGTATAAAGTATAGTATGTTGAAGCTCCGTGGAAATCCTGGTTTCTGTGGAAATAATCTCTTTATTTCCAAATTTGAATGCCTTTAACAGTTCTATCCCTTTTTCCGTCATAAGGCCTTTTTCTACGCTTCTTTTTCCTCTTTCTGAAACCATGTCCAGATCTTTTATATCCGTCATCAGCTTTGCGAAACTCTGATAAAGCAGAGGATCACCTGCTTCCTTAATATATCCGTCAATACAGCTCCGGATAAGCTTTCCCGCTTTAGAACAATGCCCAAATTCAGAGCTGTTCTGTCGTACTTTCTCGTATGAAGGACTCTTTTTAAAAGCTTTTTTATTGAATCCGCTTTTCTTACGGACCACATTTTTCCCGTTCAGGCTGTAAAAAACCAGATCGCCCACGGTTCCTGTGATCTTTATTAAACTTTCATACGTTGCCATACTGTAAAATTGGACTCAAATATAGGAATAAATATACAGAATTAAAATTTTAACATATATTTATACTATAGTTGTAGTATAGTTATTATATAATTAAAAGATAAAAATGTATATTTGTGCATGTTTAGTTACTTCATTTAAAATCAGATGACTATGGTACCGGGATTATTTGAAAACTTAAGATTAAAGAAGCTTTCCGTATTACTGATTGCTTCTGCTGTAGCCGTTTCGTGTGGAGCTTCAAAAACGGCTTCATCAAAGAAAAATACAGGTTCAAAAACCGTAACAAGAACGGAGAACCTCAGAAAGCTTGATTCAAAATTTGACGGAAAAGTATCCAGATCCATCAGTGATATCCTGAAAGATGCAGAAAAATATATCGGAACTCCGTATAAATTCGGAGGAAATACCTCTTCCGGTTTCGACTGTTCCGGATTTACCGTAAAAGTGTTTGAGGAAAATGACTTCTCACTTCCCCGAAGATCTACTGATCAGGCTGAGGCCGGAAAAAAAATAGACATTAATGAGGTAAAACCGGGGGACCTTCTCTTCTTTGCAACGGCAGGCGGAAGCAGGGTTTCCCATGTGGGTATTGTTCATGATATCGGAGCCGATGGAGAAGTGAAATTTATTCACGCTTCCACATCAAAAGGAGTTATTATTTCGTCATTAAACGAAAAATACTGGAACAAAGCCTATCTACACGCCCAAAGAATTCTTTAATAACAAAAGCCGTCTGAATGGAGAACCGAAGCTTTGCTTTTATCAAAACAGACAAAAAACTGGTCAAACTTTTTTATAAAGACATTACGGTTATAAAAGGTCTGGGGAATTATGTAGAAATCAATACCACAGACGATAAAAGGCATATCTACTATAAAACCCTTAAGGATCTTATTGAAAGCCTTCCCGATGAATTTATGCGGGTTCATCATTCATACATTGTTAATTTAAGCAATATTGAATATTTTGAGGATAATCAGCTCGTATGCCGGGGACAGAAAATTACAGTTGCCAAAAGCTACAAAGAATGTCTTATCACAGCGCTTCATACCATGCTGCTGTAAATATTGTACATAAAATAAATGTCATTCTGCATAAAATAAATACCCAACTGCATAATAAAATTTCGAGATCCTGTTTTCCATAATAGATTTGTGAAAATTTTAAAAATGAGCAAGAACAAAAACACAGCATTGCACTATATCAATACTCATAACATTACAGGGATAAAAGCAGGAAAAGAAAGAGAAACATTTCTGGAGATCTGGATGGTTGTGGTTAACGAACGGATTTTTGCACGATCATGGGGCCTGGCAGAAAAAAGCTGGTACAATACTTTTCTAAAAGAACCTGAAGGACAGATTAGATGCGGAGATGAAATATTTAACATTAAAGCCGCTGTTCCTGATGATATAACAGATCTGACTTCCGAAATCACTGAGGCTTATTTAACAAAATATAATACAGGCTCAAATATTGAATATTCCAGAGGAATTATCCGGGAAGAGCATATTAGCCGTACTATGGAGTTTGAAATCTACGGTTAGATCCTCTACATCTCATTTGTATACTAAAACAATCTTTTGTACTTTTAACACCTGAAAACTGAGACGTTTTCCAGAGATAATTTATATTAAAAATCAAACAAGAAACATGTCGTTACAACAAACAATTGAAAACATTTGGGATAATAGAGATTTATTACAGAATGAAGACAGCCAGAAGGTGATAAGAGAGGTTATTTCTTTATTGGATACCGGTGAACTTCGTGTTGCTGAACCTGTAGAAAACGGATGGCAGGTGAATGAGTGGGTGAAAAAAGCTGTAGTAATGTATTTCCCGATTCAGAAAATGGAAACCATTGAAGTAGGCCCGTTTGAATTTCATGACAAAATTCCTTTGAAGAAAAATTATGCTGAAAAAGGAGTGAGAGTTGTACCACATGCAATCGCCAGACAAGGTTCTTTCGTTGCTTCAGGAGTAATTATGATGCCTTCTTACGTAAATATCGGGGCGTACGTAGACTCAGGAACGATGGTAGATACCTGGGCAACTGTTGGAAGCTGTGCCCAGATCGGGAAAAATGTACACTTAAGTGGTGGAGTTGGAATTGGAGGAGTATTGGAACCACTTCAGGCTGCTCCGGTAATCATTGAAGACGACTGTTTCATTGGCTCAAGATGTATCGTTGTAGAAGGAGTTCACGTAGAAAGAGAAGCTGTATTGGGTGCAAACGTAGTATTAACCGCTTCTACAAAAATTATCGATGTAACCGGAAGTGAGCCGGTAGAAATCAAAGGAAGAGTTCCTGCCCGTTCAGTAGTAATTCCTGGAAGCTATACCAAACAATATCCGGCTGGAGAATATCAGGTTCCATGTGCTTTGATCATCGGACAGAGAAAAGAATCTACAGATAAAAAGACCTCTCTTAACGATGCTTTGAGAGAAAATAATGTAGCCGTATAAACTGTATTTCTTTAATTTTTTAAAGATTTACTCTTAAAACTCATATTAAAACCCTGAATATACATTTAGGGTTTATTTTATTGATACCTTTGAAAGGTTAAAAAAGCTTATTGAAAAACATGAACATGAAAATTGCCTTCGATGCAAAACGTTTTTTTCATAATACGTCCGGATTGGGCAATTATTCACGGGACCTGGTAAGGATCCTGTCTCAGTATTATCCAGAAAATGAATACCTCCTGTTGAATAAAAACACTTCAGAACGGGGTAAGGATATTCTGGAAAGACCTGATGTCCGTTTTGTGGAAACCTCAAAAGGAAAGTTCTCCCGCCAGTTTAAAATGGGAAAAGATGCCCAGAAGCAGGATGCTGATATTTTTCACGGACTTTCCGGTGAACTGCCCTTGAAATGGGATAAAAAACCGATCAGAAAAGTCGTGACCATTCATGATCTGATCTTCATGAGATATCCTCAGTATTATTCCTTTTTTGACAGAAAAATCCACCTTTGGAAATTTAAAAAAGCCGCTGAAACGGCAGATAAAATCATAGCCATCTCAGAACAGACCAAAAGAGATATCATCCATTACCTGAAAGTTCCGGAAACAAAAATTGAAGTGATCTATCAGGGCTGTCATAAAGCATTCAAAGAACAGCAGACCGATGAGCAGATTCTTGCTGTAAAGGAAAAATTCGGGCTTCCGCAGCATTTTATTCTGAATGTAGGAACCATAGAAGACCGGAAAAACCTTCTGAGCATCGTTAAAGCCATTCAGGGAAAAGAAATACCGCTTGTAGTAGTCGGAAGAAAAACCCAATACTATAAAAAAGTAGCTGATTTCATCCGGAAAAATAAAATGGAAAAACAGATTTATTTCCTCGAAGGAGTTTCAATGGATGAACTGGCTGTCATTTATAAACTGGCTGATATTTTTGTCTATCCAAGTTTCTTTGAAGGCTTCGGAATCCCGGTTATAGAAGCGCTTTTCTCGAAAACTGTTACCATCACAAGTAATACAAGCTGCCTTCCCGAAGCTGGTGGAAAAGATTCGGTTTATGTAGATCCCGGAAACTATCTGGACCTTAAAGCCAAAATACAATTTCTCTGGGATAATGAGTCCGAAAGAAAACGCCGTGCAGAAAAGAGTTTTGAGTTTGTGCAGAAATTTAATGACGAACCGATTGCCACTCAGCTGATGGATCTTTATAAAAAATTAATGTAAAAAAACTTTGAAGTTTAAAAATAAATCCTACATTTGTACCACAATTCAAAATAATGAAACCGAATTTTTTAACAGTACATCATTACTACTATCATCTCTGCAAAGACGGAATTGATTAGTATATACCTACGTTAAAAATCAAAATAATTAAAAACCGTCTGAGTAAATAGACGGTTTTTTTGTTTCCTGAATTCTTCTTCTCAGAAACTTCCAACAGATCAGTTCTCATTTACTCAGATTCAAAAAAGAATACAATGAGTAAATTAAAAATTGCAGTTCAGAAAAGCGGCCGGCTGTATGAAGAGTCCTTACGGCTTCTCAAAGATTGCGGAATTTTTGTGAACAATGGGAAAGATCAGCTTAAAGTATCCATAGACAATTTTCCGATGGAAATCCTCTATCTCAGAAATTCCGATATTCCGCAATATCTGGAAGACGGAGTGGTGGATATTGCCATTGTAGGAGAAAACCTTTTAGCTGAAAAGCAGAAAAATATCCGGATTGTTCAACAACTCGGGTTTTCCAAATGCCGGGTTTCTCTTGCTGTTCCGAAAGACATTGAAACCGATGATCTTTCCTATTTCCAGGGTAAAAAAATTGCAACATCTTATCCAAATACCCTTAACAGTTTTCTGACTGAAAAGGGAATCAATTCAGAGATTCACATCATTTCAGGATCAGTGGAAATAGCTCCTAACATAGGCCTTGCAGACGGGATCTGTGATATTGTAAGTTCCGGAAGCACACTTTTTAAAAATGGGTTAAGAGAAACCGTAACCCTTATGAAATCAGAAGCTGTTCTCGCAAAGACCTCAAACCTCAGTGAAGAGAAAGAAGCCGTTTTGCAAAAATTTCTGTTCAGAATTAAAGCTGTTTTAAAAGCAAAAAATTCAAAATATATCCTCATGAACGTTCCCAATGAAAAAATTCAGGACATTGCTTCTGTACTTCCGGTATTGAAAAGTCCGACTGTTATTCCGCTGGCAGAGAAAGGCTGGAGCAGCATTCATTCAGTAATTGATGAAGAAAGGTTCTGGGATGTTATTGACGAGCTGAAGGAAAACGGAGCCCAGGACATATTAATTATTCCAATCGATAAAATGGTGATATAAAGATGAAAATATACAGATATCCAGAAAAGAAAACATGGCCGGAGCTTACCAAACGCCCTGTCATTGAACGGGAAGAGATTTCCGGGCTGATTGCTGAAATATTTGAAGCTGTGGAAAAAAATGGTGACCAGGCTCTTATTAAGTTTAATAAGAAATTTGATAAAGCCGAGACACCCCAAATTGCAGTAACAGAAGCAGAAATTGAAAATGCTGCAGGACAGATCAGTGAAAATTTAAAAAAAGCAATTGGGCAGGCAAAAGAGAATATCTCAAAATTCCACACTTCACAGATACAGGAAACTGAAAAGATAGAGACCACATCCGGAGTGGTCTGCTGGAGAGAAAACAGAGCTATAGAAAAAGTCGGAATTTATATTCCGGGAGGAACTGCTCCTTTATTCTCAACCGTTCTGATGCTCGCCATACCTGCCAATATTGCAGGCTGTCAGGAAATTATTCTTTGTACACCTCCCGATCAGAATGGCTGTATCAATCCGGCTATACTGTACACCGCACAGCTTTGCGGAATTTCTAAAATTTATAAAACAGGGGGTGCACAGGCAGTGGCGGCAATGGCTTTAGGAACCGAAAGTATTCCGAAAGTCTATAAGATCTTTGGCCCCGGAAACCAGTTTGTAGTTGCAGGAAAAGAATATGTTCAGCGTTACGGGGTTGCTGTGGATATGCCGGCCGGACCAAGCGAAGTTCTGGTCATCGCAGATCATAAAGCCGTTCCTGAATTCTGTGCAGCAGATCTGCTTTCCCAGGCAGAACACGGAAGTGACAGCCAGGTGGTCTTTATCACTACCGATTTTAAAGTATTCAATGAAACGATAGAAGCTGTAGGAAAACAACTTAAGAAACTTCCGAGAAGTGAAACCGCACGCCAGGCATTACAGCACAGTTGTTTTATCCTGACAGAAAGCCTTGAAAATGCCGTTGAATTCAGCAATCTGTATGCTCCGGAACACCTTATCCTGGCTATGGAAGATTTTGAAAAGTATATTCCGATAGTAGAAAATGCAGGCTCAGTCTTCCTGGGTAACTATTCCTGCGAAAGTGCCGGAGATTATGCAAGCGGTACCAATCACACATTGCCTACCAATGCTTTTGCAAAGAATTACAGCGGTGTTTCACTTGATAGTTTTGTCAAAAAAATCACCTTCCAGCATCTGACTAAAAAAGGGCTCCAGAATATTGGAAGAACAATAGAAATTATGGCAGAGGCAGAAGGCCTTCTCGCTCACAAAAATGCAGTATCCATCAGATTAAAATAATAAAAATGAAAGATTTTAACCTCAATAATTTAGTAAGAAAAAACATTATAGCACTACAGCCTTATATCAGTTTCAGAGATCATAATGAGTTTAATGCTCCGGTTATGCTGGATGCCAATGAATGTCCGTTCGGAGAATTCAACAGATACCCGGATTCAACTCAGAAAAAGCTTAAAAATAAGCTGGCAGAAATAAAAGGGGTACAACCAGCACAGATTGCGGTAGGCAACGGAAGCGATGAACTTATCGATCTGATTGTCAAAGTATTCTGTGAACCTAAAAAAGATGCCATTCTTATGATGAATCCGTCATTTGCGATGTATGGTTTTTATGCCATGGTGAATGAGAATGAAGTCCTGAAGCTCGATCTGGATGAGAATTTTGAAATGGTAAAAGATGAGTTTTTAAAAAAGACCCGGGAAAGAGATATCAAGATTTTCTTTTTGTGTTCCCCTAATAATCCAACCGGAAACAGTGTGGAAGACATTGAGTTTTTTGTTAAAAATTTTGACGGAATTGTAGTGATTGATGAAGCTTATATTGAATTTTCCGGGAAACGGTCAGGCATAGAACTGTTGTCACAATATCCTAATCTGATTATTCTTCAGACCTTCTCAAAAGCCTGGGGAACAGCCGGTGCAAGGGTAGGTGTTGCCTATGCTTCAGAAGAGATCATCCGGTTTATCAACACCGTAAAAGCTCCTTATAACATCAATGTATTGAGCCAGGAACTGATTCTGAATCTTTTAAATGATGAAAACAGACTTAAAGAGAACGTTGAAAATACTCTTCAGGAAAGAGAGTGGCTGATCGGGGAGTTTCAGAATATTGAATGTATTGAAAAGGTTTTCCCTACCGATGCCAATTTCTTCCTGATTAAAATGAAAAATGCAGAACAGGTGTATGAAAAAATGCTTTCAGAGGAAATTTTAACCAGTAAAAGAGCTCCTGCTATTCCGGAATGCATCAGGATCAATGTGGGAAACCGTGAAGAAAATATAAAATTAATTGATACCCTGAAAAAAATCAACTCATGAAAAAAGTCCTTTTTATAGACCGTGACGGTACGCTGATCATTGAACCGCCGGAAGATTTTCAGGTCGATTCACTGGATAAGCTGGAATTCTATCCCGGTGTTTTTCAGAATCTTTCAAAAATAGCCAGAGAGCTGGATTATGAACTGGTCATGGTTACTAATCAGGACGGCTTGGGAACAGATAGCTTTCCCTATGAGAATTTTATAAAACCTCACGAAAAGATGCTGAAGGCCTTTGAAAATGAAGGGATTTTTTTCAGCGATATCCTGATTGACAGCAGTTTTGAACATGAAAATAAACCAACCCGAAAACCGGGAACGGCAATGCTTGAAAAATATAGATACGGACAGTATGATCTGGAAAATTCCTATGTAATTGGAGATAGAATTACCGATATTCAATTAGCTGAAAATATGGGGTCTAAAGCTATTTTTATAAATGAAAACTTTAATGAAGGGGCCACACTAACCACTACAAAATGGGAAGAGATCTACAGGTTTTTAAAACACGGATCAAGAAAAGCTATAGTCCGCAGAAAGACCAATGAAACAGATATAGAAATAGAAATAAACCTTGATGGAAAAGGCCGTTCAGAAATTTCAACAGGACTGCATTTTTTTGATCATATGCTGGATCAGATCGCCAGACACGGTGGTCTTGATCTGAAAATTACCACAAAAGGAGATCTGGAAATCGATGAACACCACACGATTGAAGATACGGGAATTGTCTTGGGAGAAGCATTTTTGAAAGCATTGGGTAATAAAAAAGGAATTGAACGATACGGGTTTCTGCTTCCGATGGACGACTGCCTGGCGCAGGCGGCAATAGATTTCGGAGGACGCCCGTGGCTGGTCTGGAATGCTGAATTTACAAGAGAAAAAATAGGAGACGTACCCACTGAAATGTTTTTTCATTTTTTTAAATCATTCACAGACTCCTCAAAGTCTAATCTGAACCTTAAAGCAGAAGGAAACAACGAGCACCACAAGATAGAATCCTTGTTCAAAGCATTTGCAAAAGCCCTGAAGATGGCAGTGAAACAATCTGATGATTCCTATAATTTACCCTCAACCAAAGGAAGTTTATGATCGCCATAATAAAATATAACGGAGGTAATGTAAGTTCCGTCCAAAATGCATTACTGCGATTGAATACAGATTCTGTAGTAACCGATGATCCTGAATTGATCTTGCAGGCTGATAAAGTCATTTTTCCGGGGGTAGGAGAAGCCTCTTCCACCATGAAAAACCTTCAGGAAAAAGGCCTTGATAAGCTTATTCCCACATTAAAACAGCCTGTTCTGGGAATTTGCCTTGGAATGCAGCTGATGTGCGCAGAGAATGAAGAAGGAAGAACCGAAGGAATGGGAATCTTTGATACTCAGGTTAAAAGGTTTCCGCCTGAAGATCTTGTTCCTCACATGGGCTGGAATACGGTTTCAGATCTGAAATCACCTCTTTTTTCGGGAGTTGATGAAAACACTGATGTTTATTTTGTACACAGCTATTACTGCAGCCTGTCGGAGTTTACAGTGGCAACATGCGATTATATTCTGCCGTTCAGTGCAGCGCTGCAGAAAGATAACTTTTATGCTGTTCAGTTTCACCCGGAAAAATCAGGGATTGTGGGACGCAGGATTTTAGAAAACTTTTTAAACCTTTAGAAATGAAAATTATACCAGCTATTGATATTATTGACGGAAAATGTGTACGACTGTCAAAAGGTGATTACAGCACAAAAAAAGTATACCGTGAAGATCCGGTGGAAATGGCTAAGGAATTTGAAAGTTACGGAATCCGGTTTCTTCATCTTGTTGATCTTGATGGGGCCCAATCCAAACATATCGTCAATCAGAAAGTCCTGGAAAATATAGCAAAAGAAACTTCGCTGCACATTGATTTCGGAGGCGGCTTGAAAACACAAAAAGATATAGAAACTGCTTTTGATTCGGGAGCAAAGCAGGTAACCCTTGGAAGTATCGCGGTTCAGAATCCTGAATTCAGTGTTGAAATGATTAGAAAATACGGAAGTGAAAAGATCATCTTAGGGGCAGACTGCCACCACCGGAAAATAAAGATCTCCGGCTGGCAGGAAGAAAGCAGTGATGACATTATTGATTTTCTCCTGCGGTATCAGGAACTGGGAATTCAGCAGGTCATCTGTACCGATATTGCTAAGGACGGAATGTTGGAAGGCCCGTCTGAGGAACTCTATAAAGAAATTCTGAAGAAAACTTCGGTAAGTCTTACAGCAAGCGGAGGCATTTCATGCATTGAGGATGTGTACAGGATGAAAGAGATCGGATGTTCAGGAACGATTATCGGAAAAGCGCTTTATGAAGGAAAAATAACATTCACAGAACTTCAGAAACTGATTGATAATGCTTAAAAAAAGAATAATCCCATGTCTGGATATCAAAGACGGAACCACAGTAAAAGGAATCAATTTTGAAGGGCTCCGCAAT
This sequence comes from Chryseobacterium sp. 2987, assembly GCF_031456375.1. Lineage (NCBI taxonomy): Bacteria > Pseudomonadati > Bacteroidota > Flavobacteriia > Flavobacteriales > Weeksellaceae > Chryseobacterium > Chryseobacterium sp. 2987. Next base: position 240,981 of record NZ_JAVDUN010000005.1, read on the forward strand.
GCAGGAGATCCTGTAGAACTTGCCATAAAATACGAACAGGATGGAGCCGATGAGTTGGTTTTCCTAGATATTACGGCTACCATAGAGAAAAGGAAGACCTTTGTAAGTCTGGTAAAAGATATTGCTGAAAAACTGAGCATACCCTTTACGGTAGGAGGCGGAATTTCCTCTGTAGAAGATGTCAGAAAGCTTCTGGAGGCCGGAGCAGATAAAATCAGTGTCAATTCCTCAGCGGTAAAAGATCCACAGCTTGTTTACAGGCTGGCGAAGGAATTCGGAAGTCAGTGTGTAGTTGTAGCTATTGATACCCGGTTTTCTGCGGGTAAAGATCTGGTTTACATCAGCGGGGGGCGTGTGCCTACCAGTCTGGATACCATCAATTGGGCTAAAGAAACCGCAGCTTTGGGAGCTGGAGAGCTTCTTTTGACTTCTATGGACGGAGACGGAACAAAAGCCGGATTTGACCTGCGGATCACTCAACTGGTATCAGAAAGTGTGCAGATTCCTGTAATTGCATCCGGTGGAGCCGGAAAAGCAGAGGACTTTGCTAAGGTTTTTCAGGAAACAAAAGCCACAGGAGCGTTGGCGGCCAGTATTTTCCATTTCAATGAAGTACCCATATCAGAATTAAAACAAATATTAAAATCCCAAAAAATTGCAATACGATGAAAATTAATTTCAATAAAGGCAATGGTCTTGTACCGGTTGTCATTCAGGACAGCAGAACACTTCAGATGCTTATGCTTGGCTATATGAATGAAGAAGCATTTGAAAAAACAAAAAGAGAAGGGAAGGTTACCTTTTTCAGTCGTTCCAAAAACAGACTTTGGACGAAAGGAGAAGAATCCGGAAATTTTTTGAAAGTAGAAAGCATAAAATTAGATTGTGATCAGGATACCATTCTGATTAAAGCAGTTCCCGCAGGTCCGGTTTGCCACACCGGAAGTTTCAGCTGCTTTGGTGAAAAGAATTCAAAAGGATTCCTATATCAACTGGAAGCTAAAATCTCTGATAAAATTGATAGCCAGGAAGATGGTTCATACACCTATTCTCTTTATCAGAAGGGTATTAATAAAGTCGCTCAGAAAGTAGGAGAGGAAGCTGTAGAACTGGTCATTGAAGCCAAAGATAATAATCAGGATTTATTCAAAAACGAAGCGGCCGATCTTCTGTATCATTTTCTGATTTTACTCAAAGCTAAAGGTCATACATTGGAAGAGATTGAAGATATTCTTCAGAGCAGAGACAGATAAGTAAAGACCTTTAGTGTTTTATGGATTGTTAAAAAACAGGTATATTTACAGCTATACAATCTAAAAACTAATGCCAAAATGTATAAATTCCTTTATATAGCAACTCTTCTCCTGCTCATCAACTCTTGTGAGAAAAAGGGGAGTACTACTTTCAAAACAGAAAAAATAGGTAACGTAAGCTTTAAAATACCGTCCTCTTTTTCACTGGTGAAAGCAAAAAGTACAGACACAGAAGTTTATGATATTCTCTCAGGCCAAAAGATAGTAGGCTCCGTTTATAGAGGTACTTACTACCAGCCTTTTGTGGAGGACTATTCTCTTACTGAAGAAAAAGAAATATATGATAAAGTAAAGTCTAAGGAAACCCGGATTTATTATTCTGAGAATTTTGAAAAAGATTATAAAAATGGGATTTACAACGATAATTACTATTACTACGATACCATCAACAAAAATATAGGACAGGTTATGCTTCCTAAAAAAGAGAATAAAGGTTCAATAGGAATTTATTTTGACAGTATAGACCGTCACAAAAATAAATTTGCCATCATAAGCAGTGATCTGAGTAAGGCTAATCAAAAAACTTTTTTAGAGATTTTTAAAACAATAGAAGTGAAATAACTGAAAGGAATAAGAGATTTTCAGATTATTACTTCTTTATATTTTTCACAAAAATAACGATTGTAGATACTAAAAAAGCAGGAAAATAATCCCTGCTTTTTTAGTTATTTTATACTTTATATTAGCGTTTTCAATTATCTGTCTATTAATATTTTACGCACTGCTGTTTGATCTCCAGATTTAATAATGCCAATATAAGCTCCGTTGGCAAGTTCTGAAACATTAATTTCAGTTTCATTATTTCTCTTAAGGAGTGATTTCCCGGAAAGATCAGTGATTTCAAAGCTCAGATCTTTGGTCTTCACATCAGGAAGCTGAATTGAAATCACATCTTTGGAAGGGTTAGGATAAATCACGACAGATTCAATCGATTTTGAATTATTTTCCTTTGTTCCCATTAATGAACTGACAGTAGTAGCAACGGCAAAATGTTGAAGGGCTCCCACAGTTGCCTTTCCTATTTTGTAGATATACACCGGATCTGTATTGGCAAATGTATCAGCTGTAGTGTGAGGGTAAGAACTTCTTATTCTTTCAAAGAAACCGGTAATGACTTCCCCTTTTCTTTCAAACGGAATATAATCTGTATCTGCAGCCGGATCTACGGCAGTCTGAAGAGGAGAGTATAGTGTGGTGCAATTTCTAAGCTGTTGGGTTACAGCAGCTGAAGCAGCATTGTTACTTGTTGTCCCACCCTGATCCTGATCACAGTAGACCACATTGTTATTATTGCCCATAACACCTCCTACCTGATCCAGGTTAAAGACCAGCTTGATATCCAATACCCGGGTATTCCCTTGATAGGCAATGTTGTTGGCGTAATGATAGCTGCCCTTCAATCCCTGTTCTTCCCCTGAGAAATGAATGAATTTAATAGAGTATTCTGTAGGGATATTTCTGAGAATTCTTGCGGCTTCCAGAATAATAGAAGTTCCGCTGCCATTGTCATTGACACCAGGGCCGTTAAGACTGTCAAAATGCCCGCAGATGATCACATATTTGTTAGGGTAGACCGTTCCGGTTTTAGTGATGACTAAATTTTTGGAACTTGTCCCGCTGAATGTAAAAGGATCTTCTACGATCTGAGATGCGGAATAACCGTAAGAAAGATACTTGTTTTTGATCCAGGTAAGTGCATTGGCATTATTTACCGAACCTGTTGTTTTAATACCTAAATTGGCAAATTCCTGAAGGCTGGTGGTGATATTGGTTTGGGAAACCATATCAGCTCTGTTTTTGTAAGCCTGAATAAGGCTTTGGGCACCGATGCAGTGAAATGCAAATGATGCCAGTGCGATGGTGGTGAGTTTTTTCATATATATAATTTGTTGGTGGTGTCTATTTCTCAATAATGACCTTTCGGGTCACTGTGTTTTGGTCAGATTTTACCGTTACCATATAGGTTCCGTTAATAAGGTTAGAAGTTAGTATTCTGTCCTCATTTTCTGAATTCAACAGTAAACGGCCATTCATATCACTAAGTTCTACATTGAAGTTTTTAACGCTTTCCGGCAGCTCAATATGAATAATATCCTTAGCCGGGTTAGGGTAGATTTTGATGGCTGCCAGCTCGTTTTCTGCATGAACTTCATCGGTTCCCAACACACTGGATGCAGAGGCAAAATGCTGAAGCGCTCCTACAGCAGCTTTTCCTATTTTATAAACATAAACAGGATCTACATTGGCAAAAGTATCATTGGCGGTATGAGGGCGGGAGCTTTGAATATTCTCATAAAACCCGGTAATAATCTCGTTTTTCTGCTCAAAAGGGATATAGTCTGATGAATAAGCATTGGTAATCACGGTCTGTAGTGGTGAATATAAAGTGGTGCAGGTCGCTAGCTCCTGAGTGATCTGGTTAGACATCGCATTGTTAGTAGATAGTCCGCCTACGTCTCTTTCACATTTGATGATAGTATTATTATTACCCAGCTGGCCGCCTACCTGATCTATATTGAATACCAGCTTTACGTCAATATTACGGCTATTATTCTGGTAAACAACATCATTGGCATAATGCTTACTTCCGTAAAGTCCCTGTTCTTCTCCTGAAAAATGAATGAATTTTATAGAATAATCAGTGGGAACATCTTTTAAAATCCTTGCCGCTTCCAGAAGGATAGAAGTGCCGCTTCCATTATCATTTACACCAGGCCCGTTAATCGTGTCATAATGAGCACAGATAATTACATACGTATTGGGATAAAGTGTTCCGGTTTTCGTAATAACAAGGTTTTTAGAACTTATTGTTGTATTAGCTGTATAATCAAAAGTGAAAGGATCTTCCACAATTTGTCCGGCAGTATAACCATACGAAAGATATTTATTTTTAATCCAGTTGAAAGCACTCGTATTAACAGGTGAGCCTGTCGTTTTTACGCCTAAATCTCCGAAAGCCTGAAGGTTAGAAGTTATATTAGTTTGAGAAACCTTGTTGGCCCTGTCTTGATAAGCTTGGATAAAAGTTTGCCCATTAAGGTGGTAAGCTGTTAAAGAAAGAAGGATAATAGTCGTTATTTTTTTCACTTTTAGATAAAATTTTACAGATTCAATAATTCAGCAAATTTAGATAATAAAAACGAATTTTATTTATAAAAACTCAAAGATTCTCCCTTATAATTCTTATTTAGTAAAACATTGATTGTGTGATAGGTATATAATTAATTACATTGCTGTATAGTAATTGAATTATTCATTATTATTATTATTGTATTTATTGATTTTTTACATTAAAAATATAATTTAAAAGAAAATAATGATTTAGAATCATAAATCCACTTCCGCATTACTATGAATACAGCAATAGTGAATAGATCAGTTTCAAAAGTTAGAGAGTATTTTTATTAATCGCGAAGGCAGACAAAGGATGAATAAAGTGCGGCTGTTTTTAAGATAAACAAAGGCGCTTCGCTTATTTTTGAAATACAAGGTTATATCTAAATTTACTTTTTTGAAATTATCAGATAATATTGTTGACATGGGGTACTGGAGCTGATTAATTGACCTGGGAAGCAGGAGCGTTTAAAAAAAGTTATAATTGGAGAAGCGTAATTTTCCGGAACAAAAAAATCCCGGACCAAAGCCCGGGATTTATATTGATAACAAAAGTTCTACATTATTTTACTTGATCTACAACAGCTTTGAAAGCTTCAGGGTGATTCATTGCTAAATCTGCTAAAACTTTTCTGTTAAGCTCAATGTTGTTCTTTTTAAGAGCTCCCATAAACTGAGAGTAAGACATTCCGTGCTCTCTTGTTCCCGCGTTGATACGAGTGATCCAAAGTGATCTGAAATTTCTCTTTTTCTCTTTTCTTCCGCGGTAAGCATATTGCATTGCTTTTTCAACCGCATTTTTAGCTACAGTCCAAACGTTCTTTCTTCTACCGAAAAAACCTTTAGCTTGCTTAAAAATTTTCTTTCTGCGAGCTCTTGAAGCTACGGCATTTACTGATCTAGGCATAATTTAAATTGTTTTTTTGAAAAGGGCGGAATATAAAATTCTCTTAGTGGCACCGTTTCAGGGTTAAAATGTTGAATTTGTTTTGAATTCTTATAAACCGAATATAGATTTATAAAAACTACTTAATGGCTAATTGACGTAGAACGCTCTTTGTATCCACAGCAGCAACGTAAGAAGTCTGCGTAAGATTTCTCTTCTGCTTAGTTTCTTTCTTAGTTAAGATGTGGCTTTTGAAAGCATTTTTTCTTTTGATCTTACCAGATCCGGTAAGAGCAAAACGTTTCTTAGCACCTGATTTCGTTTTTAATTTTGGCATTGTCTTGCTTTTTTATTGTTTTTGTTATCAATATCTTGTCCATGGTTCCTAAATTACTTAGGAATAACAGTTTGCAAAGATACAAAAAAAGATTTAATCTTCTGCCTCTACTACCAGAGATTCTAATAAAATGTTGTGGGTAGGAATAACGGATATCTTCATCACCCCGCCATTCTGTACAACTGTGCTCTGAAGCTTATTATTATCTTTCTGATGATTGACTGATTTTACAGCCCATTTTTTAGACGGAATAGATTTCAGAACCACGGTATAGGTATTTCCTTTGATCATATTCTTTACCAGTTTGTTCTGTTTGAAAACACTTAGAGTATCAGTCGTATTTTTAAAGAAATAACCAGGAACGGTTAGTTCATTTTTGACCAGATTAATTCCCGTATTCTTACTGTATTTATTAAAATAGAGGATGTAATCTTCATTTTTTAACCGGAGATCAACACGGCTAAAGCCATCAGTAAATCTTTGATCTCTAGTCATCTGTTCTCCAAAAGAGAAAAAAGGAATACTGCCGGTATTGAAAATAATGATATCCGGATTTCTTTCAAGAACATAATTGGCATCACCTAGTTCATGCCCTAAAGCTCCGTTTCCAAAATTAGCAGGTGGATGTCTCGGAAGATAATAGTCATTTAATCCCAGCATATCTACTGTCGGAAGTTCTGATGAATAGGGAATACATCCGGCCGCAGTAACCGCAATCAGGGTATTATCAGGAAAGGTATTTTTGAGTTCTTGGCCTAATTCCATTCCACGGAACTCCCATCTTTCTTTGGCGGCTCTGTAATTCTGTGGAATAAAAAGCTGTATAATGGCATTAATAATCAGTGCAGGGATCAGTACAGACTGTATTTTTTTTTGTTTAAAATTGAATTGAGGGGAAACGTTCAGCCCTAAAATAATAGCAAACGTAAAGAAAATAAGCAAAACATAATAATGTCTGTTGGCCGGGAAAATATCACCTCCGACTGATGTTACATAACCTGCCCATGCAGCGATATTTAACAAAAAATAGAAACCAGTGATATTTTTTTTCCTGAAGACAAGAATATATAGAAAATAGAGTCCCAGAGAAGAAATAATCAGAGTTCCGACAAATGCTCTAAGCTGATAATATCCACCTCTCAGAATATGATGAAGAGTAACTTTTACTTTAACTAACGCTGTATTGGGAACAATTTCACCATAATAAGTATATCTGAAAGCCAATTGTCCCAAAAGAAATAAAGAAGGGATGATAAAGCTGAACAACACTATTTTAGCTAATTGGGTCCTGTTTTTCAGATTTGTAGCTAACAGGAAAAATGAAGCCAGAAGGGTAAATAAAAATCCATCCGGCCTGGTAAGGGCAAGAAGTCCCAGCCATACAGAAAGGTAAAGCCCTCTTTTCAGGCTTCCGGTATTGACAATTTTCAATACTTCAATGATAACCAGGGTAACCAAGAGAGCATACATAGGTTGTTCCAGACCTCCGACTGCCCACACGGCAAGGGTAGGAGTCGTTACCAGCAATCCCACACCAAAAAATACAAATTCCTTTTTTACAGGCTGTTGGCTGAAGTACCGGAGAATAGTGCCTATCATCCCAACAGTACACAGAATACCCAGTATCCTTGCCGAAAAAATAAGGTCAATACCCAGTTTGCCAAACAAGGAAACCCCAAGAACCCAAAGAAGGTTGGAGTAGCCTTCCACAGGATGCCCGTCATTCCAGGTCAGTCCTTTACCTTCTAAAAAGCGCTGTGCATATCGGAGAGAGATCAGGCTGTCATCGGAGAAAAAAGGGTAGTAGAAGTAACAGGTCAGGAAGAATACAATAAGGGAAAGAATGAAAAAAAGTCGATATCCAAATTTCATGAATGTGTCAGTTTTTAGCGCATAGTTTCCCAAACCTTTCAGGAATTCCGATTGCAAAATAACAAAAAAACTGCCTCCCAAAAAAGAAAAACTGCAGACGGACTGCCTGCAGTTAGATTATTTTATGAACTAAAGTCTATGAATTGAAAAATTCCAGCAGATCTTTATTGATCGTTTCCGCTTCTGTGGTTGGCATACCATGAGGGAATCCTGGATAAGTGATTAACTTTCCATTCTTAAGAAGCTGTGCAGATTTAACGCCTGAATCCTGATAAGGTACAATCTGGTCATCTTCGCCATGCATTACCAGAACAGGAAAATCTACACTTTTAAGGTCTTCTGTAAAATCTGTTTCGGAAAAAACTTTAACGCAATCGTAATGAGCTTTGATAGATCCCATCATTCCCTGTCTCCACCAGTTTCTGCGGATTCCTTCAGATACATTGGCTCCTTCTCTGTTAAATCCATAGAAAGGAAGGGTAATATCGATATAAAACTGAGATCTGTTGTTAGCAGTATTGTAGCGGATATCATCAAATACCGAGATAGGAGTTCCTTCAGGATTACTGTCACTTTGTACCATGATAGGAGGTACTGCACTGATTAATACCACTTTTGAAACTCTTCCGTTTCCTCCGTATTTTGCAGCATATCGGATTGCTTCTCCACCTCCTGTAGAATGGCCGACATGAATAGCGTCCTTCAGATCCAAAAACGCCGTAAGTTCTGCCACATCTGAGGCGTAGGTATCCATATCATGGCCTGTTTCTACCTGGGTAGATCTGCCGTGTCCCCTACGGTCGTGGGCAATGACACGAAATCCTTTTTCAAGGAAGAAAAACATCTGTTTATCCCAATCGTCTCCCGATAATGGCCATCCGTGATGAAAGAATACAGGCTGTCCTTTTCCCCAGTCTTTGTAATAGATCTCTGTTCCGTCTTTTAATTGAAATGTGCTCATTGTTCTACTTTTTTTGTGATTAATAATGTGCTCAATGTTTTAGTTTATCATGATGATAACAAATGTAGGACAAAATATTTTACAGAAAATTAATATAGGATAATGATTAACAATAATGTAATAAAAAAAGCCGCATATTAGAAATTAGAGAAAAATTAAATTAATCTTTGTTCGGGATAAGAGTATCTGATTGATGCAGGTTTGAAGCTGGGAGATGGAAGTTATGAATGCCATCAATAATAAGTATCATTTTTGTTTTATCTTTTTTTAAGATAGTTTGATTTTAAGTGAACTCTAATACCTATACTAAAATTAACTTCCATCTTTCAGTCATTAATCTTCACTTCGCTTATTTTAGAAATGCGAAGTCTTGTTTGATGTATCAGCCGGATACTGATTATAAAAAAGAAAGCTACCTCATTTGAGATAGCTTTTATATTTTATTTAGCTGGTTTTTTAGGACTCATCATCATGATCATTCTTTTTCCCTCAAGCTTTGGAAGCTGGTCTACTTTTCCAACATGCTCCAATTCCTGAGCAAGTTTCAGAAGTAAGATTTCTCCCTGGTCTTTAAAGATAATAGAACGTCCTTTAAAAAATACGTAGGTCTTTAATTTTGAACCTTCTTCAAGGAATTTTTCAGCATGCTTTTTCTTGAATTCATAATCGTGGTCATCAGTCTGAGGTCCGAAACGGATCTCCTTTACCACCACTTTTACCTGCTTGGCCTTAAGTTCCTTCTGCTTTTTCTTTTGCTCGTATAAAAACTTTTTATAGTCTAATATCCTTGCAATAAAAGGCTCAGCCTTATCGGAGATTACTACCAGATCAAGCTCCTGCTCTGTGGCGAGCTGTCTTGCTTTATCAATTGGATAAACTCCCGGCTCTACGTTATCGCCCACTAAACGAAGCTCTCTCACACGAATTTTATCGTTGATCAAGTGTGCGTCCTCCTGTACCGGACGTCTCTGTGGGCCCCTGTTGTTAAATCTTTGTGCTATTGTATTATAATTTTATTGGTTAATTGCTATTTTATCAAAAGATTGAGAGATTCAGCAATGATTAATCTCTCAATACTTTATTTTTTAATCTTATTAAATGGCAGATTCCTTTTTAAAGTAAGAAACAAAATCTTCCATATTCATTACTCCAAGGTCTCCTTCACCACGTCTTCTTACAGAAATCGTACCGTCTTTCTCTTCATTTTCACCCACTACAAGCATGAATGGGATCTTGTTCAATTCAGCATCACGGATCTTTTTTCCGGTTTTCTCGTTTCTGTCGTCAATCTGACCGCTAATATCGTGATTTTCCAAAAATTGTGAAACTTTTTTTGCATAATCTACATATTTTTCACTGATTGGAAGAATAATAAACTGATCAGGGCTCAGCCACAACGGGAAATCTCCTGCCGTATTCTCCAAAAGGATCGCGATAAAACGTTCCATAGAACCGAATGGTGCTCTGTGAATCATTACCGGTCTGTGCTTCTCATTATCGTTTCCAATGTAGTGAAGATCAAATCTTTCCGGTAAGTTATAGTCAACCTGGATCGTTCCAAGCTGCCATCTTCTTCCTAAAGCGTCTTTCACCATGAAATCCAGCTTCGGTCCGTAGAATGCAGCTTCACCATATTCTATTACCGTTTTAAGATTCTTATTTTTAGCAGCAGTAATGATGGCACTTTCTGCTTTTTCCCAGTTCTCATCAGAACCGATATATTTTTCTCTGTTTTCAGGATCTCTTAAAGAAACCTGCGTTACAAAATCTTCAAAACCTAAAGATCTGAAAACATAAAGAACAAGATCAATTACCGCTTCAAATTCTCCTAAAAGCTGATCCGGAGTACAGAAAAGGTGAGCATCATCCTGAGTAAATCCACGAACCCTAGTCAGCCCGTGAAGCTCTCCACTTTGCTCATATCTGTATACCGTACCGAATTCTGCATATCTTTTCGGAAGATCTCTGTAGCTCCATTGCGAAGTTTTATAGATTTCACAGTGGTGAGGGCAGTTCATTGGTTTCAGCATGAATTCTTCACCTTCATTCGGTGTTTTGATCGGCTGGAAGCTGTCTGCTCCGTATTTATCCCAGTGTCCGGAAGTTACATACAATTCTTTCGCCCCGATATGTGGAGACATTACAAATTCATAACCTCCTTTTTTCTGAGCTGCAGAAAGGAAATTTTCCAGTTTTCTTCTCAAAGCAGTCCCTTTTGGCAGCCATAACGGAAGCCCGGCACCTACTTTCTCAGAAAATGCAAAAATTCCAAGTTCTTTACCTAATTTTCTGTGGTCTCTTCTTTTGGCCTCTTCCAGTCTTTCAAGATATTCAGTAAGATCTTTCTGTTTAGGGAAAGAAATACCGTAAACTCTTGTCAATTGAGGGTTTTTCTCATTTCCTCTCCAGTAAGCTCCTGCAGCATTTAAAATCTTAACGGCTTTTACGATATTGGTGTTAGGAATATGACCTCCACGGCATAAATCTGTGAAATCATCATGAGTTACAAAAGTGATCTCTCCGTCATTAAGATTAGAGATCAGCTCTACTTTATAAGGATTATCTGCATAAACTTTCAATGCTTCTTCTTTAGAAACAGGGTATAATGAGAATGTTGAACCTTTTTTAGCATTTTCCAATACTTTCTTTTCAATTTTCTCAAAGTCTTTTTCAGATAAGCTTTCGTCTCCGAAATCTACATCATAATAGAATCCGCTTTCAATAGCAGGACCAATGGTCAGCTTAGCATTAGGATAAAACTCAAGGATTGCCTGCGCCAGAAGGTGGGCAGAAGAATGCCAGAACGCTTTCTTTCCAAGATCATCATTCCAGGTCAGCAGCTGTACCGTTGAATCCGTCGTTATAGGTGTGGTGGTTTCTACTTGTTTACCGTTTACAACTGCGGAAATGGTATTTCTAGCCAATCCCTCACTGATAGATTTTGCCACATCTAAAGGAGTAACTTCTCCTTCGAATTCTTTGACACTATTGTCTGGAAGTGTAATTTTTATCATTGTTTACTAAGAAATTTTAAGATGCAAAAATACGCATTTTTTAGATAATATACTATATTAGCATCTATTTAGAATGAGATTTAATATAAAAATAGAAAAGATATTTGTGCTTTTTGTATCATTGGGTTTTATAAGTAGCTTTTCATAGAAAAATTATTCAAATTCCTTTGTTTACAGGAGAAGTAAAAAGCCTGAAGTACGCTTTGTCTATTGAACTGTATTTCTTCTCAAAAACATCAGAAATCAAACAAAAAATAAACTTTTTAAATATGGATACTTTCAATATAGATCTGCATTGTGACCTTTTATATTATCTGTTAAGATCAGAGGCCAAAATAAATGATGGTGAGTTCGGAGCTTCACTGCCTTTTTTAAGAGAAGGAAATGTAAAGCTTCAGATTATGGCGATCTATTCATCCACAGGTAAGGGAAGTACAGAATATGGGCTTCAACAGAGCAGTCTGTTTTCAGAACTGATAAAAAGTGACGATTTTTTCCTGTTTGAAAATGAAAGCTATAAAGACACCGAAAATGAAGGAAAAACAGGAATTCTGGCTTCCATTGAAAATGCTTCTTCTTTCTGTGATGAAAATGAAAGTCTTGATTCCGGTTTTAAAAAGTTGGAAAGTATCATTGAAAATACAAAAAAAGTCTTTTATATAGGAATTACCCATCACACGGAAAATCGTTTTGGAGGCGGAAACAATGCTTCAGCAGGATTGAAAGAAGACGGAAAAGTATTGATTGATTATCTTTCAGACACAAAAATAGCCATCGACCTTGCTCATGCAAGTGACTAGCTGGCTCATGATATTTTTAATTATATCGATCAGAAAAATTATTCAGTTCCCATTCTGGCAAGTCATTCCAATTACAGAACGATTTATAAGAACAACCGGAATCTTCCTGATGAGCTGGCTAAAGAAGTGATCCACAGAAAAGGTTTAATTGGATTGAATTTCATTAAAGATTATATTGATCTGGAGCATCCGGAACGGCTTTATGAACATATTCAGTACGGATTAGATCTGGGTGGAGAAAACAGTATCGCTTATGGAGCTGATTATTTCTACTGGAAAGACCATCCGGACAAATCCCGTCATCCGTTTTTCTTCCCTGAACATTCCGATGCTTCAGTGTATCCGGCAATCAATAAAGAAATATCGGAGAGATTTTCTCCTGAACTGATGAGAAAAATAAGCCATGAAAATGCCCTGAAATTTATAACGGGAATATATCAGCCGTAATTCTGATTTTTAGAGTGCAAGTTTGTTTTAAAATCAGAGGGAAAATATTTTAATTCTCGCAGATCATGCAGATTTGGCAGATTTATGAAGTCTTTTAAAAAAACAGAAATAGATTTAAAAACGTTTGCCTATAACGTTCACTTCATCGGATAACGAAGTTGATTCTATACTTTGCTTCCTTTAAAATCATTATTGCCTATTCATGAAACTTTGTGTTTTCAAAAAAATAATAATTAATGCTTGTCCGGGAGATTTATTTAGGTTTGCAGATCATGCCGTTTTTTGTTGGTTTAACGCAAAAGGCGCAAAAGTTTTAAATTATTATGCAGCTTTTAAGGCGCAAGAAAATCCATGATTTTCAGCAAGTTTTTAGAATTGCAATCCTTCGTTTCATCGAATCAACGGAGTTGATTCTTTCTTTTGCTCCCTAAAATCAATAGTATCAATAACCTTTAGTTTTCAAAAAAATAATAATTAATTTCAGTTACTCAATTAAAAAGATAAAAAGGGTCATGAAATCTGTGTAATCAGCGAGATCTGTGGGAAATAAAAGCCAGCTACAGTTTACAGCTGACTTTTTCTTTTATATTTTACCTTCTGCTTGATGATTTCAATCACATCCACATTCTGCACTTTAGACTTTACCCAGCCATGAATGTCAATATAAAGAAGGGATCTTCTGTAATATTCATTTTGTGAAAATGTTTCCAACTTTTCATCAAATGCTTTAAATGCCTCTTGCTGTTTGTTTAAAACCAGATTGTTAATCTCTTTGAAAAACTGGATGCTTTCATAATGAAATTCCTCAGGCTTTTTCATTTTCCGGGCAAACTTTAAGGTAGAGGCAATAAATTCATCATAATCTTCATCATTTCCCGATTCATATTTCGCCATCAGAATCAGGATTCTTGTATGAAAGAGAAGGTCTTCCTGTACATTTCCGCGGCATTCTACGACCTTCATTGCGTACTCAATTGACCTATCATACATTTTACTTCCGAAAAACATGGCAGCCATTTTCAGATAGAGAATCATAAAGTGATGTTCATCAATCTTTTCTTTCAGGCGTTCCATTTTCAATTCAATTTCCGGGATCAGCTTTGTACCTGCAAAAAATTCACCCTTTACAAAATGAATGTTCATCAGGGTATTATAATGGGTCAGAAAAATCAGCGACTGTAGGTTCTCGTTCTGAGCAAAGTTTTCAGCGTTCACTGTAGTGTTGAAGCTTTCAAAATGTTCTTCCAGAATATCAATGTTTCCGTATAAGAACAGGATTTTGAGGAGGTAAGTATTTCCTTTAATATACCAGACCGGATGGCTGAAGATCATTTCAGGCTTTTTATGAAACAGATCTACCCACTGATACGCGTATTTCAGGGTGTATTTATACTCCTGCAACAGTTGGTTTTTCCAGACATGAGCTTTGAAATACCAGAGTTTTTCTGTGAAGTTCAGTTGATCCGGATTTATATTTTGGATCTGTGCATTGAAGATGTCCAGTATTTCTTCCCGATCCTTATCATTTTTTGCATAGCCATGGGTAAGCATTTCGCTATACAGTTTCAATGAAAGATTAGAGAGTTCGGTAGCATAATGATTTTGTATGCTTACTTCCTGTGATTGTCTGATCAGTTCATCGGCACGGCCTTCAATACTTCTTGTAATGAATTGTGATTCAATAACTTTTTCAAGATCAATAATTTCAGAAGCAATGCTTTTTTCGTCCAGTTCTAAAGCAGTTTGCTTCGTTTTATCTAATATTTTTAAAGCTTGCTTATAAAGACCTTTCTGATATAAAATATTGGCAAAGTCAAGCTGTTCACGAAGCTGTATCCTGTAATTCTGATGGCTGGGATTCATCCGCAGGCTGACTAAGATCTGCTTATAAAGATGAGCCTTAAGATTGGATAATTGTTGTTTCGTGGATATTTTTTTCTCAATAACGATATTCTCATCATATTCTTTCATTTTATCCATTTCTGAAAACAGCAGCAGAAATTTGGCATCTGTGTTTATTCCGAGACGATTCACATAAAGTTTGAACTGGCGTTTTTCTGAAGTGGTCAATGACTTGACAAGGACGAACAAAAAATCTTTCTGCAATTCTGCCATTGTAAATTAATGAAATATAATTAATTGATTTTTAATTGAATATGGTTATTTTATTGGCTGTTGGATATTGTAATTTTCAGAATTAATGAAAATAAAAAAATATAGTAAGCTGTAGTTTTGAATCAAAATTAAGTAAAAATTTAATTATGAGTTCTGAAAAGATTGAAATTTTTGACACCACATTAAGAGATGGAGAACAGGTTCCCGGATGTAAGCTGAATACCCAGCAAAAGCTGATTATCGCTGAAAGCCTTGATGAGCTAGGGATTGATGTAATAGAAGCCGGTTTCCCGATTTCAAGCCCCGGAGATTTTGAATCGGTTTCAGAAATTTCAAAGCTGATGCGAAATGCTAAAGTATGCGGACTGACAAGAGCGAATAAAAAAGATATTGATACCGCTGCGGAAGCTCTTAAATATGCAAAGAAACCACGTATCCATACCGGAATAGGGACTTCAGATTCTCATATCCGATACAAATTCAATTCAACAAGAGAAGCTGTTCTGGAGCGGGCTGTAGAAGCTGTAAAATATGCCAAAAGCTATGTGGAAGATGTAGAATTCTATGCGGAAGATGCCGGAAGAACAGATAATGCCTATCTGGCAAAGGTTTGTGAGGAAGTCATTAAAGCAGGCGCTACGGTTCTTAATATTCCGGATACCACAGGATATTGTCTTCCTGAAGAATACGGCCGGAAAATAAAATACCTGAAAGAAAACGTAAAAGGTATTGAAAAAGCAATTTTATCCTGCCATTGCCATAATGATCTGGGGCTGGCTACGGCCAATTCCATTGCAGGAGCGGCTAACGGTGCACGTCAGATTGAATGTACAATCAACGGATTGGGAGAAAGGGCTGGAAATACAGCTTTGGAAGAAGTGGTTATGATCTTAAAACAGCATAAACACTTAAATCTGCACACCGATGTGAATTCCAGGATGCTTAATGAAATGAGCCTTATGGTTTCAGATCTGATGGGAATGCCGGTACAGCCTAATAAAGCGATTGTAGGAGCCAACGCATTCGCTCACAGTTCCGGAATCCACCAGGACGGTGTCATCAAGAACAGGGAAACCTATGAAATCATTGATCCTGAGGAAGTAGGAGTGAACGCATCTTCTATCATCCTTACAGCAAGAAGCGGGCGTTCAGCTTTGGCCTACCGTTTTAAACACATTGGATATGATATTACCAAAAATGAATTAGACTTTCTGTATCAGGAATTTTTGAAGATAGCAGATCTAAAAAAGGAAGTTAAAAATGATGATCTGTATCTGATGATGGAAACTTTCAGCAGAAAAATAGGATAGATGAAGATGAATAATCAAGACCATATGACAATGAATAAAAAAACTCTTTTTGACAAAGTATGGGATGCCCATGTTGTGGAGACTGTTCCGGACGGACCACAGATTATCTATATTGATAAACATCTGATTCACGAAGTAACCAGCCCTCAGGCCTTTGCAGAGCTTGAAACCAGAAACCTGAAAATATTCAGACCGGAGCAGATTGTTGCCACCGCTGATCATAATGTCCCAACATTGGATCAGGAACTGCCGATCAGGGACGACCTTTCCCGGAATCAGGTAGAGCAGCTGGAAGAAAACTGCGCAAAAAATAATATTGAACTTTTTGGCCTTGGACATCCGTATCAGGGAATCGTACATATCATTGCCCCGGAGCTGGGAATTACCCGTCCCGGAATGAGTATTGTATGCGGAGATAGCCACACTTCCACACATGGTGCTTTCGGAGCGATTGCTTTCGGGATAGGAACCAGCCAGGTCGCACAGGTTTTTGCCAGTCAGTGCCTGCTGCTGAACAAGCCTAAATCGATGAGGATTACCGTGAGCGGAAAACTGAATAAAAATGTCCAGCCTAAAGATGTGATCCTTTATATTATCTCCAAAATAGGGACAGACGGTGGAACCGGTTACTTCTGCGAATATGCAGGGAATGTATTTGAAGAAATGTCGATGGAAGGAAGAATGACCGTCTGCAATATGAGTATTGAAATGGGCGCAAGAGGCGGTATGATCGCTCCTGATGAAACGACTTTTGACTATGTGAAGGGAAAACCTTTTGCCCCTCAGGGTGAAGAATGGGAGGCTGAACTGGCGTACTGGAAAACACTAAAAACGGATGAAGGAGCCGTATTTGATCAGGAACTGAGTTTTGAAGCTTCAGAAATTCATCCTATGATCACTTATGGAACCAATCCGGGAATGGGTATTTCTGTGAATGAAGTAATTCCTGCCCCACAGAATGAATCTGAAGAAAAAGCCCTCCGATATATGGGATTAAATGCAGGACAGACGGTTTCAGACATCAAAGTGAATTATGTATTTATAGGGAGCTGTACCAATGCCAGGATAGAAGATTTCAGATCGGCAGCACAATATATTAAAGGAAAGAGTAAAGCGGACAATGTTAAAGCTTTGATTGTTCCCGGATCTCAGCAGGTGGTAAAACAGATTTACGAGGAAGGTCTTGACCGGATTTTTAACGAAGCAGGGTTTCAGATTCGCCAGCCCGGATGCTCCGCGTGTCTTGCGATGAATGATGATAAGATTCCGGAAAGTGAATACTGTGTTTCCACTTCCAACAGAAATTTTGAAGGAAGACAGGGACAGGGAGCCAGAACAATACTGGCCAGTCCGCTTACAGCAGCCAAAGCAGCCATTGAAGGCAGAATTTCAGCTTTTGAAAATTTAAATTAAAAAGGTTTTAAAATATATTTTTTAACAACACATGCAACAATTAAAGCGAATACAATCCCGCGCAGTTCCGCTGCCGGCAGAAAATATAGATACAGATCAGATTATTCCTGCAAGATTTCTTAAAAGTATAGAAAGGCAAGGTTTTGGCGAAAATCTGTTCAGAGACTGGAGATTCAATATCCATACGGGGGAGCCCAATCCGGATTTTGTCCTGAACAACCCCAGATATAAAGGGGAGATTCTTGTAGCAGGTAATAATTTCGGGTGTGGAAGCAGCAGGGAACATGCAGCATGGTCATTAACGGATTATGGTTTTAAAGTGATCATCTCCAGTTATTTTGCAGACATTTTTAAGGGAAATGCCTTGAATAACGGCCTTCTTCCGGTAAAAGTCTCCGAAGAATTCCTGAAAGATATTTTAAAAATAAGCACAGAAAATCCTGAAACTGAAATCACGGTGGATGTGGAACAGCAAACCATCAGCTGTAATGGAAAAACCGAAACTTTTGAACTCGATTCTTATAAAAAGATATGCCTTCTTAACGGCTATGACGATATTGATTTTTTAATCAGCAAAAAACAGGCGATAGAGCAATTTGAACTAAAAACACAAAAGTATGAGCAAAAAACAGTTTAAAATAGCAGTGCTTCCCGGTGATGGTATTGGTCCTGAAGTAGTTGGAGAAAGTATTAAAGTACTTGAAGCTGTTGGTGAGGTTTTTCAGTGTGAATTTCACACGGAATACGGACTGATTGGTGCGGAAGCTATTTTTAAAACAGGAGATCCATTACCAGAAGAAACCTTGCAGATCTGCAGAAATTCAGATGCAGTGCTGTTTGGAGCGATAGGGGATCCTGTTTTTGATAACGATCCTGATGCGAAGGTGAGGCCGGAACAAGGACTGTTGAAACTCCGTAAGGAATTAGGTCTTTTTGCCAATATAAGACCTTTGAAAACGTATGCTTCTCTGATTGAAAAAAGTCCTTTAAAAAGAGAAATCATTGAAGGAACAGATATTCAGATCTTCAGAGAGCTGGTGAGCGGAATCTATTTCGGAGAAAAATTTACCGATCCGGAAGGTGCTTACGCTTATGATATCTGCAAATACAGCCGTGAAGATATTGTTCCTATCGTTCATATGGCTTTTAAAGAAGCGGAAAAGAGAAATAAAAAGCTTACCCTTATTGACAAAGCCAACGTTCTGGATACTTCAAGGCTTTGGAGAAAGATTTGTAAGCAAATTGCGTCTCAGTATCCGGGCGTTCAGCTGGATTATCTGTTTGTTGACAATGCGGCCATGCAAATGATCCTTAATCCCAGACAGTTTGATGTGATCCTGACTGAAAATATGTTCGGAGATATTATCTCAGATGAAGCAAGTGTGATTGGCGGGTCCATAGGGCTTCTTCCTTCAGCTTCTATTGGTGAGGAAAATGCCCTGTTTGAACCTATACACGGTTCTTATCCCCAGGCAAAAGGGAAAGGCATTGCCAATCCTGTGGCTTCTATTCTGAGTACAGCCATGATGCTTGATCATCTTGAACTTTATGATGCTGCAGATAAATTGAAAAGAGCTGTAGAACACGCCCTAGAAAATAAATATGTTACGGTGGATCTTAATGCGGAACAGCATTATTCCACACAGGAAGTGGGAAGCTTTATTTCCGATTACATCCGGTATTCTGAAAAATCCTATTATAATTTTGAAAATATCAAGATCGGAAAATCCACCATTGTATAGACACCACAGCCCATATAATAATAGATTAGAAAGAAAGGTTCTGCTCCGGCGGAACCTTTTGATTTTGGATAAGTACTATTGGCCTACATGTTGGCTTACGCAAAGATTTCTATGTTAATAAACAAATATTATTAGAATTTTTTATTGATAAAAATTCTTCCTTTGGTAAAAATGGCTGTTTTCGTTTGATTACGGCCATTATTCGGTGTACTAATTTATTTCTTACGGCATTGAGAACACTCATTTTATTTTTACCCTGCTCTACTTTTCTCTGGTAATACGTTAATAGCTTAAACACATACACATCGTGGCTCTTAGCTTCCCGCAATTGATTTTCCAGTGCTGTCTTCTGCAATAGCAGTGTATCACGGGATTTGGCCAGTACATTCATTTGTTGTATAACTTCCTCTGGTTCTTCATAAGGCATTATTTTATCATGATAACGCACAGCATATTCTGCAATTTTTCTGGCATCTTTCCGGTTATAAATCCCCGTATTTTCGCAACAAATCAAAAGATCTTCTTTTGTTATTTTTAGCATTTTTAAAAGATCTTTTAAAAAAATAGTAATTCCTTTCTCTGTATTGGGGATAATCAGCTCACATTGAACTTTGTATTCAAAATTCATTACTGTACAATCTAGTTTTAATTTGGAAATATCGATGCCAATAACATACTTTTGTCTCATAACTTTTGAGTTTATCATTCACATTGAGAGTTTTGTCTAAGCCCTTGATAATAGGTCCTAAACCTAAATTTCTATTATGACCTTGCTCTCAAAGAAACAGGGTTCATAATCTTTGCATAGGTCTAAGAATCCTCTGACGCAATATGGTTCACCCTGTTTCTTGTGAATGGTTTAATTCTGTAAACTTAATTTCTTTTTACAAACTAAAGGACGCTATTTTTCTTTTACATGCTGTGGTATAAGGCGCCAGGATTTTATCTTCGATAAAATTGGGATCATGTATATTTTGCCTGGAACTTTTTTAGACTTAGTTTTAGCACACATCAAAAATTTCATTCTTGAATTTGTGGTACATAAAACACGGAAATTTTTATCCCCAGATTTTACAGATATATAAACCTGCTTAATCTGCTAGATCTGCCGAGAGAAAATAAAAACAGAAATCTTTACAATTCTCTATAAATTTTCAAGGTGATAAAATAAAAAAGGCTCTGCTATTGAGACAGAACCTTTGGGTTTTATTTTTCAGTGTTATCCGTTTTTCCCGACTTGTTTTTGGAAGACTTTTGAACATCTTCCTTGTCAATATCAGGCGGATTGGTCTTTTCTGATGATGCAGGAATATTCTGAAAATCCTGATTTTGCTTTTTCGTTTCTGCTGAATTCGCAGATTCTTTCTTTTTGTGATTGTCTTCTGAATTCATAGCTTCTATATTTTTAGAGTCCTAAAATACCGAGTTTGCCGGTTTTATCTTCTATAGTATAATTCAAAGCTTTTGCCAAAACGAAAATATTATTCAGATTTTCCATTAATTGTTTACGACCTTCAGTCCGAAGCTGATTCTGATCAATAGATTTCATAGCAGTTTCCTTGGCTTTCTGAGTTACATTCTTAATGTCTTTTTCAGAAATCCTGTTGAAGAACGAATCATCCAGAGACTGGATTTCAACACTTGGTGTAATTCTTATATCCGCATCGGGAAGTTCTGTGATCACCAGCTTTTTGTTGATGGAGTCCACTTCTATCTTCATTTTGTTCAGATCATAAGAAACCTGGGCATTGGTTTTCGTGTAAGTGATGATACTATTGCTTGAAACTTCCTTTCCAAACACCTCGTAACCCATTTTGGTTTTCTGCATACTGGAGGTATTTTGTTCCATCACCACCATTTTATTCATCCTGGAAATCTGGTTGGTCAGGATATAATAATCTGACTGTTCCGTTTTTCCGCCAAGATTCAGACATGATTTAAGGCCGAAGAATAGAATCAGCATAGCAAGAACTCCTGCTGCAAACGATATGATTACTTTATAATTTCTCAACTTATTTGCCAAAAATTTCTTTAATTACAGAACCGTCATCTTTTTTCAGGATTTCAACCAGGTCTCTTTCGATATAGCCGGTTTTAGGCATTTCAATAATCCTTCCGATTTCTTTTCCATATTTTTCTACAATAATGGTAGGAACCTTTTGAATGTTGTAGCGCACTTCATCTCCGTTTGGAGATTCTTTTTTCCTGTTGACAGCAATAATCGTTAGTTTATTGTCCGGGTATTTCAATTCTTCCAGAATTCTCATCAGTCTTGGAAAATCCCTGTGGCTGTCTTCACACCATGTTCCCATGAAAACGACAAGTGAATACGTGTTTAGTTTTCCTTTTCTCAGTTCGCTGATCGCTTTCTGGTCAAGGGCATATTCATCATATTCCTTCACATACCAGTCTGCATACGGAGCCTTTAAAAACTGTTCTTTCAGCTGATTTCCCAAAAGCATTTTACCGTCATTCTGAGTCTCTACCTCACGGTTTACTACCACTTTTTGAGCGCTGAACTGTTGGGCAGCCAGAACAATACATGAAACGGCAACAATCTTTGTAATAAATTTCTTCATATTATTTTTCGATAATTGTTTTCAGATCTGCAGGGGAGTAGTATTTGTTTTTTAATACTTTATGATCTGCCTGTCTGTAAACATTGAATTTTTCTCCAGACTTTTCATAAAAAGATTCTACTTCCTTTGCTTTATAAAACTCAACAGTTTCCTGTGCCTGTTCTTCATTGTCACAAGCTTTCGACATATTGGAACGCTGAACTTCGTTGAATAGCTCTACAAATTTACTGCCAAGTCCGAATTCAAGCACAGCTCCGCTTAAAACATACTGAAGATCACACAGTGCATCAGCAATTTCTACAATATTATTGTCGGCAATGGCCTGTTTTAATTCATTAAGTTCTTCCTGTAAAAGTTCTACTCTAAGGTTGCATCTTTCGGGAGAAGGGATTTGCGGAGTATCTAAAATAGGGGCTTTGAAAGTAGTATGGAATTCTGCTACTTGGTTCAGACTGTCAATTTTATCCATGAAATTTTTTATTTACGCAAAGATAGAAAACGATTTGTAAATGGGGAAATTCTAAAGATATAATCCTTTTGTAAATAAGCAGTGTGCTGTATTTTAATAATTTGATGAGACTTTAAATGTTAAAAATAACTTGTGAATGATGAAAGGCATATGTTTATTGCTAAACCTATAAGGTTTGAACGTAATTCAGCCATAACTTCCTCACAGATCAGCAGGTTACTACGGTTAATATCAACAAAAATCTGCTCCATCTGCGAGCAATAAAAAATCCACAACCTAAAATTGTGGACCTTGTTTTTATTATTCGTAAATATATTCAATATCAATTATTTAAGTTCTTTATATTTCCATATACCTGAAATCTGTAATGCCGTTAGTCCCGGCTGCTTTTCTCCATAACTAAATATACCGATATACTTTGCAGGGCAGGTTTTACAGCTGGTTCCGAAATATAAAGTGGGCAAATTATTGACAGTCAATTCCCCGAAATGAATCATTCCTTTTGAGGTTTCAGCAGCCATCCCGTTTTGAAGCAATTCGTTTTTAGATAGTATTTTATCTTCGTGGTACACCTGAAAAATAGGAAATCCGGATTGATAAGGAATGATTTCAACCATATTTTCATGGCTGCAGTCACAGCAGATGAATTTTGTAATGGCTGAAGGGTTTATTTCACCATTGGTGAAGATGCTTTTTTCAATGAGGGCTTTTTTGCTGATGCTTATTTTTGTTGATATTGAATACATTTGAATGGTTTTATTGCTGAATAACTGTACCTGCTAAGTTATTATATTTTCCGCTTGGACTTTTCTTAATCGTGATTTTTACATATCCTTCAGCTGCCAGCTTATTCCACGTTTTCTGATAACCTGTAGCTGGGTCAATCGGGATCTTCCACATGGTCTGCTTACCATTTCCTGCCTGATTAAACCATGGAATAATATCTGCCGTCTGAGACTGGAAAGGTAATGAATTCAGGACATCTATTTCATAATAAAAATCATATTTGTTTTCAGGCTGGTTAAGGGCTCTCTGTGTAAAGGTGTAAGTGTATCCGTTAATGATAGGACTTGTGAAGCTTCCTCCCAGAGTAGGGTTTCCGGTTCCGTCATAGTTTCCGATGGCCCCACTGTATCGGTCGAATTTTTGTCCTGCCAGAATGGGAACATCATCCACAATATTATAGCCGCCGTTTGCAGGAGGCCATCCTCCGTTTAGGTTATTACCCGTGAAAAAGTATTCCATTTCAGTCCATCTGCCTTTTTTGTAGAGGTCAAAGACATAATTTCTGGCTTCAGATCCTACTGTTCCGGTGGGATCATAGGTGACTGCAAGTTCATCCGCATTTTTATAGAATACATGCGTAACGTTTCCTGTGTTTTCATCTTCTCTGTCTGAGCTGCAGGCCATTGAAAAAAAGGCCATTGAGAAAAATAAAATGTACTTAAATAAATGTTTCATATAAATAATTTAAACTATTAATGATTTAATCAAGTATTTAAGAGAGGAGAATGTCCGCAGATTCCGCAGATTTTATGATGATGTTTTTTAACCGTTTACAGATGTACTTCAGATTACCGGCAGTTAATTTTCAGGAAAACAGTAATGCCATAGAAAACAGGTTCAAGGTTCCCTTAAATACCTTTGGGTAAAACAGTACAATGAATAAGCGTTTGAGTTATAAATTTAAATCAAAAAAGTAAATTATGTTGAATTTTATTAAAATAAATTATTATTAATAAATTCATTGTGTTAATAGTATGGTTTTTAACATATTTATATTAAAATTAATTTGATTTTATATAAAAAAGACCGCTCAATAATTGAACGGTCAGTCACATCGCATTAAAAAATGAATATTAATTCTTGATGAATCTCTTGGCGCTTTCTCCAATCTGGATCATATAAGCTCCTTTAATAAGTCCGCTTACATTTATGCTGCCTCTTTCTAGTTTTCCTGAATTGATTAGTTTTCCACCCATATCGAAGATTTTATAATCTTCAGATTCCGTATTTGAAATATATAATACATCTTTTACAGGATTTGGATATAGTCTGAATCCGGTGATTAAATCTTTGGTATCAGAAAGCTCTCCTCTGCCTGAAGAAACGATATTAAGGGTATAGTCTTCAACCTGGCCGTATGTGAATGCTTCACAAGAAGAAGTTGGGATAGAGCTGTACTTCATCATTACTCTCATTCTTGTAGAACCAATGGCTGCGGTTGCAGGAATGGTAATGCTTCCCGTTACAGGAGTTGTTGTAGAGCCTGCCTTAGACCATGCTAATTCTCCGCTGTCGGTAAAGTCACCGTCTCCGTTATAATCAATATAAACGGCATAAGCTTCGCTGTATTTAGTTGAGGTCCATACAGGGGTTATAGAGATGGTATAAGCGCTTCCTCTGGTAACATTGGTAGAAACAGATGTGAAGTTTTCATAACCTGCAGTTCCTGTTGAGGTATTGTTGATGGTTCCGAATTTTACATTTCCAATTCTTTCATCTGCGGTATTGCTGGCTGATGAAGAACAGTAGGTTACCGTACCTCCTGAAAGTGTTGTTACACTTACGGTATTGCTGGAAGGGGAAATATTTCCGGCGGCATCTTTAGCTTTTATACTGAAGCTGTAAGTTGTTGCAGGGCTTAAACCTGTTACGGTATAAGTGGTAGACGCTGTATTTCCGATCACTGAACCGTTCATGTATACATCATATCCTGTTACGGCTACATTATCAGTAGCTCCGCTCCATGAAAGATTGGTGCTTGTGGCTGTTGTTCCTGAAGCTGCAAGAGTAGGGGCTGTAGGTGCAACAGTATCTGTTCCGCCTGAGCCTGCATTTACAGTAATGTTGGCATTGTTCACATCAAAGAAAATGTGATTTGAACCTTTTACCATCAATCTTCCGCTTGTTGTAGATGAATTAGGGATGGTTACAGCCTGAGATCCGTCGTTTGGCGTTCCTGCCAGAAGAGTAGTCCAGGTGTTTCCGTTATCTGTAGACCAAAGAATATCTACGTTAGCGGCATTTACTCCGTTGGAGGTAGTCCCTGCTTCGTTCCATGTTACCGTTTGAGAGCTTCCGCCTGCGTAAGTAGTGGCTGAGTTTTGCGAAGTGATACTGAAAGGTCCCGCTGTTCCGTTAACAGTAATTACTGCATCGTCTGAATTATTTCCTGCACCGCCGGCTCTGTTATCCCGAACGGTAAATCTGAAATTGAGTGCTCTGGCTACATTAGATAAAGCTTCTACTGTGATTTCTGACCCCGCGGTAGTGGTTGCTCCGGTAAGAATGGAGGCCATTCTAGGGAAATATCTTACAGGGGAAGTAGTAGGTGCCCATGATCTGAAAGTAGGTCCGGATGCTTTTGTGGCACTTGCTGCTGAGCTGGCTCCTGTTTGTGAGGAGGAAGCATTATCCATCTGCTCCCAGATATAGGTTAGTGAATCTCCGTTCGCATCTGTTCCTGTTCCGGTCAGCATGAAAGGAGTTCCTTTCGGAATTGTATAATCAAGGCCGGCGTTTGCTGTTGGAATTGAATTTCCTGTAGAAGTGCTTACCGGGCATGTTTTAGCTTTAATATTATTGGTAATCTGCTGAATACTTACCGCATGGAAAAATGCATCTGAGTGTGGCTGTACATCCTGTGCTGTAATTCCTGCGTAGCCCATAATGGTTGATCCGGAACCTGGTTCCATATTTACACCTGTTCCTTCATTTCCGTGAGAGAAGGTATGATTTCCTCCAAACTGGTGCCCCATTTCGTGAGCTACATAATCAATGTCAAAATTATCTCCTGAAGGAATAGCATCTGCCGGAGAGGTGTAGCCACTACCTTTTGACCCGTTGGTACAGATACAGCCGATACAGCCTGCATTTCCGCCTCCTCCGGAAGCTCCGAACAGGTGTCCTATATCATAATTGGCTTCACCAATTACTGAAGTCAGGGTGCTTTGAAGCTGGGAATTCCAGCTGCTCATTCCTGAAGCTGCAGAATAAGGATCTGTAGAAGCGTTGGTATAGATAACGGCATCGTTATTGGCAATAAGAACCATTCTGGCGGCAAAGTCTTTTTCGAAAACACCGTTTACGCGGGTCATGGTTGTGTTCATGGCGGCCAGCGCATTTGCTTTAGTTCCTCCGAAATAACTAGTGTATTCTCCTGTGCATGATAATGCAAGCCTGAATGTTCTTAATTTGGCATCATCTGCATTAGGTCTTGCAGCGAGGCTGGCATTGGAAGCACCTTTCTGGGCTACATCAATCACCGTACATTCGAATTTGTTGAGGTTGTCTTTTTTATCAGACTTTTTGTAAACCACATACGTAGAAAGATCTTTGGTATACGGTTCAATAAAAACGGCAGATTTGTCGCCGTAAATTTCCATGGAAGACAGGCCTAGCGGGGAAACACTGAAGTAAACGGTAGAGTTGGGGTCGCTTAAACCTTCTCCAACGTAAGATTTGATGTCGGGATATTTTGCAGCAAGCTGAGGGTCAAAATTGGATTGCTCTCTTACTTTAAAATTTTCCATCTTTCCTTCAGAATTAGGGAAAGAAATAATGATTTCTGATTTTTCTCCCTGAGCAAGCCTTTTAGGTGCTTTGGCCAGTACGTTTTTCAATCCGTTAATGTCAAGGCTGTAAACTTTAGGGTTGCTGATGTTGGTTTTGTTTTCAAAAACCTCTGAAGATGCTTTTTTAGAGCCTTCAGTCCATAGACGATCTGTCTGCGCGAATGAGATACCTGTAATAAGCAGCATCCCAATCATGGAGAATTGTTTTTTCATATTAATTATTTGTTTTGATTGTGGAATATCAAAGCTAATAAATTTTATATTACGAAAAACAAGTTTTTTTAAGAAAATTTTAGATAATTCATTTAAAATACTATGCGATACATTAAATGTAATGAAAGACGTATTATCCCGAAAAAAGAAAATAGCATACGCAAAATACGTATGCTATTGATTTATTGATGAAATATTTCTAATTATTTGGTAATATCTCTTCCGATCACTAATCTCTGGATTTCTGAAGTACCTTCACCAATGGTGCAAAGTTTAGAGTCTCTGTAGAATTTCTCAGCAGGGAAGTCCTTAGTATATCCATAACCTCCGAAGATCTGAACAGCATTGTTGGAAATTCTTACACACGCCTCAGAAGCATATAATTTAGCCATTGCACCTTCCTTCGTCATTTTTTGCTTTGCATTTTTAAGCGTTGAAGCTCTTTGAATAAGAAGTTCTGCTGCGTCAATTTCTGTTGCCATATCAGCAAGCATAAAGTTAACCGCCTGGAATTCAGAGATTGATTTTCCGAACTGGTGTCTTTCTTTAGCATATTTTAAAGCCGCTTTGTAAGCTCCTCTTGCAGTTCCTAAACTTAAAGCTGCGATAGAAATTCTTCCGCCATCAAGAATTTTCATGGCTTGTTTGAATCCTTCACCTACTTCTCCAAGACGGTGTGAATCTGGTACACGTACATTGTCGAAGATAAGTTCTGCCGTTTCAGAAGCACGCATTCCTAATTTATTCTCCTTTTTTCCGGAAGTAAACCCCGGCATTCCTTTTTCTAATACAAAAGCTGTAGAGTTATTTTTTGCTCCTTTTTCACCAGTTCTGGTCATCACTACGGCAATATCACCGGAAATAGCATGGGTGATGAAGTTCTTAGCCCCGTTAATGATCCATTCATCACCGTCTTTCACCGCTGTGGTTGACATCCCTCCGGAATCTGAACCTGTATTGTGTTCTGTAAGTCCCCAGGCGCCAATTACCTTTCCGGAAGCCAGCTGAGGAAGCCATTTGTTTCTTTGCTCTTCATTTCCGAACTCATAAATATGGTTGGTGCAAAGTGAGTTGTGTGCAGCTACAGAAAGACCAATAGAAGGGTCTACCTGAGAGATTTCATCCAGGATAGCAACATATTCATGATAGCCCAAGCCGGAGCCTCCGTACTGCTCAGGAACTACAATTCCCATAAAACCCATTTCTCCTAACTGGTGAAAAAGATCTTTTGGAAATGTCTGGCTCTCGTCCCACTCCATAATATTCGGTCTGATATTTTTCTCAGCGAATTCTCTTGCTGTTTCAGCTATCATTTTGATGTTGTCAATAGTCTCTGTATTCATATAGATAATAGTTAGTTCCCAAAGATAAATAAATTGAACGAATGCTAAAAAAAATTATTTCTTCCATAGCAGTTTATTTGCAAAATAGTAGTTTTCAATTTTTTATATTTTACGAATTAATGTTTTTTTAATAAAATTTTCAGAACTTTAAGTGTTTTAATTTACTACTTTAGCCTCCCAATTTTTAAGGTATGAAAAAACTTCTATTTCCTGTTATTTTAATTTCGTCACTTCTATCCGCCCAGGCGCCGGCAGGATACTACGACGGAACAGCCGGACTTACAGGCTATGCTCTGAAGTCTAAGCTGCATGATATTATTGCAGCGAAGAATATTAACTGGCATTATGGTGATCTTCAGAATTACTATAACCAGACGGATCTTGATAAATATTATGATCACAATGCTTCCAATACGACATTACTGCTGGATATTTATTCTGAAATACCGTCAGGGCCGGATGCATATGAATATACAAGCGCCCAGATGATCGGGAGCTCCGGAGGTGAAGGTGAAGGATGGAACAGAGAGCATATGATGCCTCAGAGTACATTTTATAGTAATTATCCAATGTATTCGGATTTATTTTATGTTATTCCTACGGATGCCAAAATTAATCAGCTGAGAAGTAATTATCCTTATGGAGTTATTAACTCTACCATCCATTATACTTTCACTAATTCGTCAAAAATAGGTAATAGTGCCATCCCTAACTGGGTTTATACCGGCAGGGTATATGAACCTATTCCTGAATTCAGGGGAGATATTGCAAGAAGTCTGCTTTATTTCGCTGTAAGATATGAGGGAAAATTAGGAACATTCAATTTTAATAACAGTACTAATCCTGCTTCGGACACCAATCCGCTGGACGGAACGGAAGAAAGGGCTTTTGAGCCTGCTTATATTGCGATGCTGCTGCAATGGCATGCTGCCGATCCTGTTTCAGACAGGGAGAGAGACCGTAATAATGCAGTGTATGCCATTCAGAATAATAGGAATCCTTTTATAGATAATCCTTCCCTGGTAACAGCCATATGGGGGCAGAATCCTGATACTGTGGCACCTCAGACTCCGTCTAATCTTACGGCGGTTCAGACCAGTGCTTATTTTACTACATTGAGCTGGTCTCCCAGCGCAGATGCAGATGTAATCGGGTATAAGGTTTACCAGAACGGAACATTGGTTGCCACAACAAAAGGCACTACGGTAAGCATTGACCACCTGACTCCCTCCACAACCTACAATTTTACAGTAAAAGCATATGATAACGGGTATCTGTCGTCTGCTGACAGTAATACACTGCCGGTAACAACACTGGCTACAGATGTGTATGCAAAAGATTTGTATATTTCCAAATACCTGGAGGGGACAGGTAATAATAAAGCTCTTGAGATAACCAACAAAACAGGCCATCCTGTTAATTTAAATAACTACAGAATTTCTATCCAGCTGCCAAGCGGGGCAAACTATTATTTCCCTGCTCCTTATGAATTGGAAGGTACTGTTCAGAATAATGAAACATTTGTGGTTTTAAATCCAGCAGCTAATTTTTCCTGCTATACTATTAATCAGGCCCGGTTTGTAACAGCAGCTCCGCAGATGACATTTAATGGTAGAAACTATGTGGAATTAAGATATAAGTCATCCAGTGTTGATGCCATTGGAGTGGTAGGACAGGACAATTCATCAACGTTGCAGGATAGATCTTTATACAGAAAGATTACGGTAGACCAGCCGGTGACTACATTCAATATTAATGAATGGGATACTCATCCTATGAATTATTGCCAGAATCTTGGAGGAACCTTATCTGTTACAGATTTAATGACTGATACCAAAGAATTTAAAATCTATCCGAATCCGGTTTCTGAAAATTTATTTGTAGCCGGAGAAACAGAAAAAGTAAAAACAGCCCAGATTATTGATCTTTCCGGTAAGGTAATTTATACAGAGAAAGAACCGTTCAGAAGTAAAAAGAATATTTCCGTTCAGAATCTTTCTGCCGGTTCTTACTTCCTGAAACTGGATGATAAAGCTTACCAGTTTATTAAAAAATAACAAAGTAAGGTTAGAAGGACAGTTCCATAGCCCTGATAGCAGCGGTTACCCCGCAGCATGAATCTGGAAAGCTGATGGCGTGAGGAGTATGAGCGGATAGCAGGAAACAGCTCCTTATCATAAGAGTGGTAAAAAAGTTTTACTAATCTTCTTTAAACCTTATTTTCCCTGCATAATCGATATAAGCAGATTCACTAATAATTAATATCTATAAGTGTTTCTGCTTATATTTTTTATTTATAAGTAATTATGCTTATATTTGCATTATGATAGCGGTTATTACCGGAGATATTATAAATTCACAGCATGCAGACACGGAAGCCTGGTTAACCAGACTCAAAAATCTTCTGGAAACTTGGGGGAGCTCACCGCTTGTATGGGAAATCTACAGAGGAGACGAATTTCAATTCAAGTGTAGCATTGATGATGCATTCTGGCATTTTCTAGCCATTAAATCACTGATAAAAAGCCAGGAAAATCTGGATATAAGACTTGCCATAGGCATTGGAGAGGAAAGTTTTTCATCTGAAAAGATCACCGAATCTAATGGTACAGCGTACGTACATTCCGGCAGACTTCTGAAAGATTTGAAAAGCGACGGGCATACTGTGGCCATAAAAACCTCCAACGAATCTGTAGACCGGGATCTTAATATCCTTCTGAAATGGTCTACCAAAGATTTTGATAACTGGACCGTAGCAACGGCAGAAATCATTCACGAAATGATTATGAACCAGGATATCACACAGGAAGACCTTGCTAAAAAGTTTGCTATATCACAGTCCTCGGTAAGTCAGAGGCTGAAACGCGCCAACTACGAACTGATCGTAGAAACCAATCAATATTTTAGAAAGAAAATCTCGGAACTGTAAGCATGATCTTTACTCAACTCATATTGGCACATCTACTCGGAGATTTTATTCTTCAGCCAAATTCATGGGTTGCTGATAGAGAGCACCGTAAGCTGAAAAAGTTCCGGCTTGTATCTGTGTGTTCTGATTCCAGGCGAAGCAGAGCGTATGCGATTGGTCTATCATTGAGTTCAGGAATGGCGGCTTTAACAGGAATTTTAATAAAATAATTTAAATAAATCTAACTAATAAGAATTTTTAGAAATGGAAAAGAAAGAAATGTTGTACGAAGGTAAAGCAAAACAGGTATTTGCAACCGATAATCCTGAGGAAGTAGTAGTACGTTTCAAGGACGATGCTACCGCATTTAACGCTCAAAAGAAAGGACAGGTGGACCTTAAAGGTGAAATGAACAACGCCATCACCACTTTGATCTTTGAATACTTAAATGAAAAAGGGATTAAAACTCATTTCATTAAACAATTAAACGAAAGAGAGCAGCTGGTAAGAAAAGTATCCATCATTCCTTTGGAAATGGTAGTAAGAAACTATTCTGCAGGAAGCATGGCTCAGAGATTAGGGGTTGAAGAAGGAATTAAATCTCCGGTAACCATCTTCGATATCTGCTATAAAAAAGACGAATTGGGAGATCCGCTTATCAACGATCACCATGCTGTTTTCTTAGGAGCAGCTACTTATGAAGAACTTGATGAAATGTATGAACTGACTTCAGATATCAACGAAATCCTGATCGATCTTTTCGATAAAATGAACATCATCCTGGTAGATTTCAAAATTGAGTTAGGAAAGACTTCTGATGGTGAGATCATCCTTGCAGACGAAATTTCTCCGGATACGTGCAGACTTTGGGATAAAGATACGATGAAG
Source organism: Chryseobacterium sp. 2987 (assembly GCF_031456375.1). Lineage (NCBI taxonomy): Bacteria > Pseudomonadati > Bacteroidota > Flavobacteriia > Flavobacteriales > Weeksellaceae > Chryseobacterium > Chryseobacterium sp. 2987. Next base: position 273,282 of record NZ_JAVDUN010000005.1, read on the forward strand.
AAACTGGATAAAGACAGATTCAGAAGAGATCTTGGAGAAGTTACAGAAGCGTATGTAGAGATCTATAACAGACTGAAAAACCTACTTGGAAAGTAGTTTAAAAATGATCATTGAAGTTAACTTATTCTGATTATCAATATCTAACGGTTAACTTCTAAATTAGAAAAAATAGAAATGAAAAGTTTAGACATTCATAAAAGTGAATATTTAAAACAGTTTAAAGACCAGACCTACGGACGCAATCTTTTCAGAACGCAGGAGGAGGAAAGACTGGATGCTCCCAATGAGGAGTGCGGTATTTTCGGACTGTATTCCGACAATGATCTGGATACGTTTTCTTTGTCTCAGTTCGGTCTTTTTGCCCTTCAGCACAGAGGGCAGGAAGCCTGTGGTATTTCCGTTCTGAAAAATGGAAAGATCACCAATATGAAAGATGAAGGACTGGTTTTGGATGTTTATAAAGAAATCCAGGAGCCGGAAGCCTTTATGGGGAATTCTGCGATTGGGCATACGAGATATACAACAGCAGGGGATAAAAAGAAATATAATTTCCAGCCGTTCTTTGCGAAAAACGAGTACGACCAGATTATCCTTTCCATTGCCCATAACGGAAACCTTACCAATGCAAAAGAGCTGAAAAAAGAATTGGAAGCTGAAGGAGTGGTTTTCAGAGCTACATCAGATTCTGAAGTTATTCTGAGACTGATCCAGAAGAACCTTGATTTAGGTCTTCGCGGAGCCATTAAAGCTACAATGGAAAAAATTGAGGGAGCGTATTCTGTAGTAGGAATGACGAGAAATAAATTCTTTGCCTTCAGAGATTTTAACGGAATCAGACCTTTGGTTCTGGGGGCTATTGACGAGAAGTCTTATGTGGTAGCTTCTGAATCAGTAGCTTTGGATGCCGTAGGTGCTCAGTATGTAAGAGACATCCTTCCCGGAGAAATCATTTACACCAATGAAAATGAGCCTGGAAAACTGCACTCTTATATGGTAGATGAAAAGAGAGGAAAACAGAGAATCTGCTCATTTGAGTATATTTATTTTGCAAGACCTGACTCTTCTCTAGAAAACATCAACGTATATGAGATCAGAGAAAAATCCGGTGAGAAAATCTGGGAACAGGCTCCGGTAGAAGCTGATGTGGTGATAGGAGTTCCTGATTCAGGAGTTCCGGCAGCAATTGGTTTCTCAAAAGCTTCAGGAATACCATTCCGTCCCGTACTGATTAAAAACAGATATATTGGAAGAAGTTTCATCGTTCCTACACAGGAGATGAGAGAAAGGGTTGTCAATCTTAAGCTAAACCCGATTATCTCTGAAATCAAGGATAAAAGAGTAGTCATTATTGATGATTCTATTGTAAGAGGAACAACTTCCAAAAGACTGGTGAAAATTCTGAAAGATGCAGGGGTAAAAGAAATTCACTTCAGAAGTGTTTCTCCGCCCATTATTGCACCTTGCTATCTTGGAATTGATACCCCATCCAAAGATGATCTGATTTCAGCTAACATGACTACAGAACAGCTTAGAGACTATCTTGGAGTAGATTCTTTAGAGTTTTTAAGCACAGATAATCTGAAAGAGATCTTAGGATCTTCCAATCACTGCTTCGGATGCTTTACAGAAGAATATCCGGTAGGAAAAGGAGAGGAGGTAGAATTATTTAATTAATTTACTTTAAATACAATGAAAGGCCTGATTTAATACATTAAATCAGGCCTTTGCTATTGGAGTTAAAAAATTGGTTTTCTTTGATTAGAATTTGTAGTTTACCCCTAACTGGAAAACTCTGTTGTTGTTTTCAGCGGCAGGTACACTTTTATCAATCTTGGTAAGACTGTTTACATATCTCGCATTAATTCCGATGTTGGAAGTAATATCATACCCTAAACCTAAGCCTAAACCGAAGTTGAATCTGTTGATGTTATCCTTATTAAGGTCTTCAGAATGAGACTGCGTCTGAGTGGTTGTGATTCCTCCTGTAGTACTGGCTACAGTAGCTTCTCCTTTATTCTTTCCGTTGATGAAATAACTGAATTCCGGTCCGGCTTCCACATAGAACTTTTCCATAGGTCTCATCTGAACCATTAACGGAACGGAAATATAGTTCATTGTTACTTTATCCTGTCCTTTGGTTTTTATCGTAGTTGCTCCTACTGTCTGTTCTGTGGAGTAAGCTACATCTCTCGCACCCATTTGGTTGTATAAAACCTCTGGCTGGAAGCTAAATTGCTTTGAAATGGGAATGTTAACAAATGCTCCTGCATGAAAACCTAGTTTCTGGCTGTTCAAACCAAAGCTTTGCTGGCTAAACTGAGCTGAGTTTCCTCCTGCCTTGATCCCGAATCTGATGGGTTGTGTTTCCTTTTTGATGGGTTCCTGAGTTACAGTTTTTGTTTCCTGCGCAAAAGTCAGAGTGCCAGCAGCGGCTGCCAGCCCTAGAAATAACTTCTTCATAATTTTATTTTTTAATTTTACTATTTTACTTCTTATCCAATTTTTCAATCAGACTTCATGTATTTTGCAAAATGCTTGCCAAACTTCGAAAACCCTTATCCGTAGGCCTTTGGCGATGGTTTTGGTTATTGTTTTTTGTAGCTTTTTCTTTCGTTTTTGTAAAATATTGATGGCCGTAACCTGAATTTTTTAAAGAATTTTCTGCTTTCAAAAGGATTCGGTTGGTTTATTTTAATGGCGGAATTCCGTAAATAAAAATGCCGGAACTTTTATAAAAGTTCCGGCATTGATTCCTAAAACAGGATTTTAATTGAATTTATATAGGTGCCAACTCTGAAATACATCATTGTTTTTAATCAGATTGACCATATTTTCTTTGCTTTTTCATACAGAAACTGTGCTCTGTCTTCAATAGTCTGTTCATTCCATTGATCAAGAGTTAAGTATTGGCTGATTGTTTCAAGCCCGGCTGAATAAGTATTTAATCCTTGTTTATCTCCTTTTCCTTTTCTTTTAATATTCCAGTTGGCATCCCGGATTACTGAGTTTAGATTTTGTGTAATGATGGTTAAATTCCCTAAAGTCAGAAGCTTTCTGTTACGCTTCATTTTATCTTCCTGACTGGTCAGTTTTCCCCAATGATTCTCCCATTTTTTAGGCATGAGATGCTCCAGGCTGTATTTGCTGATCCCCAGAAGCTGTGTAGACTGTAAACTTCTATTACGTATTTTAGATTCAATAAAATATAAAATTCCTGCGGATTGTTTATTGATCAGATAGGAATTTCCGAAACCGTCTTTAAGTTCTTTATCGGATGGAAGGAAGTTAACTTTATCGGCCTGGCCTTCCAAAAATTCAAGGAACTGTTTTTTAGATAGAATTTCATGGCTAATCAGTCTGTCTGTAAAAAGCTGATTATAATTCTTTGTGGTAGCATGAACAGCCATTCGCCGCATAATGTAGGTTTCAAGGAAATCAAATAATTCATTACGGTCCCTATCATTTGTAACATTTTTAAGAATGTAAAGTACATAAGGGATCAGGGTAGAAGTATCTAATCCAAAAATAATAGCATTGATTCTTTCTATTCCGGATTGGTTAGTAAGTTCATTCTCTATAATATCGAAATCAAAGTTTTCCTGAAAGATCAGTGCATAGTCTTTTATTTCAGCAAGTATAGTTTTCTTGTCATTGTTCAGATAATTTTTGATAAAGCTTTTATAGGATTCAAACAAATGTTCAACTTTTGAAAATTCTATTTTGTCTTCTGTTTTTACATTAAGTGTTTTATCCTGAATTTTAATCTGAAGATATGAAAAGAAGAACAGGTCAATGAATGTTCTTTTTGATCTTCCGGTTGTAATTTCTTTATCCCAATAGTTTTTGGCTTCATCATCCTTTTCAAAAATATTTTTCCAGTAGGTATGATAAGCTGAGATTTCATCTCTGTTAAAGAAATGATTTTTCAGAAGTTCAGCAGTCGTCAGTTTAACGCCTAGTGAATTGATGGTGTCAAAAATCTGCTGTTCATCTTCATTTTCGTCGAGGTCAATACCCACAAATAAAATTTTTGAGAGAATATTGTTGATATCTAATTTGTCCGCATTCATATTCTGCTTAAAATAGAGATAGGCTTTGGTGATATTATCAGTGCCGGTCAGATCTTTCAATTCCATTAAGTTCATTACTTGTTCGTAAGCATCAATATCGTTATGATTGTGCTGAATGGCAATTAAATCTCTCAGTTTAAACATCCTGTTATACTCATAATCATCACCCGTATTTAACGAAAGTACTTTGAAAAATATGGATAGGGTAGTCAGTCGCTGCTGCCCGTCAATAAGAGTTCTTTTATCTCCAACTCTGCTGCCGGTTGCCGTGGGTTGCTGCTTTAAAATGACAGAACCTAAAAAATAAGGCTTATTGGCAAAACTTATGTTTTCCATGTCTTCTAAAAGTCTTTCCCATTGTTCTTCTCCCCAAACATAAGCTCTTTGAAAAAAAGGAACTTCCAGAATCCTGTTTCCGTTAAAAATGTCGTTGATGGTTCTTTTTCCTGCGTCCATAGTTGATTTTATATTCAAATCTAAGACGCTTAAGGTCGGCTGCCTTACGGATTCCCGTAATGAATGATTATTTTACTCAGTTCGGAATATTTGATGGATGCAGGTTTTAAGCTGGATGATGGAAGTTATGAAAGTCATTAACAGTAAATATTGATTTTTTTATTCAATTTGATTTTCTGATAGCTTTCAATAGGTATCACTAAAAGTAACTTCCAGCCTTTACATTTAAACTCCTTAACCCGAACGCAGGTTAATTTGCTATATGTTGTAAAGCAAAAAAAGCCGGACTTCTGAGAGAAGCCCGGCATTTTTTTGAAAATATATGTTCTTATTTGAATTTATAAGCTACACCCACCTGGAATGCATTGTTTCTGATAGCATCTCCTGAGTTTTCTTTAAATATATCAGTAACTCCTGCTGTAAATCTGGCAGTAACTCCAAAATTCTCAGTGAAATAGTATCCAGCACCAACTCCAATTCCGAAATTGAACTTATTATAAAGCTCTGTAGGGATTTTATCGGAGAACTTTTCTGTTTTTGTTGTGGTTGTATTACCCATTGTTTCGGTCAATGTTCTGTCTCCTTTTGATTTTCCGCCTAATAACAATCCGAATTCCGGACCTGCTTCTACATAAAGCTGAGGAAGGATATTATACTGTACCATTACAGGCATTGTGATATAATTTAAATTTAATTTATAATCATATTCCTGCTTAAATCTATAATTGTCTGAATAATACGTGTAGCTGTCTTCTGTTTTTGAACCTAGCTGACTGAAAAGAAGTTCAGGCTGGATACTGAATTTTTCAGCAATAGGAATATTGGCGAATACCCCTGCATAGACTCCTGCCTTTAGCTTCTGGTCATTGTCATAGTTGTCAGATTTACTTAAAGTAGCTGCGCTAAGTCCGGCTTTAACACCAAAAGTAACAGGAGAGGTTGATTTTCCTTTTTCTTGAGCATACGTGAAAAGGCTTCCCGCAAGAGCTAGTCCTAAAAATAGTTTTTTCATGATTTTTAATTTAATACTTGTTCACCATTTTGCAGCAAATGTCTTACCAAAACAAAGAAAATGATAAAAGTCATATAAAAATGAAAAGGTCAGATTTAAATACATAAACCTGACCTTTTCTATTGAAATCAAAATTTGTTAAAAATGAAAATACATCTGTGAAACTCAGAAATAAGTTAAATTTCACAGATGATCTTTTATAGGCAAACTTCTTGCCAAAAGGAGAAACAGGTAAAAAGAACAATCAACTTTTTTAATATTGTGCTAAACAAAGCTGATCAATTGTTGAATAAAAAAGAGCCGGACTGAAAACAGCCCGGCCTTTCTATTGAATATAAAAATTTGTTACTTGAATGAATGTTAAGCCTATTATTTGAATTTATAAGCTAAACCTACCTGGAATACATTGTTTCTAATAGCGTCTCCAGAGTTGTTTTTTACAACGTCAGTTACCCCGGCGATATATCTTGCTGTAAGTCCTAAGTTTTGTGTAAAATAGTATCCAGCACCAATACCGATACCTAAGTTGAATGTACTTAAGTTATCTTTATAGTTATCTGTTGTGGAAGACTGTCCTGTAGACTCGTTTTTGAATTTGTTTTTAGCGCTTACCATAAATCCGAATTCCGGACCTGCCTCTAAATAAAGGTTTGGAAGTGCGTTATACTGGAACATTACCGGTACTGTAATATAGTCTAATTTAGTAGAGTTAGAGAACTTTGTATTACCTACTCTATAATCAGACTTCTCACCATATTGCGAGTATAATACCTCAGGCTGGATGCTGAATGAGCTCGCGATTGGGATATTAGCGAATGCACCTGCATTGAATCCGATTTTAGATTTTTGGTCATCTAAACCTTCAGTCTTTGAAAGTGAAGAAACGTTCATACCTCCTTTTACACCAAATGTAATTGGGTTAGAAGATGAAGTGGTTTGAGCGAATGCTAATGATCCTGCAGTTACTGCTAATCCTAAAATTAACTTTTTCATAACTTTAATTTTTTAGTATTTTACTATTTCTAATTTTAAATTTTACTACTGTCAACCGTTTACTACTCCGTTTGACGCAGAGTATCTTTCAAATTGCTTGCCAAAAATATTTTTCATGATGAAAGTCAGTAAAAAAACTGCTTACATTGTAAGTAGTTTTAAATTTAAATTGTTGATTATAAGTGTGTTATTAATTTAATTAAACGGTTGTTTAGAAGAGGTCTAAATTATTATTCTGCAATAAAATGAATAAAAAAGAACAATTCTATTCCTAAAAATAGTTAAGCATTATTCAGATTTCTATAAAAATGTAACGATTTTAGAATATTTTGTTGGCTGCACTGGTGGTCGTAGGTACATGATCCGATTCCGGAAAGAAGGGAGAAGTTAATTTTACTATCCGTATTCTTCTTATCATTAAGTAAAAGTGTTGTAATATCTTCATCGGTGAAGTCACTGATGTCCATATAAGGATAATAACGCTGAATATTCTCAATAATGGTTTGTGAGTCCTCTTCAGGGATAAGACCTTCAAGGTAGGAGAGATGAGCTTCAGAGATCATTCCCATCGCTACAGCTTCCCCGTGAAGGATAGGATTTCCCTGGTTCAGGCACAGACTTTCAACGGCATGACCGATTGTATGGCCGAAATTCAGCGTTTTTCTGATATTTTTCTCATGAAAATCTTTTTCTACTACATCCTGTTTGATGTCCATAGAAGTCTGGATATGCGGAACGACTGCTTCTATATCCAATTTATGAATCTGGATCAGCTGCTCCCAATGCAATTTATCTGCAATTAATCCATGCTTCAGCATTTCAGCGAATCCGCTTCTCAGTTCTTTAAATGGAAGAGTTTCTAAAAATTTAGGATAAACAAAGATCTGGTCCGGAAATGCAAATGTTCCTACCATATTTTTATAATGCATCAGGTCTATACCTGTTTTCCCGCCAATGGAAGCATCACACATGGATAAAAGGGTTGTAGGAATATTAATAAACTGAATTCCTCTTTTATAAGTAGAAGCAACAAACCCGCCCATATCGGTAATTACCCCGCCGCCAAGATTAATAACCAGAGCTTTTCGGTCTGCCTGCATTTCTGTCAGGATTTCCCAAAGCTGGTTGGCCGTCTGAATGTTTTTCATTTCCTCACCAGCCTCAATTTCCAGGATTTCAAATCCAAGATCGGTTTCCATATTGCCTAACAATACCGGAAGACAGTATTCATGTGTATTTTCATCTACAAGAATAAAAATCTTACTGAACGTTTTTTCGTGAAGGAAATCGTTGAGCTGGGAAAAATTATCATCTAATATTGTTATCATGAGTTGCTTTTCTATAAAATTAAATTAAAACTATATTGCAAAGTTATGATTCTTAATTTTTAACTCGTAACTAAATTACTATCTTTGCAGAAATTTTTAGAATGAGCAGAGATAACAATAATTCAGAAAGACCAAAGAGACCAAGAATTTCAAATAGAAAAAATTCTGATGATTCTCGTGCTTCCAGATCTGGAAATTCTTCAGGATCAAAACCTTTTAAAAAGCCTTTCCCGAAAGCAGGTGAAAGAAACTTTGAGCATAAAGGTACTAATTCCAAATTCAATAAAAGCCCTTTCAGAAGTGAAAGTGGTTCTGACGGCAGAGACGAAGATCACGGTTCGAAATCTGAACGTAAGCCTTATATCACTAATTCAAGCGAAAACCGTGAGAAAAGATCTTTCGGAAAATCGGCTCCTAAAAGAGGCGGAAAGAATTTTGATACAAGAGACAAGTATGAAAGAGGCAGCCTGAAATATGGCAGAAGACCTTCTAACGGAGAGGAAAGAAATGATGACAGAGCAAAATCTTTTGTACAGAAAAGAAGGTTAAACAAAATTGAAAAGGACGTACATAAAGATACCATCCGTCTTAATAAGTATATTGCCAACTCAGGGATCTGCAGCAGAAGAGAAGCGGACGAATTGATTACGCAGGGGCTTGTAGAGGTAAACGGAACCGTAGTAACGGAAATGGGATATCAGGTTCAGAAAACAGATAAAGTGGTTTTCGACGGACAGAGTATTACCCCTGAAAAACCGGTATATGTACTTCTAAACAAACCTAAAGGTTATATTTCAACAACAAAAGATGATAAAGCAAGAAAAACCGTAATGGATCTTGTTGCCAATGCATCGCCATACCGTTTGTTTCCGGTAGGAAGACTTGACCGTTCCACAACGGGAGTTATTCTTTTAACCAATGACGGACACATGACGAAAAAGCTGACGCACCCATCTTTTGATGCCAAGAAAATCTATCACGTAACATTGGATAAGAAACTAACACATGAAGACATGAAGCTGATTGTAGAAGGGATTCGTCTTGATGAAGGGGTAGCCGTAGTAGATCAGATTTCATTCATTGAAGGAAAACCGAAAAATGAAATAGGAATTGAGATCCATATCGGATGGAACAGAGTGATCAGAAGAATTTTCCAAAGATTAGGATACGAAGTAGAAGCTTTAGACAGAGTGATGTTTGCCGGAATGACGAAGAAAAATATCAAAAGAGGACACTGGAGAATCCTTACAGAACAGGAAGTGAACAACCTTAAAATGCTTTAAGAGCTATATAATATAAGGTATGTCAAATAAAAAGACCGCAGATTTTTCTACGGTCTTTCTTATTTTTAATAACAACCCTGAATATTATTCATTACTAATTACTAATTATTTACCCCAATACCGTAACTCCCTTCTGGATCATTTCATAAATAGCATCTTTACCATTATCAGGTTTTACATTAACGGCTCTGGTTCCGTTGAAGTGCAGGCAGGTAACATATCCGGCAGTTACAGCATCAAGACAAGTGTATTTTACACAGTAGTCCATGGCTAAACCTACAATTTCCACCAATTGAATATCGTGGTATTTAAGGAAATCATCAAGACCGGTCTTCATAAAATGGTTATTATCCTGAAAGCCGCTGTAGCTGTCTATTTCCATATTTTTTCCTTTCTGGATAATGTGGGTTACTTTATCTCTGTTCAGATCTTTGTGGAATTCTGCTCCAAAAGTTCCCTGAACACAGTGATCAGGCCACATAAACTGTGGAATGGAGTTCAGAATAATACTTTCACCTACCTTTCTTCCGTTGTTGCTGGCAAAACTTTTGTGATTGGCAGGATGCCAGTCCTGGGTAAGAACAATCTGGTCATATTCATTTTCCTCCATTAAAAGATTAATATAAGGAATGATCTCATTAGCTCCCGGAACCGCAAGTGAACCCCCTTCACAGAAATCATTCTGTACATCTACGATTATTAACGCTTTTTTCATATTTAGATTTCTCGAATTTTTGATAAATTTACTCAAAAAACTGTCCAAAACGGAATTATCGGACAAATCGGCAATATAAATTTTTAACATTAATAGAATGAGCAGTTTAGAACAAAAGAAATTTCCCATCGGTCCGTTTCAGCAGCCGGAGAACATCTGTGATACCAGGCTGGATGAGCATATCAGGGTCATTAAAAGCTTTCCCGGGAAATTAAAAGATTTAATTGAAAACTTTACAGAGGGTCAGCTGGATACACCTTACAGAGAGGGAGGATGGACGGTTAGACAGCTGGTTAATCATATTGCCGACAGCCATATTAACAGCTTTATCCGTTTCAAACTGGCTCTTACGGAAGAAAATCCTGTCATCAAACCTTATGATGAAGCCAAATGGGCAGAGCTTCAGGACAGTGTGCATATGCCGGTAAGGCCTGCAATGAGAATGATCAAAGGAACACACCAGCGATGGACCGTTTTGCTGAATACCCTTACCAATAAACAATTCGAAAGAACTTTTCATCACCCGGAACAGAACAAAGATTATAATCTCAGACATTATCTTGCTTTTTATGTATGGCATTGCAACCATCATTACGCTCATATTGAAAATCTGAAGAAAGAAAAAGGTTGGTAAAGAAGAGTCTTCATAATCCTGTTCATTTTGAGGAAATCATCGAAAGAATTTCCTGTCTTACAAGAAACTCCATTGCAAAATGGGGGAAGATGGATGTATGTCAGATGCTGAAACACTGCGATCTTGTTCTTCAGGTACCTTTAAGAAAAATTGAACTTCCTGCCATTAATCCGTTCTTTGAAGCCATAGGAGTCATAACGAAATGGGAAATGTGGGTTTTTAACAATGGAATTCCCCAAAATATGCCGACTTTTCAAAAACTAATCGTTAATTTTGAATGTGATTTTGATGAATCCAAAACCAATCTGCTGAATACACTAAAGGATTTTCGGAAAGTATCTATAAATAAGGAACTTCCAGACCGGCACAGGCTATTCGGTAAAATGACTGAAAAAGACTGGGGATTTTTAGAATATAAGCATCTGAATCACCACCTTAAACAATTTAATGTATGAGTTTTTTTGATAAAATATTCGGAGGAAAAGAAAACGACCCTGAACGTAAATCCTTCTGGACAAAAATAGAATCTGAAGAAGATCTTGCTAAAGCCATAGAGAATTCCTATCATCATAGAGTTGCCATCTTCAAGCATTCAACACGCTGCTTTATAAGTAAGACAGTATTGAAAAATTTTGAAAGAGATATAGACAATTTAGATCGTGATCTGGATTTATATTACTTAGATTTGCTGCTGTATAGGCCCATCTCCAACAAAATATCTGAGGATTTCGGAATCAGGCATGAAAGCCCGCAGCTGATCGTAATAGAAAACGGAAAAGTAGTCAATACAGCTTCACATGAAGACATCTCTATAAGTCAGATCGCATAATGAAGAATATTAATAATTATCTAGCTAAAGTATTAAATGTTCCCATTGAAAAAGTGAACACGTGCAGCCTGCACTATGAAGTAAAGAAAATTCCCAAAAATCAGTTTCTTTTACAGTATGGTGAGATCTGCCGTCATATATTCTTTGTTGAAAAAGGGCTTTTAAAAATGTATTCCATTGATAAGAACGGAAAAGAACACATTATACAGTTTGCCCCTGAAAGCTGGCTGATTTCTGACCGAAGCAGTCTCTACTTCAACGAAAAATCCATTTATTACATAGAAGCCGTTGAGGATGCGGAAGTTCTGTTTTTGCACCCTGACTTCTTTAATAAACTGGTAGAACAGTTTCCAAACAGTATTGAGCGAAGTGATTTTCTGCTTCAGAAACATATCAGAAGTCTTCAGAACAGGATCAATTCCCTCTTAGGCGAGACTGCCGAAGAAAGGTATATGAAATTCATTAAAATGTATCCTGATCTTCTTTTGAGAGTTCCGCAATGGATGATCGCTTCTTATCTGGGAATCACGCCTGAGAGCCTGAGCCGGGTAAGAAAAGAGCTGGCAAGGAAAAACTTCGTTCCGGATAAATAATCAGATCTTTTTGGCAAGACTGCCTACCTGCTGTAATTGTAAGCGGGTTTCATCCGACCAGGGAAGCCCGATACACAAACGCATGCAATTCTGAAACTGATCCTGAAGGGTAAACATTCTTCCGGGAGCAATACTTATGTTCTGCTTGATGGCTAAATCATACAACTCGGTAGTACGGATTTTTTTATCAAATTCTACCCACAGAGAAAGTCCTCCCTGCGGACGGCTTGTTTTTGTTCCTTCCGGGAAAGATTCTGCAATGGTCTGAGCGTAGTTCTGGTAATTATTCTGAAGGGCCTTCCGCATCTGTTGAAGATGTTTTTCATACCTTCCGGACTTAAGAAAATTAGCCACAGCCTCATTCACGATAGATATAGATGAAGTGGAATGAAGAAGCTTAAGCTTTAAAATTTTGTCTTTATACCTGCCGGGAGCAATCCATCCTACACGGTAGCCCGGAGCCAGTGTTTTTGAAATTGAGCTGCAATAAAGCACATTTCCATCTTTATCGAAAGATTTACAGCATTTCGGGCGGCTGGCACCAAAATACAGGTCGCCGTATACATCGTCTTCAATGAGTGGTATTCCGTTTTCTGACAGGAGTTTAACAATCTCTTTCTTATTTTCGTCCGGCATACAGCTGCCCAGCGGAGAATTAAAATTAGGAATCAGCAGGCACAGATTGATTTGTGGAATTACTTTTTTCAGGGCTTCAATTTCTATTCCGGTTGTAGGATGGGTAGGAAGTTCAAGGACTTTTAAACCGAGACCGTTAGCCAATTGAAGAATACCAGGATAGCAAGGGCTTTCAATCGCAATCGTATCGCCGGGTTTTCCCAGAGCCATCAGGCAGAATGACAATGCATTCATCCCTCCGTTGGTGGTAACCAGGTCATTTTCATTAAGATTCCCTCCCCATTGAAGCGATCGGATGGCAATCATTCTGCGCAGTTTTAAATTTCCCTGAAGCTCTTCATATTCAGTTCCGCCGTCTTTTAATTCGCGGGTAGCATTAATGATTTCTTTTTTTAGCTTGGCCTGTGGTAAAAGGTCTCCCGAAGGAATTCCTATGGAAAAAAAAGTAATCCCTTTCTTGCCCATATTTTCATAAACTTTGCTGATGAGCTCATCAGGTTCATCATTATTAGCAATTAGAGACGGACGGCTTACTTCCGGGAGAGGAAGCTTTATTGACATTAGTTTGCTTACAAAGTACCCAGATTGCGGCTTTGATTCTACTAACGACTGTGATTCCAGTTCCAGAAAGACACGTTTAGCCGTGTTCATGCTTACCTGATGTTCATGGCATAACATTCGTACAGACGGCAGTTTGTCTCCGGCCTTCAATACTCCGTTTCTGATTTGCGCAGCTATTCTGTCTGCAATTTCTGTGTATAAAAATTCTTTACTCATTTTTTCTAACTGTGCTCATGCAAATATACAAAACTGATACTGTGTTTATCTGTTTTACCTTTCTAATTTTGAATCATTAAAATAGAGTTACAATCATGAGCAACACAATATCAAAAAATGAACACATCAACGGCTGGATTAACGGCTTTATAGGCGTTTTACTATTCAGCGGATCAATGCCGGCTACTAAGCTGGCCGTAATGGAAATGAGTCCTATATTTGCAACCATAGCCCGTGCAGGTATTGCCGGGATTCTCGCTCTCTCTGTGTTATTGATCTATAAAGAAAAGCGTCCGGATAAAAAACAAATTTTTCCATTATTGCTGGTCTCGCTAGGTTGTGTAATCGGTTTCCCTTTACTTTCTGCTTTAGCTCTTCAGTATGTCAGTTCGGCACATTCCATTGTATTTCTTGGAATGCTTCCCATGGCTACTGCCATATTTGGAGTTCTCCGTGGAGGGGAAAGGCCTCATCCTGTATTCTGGTTGTTTTCCGTGATAGGAAGCCTATTAGTAGTAGGATATGCATTTTCGCAGGGAATTTCTGCATCGCCTGTCGGTGATATTCTGATGCTTGTAGCGGTTATTTTATGTGGTCTGGGGTATGCAGAAGGGGCCAAACTTTCGAAAACATTAGGCGGATGGCAGGTAATATCATGGGCATTGGTACTTGCGCTTCCTGTGATGATTCCGTTATTTTTTATTTATTTCCCTGATCACATAGAAACGATCAGCTTCCGCGGATGGTTCGGGCTTGCTTATATTTCCCTGTTCAGTATGTTTATTGGGTTTATCTTCTGGTACAAAGGGCTTGCTCAGGGTGGAATTACCACAGTAGGTCAGCTTCAGCTATTGCAGCCATTCTTTGGATTGGCCCTGGCGGCTTATTTTCTTCACGAACCGGTAAGTATGGGAATGTTGGGGATAACAATAGGGGTTATTCTTTGTGTTGCAGGGACTAAAAAGTTTGCGAAATAGTTAATAATAAAAGATTATGATTGTAATCATAAAAGATACGGTTTGTCGTGGTATATATTTGAAAGCCCACAAAATTTATGATTATGAAACTTACCTGCTCAGTTATTTTTAAAATTAGCTTCCTGAATTTGACACATCAGTTCCAATAATAATTATCAGAAATTAAATTCATCCATTCATAGAATTACAGATCCCGTTTTGCCTGGCGAAGCGGGGTTTCTAAATCAATTCATTGATGTAATTCAGCTCACAGATTTTCTGTTGGGCTGAATTTTGTTTGTCGTAAAATTAATTGTTATTTTAATGTAAATTATAATCAATAAACTATAAATATTGAATATTAAAGATGTTTTTTTAACTTATTTTAACGTTTTGTGTAATTGTTAAGGTTTGATTTTTGCATTCATAATCCAGTAACTTCCCAATGCATTTTTACTAAGAGATTTAACGAAACAGGTGAAACCACTAAACATAGTTATTTATGGTTATTGATGAAAATATTTTGCATTCAGCGGGAGCAGAGATCAGACAGTATAAACCTTCAGAACTTCTGTTTTGTGAAGGAGACAGCCCCAATTATTATTACCAGATCATTCAAGGACAGGTAAAACTCAACAACTATAATGAAGAAGGAAAGGAATTTATACAGAATATCCTATCAGACGGACAAAGCTGCGGAGAATCTATTCTTTTTATTGACAAACCATATCCTATGAATGCAGAAGCACTTACTGAATGTGTAGTTTTGAGGCTTCCTAAATCTGCATTTCTGAGTTTGCTGGATCAGTCTCCAAAATTATATATGGACATCAGCAGGTTTCTTTCACAGAGGCTTTATTATAAATTCATTATGATGCAGAATCTTTCATCCCAGAATCCCACAATACGATTGAAAGGGCTGATGGATTATTTAAAAAGCTTCCATGAAGATGAAAGCCCGTATTCTTTTATGATTCCATTTACAAGACAGCAGATGGCTAATCTTACAGGGCTTTGTGTGGAAACTGCAATCAGGACTATCAAACATATGGAAAGAAATAAGATTGTCAGGATTAAAGACCGCAAAATTTTGTATTAAAAGAATTGAATCAATATAAATTGCTATTTTAACGGAAATATTAAAAATAAAATATAATGAAGACTATAAGCTGCATGAATATTGATGAAAAGCTTTTGCTGGCATCAGGAGGAGAAATGAAAAGGTATAAAAAAGGAGAGCTCATCTACAGGGAAGGTCATCATGCACTTTATTTTTTTCAGATAGCAGAGGGGAAGATTAAACTCAACAATTATGATGATGAAGGAAAGGAATTTATTCAGAATATTTTAGGAGGAGGACAGAGTTTTGGGGATTCCATGCTTTTCTTAGATAAGTTTTATCCGATGAATGCTGTTTCCTTGGTTCCCTCGGAAGTTATAAGAGTTCCTAAAGACCAGTTTTTAAAGCTGATTCAGATACACCCTCATCTTTCCATGGAAATGAATGCTTGTCTGTCTCAAAGATTATACTTCAAAGCAATAATGCTTCAGAATTTGGCTTCACTGAATCCTATTTCAAGACTCACCGGCCTTCTGGACTATCTTAAAAGTTATCATGATGATAGCTGCGGCTCGTGCTTTCATGTAGAACTGACAAGGCAGGAAATTGCCAATCTGGTAGGATTGCGTGTGGAAACCGTGATCCGAGCTTTGAAAAAAATGGAAAAAGAGGGAAAGGTCACGCTGGAAAACAGAAAAATAGTATATTGATATGATCCAGGTCATAAAAATGTGAATTATTTAATCCTATATTTGATCTAGAAGGTTTTCAATTTTTATTGCAAACACCATTTTCAGGATGTGAGTTATAAAAGGACGGGAATGAAGGTCCAAAGACCGCCTGTCTGTGAAAATGAATCAGATTTAAACCACGAATACTCAAATATATGGACTGTCAGAAGATTGTAAAAAACCTAAAACATAAAGACTTCAAAAAAGTTCCTAATAAAGGAGAATGGTTTGAAGAAGGAGCAGCTGTCTATGCTAAGGAGATCAAAGAGAATATTTTTTTATTATTTATTATTCTGAAAGATATTCAGATAGAGAATATTCAGGCGCTTATTGCCCATTTTGACTGCTTCAGCAGCATCGGACTGAAAGAACCGGAGCAGGTGATGTTTTATCTTTCTATCAAAGACAAGGAAGACCTGCATTATTTTGAAAAATATTTACAAGTAACCGATAACTGATAACCTGCGGATATGATATTTGAAAATGATACTTTAAGACTTTCCGGATTGAATGACAAAAACAATATGATAGAGAATGAGTCTTTATTCCCTAGCGTTATTAATTCATACGGAGTAACAGCTTTTCTCATTAAATCATTGGAAAAGATAAAGAATAATGCGCAGTGTGAGATCCTTAAAAAAGTGATCAATACTTATATTGAAGAATATCTTCTGCATATCCGGGAATATCACAGTGAAAGTACGTTAAATGTTACTGAACAAACTGAAATAAAGATTGAAAATCCCTCTTTCACATTGTATGCAAAAACGGCATATTATAAAGTGTTAAAGGAAGAAGAATACCTCAACAGACTGTTAAATACGTTGAGTAAAGACAGGAACAGCACAGAATAAATATACTTTATCAGTTCTGCCAATAGACCCGTATCTACACAAAACAGAAAGACATAAAGACACCTTTCACACCACTCACTTAATATTTAATTTATGGACTTTCAGAAAAATCTTTTAGACTACATAAGCCAGTCATTAATGACTGCAGGTGAAACCATTGCTATAGCAGAAAGTGTTACATCAGGCTGTTTGCAGCTGGCTTTTTCACAAATGCATAATGCTTCCCTGTTTTATAAAGGAGGAATAACGGCTTATACACTGCCGCAGAAAGTAAAACTGCTGAATGTAAACAGAAAAGAAGCGGAGGAATGCGACTGTGTCTCAGAAAATATAGCTTCGGTTATGGCTCTTAATGCCGCCCGGCTTTTTGAATCCGACTGGTCTATTGCTACTACGGGATACTGTACTCCTATAAGAAACTCTGCCTATAAAATTTTCGCTTATTTTTCCTTTTCTTATAAAGGAGAGATTGTTCTTGCTAAAAAGCTGGAGCTTCACCATAAAACACAGGCTTTAAATGCACAGATGTATTATACGGAATTTATTCTGGGTTGTTTTAAAAGTGAAATCAATCAGCTGCTTATTCTGAGATCGGATGGGTAGCCATTAAGAACTGGTTTATTTTTATTCCACTTTCAATAATCTTTAGTATCTTAATTCAGAATTTCTTCAAAATTGAACATATACCTTTGCTGAATGAAAATTCTGATCATAGAAGACGAACCTGAATTGGCCCGGAGTATTGCCACATATCTTTCGGAAGAAAATTATTTATGTGAATTTGCGTCTAGTTTCGGAGAAGCTTTTGACAAGATCAAAAGTTTCAGCTATGATTGTATTCTGCTGGATATTTCACTTCCGGACGGAAGCGGTATGAAAATTCTGGAAGAACTTAAAAAAGATAATAAACAGGAGGGGGTAATCATTATTTCAGCAAAAAATTCATTGGAAGACAAAATAGAAGGTCTTCAGACAGGGGCTGATGATTATCTTACCAAACCGTTTCATTTATCTGAACTTTCAGCGAGAATTTACTCTGTTATCAGGAGGAAACATTTTGGGAGTACAAACATAATAACTCAGGATGAGTTACAGATTGATATTCTGGCAAAGACGGTTACTGTAAATAATACCCCGGTGGTTCTCACGAAAAAAGAATTTGATCTTCTGCTGTATTTTATCAGTAATAAAAATAAAGTAATCTCTAAAAGTGCTCTGGCGGAACATCTTTCCGGAGATTTTGCAGATATGCTGGACAATCATGATTTTGTATATGCTCACGTAAAAAATCTTAAGAAAAAACTCTATGATGCAGGCAGCAGGCATTATCTGAAGACGGTGTACGGAACAGGATATAAATGGAGCGGGGAATAGAGGAACATCAGAATATGAATAGTCAATTTTACTTTGTAAGTGAATGGTAATGGTGAATCGCGTCAGATGACTTATTCACAAGAATCATTACAATTTTAAACCCAGAACAGAACTTTTGAAACCTCTATTAGCCAAAACCACCAAACCGTTTCTGATCTATGTGCTGATTATTTTAGCCGTTAGCATTCCTGTATACTACTGGGTGGTAGACGGTATCTGGATCAGTGAACTGGATGAACACAATAAAGTTATTGCAGAAAAATCAGCGTATGAGCTGAACCAGTTGCATCTTTCTGATGAAGAACTGGAAAAAAGCATTGCTTTGTGGAATACAATCCAACCGGGTACTGATATCCAAAAAATTTCTTTCAACTCACTGAAAAAAGATGTAATTTTTACCATAGAGAAAAAATCTTATACTTCAGAACCGGAATTTGACCGTTTCAGATGTCTTGAAACAGTAGTCTATATTAAAAACAAACCTTATCTTTTTACAGTAGAAACCAACGTGGAAGAAAGTCATGAAACCGTTACAGTCATCGCCTTTACCACACTTTTTTTCTTTATTGTGATTGTCATCGGGCTTCTGATCTTGAACAGAAGACTTTCCAACACGGTATGGAAACCTTTCCATGATACACTCAACCGGCTTAAATCTTTTGATCTCAGCAGCGGAAAGAAAATCAGTTTTGAGAAAACAGATATCAAAGAATTTGAAGAACTCAGCCAGGCTCTTTCAAAGCTTATTGATCATAATATTTCTGTCTATAAAACTCAGAAAGAATTTACAGAAAATGCTTCCCATGAGTTGCAAACTCCTTTGGCTATCCTCCAGAATAAACTTGATGTACTTATCCAGGATGAACATATGACAGAACAGCAATATCAGGTCATTGAAGATCTTAATAAAACGCTGGCAAGAAGCTCCAGAATCAATAAAAACCTGCTGCTGCTTGCCAAAATTGAAAACCAGCAGTTTGCAGGAAATGAAAAGCTGTTAATCAGTGAAATCACAACACAGTATTCTGCTGTATTCCATGAGCACTTTGAGCAAAAAAATATTTCTTTACATGAAGAAATCGAAAACGGAATAGAAGTTTCCGGAAACAGGACTCTTACCGAAACCATGATCAGCAATCTTCTGGTAAATGCTGTAAGACATACAGAGGCAGGAGGAAATGTTCATGTAACATTATCAGAAAAATCACTGGAAATTTCAAATTCCGGAACAGCTGAACTTAATAAAAATACCCTTTTCAAAAGATTTTCGAGATCTTCAACAGACAATTTAGGAAGCGGGCTGGGACTTGCCATTATCAAAGAGATCTGTGTCCGCCAGAACTGGATCATTTCTTATGATTTTAAAAATAATTTCCACATTTTCAGCATTACCTTTTAAAATTCAAAATTTCTTCTAAATTGAAATGGAACTTTGCGGTATCATTAATACAAAAGATACTGCACACTTATGAAAGGTTTCATTTCAAGCTTACTATTTATATGGGTAAGTTTTCAGCAGATTCACGCACAGGACAGTTTAGCCGTTGAAAAAATTCAGGACAGCGTTATCATTCAGGATGAGGTTCCCGCAGATAAAACCCATCAGTTCAGATATAAAAAGCTTATTATTCCGGCTGTATTTATTTCCTACGGATTTGCAAGTCTGGGAATCAGCAGCTTAAAGCAGCTTAATTCTTCTACTCAGTATGAGATCAGTGAACATAAACCGGACCATATCAGACTGGATAATTATACCCAGTTTGCTCCGGCAGTATTGGTGTATGGGCTAAATGCATTCGGAGTGGAAGGAAAACATAATTTCCGGGACAGAAGTATTATTTACGGAACTTCTCTGCTCATCTCTTCAGCATTTATGCTTCCTTTAAAACATATTACCAAAGAAGAAAGACCGGATGGTTCCAATCGGCTGTCATTTCCTTCCGGACATACGGCGATGGCATTTGCTTCTGCACAGTTTATGTTCCGGGAATATAAGGACACCAATTTCTGGATAGGGATTTCCGGGTATTCACTTGCTGTATTTACCGGAGTTTACCGAATGTTGAATAATAAACACTGGTTTGGAGATGTTGTAGGCGGAGCCGGGTTCGGAATTTTGTCTACCGAGCTGGCATATTGGCTGTATCCTAAGATCAATACTCTTTTAGATGGGAAAAAGGAAAAGTCCCAAATGATGATTTTGCCTTATTACCAGAAAGGAAATGTTGGAATAGGATTGGTGAAAAACTTTTAAAAATAAGACCATGGCCATTTATATCACACTGCTTTTCTTTGCTACCATCGCTGCTTTTTGGATCAGTACAATCTGTGGAGGAGGTGCCAGCCTGATTCTTATCCCGATCCTGAATATGATGCTTCCTGGTTCTTTAGTCCCGTTTTCACTGACGGTAGGAACTTTTACAAGTTCTTTGTCCCGTATTGCTGTTTTTAAAAAGCATATCAGATGGAGGATTTTTTTGTGGTTTGTCCCTTTTTCTATTCCTGCTGTTTTAGTAGGGGCGTGGCTCATCAAATATGTCAATCCGAACTATTTGCAGTTAATTGTTGCCTTTTTCCTGATGGCCAATGTTCCGGAATTGTTCAAAGCAAAAAAAACGGAACAGGAACCTCAAAAGCTTTATCCTTCGGCAGCCCTGGCACTTATAGGATTTTGTGCAGGATTTGTTTCCGGTATTACAGGAGCTATTGGGTTGCTGTTTAATCGTTTTTATCTGCGATTTGGGCTGAAAAAAGAAGAAATTGTGGCAACAAGAGCGGCCAATGAAGTATTCCTCCATTTCATCAAGCTGATGATCTATCTTTCACTCGGTTTATACTCAGGAAAAGCATTGTGGTTTGGGCTGGCTATTGCTGTAGCGGCCATTATTTCATCATATACTATAAAATATATTCTTCCGTATTTAAGCGAAATGATGTTTAAAAAGATAGGATATGGTGCAATGGTAGTCTCCGGAATAATGCTTCTGGTGGGAACTTCAGATAAAATAATAAAAGAAGATAAAATTGCTTTTTCATCCACCCTGCACAGCGGAGAGACGGAATCTGTGATCTCATGGCGGAAAACCGATTTTGTTGTTGAATTCGCATTTGATGATGGTTTTGAAGTGGAAAGACCTATAAAACCAGAGGAACTGCCAGATCCCCTTAAAGAAAAATATCTACAGCTGGAACCGTATTATGACTGCATTCATCTTGAAAAGGTCTTTATGTTCAGAAAAGAACCTGCTTATGAATTTTACTGCTATAAAGACGGAAAACTTACAAAATTTGAAATTTAATGTTTATGGATCTCCGGCCTGGATTTCATAATTGCTTTGTAAGAAGAAGTAAATGCAGACAGACTTTGATATCCGACCTTATAAGCAATCTGGCTTAAAGTATATTGCCCGGTGTCCAGCAGTTCAATACTTTTTAAGATGCGTACCAGCTGATGGTATTTCTGAAGCGTAATTCCTGTTTCATTTTTAAAATTTCTCTGAAGGGAACGAACAGACATTTGCGCCTTTTCTGCAAGCAACTCTGTATCCAGACTATATCTAAAATTTAAATTGATATGCTCACATACAGGAATAAGCCTTATATCCGCAGGAACGGGGATTTCAAGGTATGAACTTTCCTTACAGAAGTTAGGAAGGCTTTTTAGAATTGCTTTAAAAAACAGATCCTGCTCTTCATCTTCAGTAAGCAGCTGATTCCATTTAGAAGCATACAAAAGCATTTCCTTCAAAACCGGAGGGACGGCAAAAACATGAACATTCTTATAAAAATCTTCCTTGAAAACCGACTTAAATAAAAAGACCATTAAATTCACCGTTTTTGCTTCTGAAGTGATCCGGTGGGCCTTTTCTGAAGGAATCCAGATGACATGATGCTGAGGTACCAGATAGATCTTCTGATCGATATGAAAGTATTGATATCCTTCTTCTACAAATGTAAGCTGTGCCCGGCTGTGGGTATGGTCATAATCATCATGTTTCCAGTCTTTTTCACACCAGACATACGCTTCCTTTTCAATGCTGTCTACAAAACTGCTTTGGGTATATTCTGTTAAACCGCATTTGGTATTGTCGTTCTGCATATATTTTTTGGCAAATTTAATAAAAACGACAGTATTAATTTTGTATTATCAATTATAGTATTCAAAATGAAAAAATTAAGTACACTTTTTGTATTCATTCTATTATTAAAAACTACCACCATTATGGCGCAAAATCAAAAAGCCAGCATATTGGTTCTTATTCATTCAGACAATGGAGGAACATATGAACTGGCAAAAGAAATAGCATCCGGTATTGAAAGCAATGGCAGTGCTTCGGCTGTCATTAAGCAGGTTAAAGAATCTCCGAATGCCAAATTAAAAAATATCCCTGTGGCTTCAGTGGATGAGCTGCCTTCCTATGACGGAATTGTTTTCGGATCTCCGGTCTATTTTGGGAATATAAGTACAGGAATGAGCGAGTTTTTGTCTAAAACCGTTAATTTATGGACGAATAATGCTCTTGAAGGGATGCCTGCCTCTGTATTTATGTCTGCCGGAAGCGGTGCCGGAAAAGAACTGGCATTACAGGCCTTCTGGAACAGTCTTGCTGTTCACGGAATGGTATTGGTTTCTAATGGCATCAGAGGGTATGAAAATATGAATAAAACCATACCACAGGGGAACAGCGTGCTTGGAATTACCAGTATGGCTTCTCTAAAAGACGTGGAAAGACCTACAAAAGACGAACGTATTCTGGCAGAACTGCAGGGAAGAAATTTTGCTAAAACGGCTTTGGCCCTAAAGGGAACTTTTAATAAAAAGCTAACCACCACAGTAAAACCTGCATCAGAAGATATCAATGCCACAATGAAGATTAAAAATATTATGCTGCCTCAGGTTCCTAAGCCAGCCGGAAATTACAAACCTTTCGTACGTTCCGGAAATCTGGTATTCATTAATCAGGTAGCCTTAAAAGAAGGAAAAATTCTTTATCCAGGAAAATTAGGAGCTGACGTGAATGAAGAACAGGTAAAAGAAGCCACAAAAACTACTATGTTGAATGTAATTGCTGTGCTGAAAGAAGCTGTTGGCGGAGACCTGAATAAAGTAAAACAATGTGTACAGCTGACCGGAATTTTCAATACCAAAGACAATTATACCAAACATGCCGATCTTATGAATGTCGCTTCCGATCTTACAGTGGAAGTATTCGGTGAAAAAGGAAAACATGCAAGAGCTACGCTGGGAGCTTCTTCTATTCCTGTCAATTCTTCGGTAGAAATACAGGCTGTTTTTGAAGTGGAATAAGCTCTTTCAACAATTTACAATCAACTGCAGATTTGTGAGAATTTCAATCTCATGGATTTGCAGTTTTTTATTTCCCACAAACCCCACTGAGATTTGTGGAAATTTCTCTCTCAGCTTATTTTATTTGAAAAAATTGCTGAAAAACTCTGGTTTTGTGCCTTAAAGCAGCATAATGATTCAAAACCTTTCGCCATACGTATCCCAGGAAATATCTGATTAAAAAAATAATACAGTCTATTTCGATAAAATTAAAAGTATAAGTAAGATAACACGCAGTGAAAATAACCATCTTCATCCGTGCAATCTGCGCGATTTGTGGGAAATATTTTTGTCGCTAATTCACGAATTAATCTGTACCTCCATGCAAAATATAATTAAGTGTAAAATATCTATATCTCTTGAGCCAGTACGTCACCGATTATCTTTATACTCTGTTCCAGCTGTTCTTCAGAAAGGGAACCATAGCTCAGTCTAAAACCGTTGATTGTCTGATCAAAGCTGTATTGTTCAGGATGGATGATATTGATGTTTCTTTCAATAAGTAAATCTGTTACGGTATTCCAGTTCAATTTTGCTTTGGGTACAATCCAGAAGGCCAGTCCGCCATCCGGAAGTATAAAATCAGAAGAATTCTTTATGTATTTTTCCAGAAGCCCGGCTACAAAATCTCTTTTGTTCCTGTAATGTAATGTGGCTTTTTTAATATGTTTTTTTACAGCTCCATCTTTAATCAGCTGTAGTACGGCCTGTTCCATAATCACATCACCCTGAACATCAATTATTTTTCTGAGATCTCCGATTCTTTGAAGCAGTTTCTGATCTTTGGATACCAGATAACCAATTCTTAAAGCTGGTGCAACTACTTTACTTAGTGTTCCGATATATACGTAATGGTTAAGATCCGGGAAACTGGAAACGGGAAGAATAGGGCGGTACCCAAAATGGAACTCATTATCATAATCGTCTTCAATGATGGTAAAACCATACTTGTTTGATAATGCAATGAGCTGAAGCCTTCTTGCCAGGCTTAAGGTAACGGTTGTAGGGTATTGCCTGTGAGGGGTGATATAGATCGCTTTGATATTTTTATAGATGGTTAAAAGTTTCTCAATATTTTCAATAATGATCCCTTCATGATCCACTGCTACAGGTAGAAGCTCTGTTCCTGCGTATTCAAAAGCTTTCCAGGCGGGCTGGTATCCCGGGTTTTCTATGATCACCTGATCTCCCGGCTGTAAAAGCGCCTGAGCAGTCAGAAACATGGCCATCTGGCTGCCTCTTGTGATAGATATTTCATTCTCATTGATATTCATTCCTCTTTGATGATTCAGCATCTGGGCAATACTTTTGCGGAATTCAGGATCTCCGTGCTCACTGCTGTAACCCATCATCTGCCACTTGGCTTTTCTGCTGAAAATCTGCCTGTATGCTCTGGCCAGCTCTGTTACAGGGGCAATTTTACTGTCAGGATGTCCGTCGTCAAAATTAATCATCATAGGATTGTCCTGTCGTTTTTCCTCTTCCGGTCCGGATTCTTTTTGAGATGATCTCCGTTGTGAAACCGGCAGTACATCTGAGACAAAAATTCCTTTTCTTTCCTTTGAAATTACCCATTCTTCATTAATGAGTACCTGATAAGCTTCTACTACTGTGTTCCTGTTAATATTCAGCAGCTGGGCCAGATTTCTGCTTCCCGGAAGGGCATCTCCTGCTTTTAATCTTGCTGAACGAATATCTGCAATGATGGTATCAGCGATCTGTAAATAGACTGCTTTATCAAGTTTTTTATCGATTTCCAATTCTAATTTCCAAGGTCTGAGCATCTGGACTATCTATTTATATGAAAACTGTATCAGTTAAACAGTCCAAATATAAAATAATTTTGTCATGCAATAATGCAAAGAACATTTAATTTTTTTAAATCATGGACAAGAAACAATTCAGTTCAAAAGACTTTCATGAAACTTTTGCAAGACCTAAATACGTAAAACCAGGCCATCTGATTCATAAAAACGTAGAAAATGCGGGGGAACACAACCAGTTTTCAACGGAAAGAAAACATCCTGTTTTTTTTGTAGATCTTCCCAGTAAAAATGTAAGTATGACAATAGGAGGTATTCTCCCGGGCCAGCAGACCAACAGACACAGACATACCTATGAAACGGTATTGTATGTGATTGAAGGCAAAGGATGGACAGAAGTGGAAGATGAAAGAGTGCATTGGGAAGCGGGAGATGCTGTTTACATTCCTTCATGGGCCTGGCATAAACATCAGAATATGAGCGATACTGAACCTGCCAAATATATTGCCTGTGAAAACGCACCGCAGCTACAAAACCTGGGTGTTGCCTTAAGGGAAGAAGAAGGCAGAGATCTTTAGTTACCAGCCATTAAGAAATACTGAAAGTTTAAGCTTCGTTAAGAAAGTCATTCTGATTTTAAAGAAAACCTGCCGTAAACAATCTTAACTGCTTAAACTTTCTTAATGGAAATCATTTAATTTTTAAAATCAATAAACAATGAAAAATGTTCCATTTAAAGGAGTGATTGCTTATCCTATTACCCCTTTCGACGAGAATGAAAAAGTAGACATCCCTCTCTTTAAAAAACTGACTGAAAGGCTGATCGTTTCCGGAAGCCACGGAATAGCTCCGTTAGGAAGTACCGGAGTAATGCCTTATCTGTCCGATGAGGAAAAAGAAGCCGTAACAGAAGCAACAATAGAACAGACCCAGGGGAGAGTCCCGACACTTGTAGGAGTATCTAATCTTACCACAGATAAGACCGTTCATCATGCAAAATTTGCTGAGAAAGCAGGGGCTGATGCTGTAATGATCATTCCTATGAGCTACTGGAAGCTTACGGATGATGAAATTGTATCTCATTATGATACAGTAGCCAGCAAGATTTCTATTCCTATCATGGCTTATAACAATCCGGCCACCAGTGGAGTAGATATGTCTCCAGCTCTTCTTAAAAGACTGTTGGAGATTCCTAATGTAACGATGATCAAAGAGAGTTCCGGAGATATCCAGAGAATGCATTATCTGCGAAAAGAACTGGGAGAGGATGTTGCTTTTTATAACGGATCCAATCCGCTGGCCCTGGCTGCATTTACTGCCGGAGCAAGAGGCTGGTGTACCGCGGCACCGAATCTGATCCCCGAACTGAATGTTGCTTTATACAACGCGGTGGAAGAAGGCAATATAGAAAAAGCCCAAGAGGTTTTCTACAAGCAGTTCGACCTGTTGAAATTTATCGTTAATAAAGGACTCCCAAGAGCTGTAAAAGCTGGTTTAAACATTCTGGGAGAAGAAGGCGGAAACCTGAGAAATCCGTTAAAGCCTCTAACGGCTGAAGAAACGCAGGAACTGAAAAATATTATTAAAATCCTTAATTAATTTAATCTTATGAAAAAGTCAATTTTTTATCATGCCGGATGTCCGGTTTGTGTAAGTGCAGAGCACGATATTGTTAACCTTATTGGTGCAGAAAATGTAGAAATTATTCATTTAGGAAATGACAGAAGTAAAATTACAGACGCTGAAAAGGCGGGGATACAATCTGTCCCTGCTTTGGTAACACCTAATGGAAATGTCCTTCATATCAATTTTGGAGCATCTATGGAAGATGTAAAAAAATAAAAATTCCCGGTGGCTGAATTTTTCAGGGTCACCGGGGTTTTCTGTTCTTTTACAAAAGGCAGCCTGAGTTTTCGGCTGTTTTTTCTTTATACAGTGGCATTGCCTTCAACACCGTCTGAATTATTCGTTTTAATTCCAGTTATTGCAGAAGCTACAAAACTGAACAGGCTGACCAGTTTTCCTGCTTTTGTATCCCAATAATACGTTTCTTCAGGCTCTACACGAATGATGGTAACATCCGGATCATTTTTACCGTCAAACCATGCTTTGGCCATCGGAGACCATTTCTCATCAATCGTTGCTTTATCTTTATAAACAGAAGCTTGTCCATATACAGAAAGATATTGAGAGTCACTATTGTTCATGAAAAAAAGCTGTACCCTCCGGTCTTCTTTTATTTCAAAATTCTTGTTGCTTACGGCACTACTGATAAACCATAGGTTCCCGCTGTCATCTGTTTCCTGAAGAGTCATAGGCCGTGAATTGACCGGTACGGTTTCCAGTTCTGTACAGAACATGCATATTCTTGCTTTTTCTGACAGTTCTTTGATCTTTTTAATGGCTTCGAGGTGGGTTAAATTCTGTGTTGACATATTATTATATTTTAAAGTTTGGTATTACTGGGAAAATAAAAATAAGTGGATTTCTGAAACTGAATTTCAGTAATATTCACTATTAAATATTCAAATACCTGACCAAACAGAATGATTATTGCAAGGAATATCCTGAGTTTATGTATTATTGATCTGAAATCATTTTCTGAAGATCACTCCATGCACCGCCATTGTATACATATTTAAAGCCTTTTTCCTTTAAAATATGCTCAGCTTTTACGCTCCGTAATCCATGAGAACAGACTGTGATGTAGGTTTTATTCTGGTGAAGTTCAGTATATCTTTCGCGGATGCTTCCTAAAGAAATATTAACAGATCCTTCAATATGCCCTGTTTTATATTCTTGTTCCGTTCTTACATCCAGAATAATGGCTCCTTTTTTAATATGGGTTTCAAGATTGTTACCTAATGTCTGGTATTTGTAAACCCGGTAAATAATATACACTGTAAGAGCTATTCCGCAGAGGATTAAGGCATTTTTCATAGTCTGCTTAAAATTTTACGGTCAATATAAAAGGTGCCAAAAGGAATAAAGCACGCCAGGATTACTTTCCAGGTCGTTTCTTTAAATTTCCATTGCTGTTCAACCCCTACACTTAAGGTATTAAACAGGAAAAGAAGAAATAATGTTCCATGAACCGGACCCATTAGTTTTACAAGTCCCGGGTTTCCCAACCCATATTTCAATGGTACCGCAATGAATACCAGAATGAGCAGGGAGATTCCTTCCAGAATGGCCAGAATCCTGAGACGGCCGGCTTTTGTTTTTAATAAATTCATCATAATTATCTAAAATAAGGTCTGTTGGTAAGAGGGGAGAATGGCCATGGGATAGCCATAAAAATAAGTACTAACGCAATGAAATACCAGATAAGCATTGTTCTGAATTTTTCCCGGTCTGTTTCTTTTCTCTTAGCCAAAGCAGAACCTATGGTGATCAGCACAACTGAAGTAATCATTAGTAAAATATGAATCAGCCCGAAGAAAAGCAGATCCAGAGAGGCTTTAGATTCACTGAAGTTCTTCCAGAAATATTTTACGATTGGACTCCTGGAATAAAGGACAATTCCCAAAACCAGCTGAATATGGGCAATGGTTGCTGTCCAGTGCCGTACCGAATCTTCCTTTTTTCCAAATGTTTTTTGATAAAAATATCCTCTGAAGGCTATCCATATGCTGTAAATAAGGCTTAATAAAACGATCCACCGGAACAGGGAATGAAGAAATGTAAGCGTCTGGTACATGATTAATTTTTAGAACACTTCAAAGATAGAATAAAAACATACTAATTAGTATGTTTTTTGGTAAAAAATTATTCCAAAGATTTGAAATAAGATTTAAGTCCTTTTAAATAAATGAGATACACGGATTTTGAGTTTTCCAGTTTCCCTAAATTCCGCACTCCCCAATAGCCGGACATTACAAAAACGGCAATTTCTTTTGCGTTGACATTCTCTTTTAACGAGTTATTTTTCTTTCCGTTTTCAATACACGAAATAATGGCATCCTCCCATTGTACAGAAAGTTTATTCAGAGCCTTGGTAAAATCTACATGCCATGGAGCCATTTCCTGCGTGAAATTGGAAGCCGGGCAGCCGTATGCAACCTTTAACAAATCATTTTCCATTAAAACGTTATACAGCAGGTTGTAAATACTTTCTAAAGGCTGATCGCTGTTTTGCAGAGGTTCAATGAAGATGCTTTTGAAATTATTGATCAGAAGTTCATTAATGATGGCCAGACCCATTTCATCTTTTGTTTTAAAATGATAATAGAAAGCCCCTTTTGTTACCTGGGTGGTTGCAATGATTTCATCGATGCTTGTGGTCTGATAACCTTTCACGTAAATCAGTTCAAAGGCTTTCTGAAGAATATTTAAACGGGTTGCTTCTGATTTTTTCATAGGGAGGCACTGTCTTTACTGCAAAGAAACGGAATTTCTAAAAACTTAACTATCATTATTCTGATAATAAACTACAATTTAAATAATTTTTATAATATAATTTTTCGTCAGAACTTTGTCTGGTCAAAATCAATAAAATCTGAATACGATGAATAATCAGAAAGAAATACAGATTCAGGCACAGGGAGTGAAAAGCAAAGGCCTTCCTGCTGCATTATGGGCACTTACAATAAGTGCATTCGGAATAGGAACCACCGAGTTTGTCATTGTAGGGCTTCTTCCTACAGTAGCATCAGACCTTGGCATCAGCATTCCTTCAGCGGGACTTTTAGTAAGTCTTTACGCAATAGGGGTTGCCATAGGAGCACCTATACTGACAGCCCTAACCGGGAAAGTTCCGCGAAAGATTCTTCTAATTTCGATTATGCTGTTATTTGTTATTGGCAATGGATTGGCTTCAGTAGCTCCGGGATTTTTTACACTGGTTTTGGCCAGAATTCTGACCGGATTTGCCCATGGAGTTTACTTTTCTATAGGCTCCACAATTGCCGCGTCGTTAGTCACTGAAGAAAGACGGGCAACGGCTATTTCAATTATGTTTTCAGGGCTTACCCTGACGATCGTGACAGGAGTTCCACTGGGAACTTTTATCGGGCAGCATTTCGGGTGGAGAGCCACTTTTATCGGCGTTTCCATTCTGGGAATCATAGGACTGATCGCAAGTATGCTGTTGGTTCCGAAAAACCTTAAAAGCGATCAGACAGCCTCTTTAAAAAGCCTGCCCAAAGTATTGGGAAACAGACGTCTGATCTTTGCATTTTTAATGACAGCCATGGGATACGGAGGAACATTTGTTGTGTTTACCTACTTATCACCGATTTTACAGCAGATCACAGGATTTCAGGAATCCACCGTAACATTCATCCTTCTGGTATATGGAATTGCGATTGCCCTGGGAAATCTTTTCGGAGGAAAAATGGCCAATAAAAAACCGTTAAAAGCTCTTTTATGGATGTTTGCAGCACAAGGTCTGGTATTACTGGCATTTTATTTTACAGCTGCCAGTCCGGTACTGAGTATTATCACGCTCTTTCTTTTAGGAGGCTTATCTTTTGCCACCGTGCCCGGATTGCAGCTCTTGGTAGTACAAATCGCAGAAAAAGAAGTTTCCGGCACAGAAGATGTGGCATCAGGAATCAATATTGCAGCATTTAATATCGGGATTGCGATAGGATCTTATACTGGTGGGCTTATTGTAAACTCTTCTTTAGGATTGAACAGTACACCCTGGATCGGAGCGGTATTTCTATTAGCAACAGTATTAATCACATGGTACAGCATCCATTTGAGCAAAAAGAAATAAGAAAGGGAGAAGGAAGAGATTATTTATTATTTTTTTCTCTCGCTGATTTTGAAGATAACGCAGATCTTAAAATAACGGTATGTATATGAATAAAGTTATAGGTGATTGACAATTCTCGTTATACTGCCTTGCTTTTAGTTGACTCAAATGTAATATTGTTTAAAGCCTGAATATTCAAAAAATCTGCAAGAAATTTTTTAATTTTAATATTTTCCCTTATATTAAAGAGTCTCTAAGCTTTTTTTCAGAACAAAATAATTTCCAACCTCTCTCTTCCACCTTAGATTTCATGAATTTCAGAATCTGTAAATACAAAAAACTTTCCGCTTTTGGGAATATTTTTGGTATCAAGTCCTGTAAATTCACTGAAGGCAGGTAGAAGAAGCTGTCCGGAAGTCTGTACAAAACAAGGAAGTCTGAAGCTTTCCACTGAAGAATTCAGGATAACGCCCGGATGAATATGCCCGGTGATCTGAAATCCGGAGCGTGTTTTATCAAAATCATGAATGAAGATAAAATCGTCGATCTGCAGAAGTTCAGCCCTGAAATTCAGGCATAATTTACGTTCCAGGGCTTCTGTAATCCGATCGTGGTTACCTTCGATAAGATAAAATAAGAGATCAGGATACTGATTTCTCCATCGGCAAAACTCATCCACGTCAGAATTATCTCCGGCATGGAGCAAATCACCAACAATAATGAATTTATCAGGGTTAAAATAGGCTATGAGAGCAGATAATCTTTCCAGATCGCTTTTCATAATATGATTGGCCAGAGCAATCCCGTTTTTCCGGAAATGAGCTGTTTTCCCGATATGAAGGTCAGACAGGATTAATGCTTTCTCTCTTTTCCAGAATGCGGCGCGCTGATTGGTTAACGTGAAAACTTCGTTGCTGATCGTGATATTTTTTACGGCAATATTCAAGACTGTAAATGATTAAAAATGTCAATGGTGAATTATACTTCGTAAGTCAATTGTCAATTAGCTTCGCTGTGAATTTTACCAAATGAAAAGCATTGACGATGACTTATCTATAACAAAATATTTTTTCCGGCCTGTTCCACCATTTTCCTGATCCTGGCATCAAGGCTTTCACTGGATAAGGTCTGCCTCAGGCTATCTACTTTGATCGGGAAGCTGAGCGGGGTAAAGGTATTGGAATATTTTAAAATAATTTTTGATTTTTCTATTCTTTTAAAGGCTTCCACCAATCGCTGTTCCTGAAGCTGTATATTGAAAACCTCTGTATACGCCTGTCTTACAAGAAAATGATTGGGGTCGTGATCTTCTAAAACCTTAAAGATTAGTCCGGCTGAACTCTGCAACGACTTATTGGAGCGCTGTTTTCCTGCATAATTCTGGATCACCATTCCGGAGATCACAGCAATATCCCTGAATTTTCTTCTGGCCATTTCCGCTGAATTAATGCTGGCGATTACATCATTCATCAGGTTTTCCCGGGTTAGAACAGCATGCAGATTTTCTTCATTCAGAGGAATTTCCTTGTCACTGAACAGTTCAAAACCGTAATCATTCATCGCCATGGAAAAAGAGATCGGGGCCAGCTTTGAAATACGGTAAGCCATCAGGGCTGCCATCACTTCATGCACAAGACGCCCTTCAAAAGGGTACATAAACAGATGATAACCTTCTCTGTTTTTGATCATTTCGACCAAAAACTCATCTTCTTTGGGAATATGCGAGTTCTTTTCCTGCCGTACCAGAAGCGGATGCAGGAATTTCAGTTCTTTTTCCGAAGTTTTGGGATTCAGGGCATGGGAAAGTTTTTCTCTTAAAAAATGTCCCAGATCAGAGCTTAGAGGAAGCCTTCCGCCCAGATAACTAGGAGTTATTGCCTTTCCTTTGGCTGATCTTACATAGACGATCATATCTTTTATCATGGCCACTTCAAGAGTACGTCCTGCCAGAATAAATTTTTCTTCTTTTTTGAGTTTTGAAATAAAATATTCCTCCACCATACCGATATAACCACCTGAAATAAATTTTACTTTCAGCATAGCATCACTTACAATAACGCCCATATTCATACGGTGGAGCATAGCGATTTTTCTTGAGGTCACTTTAAATAAACCGTTTTCCATAATGATAATCTTATGAAATTCCTCATAGCTTTTTAAGACACTTCCCCCGATGGTCAGAAAATCAAGACAGCTTTTCCATTCATCATCCGTCATTTCCCGGAAAGCATATGTTTTTTTGATCCTTTCATAAGTTTCTTCGGGATAAAAGCCATCTCCAACGGCTAAAGTCATCAGAAACTGAACCAGCACATCAAAGCATAATACCTGAGGCTCGCGGGGTTCTGTTACTTTTTGTTTGACCGCTTCTTTTAATGCTGAAACCTCGATCAGTTCCAGGGAATGAGTAGGGACGCAGTAAATTTTAGAGGTTTCAAAAGGGGAGTGGCCACTCCGTCCGGCACGCTGAAGAAACCGGGCAACCCCTTTGGCTGAGCCAATCTGGATGACTGTATCAACAGGCTTAAAATCTATGCCGAGATCCAGAGAGGAAGTAGAAACCACCGCTTTCAGTTTCCCACTGCTTAAGTTCTCTTCAATCCAGATCCGGAGGTGAGCATCAATAGAGCTGTGATGAATGGCGATCTGACCTGCAAAATCAGGATAGGCGTTCAGCAGAAGCTGATACCACATTTCACTCTGGCTTCTTGTATTGGTAAAAACAATGGTAGAAGTAGATTCAAGAATAACCGGAACGATTTTATCTGCCAGTTTCGCGCCCAGATGTCCCGCCCATGGAAGAACCTCCACTTCATCAGGGAAAACAGGAAGGATTTCAATTTTTTTATATTCTTTGGCGGTAATTTTTGTTTTTTTGATGTCGTAAGGAATCAAAACCTCTATAGCTTCATCCAGATTTCCTATGGTTGCGGTAATTCCCCAGATTTTCATAGCTGGAGCATATTTTCTCAATTGGGAGATGGCCAGTTCTACCATAACTCCGCGTTTAGAGCCCAGCAGTTCATGCCATTCATCCACTGCGGCACATTTCAGATCCTGAAAAAACCTGCTGTGATTTTTCTGCCCCAGAAGCAGATGAAGACTTTCCGGAGTAACAACAAGAATTTCAGGCATGTTTCTTACCTGTTGCTGCCTTACTTTGGGGTCGGTATCGCCATTTCTTACTCCTACGGTCCAGTCCAGACCAATCTCATTCATGGCTTCTTCCATGGCTTTGGCAATATCTTTTGCCAGAGACCGGAGCGGAGTGATCCAGATCATTTTTAGCCCTTTTTTATACTTTTCTGGATGGTTCATAAAATCTAAAACCAATGCCAGAAATACAGAAAACGTTTTTCCGAACCCTGTGGGAGCTATCACCATACCGCTGTAGCCGTTTCCGAATTTGCGCCAGGTCTCGGTCTGGAATTTAAATGGAGCAATACCTTTTCCGGTCATCCACTGCTGAATGACTTTAAAGCCGTTGGTATTTTCAAATGTATTCAATTTACTGGATCAGTTTTTTTATTTCTTCAAGATCATCAATTTCATCAACGGTTTTATCTCTCCGCCATCGTACAATCCGGGGGAACCTCAAGGCAACCCCGCTTTTGTGCCTGCTGCTGAATCCTATGCCCTCAAAAGCTATTTCAAAGACCAGCTCTGCTTTTACCGTCCGTACAGGTCCGAATTTTTCAATGGCATTTTTATTGACAAATTTGCTCACTTCCATGATTTCTTTATCCGTAAGCCCCGAATACGCTTTAGCGATGGTTACCAGAGAATCTCTGTTTTTTACGGCAAAAGTATAATCCGTGTAATAAGCGCTCCGTCTGCCACTTCCTTTTTGGGCATAAATGAGCACTGCATCAATGGTCAGCGGGCTTACTTTCCATTTCCACCAGTCACCTTTTTTTCTTCCGGCATGATAGGGTGAATTCTTTTGTTTCAGCATCAGTCCTTCACTGTTGATCTCTCTGGATTTTTCCTGGATGCTGTTCAGTTCGTCCCAGTTTTCGAATGTTATAGTCTGCGAAATTCTGATTTTTTCAGGATGTTCATTCAGTAACAATTCTTCCAGCATAGCTCTTCTTGCCTCCATAGGTTTTTCGCGGAGATCGGTTCCTTCCAGTTCAAGAAGGTCATACACAAAAACTTCAATCGGAATATCTGCCAACATTTTTTTAGTTAAAGTTTTCCTGTTTAATCTTTTTTGTAACTCATTAAAATTTAAAATATTACCATCCTTTACCGCAAGTATTTCTCCATCTAAAACAAAACTTCCTTTCATCATTTTTACAGCATCCCTGATCTCAGGAAACTGTTCAGTGACCAGCTCTTCACCCCGTGACCAGATGAAAACTTCATCATTTCTTTTGATGATCTGTCCACGGATGCCATCCCATTTATATTCAATCTGCCATTCTTCAGGGGCTCCCAGCTCATCCAGTCCTTTTTCAAGAGGGTAGGCCAGACAGAAGGGGTACGGCTTTGAATTATCAGGATTAATTTTTTCTGCAGAAATCAGCTCTTGAAATGATATTTCACCGGGTTGCCATTTTCCTGTGAGGCTATGTGTAAGGGTACTGGCTTCCTGTCCGGAAAATTTCGTCAGGGCATTGATCAGTGTTTTGTCTGAAACCCCGATGCGGAAACTTCCACCTAAAAGTTTGTTGAATATCAGTCTTTCCGTATAATCCAGTCCGTTCCAGGATTGCAGGACAAATGCTTTTTTTTCTGCTTCGGTTTTATCTTTTAAATGAAGAATATCGGTCATCCATTCAGATAAAGTACGTTCAATTTTCTGTTCAGGAGGGGGGAGAATAAGAGAAAGTGTTTCTCCGAGATCCCCTACAGAAGAATACGATTCCTGGAAGAGCCAGAAAGGCAGCTGTGTAATTTCCAGTGCCCATTCTTTCATATAATTGGTATTGACGTTCCGTTTTGGTCTTTTTCCGGTAAATAAAGCGATAAACCATACTTTATCTTCATCCGGGGCACGTTCCAGATAATCAATGATGGCATCAATTTTCGCATTGGTCTTATTGGTGGTTTCCAATGCATTGATCAGATCTGCAAAGTGTTTCATAATTCCGGAGTTTCAATGATTTCTTTTTCAGATTCTTCTTCATCTTCGCCGAAAAGAGTTTCTATCACATCCGCCTTAATCCCGATTTCGTTGAGATATTTTGAGAAAATATCGGTCTGTCCATGTGTTACATGTACTTTTTCTGCCTCTGTAGCTTTTACGGCCTGAAGAAGCCCTTTCCAGTCTGCATGGTCGCTTATAGGAAATCCTGCATCCGCACTTCGCCATCTTCTGGCTCCCCGTACCTGCATCCATCCTGAGCATATAGCAGTGGCTGCATCCGGTATTTTTCTGATGATACTGCTGTCCAATAAAGCAGGCGGAACAATCACAATCTCATGCTGAAGTTCTTTGATATTTTCTCTGAAGTCTGCAATCTTATAATCAGGAAGCAGAATACCCGATTCTTCAAAAGCTTTATTCAGTTTCCCGATAGAATAATGCACATATGTTTTTCCCAGACCTTCGACGGCTTTCATGATTCGCTGGGCTTTACCTAAAGAATATCCTATGAATACAGAAGTTTTTGAGTTTTCCTGATTTTTCAGTACCCAGCTTTGAAGTTTTTTATTAAGGTCATTAACTTCCAGCCAGTTGTAAATGGGAAGCCCGAAAGTACTTTCTGTAACAAATTCATTGCAGCGAACCAATTCAAAAGGAGTGCTCAAACCATCATCCTGTATTTTATAATCCCCTGAAACAACGGTTACAAATCCTTTGTATTCAAGCCTGATCTGAGCCGAGCCGATAATGTGGCCTGCCGGATGGAGGGATACTTTTACCCCGTTGATGTGTACTATTTCACCATATTCCACGCTCTGGCATTCAATATCCGGTCCTATTCTCTGGTAAAGAACGGGTTTGGTAAAATGATGACACAGGTATTTTTTCATTCCCCAGCGGGCATGATCAGCATGTCCGTGTGTAATGACAGCCAGGTCTACAGGTCTCCAGGGATCAATATAAAATTTCCCCTGAGGACAGTAGATTCCTTTTTTGGTGAATGTGATTAGTTTCAATGGTGTGATCGGTTTATATTTTACATTCAAAAATCCCACCAAATTAAGATAAATCATGGATATCAATATTTCTTATTTCGGGACTTTCATATTTCCTGATCTCCGGAAGCTATTTCAAAGGACTTTCATCCGGATGTGTGGTTTTATTTATTCCACTGTTTATTACGGATTCCTGCTTTCATTCAAGGCTGAAAACTTATAGAGCAGCTTTAGAAACTCAGTGAAATTTTTCAGAAGTCAAGAGATTATCTTTCAAAATCATAGAAATTAATTCCCACGTCTTCATTTTTGATTTTTACTACTCTCATATTTAACGGATAAAATATAAATTCTCCTGCACCGGATATTCTGGCGTCCAGAAGATGCCCTGCCACTGCGGTATAATC
The DNA here is from genome assembly GCF_031456375.1 of Chryseobacterium sp. 2987. Classification (NCBI taxonomy): domain Bacteria; kingdom Pseudomonadati; phylum Bacteroidota; class Flavobacteriia; order Flavobacteriales; family Weeksellaceae; genus Chryseobacterium; species Chryseobacterium sp. 2987. The sequence goes on from NZ_JAVDUN010000005.1 coordinate 310,888, forward strand.
TTCTCTTCCCAGTGTAATATGAAGATGAAGACTTGGTTTTCCTTCAATTTCTGAGACATTTCCGGATATATTGGTGATTTCCATCTGTTCTCTAAATGTTCTGTCAACATATTTTTTTTCGGAAGGTCTGAAAAAACGCAATGTTGCCTCATCCACCGCACCTATGCCAGTCACTTCTCCTGCATGGATATTGTGAGCGGTAATAAAATCAGTGAGGGCTTCTACAATTCCGGCTCTGTTTTCTATGCTTACGATGTAGATTCCGTCAACTTTTCTTGCTGACCAGTGTTTTCCTTTATAATTTTGTATTTCCATAATATGAATTTTAATCTGTTCTTATGAATTCTGATTTTCAATTTTAGACGTCCAACGGACAAAATAAATGCAATAATTGTGCTTTAATGTTTATTACCAGATTACGCAGATTTTTTTGTTGTGTAGGGCTGTTTCGAAAAATAAAAATTAAGGCAAAGACTATTTTTGAAATTACTGATTCTGAGTAACCAAAGGAATGCGGTTTTGTCACTGATGAAGCTGTAGGGCTACAGGTATGCTTCATCGAATAAACGGAGTTGATTCTAAGATTAGCGAGAAAAATTTTCAGCTTTTTCAGATGTATATCATTAATTTCATTTCCTGCAAGTTTTAAAAGTTCCAAAACATGACGAAATTTGCAAAAAATCATTCAATGAAGATCATCGATATAGAAAACTGGAACCGTAAAGAGCATTTTGAATTTTTCTCAAAAATGGCAAGCCCGTATTTTGGCTTTACAACAGAAGTAGACTGTACCAATGCTTACAGACATGCCAAAGAAAACGGGTATTCTTTTTTCGCTTCTTATCTTCATAAATCAATGAAAGCCGTAAATGCAGTTGACGAACTGAAACTCCGGATCCTTGACGGAAAAGTGGTTTTGTATGACACGATTCATGCAGGAACGACCATAGGCAGGGCAGACGGGACTTTTGGTTTTGCATTTATGAATTTTTCAGAAGATTTTAAAACTTTCAATGCAGCGATGCAGGAAGAAATTGCTGAGGTACAGGAAACATCAGGAATCAGGCTTAATAATGGGGAGCTGGGAAAAGATCTGATTAGGCATACAACTATTCCGTGGAACTCTTTCAGTGCATTGCTTCATCCGACAAATCTTGACCGCACGGAATCTGTTCCGAAGATTACTTTCGGTAAATTCAATATCCGGGATGACCGAAAATATCTTCCGGTCTCCATAGAAGCTCACCACGGGCTGGCAGACGGAATCCATATCGCGAAATATCTTGAGGAATTTCAGAAGCAGCTGAATAATGGTGAATGAATAGTCAATTAGCTTTGCAGTGAATGTAATTGTGAAAAAATAGTTTACATAATTGATTATCAGGTATTTTTAAGGCCTAATGGGTTGTGTTTGGAGGGCCATTTTTTCATTAAAAAGATAATGTGGATTTTTATATTTCTTCAGACTCTTAGAAAATAAAATGGGTCGTTCATTTTTAATTCTTACGGGAAACCGTAATAGATTTTTCTCTATTTCACCTAGTTTTGAATCTGGAATTATTATACTATATTAGAAGTTTAATTCATTCAATATAGATTAATACACAACAGACCCTCAAAATACTGACGAAACCATGCAGAACGATCCTTTTATGTCTCATGACGAATCCATCATTGATGTTTCCGGAAATGCTGATGTTCCTATCCATTACGGAACAGCTGTTCCTGAAAACAGCCTGGCTTCAGAAGAATCCTCATCTGATTCTGAAAGCTGGAAAACAGGAAGAAAATATTCCAGAAAGCTTAATCTGACGGCTGAACAGGCTGTTGTAATGGATAAGCTATGGTTCACAACCAATGTTTTTAACGAAATTGAATATTGCAGAATACAGATCCTGAAACAGTTTTTAAGAGCTTTTGAATTTCTTCAGAATAACTGTATTCCGGTCAACAGGGCTTATGCTTCGGTGATTGAAGAGCTGTCGGAAATTATCGTCTGCCTTCAGTATAATTACAAAAAAGACAGCTTAAACTACCAGTATACTTACGATTCTGTGCAGGGAGAGATCCTGAATCATATCTTAAAATTATGTGAGAATAATGTTCGTGAGGCTTACGGAATTAAAAGAAAAATTAATACCGATTTTCCTTACGCCAATCCGGACATACAGCATCAGTATAACAGAAAAATTGTTTCTAAGCTGGAGATTTTTCTTGCTGAAAACCGGAATCAGATTCTGGATGCCGATTATAAAACCAATATCATCCTTAATGAAAATAATACAAGCCGCTGGAAAACAAAGTTTGATGAAATTAAGGGAGATTATTCCAACCCGGCGGCTTTTGAAAGGGAAATTTTCAGGCTAGCAGATGTTAATATTAAGAATCCTTCAATAGATCTGATCTTTTTTGAAGCTTCAAAATTTGTTGCCAGCCATGATAAAAACTGTGCACTGAGACTGTATATCCATTACCTGGATAAAGATATGAATTCTCCGAAGCTTGACAGAAAACAGCTGACTAAGAGCATTCAGAAAAGCCTTTTTTCCACTACAGAACAGGTACATGATTTTGAAAGAATTCTAAGTACATTTATCAGAGACCGAAATCTTGAGGAAGCTATTGAAAAGGCCAATCAGCTTTATCTTCCAAAGCGGAAGAAAATCGTTATTGATCCTGATGCCGTTGAGGATGTCAAAAGACAACATTCAGGAACGGTGGCTCTGCTGGAAGAATATCTTAGCGATGAACCGGAAACCACATCAATAAAAACTGAAGATTCTGCCGGCAGTGAAGAATTAACGATCAATATTGCTCAGACAGACGCAGAACCTCAGATCATAAAATACCGTGAAGAACTGAATTTAACAGATATTCAGCAGGAAGTTCTAACCCTTTTTGAAAAGCAGAGCTTTAATATTCCACAGAGTGAAATGAGTACATTTCTAAGAGCTAAAAACCTTTTCATGGGGGCTGTGATTGACTCTATCAACGATCTCTGTTATGAAATCCTGGACGACATCCTTATTGAGGAAGAGGATGATTATTTTACGATGAATACAGATTATTATAAAAAACTTTTGAACAATGATTGAAAATATTAAGCCCAAAGAAGCCACATCCATTATCAATTCCCTGGTGAGCGGTGTTGTGCCGAAGATTGGTGTACAGCATATAACCGTTGGAAGATCAGAAGAGATCAATGCATTTATCAATTCTCTGGATGATGTAAAAAACGGTCACAGCATGGCCAAATTCTGGATCGGAGATTTTGGAAGCGGAAAATCCTTTATGCTTCATTTACTGAATACGGTTGCCCTGAAACAGAAATTTGTAGTAGCCAATGCAGATTTTACCCCGGATAACAGGATCTATTCCAATGACGGGAAAAGTGTGATCCTTTATTCTGCCATCATGGATAATATTGCCATTCAGACTAAACCGGAAGGAGGCGCGCTCCAGACTTTGCTTGAAAAATGGATCGAGCAGGTGATTACCAAAACAGCTGAAGAAAACAGGATTTCAATTACAGATATCCGTCATGACCAACATACAGATCTGATCAGAAGCGCTATTATGAAAACAGTCAACGAAATTACTGAAGTTGGGGGTTTTGATTTTGGTTCGGTGATCATAAAATATTATGAAGGCTATATTTCAGGAGACGACCAGCTACGAAGAAATGCTCTGAAATGGCTGAAAGGGGAATATTCTACAAAAACAGAGGCAAGACAAGATCTTGGGGTGAGGGAAATCATCAATGATTCCAATTATTACGACATGCTTAAAAATTTCTGTAAGTTCTTTGTGAGTATGGGTTACAGCGGTTTTATGATCAATCTGGATGAAGCGGTTAATCTGTATAAAATTTCCACGGCTGCTGCCCGTGAAAAAAATTATGAAAAGATCTTATCAATTTATAACGACTGTTTTCAGGGGAAAGTTTCCAATCTGTTCATCAATTTTGCCGGAACAAAAGAATTTCTGGAAAATGAAAGGCGGGGACTTTTCAGTTATCAGGCTTTAAAAACAAGACTGGAAACCAATAAATTTGAAACTGCGGAGATCAGAGATTTTGCTCAACCGGTTATTAAATTAACCCCACTGGATCACAACGAAATATTTGTGCTGCTGAAAAAATTAAAGCTGATTTTCGATTTCAATTATAAAACAGAACTGAACGTCACAGATGAGGATATTTCTGCATTTATGGAAGAAATGTTTAATAAACCGGGGGCTTCGGAATTCCTGACGCCTAGAGAAGTGATCAGAGATTTCTTAAACATCCTGAATATCATCAGACAAAACCCAGGTGCGGATAAAAAAAGACTATTCGGAGAAATTGAAATTTCTGATGAAAGACCGAATGATCTGGTACTTTTAGACAGTATTGAAGAGATATGACGGCTTTCGACATACTCTCTGAGCCGATCAGAAAATACATCAGGGATCAGAAATGGGAGAGTTTAAGACCTATCCAGGAGGCTGCGATTCAAAAAATTATCTCAACGGACCGTAATTATATTCTTATTTCCAGAACGGCTTCAGGTAAAACCGAAGCCGCTTTTCTGCCTATTCTGTCAAAAGTAAATTTTAAGGAACCAGGCGTGAAAGTGCTCTATATCTCACCGTTGATTGCATTGATCAATGACCAGTTTATGAGGGTAGAAAAGCTGTGTGAATATCTGGATGTACCGGTAACCAAATGGCATGGCGAAGCTTCAAAAGGAGCCAAAGACCGACTGATTAAAGATCCTGGCGGAATTGTACTGATTACTCCCGAATCCATTGAGGCTATGTTTGTCAACAAACCCTATAACGTCCAGCATTTATTTTCCTCGCTGGAATATGTGGTTATTGATGAAATTCATTCTTTTCTGGGTTCTGACCGGGGAATTCATCTTCAGTCATTGCTGCAGCGTTTGCAGAGGATTAATAAAAGTACGTTTAAGATTGTAGGTCTTTCTGCAACAGTTAACGGCGATAATCAATATATTGAGCTGAAAGAGTTTTTGGGTAACCCAGAGAACACAACAGTTATTAAGGATACCAATCCTAAGCCTATCAATGCTGTTTTCAAATATTTTCAGGGAACGGTTGAAGAACTGCCGATTGAACTGCTGAAAGATCTTTATATAAGAACCCGCGACCGTAAAGTGCTGGTTTTTCCCAATGCCAGAGGGAGAGTGGAGGAAGTGGCTGTAAAGCTGAAAAAGATCTCAGAAAAAGTAGGTGGCCATCCCAATTATTTTGCCCACCATTCATCTGTAGACAAAGAAGTTCGGGAATATGTTGAGTTCTTTGCCAAGAAAAGCAAAACGGAAAACTTCTGCATCTCCTGTACTTCTACCCTGGAACTGGGAATAGATATCGGAAATGTAGACGAAGTAGCCCAGATTGATGCCACCCACAGCATTGCTTCTCTCATCCAGAGAGTAGGCAGAAGCGGGAGAAGAGAAGGAAGATCCAGCAATCTGCTTTTATATGCTACGGAAAAATGGAGTCATCTTCAGTCCTTAGCCTGCTGGCTTCTCTTTACAGAACAGTATATAGAACCGGTCAATGTTCATCAGAGACCTTATGATGTGCTTGTTCACCAGATTCTTTCTATGGTTAAAGGAAGTTCAGGAATTACCCTTACCAAATTACTGGAAGAGCTTGCTGTCAACTCAGCCTTTAAAAATATTAAATCAGAAGAAATTACGGAAATTATTAATCATCTTACCCTTATTGATTTCCTTGAAAAACTTGGAAGAGAATATATTATCGGAGTGGAAGGAGAGAAGGTGGTGAATGCAAGAGATTTTTATACGCTATTTCACACTCCGGTTTACTTCAAGGTTTCCAGTCAGGGAATAAAGATCGGGGAGCTGCCGCTTTCTCCACAAATCCGGGTTGATGAGAATATTTATCTTTCTGCCAGGATCTGGAAAATAAAAGATATTGATTTTGAATCTAAAAAAATAGAAGTAATCCCAACAAAAGATGGCAAAAAACCGATGTTTTTAGGAGATTCTGCGGATACGGCTACCAGAATCAGGCAAAAAATGCTTGAGATCCTTATTTCTGAAGATCACTATGATTTTATGGATGATGCGGGAAAAGAAATTATCAGGCAGATGCGTGAAGAGTTTAAAGTTTTCGATATTGCCGATCCAAAAACAGAAAGGCCTCTTTTATCCGGCACAGAGAAGGAAAACTTTGAATTCTATTCGTTTGCCGGGTCAAAAATTAACAGAACACTGAGTTTTATCCTTAACAAAATGGGTATTGGGAACACTCTTGATGACAGAGAGACCTTGTTTGAAATTGAACTTCAGAAAAAACCAGAGTTTATGTCGTTGCTGAAGGATCCTGTTTTATGTAATACCGATTTTGAACCGTTTCTGACTGAGCTGCTGGAAACCCTGCCCGAAATCCTGAGTTTTTCCAAATGGGGAACTTATCTCCCCTTACAGTATCAGGCAGCCATAGTAAAGGAACGCTATTTTGATTTTGACGGATGTTTTAAGTTTGTTGAAAAACTGAATTTCATCGAAAACAAACTATTACATTCTTAACATATCAGCCGGAACTTGTAAAAAAGATCCGGCTGTTTCATTCATTAGTAAAATATTTTTCCTCTTTCAATTTTTACTATTTTGTCTTTTTCCATATTTTTTATGGCCCTTATTACCGTTTCTACACGGAGCCCTGTGAGTGAAGCAAGCTGCTGGCGGGTAAGAGGAATCCGGAATGAATAAGAGCTTTTATCTTCATAATAGCTTTTGAGATAATCCATCAACTGTTTCAGCTTAAGAATGGGATTCTGAAATGAAAGGTTATACAGCATGACATACTTGTAGTACATCCTTTCAGCTAGGCATTGATAAATTTTCAGTGAAATTTCAGGATTTTCCCGGATGATATCCAGAAAACCGGATTTTGGCAATTTTAGAATATGAGATTCCTCCATTGCTACAGCATTCATTGGATAGGGTCTCTCCACAAACAGCAGGGACTCACCAATGCTGTGCCCGTCAGAAAATATATTCTGGAGAAATTCTTTCCCGTCTTCCGTATAATTATTCAGTTTTACCTGGCCGCTTCTGATCTGATAATAATACAACGGAGAGTCTCCTTCCCGAAAAATAATATCTCCAGTTTTATAATATTTGACAGTAGCTCCGTATGAAAGTAATAAATCTTCAGTGATCATAGGTGATCTGTTTTTTTAAATTAAAATTTTAAACTGCTGTTTAACCTGAGTGTTCTGGTTAAGGAGTTTAAATATAAAAGGCTAGAAGTCACTTTTGGTTATAAATACTGAAAACCTCTGTAAAATCAAATTTGCTAAAAAAAATGGTAATCTATTATTGATGTCCTTCAGAACCTAACTCTTCCATCCCCCAGCTTCCAAGCTCTATAAATCAAAAATTCTTATCCTGAACTGAGGTTGTTTAATAATTTTTTCATCATCTGAATAAATACATTGATTGAGATCATAAAAAATAAGCCTGGTAATCCTTTAGATTTGCTGTAAATAATAAACAGGAAGGCTTAATTTCCTAGACTGAGTTTAAATTAGAAAAATTATATGGGCCGGAGAGATGACGTGGTATGTATGTGGTATTTCAATTGCGGAAAAATTTAATCATTTTTTCTTTCTTTGTTTTTGTTTTAAAATATCCGGCAGGATTTTCTTTCCCGGAAACTTTTAGAACGAAGCTGAAACCAGGATACGCCATTTGACCCTTATGAAATTTTAAAAAAACAAATTAAAGCTTCTATGGAAAGAAGCTGAAAACAGCTGTTAAAGCATAGTGAAACTGAAGCATTGTACTGCCGGAATATTATAAATAGGCAGGAAATAAGTAGAGATGAGAAAACAATTATGAAAAACAAAAAACCTGAACCCAATTTAGAAAATTTGAGTCAAAAAATTTTAGTACAGGATGAAATTATAGCACTGGCCAAGGAAAACTCTCCCCGGCTGCTGAATAAATTCAGATTGGTATATCCGGATTTCTTTGGTAAAATTGGAGCCATACAGCCCAATCTCAAAAATTCTGAACAGATTTTCTGCATCTATCTAAAGCTCAACTTTACCACTAAAGAAATTGCGACGTATACTTTTGTGACACCAAAGGCCATCCAGAACAGGAAAAACAGGCTCAGGAAAAAGCTTAACATTCTGTCTGAGGTTGATATTTACAAATGGTTTAACGACCTTTAAAGTTTGTTTGGGATTACATTTGGATTACTGCTTTATCCAGATCATGATAAAGTAGTATTTTCCATCGGTTTTCAATGGCTTCTTTCTGCCATTTCAGCCTTAATTTCATCGCTTTTCTGCCATCAAAATCAGTTTTGTACGCAAGGTGGTATTTCAGATAAGATTCCTGCGGAAGATCATCGGCTCCGTAAAATACAGTTTCATGATTTTCCCTGATCCAGAATACCTGCATAAAAGGCGTATGTCCTCCCACAACCTCAAAAGAAATTTCATCCGTGATCTGACCTTTATCTTCATTCATCCAGATGATGTTGGGTAGTGAAATCAGTTTTTCCAGTATTTCAAAATCGAAAGAAGGGTTACCCTTGTTTTCCATGGCATAGTTCAGTTCCCGCTTCTGGATAAATATTTCCGCATTGGGAAATACCGGCTCAAAACCGTTCTTTGTTAGACGTATACTGCCATCAATATGATCTTTGTGAAGATGGGATAGTAGCAGTTTGGTGATCTGTTCAGGTTTTACATTTTCTTTTTCCAGGATTTCGGAGATTACAGTTTTTCCTTCAGATGTTTTCCATCCGATACCGGTATCAAGAAGGATATGATCATGTTCTGTAATGATCAGAAAAGGCTGTACTGACATTCTGATCCCTTTAACGGTATCAAAATTTTCAGAGGTTAAAAGGGTAAAATCTTTCGTTCTGCTGGCTGAAAAATTGCCTTCTTTAAGCGGAATAATTCTCATGATGCAAATTTCCCTAATATTTTCAAAATCTGAAAGCCTTTTTCTCAATACAGTTCATTGGCAAAAACAATCATGATGTAATCAGTAGAAAATAATAACAATCTTTTCTCCGTTAAAAAATAATACAACCTTGCCAGGTATTCTGCTGAGGCTGTACAGATGAAAAATTATACCTTCTCGTTACTTGAATAATTTTAAAAATGCAATAGAATCAGGGACTGTTTTCCGGAGCAGTCTCTTTTTTATTGATTATCTTTGCCCGTCAAAAAGAAACTGTATTTCCTGTTGGTATTAACGGTTCTGAACTACTTTTTCCATATGTCTTAGTAATTCAATTTGATGTAAAATTTAAATCTATGATGCAGGTAAATTCATCAAACGGTATTTCCCGTACTGTGATCTGGCTGATGGCGGTTATTTCAGGGCTTGTAGTAGCCAATAATTATTATAACCAGCCGCTTCTGGCTCTTATTTCAGATGATCTTAAGGTTTCAGAAAGTGCCGCAAGCAGGATTTCTGTTCTTACCCAGATTGGGTATGCCCTGGGATTGCTGCTAATTGTACCGCTGGGAGATAAATTTTACCGTAAAAAACTAATTTTATTTGACCTGTTTCTGGTATTCGGATCTTTGCTATGGATGACTTTTGCCAATGAATTGTGGATGCTGTATGCGGCCAGCCTTCTGATAGGAGCTACTTCCGTGATTCCGCAGTTGTTTGTTCCTATTGCCGCTGAACTTTCATCAGACCAGGAAAAATCTTCCAATATCGGAACGGTAATGTCCGGATTGCTTCTGGGAATACTTCTTTCCCGTTTCATTGGCGGGATTGTAGGAGAGGTCTGGGGCTGGAGAGCCATGTTCGGGATTGCTGCAGGACTTATGATTCTGGTCTGGATTGCTGTTTACAAAATGCTTCCGGAACTGCATCCTAACTTCAAAGGAACCTATAAAGAGCTCATGGGCTCAGTTGTCCATCTTGCCAAAACGCAACCGATTCTGCAGCTGGCCTCATTCAGAGGAGCAATGGCATTCGGATCTATGTGTGCTTTGTTTACCACACTGGTTTTCCATATGGAAAAACCGCCATTCAATGCCGGTTCTTCAGTCGTGGGAAGTTTCGGACTTGCCGGTGCTGTAGGAGCTTTGGCAGCAGCTAAAGTAGGTAAGCTTCAGAAATATTTGGATATTAACCGGATTATTCTGTACTCACTTCTTATTGTTTTGGGAAGCTGGGGCTTCACTTATTTTGCAGGAGAAACCTATTGGGGGCTGATTGTTGGCGTTATCCTTGTCGATTTGGGTGTACAATCAAGTCACATTATGAACCAGACCAACTATTTCCTGATAAAATCCAATGCCGTGAACAGATTAAATACTGTTTATATGGTTTCCTATTTCATCGGCGGATCATTGGGAACATGGCTGGCGTCTGTTGCATGGCAGTATGCAGAATGGAGCGGTGTATGTTTTGTAGGAGCTTCTTTTGGCTTGCTGGCCATCATTGCTCATGTTCTTTTCTGTAACAGGGTGGGAGTTTCAGAAAGTTAACTTTCAATAGAGAATATCAGTTTCAGTAGTCGATAATATATATTGTAATAAATTTTGTTACAATGACAGGATAGGTTAAATTTGGGAACGTAAAACTTTATCAAGAATAAAAATAAAAAATGAAAATAGAAATATGGTCGGATGTAATGTGTCCGTTTTGTTATATCGGTAAGCACAACTTTGAGCAGGCATTGGAGAAACTGCCGTTTAAAGATGAAGTAGAAGTAGAGTGGAAGAGTTTTCAGCTTGATCCCTCCCTTGATCCTGCGTCTACCCAAAATACGATTGAATATTTTAAGGAGAAAAAAGGATTTCCTGAAGCACAGGCTTCACAAATGATCAGCCACGTTGCAGAAGCAGGAAAAGGAGCGGGAATTAATTTTGATTTTGAAAAAGCTCTGATCACCAATACTTTTAAGGCACACCGACTCCTTCATCTGTCCAAAAAACATGGGGTTTCTTCTGAAATGGAAGAAGCGTTGTTCAAAGCTCACTTTATAGATGGTAAGAATGTTGGAGATGTAGATACTTTAATTGCTCTGGCTGAAGATTTAGGCATTAATCATCTGGAAGCAAGATCAGCTTTAACTTCCGATGAATTTGATTATGAAGTGAATCAGGATATTATGGAAGCGAGAAATAATGGTATTTCCAGTGTTCCTTTCTTTGTCCTGAACGGGAAATATGCCGTATCCGGGGCACAGCCGCCTCAGGTTTTTGAAGATGCTCTTCAGCAGACTTATAAAGAAACGGTAACTCCTTTTAAAGATCTTTCACAAGGAGGTGCTTCATGTGATGCGGATGGCTGCAGTATTTAATATTCTGAATTTCCAATGATAAAAATTAACGACAAACTTCATTTTCCGATATCAGAAACACTTTTTGTATTTGCTCTGGATTCAGAAGCAGGAAAGGCCTTCGATGGGAAGAATAAATTAATAACAGGGATAGGAAAGGTAAATGCTGCTATAGAGCTTACACGTGAGGTTCATTTACGAAAGCCTAAACTAATCGTTAACCTTGGTTCGGCAGGAAGCCAAAGCTTTGGGAAAGGAGAAGTGGTCTGCTGCACGAAATTTATCCAGCGCGATATGGATGTAAGAGGACTTGGCTTCAGTTTGTATGAAACCCCTCTGTCCGGAATTCCGCCGGTACTGGAATATGGAATGCAGATGAACGGTTTGAAAGAAGGTATCTGCGGCAGCGGTGATAGTTTTGAAATGAATCATTTTGAAACAGACTACAATATCGTAGACATGGAAGCTTATCCATTAGCCCTTATCGCTAAAAAAGAAAATATTCCGTTTTTGTGTCTGAAGTATATTTCGGATGATGCAGGAAGTGATGCGGCAGACGATTGGAGCGTACAGGTACATCTGGCAGCGGAAGCGTTTAAGAAAATATTATTTTAATCTTAAACCTGTTTAAGCCTCTTATACGATTGATTATCCTATTTTTATTGATAAAATTCGATACATCAAGCTTGAAATTTTTTTTAAAAGGTCATGCAAATTTGGATTTCTTCAAGTCTGCAAAAAAGGTTAACGCAAAGTTGATGAATAATTCCGCTTTATTTTAAGCAGGCAAAGTGAGGCCACTTCACCGCTCATGAAACGGTATGTTTATTCATACGCTTCGACGAATCAACGAAGTTGATCTCATCCTTTGCCCCCTTAAAATCAGCAGCTTCAAAAATGAAATCCTTTGCGTCAGGAAAAAGCACTATAAGAACATTATCTTTTTAATCAAAAAATACTCAAAGAATGTGATTGATATTAAGATTTGAATGGTACAAAAAATCAAATTAGAAATTTAAACAGGCTCTTAAAACTTAAAAATGATCCCAATTATAATCAATAAGGCAACCGCAGAAGATCTTGAAGTAGTACAAAATCTTGGCAGACAGACTTTTTCTGAAACTTTTTCAGACAGCAATTCTGAAGAAATGATGAAACAATATCTGGAAGAAAGCTTTAGCACAGAAAAGATGATATCCGAACTGAATAATCCGGATTCCTATTTCTTCATTGTTTGTGAAGATGATGATCCTGTAGGCTATCTTAAACTGAATTCAGGACCGGCACAAACAGAGCTTCAGGATGATGCTTCTCTGGAAATAGAACGGATTTATGTCAAAAAAAGCCACCATGGTAAAAAAATAGGACAATTACTGTATGAGAAAGCTCTCGAAATGGCGGAAAATCTTCAGAAAGAATATTTGTGGCTAGGCGTTTGGGAGGAGAACCATAGAGCTCTTGATTTTTACAGAAAAAATGGCTTTGAAACATTCGGAACCCATACTTTCAGGCTGGGAGATGATGAACAGACTGATCTGATGATGAAAAAAGTTCTGAATCCGTAATTTAGAGATTTGAAAGAGTTTATAGAACAGATTAAGCAGTATTATCCGCTGTCTGACAAAACAATTGCAGCGCTGATCAATATTTGTACTGAAGAAAGATACTCTAAAAATGAGCTTTTGCAGGAGGCAGGAGCAGCAGCCAGGTATTATTATTTTATAAAATCGGGGCTGGTGGGGTATTATACAATAGATGAACAGGGTGATTCCGTCTATAAGATTTTTTTTGAAGAGCATAGTTTTGCTGTCTCTACAGCGGCTATTGTGGAAAACCGGGCGAGTGATTTTACGATTATTGCCCTGGAAGACAGTACCGTGATCCGATATCCTGTCCGTGAATATAGAGAACTGCTTTTAAAGTACCATGATCTGGCCCTGTTTCAAATTCATTACCTGGAAAAAAACTGGGTGGTGAAAAAAGAACCGTTGGAAATATCTTTAAAACATGAAACCGCTAAAGAACGTTATCTGAAACTTCTGGAGAACAAATCACTATACAGCCGTCTGAAACAGCATCATATTGCTTCTTATCTGGGAATTACACCCACTCAGCTCAGCCGTATAAAAAAAGAAATACTATAACAAAAGCTTCAACATATGTTGAGGCTTTTTCATGAGATCATGAGCATCTTTGTGTTAGGAAATTATTCCGTAATTAATTATTTTATCGTATGAAAAAGCTAATGAGTCTTATAATCCTGACAGCAGTATGCATTCCTATGTCTGCTCAGAAGATCATTCATCAGGAGATCTTCAGTTCAAAAATGAACAAAAAAATAAAAGCGGTGATCATTACTCCTGACGCACAGCAGGGAACAACATACCCATCAGTCTATATTCTTCACGGATACAGCGGAAATCCGGACCGAATTCTGAAACAGGATATTCCGGATCTGGCTAAGAAAGCGCAGGAATATAAAACTATTTATGTTCTGCCGGACGGAAATTTTAATTCCTGGTATGTCGACAGCCCGATTGTTAAAGATTCTCAGTATCAGACTTTCATTGGAAAAGAACTGGTAGAGTTTATTGATAAAAATTATCCGGTAAAGGCTGAAAAAAAATTCCGGGGCATTCTGGGCTGGAGTATGGGCGGCTATGGAGCAGTTACTATCGGAACCGTTTATAATAAAACTTTCGGTATTGTGGGAAGTTCCTGCGGAGCACTGGATCTGGCTGCATTTGGACCTGGATATACTAAATATAACGTAGATAAAGTGCTGGGACCTGTGGCTTCGTTAAACAAAAACTTCCTGACTGACAGTAAAACCAAACTCATGGTTTCTGCCGGACAGCAATACATTTTTGACTGTGGTACAGAAGATATTCAGATGATTGAAATGAACAGGAATTTTCATAAAAAACTTACAGACCTCAAAATTCAGCACCTCTACACTGAATCTTTAGGCGGTCATGATGATCAATACTGGAGCCGGTCACTATCTGAACAGCTGGTTTTGTTTGATAACTTTTTTAAACATTAACAACATAAAAAAACAGCCTTCCAAAATCGGAAGCCTGTTTTTTTAACTATTTAACCTCAGTTCTTAACTCGAACTCTTAGGTTAGTTATTATTCTTTGTCTTTCGTGAATTTTAATTTCAAAGATTTTCCCTGATTGAAATCAATGGTTTTCAGCTCTGGATTAAAAGTCATTTTGATCTCGTCCTCTTCATTGGTAAAGATATGATTTTCATAGGCAGTCAGTTTTACGGGTTCTTGTCCTTCTGCTATTGCCTGTATATAAAGAACATGATCCTGCACAAATACCTTTAGTTTCATTGGAAAATTAGGAGCACTATAAACTCCTGTATAAGAATTCAACTGTGTATCGGTTGGTGTAGCTGCTTTTAATGGCTTTTCAACGTCCAGCTTTTCGTTATACAAAACTTTGCGGATTTCGTCTATCGGAACAACTGTTTTCCGGGTCATATTATTCTGAAGCAGAATGAACGTTTTATCGTTATCCATATGCCGTTCTATATAAGTAACGTATCCTGACCAGCCACCTGAATGATTGGCTATTTTTCCATATTTTGGGCTGTTTTTCACTTTCCATCCGAAACCATAGCCGCTTTGTTTTCCGTCACCCGTTGTAACATCGTTAAATATTAACTTTTTATCATCGTCATTTACAAGCTTGTTCGTGTATAAAGCTCTGTCCCATTTCAAAAGGTCTTCAACGGTAGAGTTCACCATTCCGTCACCTACAACTCCATCCAGATAATAGGTATAAAACTCCTTTCCATAGCTGTCCAGAAGAACCTTTTTTCCGGAATTATCTTCTTCATAGCCTAAGGCATAATTGGCGATGGTCTGCGGTTTGTAACGGCTTCTGTATACAAGGGTATGATCCATGCCCAGAGGTTTAAAGATATTGGCTTTCAGAAAATCTCCAAAAGATTGTTTGGAAACCCGTTCAATAATACTGCCCAACAAAGCATAGCCAGTATTGCTATATTCATATTTCTGACTGGGTTCAAATTCAAGAGCCGGTTTGTATTTTGCAAATTCTTTGACGATGTCGTCATTGACCGCAAATTTGCTTTTGTCCCAGTTTTTTTCGAATAATTCCATATAATCAGGAAGTCCGCTCGTGTGGTTCAGGAGATTTCTTACCGTTATTTTATCATAGAAAGACAGTTCAGGGATATATTTTGAGATCTTATCATCATAGTTGAGTTTTCCTTGTTTGTGTAACAGAACAATTCCCATTGCGGTAAACTGTTTAGAGACAGAAGCCAGTTCAAACGTCGTTTTAGGATCCAGTTTGCGCTGTGTTGCTTCATCCGCTATTCCGTAGCTTTTTTCGAAGACAGGTTTGCCCTTTTCAGCGATCAGTACATTGCCGTTGAATTTTTTCTTGTTGTACAGGGAAGTAAAAATACTGTCCAGAACCTTAGTTTTGTCCTGCGCAAATGATCCGATGGAAAATAGCACAAGATTAACGCATACTGCTTTTCTTACAGTTGATGCCATGATTGATTTTGTCATGAGATATGAGTTATTAGTTTTGGTGAGGTTAAAATAGTTTTGATCAAATATAGTCTAAAAAAGCCTTAATTACAGAGGAAATACAAAAATCCCTTTTAAGCACAGAACTTAAAAGAGATTTTGATGGTTGAATTTCAAAATGTTAACTAAACATTTTGAAGTTGCTGAAAGTTTTTACCCAAATGTTCTTCGATTACAAAAAATGGATCGTCTGTAAGAGTATGGGCTCTCATATCAATCAGGCTTACTTTACTCATCATTCTAAGCATGATTCTTCTTTGGCACTGATGTTCTACACCATCAATATTCCTTACTCCGGCACGAAAAGCTGACCTTCCATGAGCACATAAATGATTGTTGACCAGAATAACATCGCCAGCCTGTGGCGTAAAATCCGAATAGATCAGATGCCGTGCCTCTTCCCAGAATTCACTTAAACAATGATGCGCTTCTTCCGACTGCTGAATGTCCGGATTGAACAATTGTTCTGCCGCATCAAACCTCATAAAAGGAAGACGAAAGTTACCATAGAGAACAGAATCTAAAGTCTCTTCCTCATTCACATCTGTCTCCAGATTAGCATCCTTGGGAATTTTATAGATCCGTTCAAAAAGAGGTTTGAAGTTTTCCCCGATAGATTCATGAGAACGAATGGAGTATAGGGTAGATGGTACCTGCTCTTCATTCCGGATATACATGAAGCTGAGGAAATCTGCCTGATGTTTTAAGAAAGCATCTTCGGTATGAACATAGAGATCTGTTGCAGATCCTGATCCTGTCTGAGTTTCACGCATTTTTTCATCAGGAATAATGGCATGGATCAATCCTCCGCCTTTACGCTGTGAATAATATTGTACAGGTTTTGACGGAAGAGCACCGTGAACCAATGCGCAGGCAAATCCATAAAGATTAAATTTAGAGGAATCGGCAGACTGCCAGTTGGATGGAGTAATACCAATTTCCTCCTGATCGATGTCCATAAGACCTTTAAATATCAATGCTCCGTATTGGTCTTTTGAAAAATCGCTTGCAAAATCAGCTGCTATATTCAGAATTCTTTCGGGCAGAAAATAGGACGCAAGCTGGTGGACATGTCTTATAAAATCTCTGTTTTCATAGCTGCCATATTTTCTATGAAGATGCACAGCTGCATCTTTTATCATTCTTCGCTCCTGAGAAGTGATCTCAATAGCTGCAGGAAGCAGTTTTACGGCAGTAATACTGTCTTTATCTAAAATTTCTATAGAATTCATTAAAAATAAATTTGGTGTTAAGTAATAATTTTTATATTTGTTTTTAATTATTCTAAATAACAATAGCGAGTTCAAATTTATGAATAATTTATAAATCACCAAATAAAAAGTAAAAAAATGTAGAAAATTAAAAACCTGACTGTCAGATACATATGTAATTGTATCAAAATAATACTCACAATTTATTGATTTAAAAATCACCTTACAAATACTTATATGAACCACAACCAAATGCCTGCGGGTGATGTCCTCAGTGCTACCTCTCCTCACTTTTTGGGGAATTTTAAAAATATTTTTCATTCTGATAATTATGATCACTACCGTACCGCTGTTGGCGATACTTTAGATCTTGTAGGAAAATTTTTACACAGAAATGAAAAGCCTTTCAGCGGTATTGAAGCCAAAGAAATGAAAACCATGGTACAGCAGATAGACCTTAATCAGAAACTGTCTTCTTACCAGGAACTTCTTCAGGAAGTAGACCATATTTATGTAAAACATGCTACCGCATTTCACCTGCCGCAGTATGTAGCCCATCTTAACTGTCCGGTTGTTATCCCCGCATTAGCCGGAGAAATTCTTGTCAGCGCAATTAATTCTTCACAGGATACTTATGACCAGAGTGCCGGAGGGACCTTTATGGAAAGAAAACTAATTGACTGGACCGCAGAACAGCTGGGCTATCATCCTGAAAACAGTGACGGAGTCTTCACAGCCGGAGGCTCACAGAGTAACTTAATGGGCCTGGTAATGATGCGTGACTGTTTTTCACAGAAAAGATATCATCATAATATCAAACTGGACGGGCTTCCGCGTGAAGCATCGAAGTTCAGAATATTCGTTTCAGATAAATCCCATTTCAGCAATCTGAAAAATGCTTCCATCATGGGACTGGGCGAAAAAGCGATCGTAAAAGTTCCTACTGATGAAAGATTCAGAATGGATATTGCTCTTTTGAAAAAATACATCAAAAGGGAAGAACAATTGGGAAATATCCCGATAGGAATTGTCGCTACGGCAGGAACAACCGATTTCGGAAATGTAGATCCTATGGAAGATATTGCCAATATCGCAGAACAATATAATATATGGATGCACGTAGATGCAGCTTACGGATGCGCGCTCTTATTAAGCGAGAAATACCGCCATCTTCTGAATGGAATTGAAAGAGCAGACTCAGTGACCATTGATTATCACAAATCATTCTTCCAGCCTATAAGCAGCAGTGCTTTTATCGTTAAAGACAAAAAAGAATTGCTTATTCTTAAACACCATGCAGACTATCTGAATCCCAAAGAAATGGATGAAGAAGAGATTCCTGCACAGATCAATAAATCCATTACGCAAAGTACCCGGAGATTTGATGCTCTGAAACTCTGGTTTACCTTAAGAATGATGGGTAAAGAACAGCTTTCCGAATATACTGACACGGTAATAGATCTTACCAAAGATGTTGCGGAAATGCTTACTGAAGATCCGGATTTCGACCTGCTTACAGATACAGACCTGAGTGTTCTTGTGTTTCGGTATATAAGGCCTGAAATCACAGATCTGAACGCCCTGAATCAGTATATAAAAATGAAACTGTTCTACAGCGGAGAAGTTCTGGTAGCAAGCACAAGGGTAAATGGGAATTTCTATTTGAAATTTACCTTCCTGAATCCGATCACCACCACTGAAGACGTACATGAAATTCTCAACAAAATCAAAATGCATGGAAAAGACTTTGATACAGCAGCCCACTCAATATAAAGAAAAAGCACAGGAAATTACTGTACGGATCCTGCTGAACGGAATGCTTCGCGAACTCGCAAACGGGAAATTCTACCAAGGAGTTCCGAAATATGATCTTCTTACAGCCCAGGCACTTCAAAACAGTATTTATCCTTTACATATAAGATTCGATCTGAAAAAAAGTGAGGTCTTTTTATTCGCCCCCGTTTCTTACCGTTCCGAAAGTACTTTTCATCATTACGGGCAGGAGTTATGGGTGGTTGACCATAAAAATCAGCAATTTTTTCAACCGGATACTGATCAGTTGACAGAATTGGTTTATAAAGAACTTTCTGAACAGTCTACCCAACAGGGACTAGAACTTTTTACCAAAAGAATCCACAGCAGCCTTAGAAACCTGGAACTGATCATGGATGCCGGATTACAGGGTAAAAATGAATTAACTTATTCCTTCCTTGAATCTGAACAGCAGCTTCCCGTAGGGCATAATCTTCATCCGTTTACCAAGGCCAGAATGGGCTTTTCCAGAGAGGAGCAGCTTCTGTACGGCCCGGAATTCAACAGGGAAATTCAGCTTGAATATTTCCTTGTCCATAAAAGCTGTGTGAAAGAAAACTCTGTATTGGATATTCCTTACAGTCGGTTTCTGGAAAGCATCATTTCATTACCAGAAGATCTGGTAGAAAACCACCTCAGCGGAGAAGAACGGCTTTCAGATTTTTATGCGGTTCCATGCCACCCGTGGGAGGCCAGCTATCTTTTATCAACAAAAGAGGGTTCGGAAATGCTTACTAACCGTACTTTGGTTTATATCGGAAAATCAGGTGAAGGATTTTACTCAACCTCATCCATCAGAAGTATGTACAGCCCGGATATTCCGTGGATGCCCAAGTTCTCTTTAAATGTTCTGTTGACGGGCTCAATACGAATTAATACTGAAAAAGATCTGGCAAGAGGATACGCATCAGCTTTATGGAGGAAACATGCGGGCGAAAATTTTGACAAAAAGTTCAGTCACTTCAGATTACTGCTGGAACCTGTTACATTAGGAGTGTATCATGCCGGTAAAAACATTGAGAGCCTGAATCTCCTGATCCGTGAAAACCCTTTCCAGGCGGAAGACAAAATATTGCTTCTGGCCAGATTATGCCAGGATGAACCTTCTGATGGGAAATCCTTTATACAGCAGTTTTTTGATGATGTTTCAGAAAAGCTGGGAACAAAGCCTGAAGAGTCGGTGATGATCTGGTTTGAAAAATACATTCAGTTATTCATTGAGCCTTTAAATTACTTGTTCAGCCGGTATGGAATGGCTCCTGAAGCCCACCAGCAGAATCTCCTGATCAGCCTTGATGAGAATCTGATGCCGGAAACCCTTTGGATAAGAGATGCTCAGGGATATCTTCTGAGAGAAAGTGCACGGGAACAGTATGTTGAACTTGCAAAATCTTATCCTGAAATTGAAGACCTTTTTATCAGGGATGAGCGTCTTTTAGATATTGTTTCCTATCATGTGCTGGTCAGCAATCTTTCCGCATTGATTGCTTCATTAGGAAAGACAGGATGGGTAAAAGAAAGAGCCCTGATAGATATTCTTTACAGGGAGTTTGAGAGAGTACATTCCGAAGAACCTTCAGACTTCACCCGTTATGCTCTTGAAAACCATTATTGGGGAACAAAAACCAATTTTAAGGCAGTAGCCAATGAAATTGACGGAATTACAAGTGCGTCAGCGATTTCTTATGCAACAGTTCCCAATCTTCTTCACCAGTATTTCTTTTCAGACCAGCTGATCCATCCGAAAGGAAAAGACGTTTTCTTCAAACGCTATTTCGAAAAAGAAGAGGTGACCATCACCATGCGTCCAATTGATCTTGATCAGGATCTTGAAATGCTTCATGAGTGGTTCAACCGCGAACATGCCGTTAAAATCTGGCAGATGAACTGGCCCATTGATGAGCTGGAAACCTATTACCGTCTTATGCTTCCCGGCGATGAAGCCCAAAGTTACATTGTCATAAGCAACGGCGAACCTTCCTGTAATATTGAAGTCTATTGGCCATGCAGGGATATTGTAGGCGATTATTATGATGTTCTTCCGACAGATTACGGAACCCATCAGTTTATTGCTCCAACCGATCCTAAAAAGAAATATGTTTCTCCTTCCACACAATCTATGGTAGATTACGTATTTGCCCAGCCTGAAGTTGGGAAAATGGTGGGTGAAGGTTCTGTAGATTCTCTGGCATCCATGATGAATAAAGCACATGTAGGCTTTAAAGTGGAAAAGGTCATTGAAATGCCTCATAAAAAAGCCAACCTTAACTTCTGCTACCGGGAATGGTATTGGGAAAAGTTTCCACAGAACAAATACGTACAATTTACCGTAAAAACCACTGAACATGAATAATGAAACCCCATATAACGTGATCGGAATTGGAATCGGGCCTTTTAATTTGGGACTGGCCGCATTATCCAATCCGATTTCTGAATTAAAAACTCTTTTCCTGGACCAGAGAGACAGTTTCGACTGGCATCCGGGATTAATGATTGATCATGTAACCCTGCAGACGCCGTTTTTGTGTGACTGTGTATCCATGGCTGATCCAACCAATCCTTTGAGTCTTCTGAATTATTTAAAAGTAACCAACAGGCTTTATAAATTCTTTATCCGGGAAGGTTTTTTCATTCCTCGTAAAGAATATAACCGGTATTGTCAATGGGTAGTAAGCCAATTGCCGCAGTGCAGGTTTTCAACACAGGTTGTGGATATTGTGTATGAAGACGGATTGTATGTAGTAACGACCATTCACACCAAAACTAAAGAAGCCGAAGTTTTCAGGACAGAAAGGTTAATCCTCGGAACAGGTACACAGCCCCATATCCCTTCATTTATTCCAAAAGATGATTCCAGGATTCTTCATACCAGTTCCTATTTGTACCGTAAGGAAGAGCTTTTGTCCCAGGGTAAAAAAATTGCGGTGATTGGTTCAGGACAGAGTGCGGCAGAGGTTTTCTATGATCTGTTGCAGAGCCGGAATGAAAATACTCAGTTAGGCTGGTATTCCCGCCCGGACCGTTTCTTCCCGATGGAATATTCAAAACTGACCTTAGAGCTTACTTCTCCTGATTATGTAGACTATTTCTACAGCAGAAGCGAAAGCGCAAGGAAGGCCATTTTAAGCAAGCAGCAAGCTCAGTTCAAAGGGATTAACTATGATCTCATCAACCAGATCTATGATTTTATTTATGATCTGAATATTGACAATGCTGATACGAAACTTACCATTATTCCGAACAGCCAGCTGGACAGGGTAGACAACAGTAGTACAGACCAGCTGATTATTGAATTTACTCAGCTGGAACAGGATGTTCAGTATGATCAGGAAGCCGATTATCTGGTGATTGGAACAGGATACCGCTACCATGAACCTTCATTCCTTAAAAATATTCAATCCAGAATTAAAAGGGATTCAGGCGGATTATTTGCGGTTAACCGGAACTATTCAATAGATCATAATGGCGGTGAAATCTATGTATTGCACGCAGAAGTTCATACCCATAGCTATATTTCAACGGATCTGGGAATGGCAGCTTACCGTAATTCTTATATCATCAACGATATTCTGGGAAGAGAATATTATAAGATTGAAAATAAAATTGCATTCCAGGATTTTGATGTTGAAAAATATGCCGCCATACCAACAACTGCCAAAATATAATGTTAAAAATGAACACCACTTTAAATAATACACCCATCAGTCAGGAAATCTGGCTGATGGCCAACCGCGATCTGATGGCTAAAACCTTTGCGGAGTTAATGCATGAAGAGCGCCTGAAACCTATTCCTGTTTTCCAGGATGAAGCAGGATTCACCGTTTTCAGACTTGAAACCGGATTGGAAAATATTGAATACAGCTTCCGCGGACAGGAAAGAATGATGGATTACTGGCATATCGACAAAGACAGTATTGCTAAGATTGAAAATGAGGTAAAAAGTCAGACCCTGAATGTTCCTCAATTCTTTCTTGAAATGCAGACCGTATTTGACTTAGATTCTAATACGTTAGCAAAATATACAGAAGAACTGCTTCATACTTTATATTGTGATGCGCTGATCTTATCCAGAGGAATTATTTCTTCAAAAGATCTTGCCTCCAGCAATTATCAGACGGTAGAGCATCAGATGACAGGCCATCCCTGGGTAATCGTCAATAAAAGCCGGCTGGGATTTTCTCCCTCTGATCTTGAAGTTTACGCGCCGGAAGCAGGGCAGGACATAAAAGTTCTGTGGCTGGCTGCCCATAAAGACAGATCAGCCTTTCAGGCGCTGGAGCATATTGATCAGGAAAACTTTTACCGTTCGGAAATTGGAGACAAATTGTATCAGGTATTTCAGCAGCAACTGATTGATTTAGGAAAATCTGTTCAGGATTACAATTTAATTCCTGTACATCCATGGCAGTGGGAACATAAGCTGAAGATTCATTTTGCGGGAGATATAGCTTCCGGAATTTTAATAAAGTTAGGGGGAGGAAATGATTTTTACAGCCCACAGCAGAGCATCCGGACTTTATTCAACACAGAGCATCCGGAAAAAAGATACTTGAAAACCGCAGTTTCTATTCTGAGTACAGGAAATATCAGAGGACTTTCTCCTAAGCAGATGAGAATTGCTCCATTGATTACAGACTGGGTAAAAGGTCTGATTAAAGATGATGAATATCTGGAGACAAAAGGAACCATTTTCCTGGGTGAGGAAGCTTCAGTTGCCTATCTGCATCCTCAATACAATGCTATAACCGCTGTACCTTATCAGTACAATGAGTTTTTAGGGGCTCTATGGCGTGAAAGTGCCATATCTTCCCTGAAAGAAGGTGAAGAAATGTTTACCATGGCTTCCCTGCTGTACGTTGATCAGAACGGAATTCCTTTGGTACAGGCTTTTGCCGAAAAAGCAGGAGTCAGCATCAAAGAATGGATCACGGAGTATCTGGCTGCCTATCTTACTCCGCTGCTTCACATCTATTATACTCATTCTCTTTGTGTGACTCCTCACGGAGAAAACATTATGGTTGTGCTGAAGAATGGTCTTCCTCAGAGGATTGTCATTAAAGACTTTGTAGATGATATTGTACTGACTCCTGAAGCCAGGGAAAAGCTGCCTGACCATCTTGCAGACGGGCTGATCCAGTCTTCAAACAAAGAAAACGTACCACTTTCTATTCTGCTGGGGATTTTTGATGCGTTTTTCAGATATCTTTCCAATGTTTTGCATACGTATTCAAACTTCCAGGAAGAAACATTCTGGACTCTTGTTCATGAATGTATAAAAGAGTACAAAAATCAGAATCCGCATCTGAAGGAACGGTACGAAAAGTATGATCTGTATGTTCCGGCATTCAAAAGGTTCTATATCAACAGTGTCCGTCTGAAGAATAACGGCTATAGCGAAAATAAAGCTTTTGCTATTCCTAAGAAAGATGGCGCCCTTCTTAATCCGCTGTACCAGATCATCAATAAAAATTCTGTAGCGGAAGTATGAGAAAAGCGCTGCATATCATAAAAGAAGGCTCTGTATTTGCGTACGGAGCTTTGGCAGGAAAAAAAACAGAATTGACTTCAGGAAGTATTAATCGCTCTATCTTCAGCCTTGCCATTCCTATGGTATTAGAATTATTGATGGAATCTGTCTTTGTCAGTATCAATTTACTGATCATTGCCCGATTGGGAGATCAGGTTCTAGGGCTTGTGGGGATCACAGACAACTATATCAATTTTGCTAACGCCATTGCAATAGGTCTGGGAATAGCTGCGGCAACACTCACTGCAAGGAGAGCCGGGGAAAAGGACAAAGATGGAATGAGCCGAACTGCCCATTATATCATATTGCTGGCCTCTGCCTTTGCCCTACTTGTTGGAGGTTTGTCATTTCTTTTTGCAGGAGAGATCATCAGCTTTCTTGGCTTTAGCCCGGAAGCAATGACGCAGGCTTTACCATTCTCACAGCTGGTTTTCCTTAGTATCGGGCTGGTTATTCTGAGACTTTCCGTTAATGGATTATTCAGGGGAGCTGGGGATGCTGATCTTGCCATGAAATCCCTGTGGCTCTGCCATATCTCGAGTATGGTCTTTGCCGTTGTACTTGTTTTCGGGCTTGGACCTGTTCCTGCCTATGGACTTATGGGACTGGCTTATGCTACCGTGTTATCAAGGCTGCTGGCCGTTTTGTACCAGTTCTTTATTCTCCTTTCCGGTAAGACCAGTATCAATATTGTGGTGAAATTTCGTTTCGATCTTCCTTTACTCAAAAAGATGATGAAGATCGCGTTGGGAGGACTTGTGCAATATATTATACCTGCTTCCAGCTGGCTGATTATGGTTAAGATCATCGCGACGTTCGGAACTACAGCTCTTGCAGGATATATCATTGCTCAAAGGGTTGCCTCTGTGGCTACAATGCCTGCCTGGGGAATAGGAAATGCCGCAGGAGTACTGACAGGACAGAATTTAGGAGCTGGAAATCCGGACCGGGCGGAAAAAACAGTCTGGAGGGCCGGAGGAATCAACATGACCTATCTGGTAGCTGTCGCCCTGCTCTGGCAGGTCGCTGCAAAATATGTGGTTACTTTTTTTACTCAGGAGCCAGAAGTGGCAGGATATGCCGTACAGTACATTCATGTAGTGTCTATAGCTTATTTGCTGCTGGGCTTTACAATGGTAATCAGCCGGGCTCTTAACGCTGCCGGGAACATTATGCAGGTAACCCTGCTTTATATGATCATGTTTTATGTTATTCAGCTTCCTTTAGCCTATCTGCTTGGGGTACGCCTTCAATGGGAGCTGAAAGGGATCTTTACGGCCATTGTTTCCTCGGAAATAGTGCTTGCTGTACTGTTCTTACTGATCTTCAAAAATGGAAAATGGAAAACTATAAAAATTTAAAATGAACACAACAGAAGAGTTTTATGAAATTATTGCATCAGCTATTGCTGTTAAAAAAGAGTTGGTTGATGAAAACCTTACCTATCAGGAAATTCCCGAATGGGATTCTATGTCCCATCTGCTCATTGTAGAAGCATTGGAGCAGTTTTATCAGATCAAATTTGATTTTAATGATATTCTTGAAATGGGAACGGTAGGAAAAATCCGTGAGAAAATGAAAAAATACGATGTACTCGTAGAAAACTAAGTATATGAAAATTTTAGAAAATGTAATTGACAACAAAAGCCTGCTGTTTACAGATGCTTCGTCCGGTACCACCATACCGGCCGGGGCCCTGTGCAGGTCTTTGGGTTTAGATCCTTCAGAGCAAGGACTGATCTTTCTGTACAATGACAATCAGCTGCCCGGTATTGAGGTGCTCCTCAATTTTTACGGAACAGCTCATGCCATTGCTGTACTGGGACAGAAACTGCATCCTGAATTTAAGGAACGCCTGGAAGCAGAGTATCGCCCGAAATACATCTTTGATCCGTCAAGAGATGAGGTTTGGGGATATTCTTTAAAGGAATTCTCAGAAACCATTAAAATCTTTGCAAAAGAAGATCAAACGCCCGAAGCCTCTATTCACCCGGACATCAAAATCCTTCTGAGCACTTCAGGAACAACAGGGGTCCCGAAACTGGTGAAACTGTCGGATGAAAACCTTTATCAGAATGCAGTAAGCATCCTTCAGTACATGCCTATCCTGGAATCTGATGTGGTTCCGCTGAACGTACCGATTAATTTCGTGTACGGATTTTCTATTTTCACCACCAACTGTATGCGTGCTGGGAGAATTGTATGTACCGACAAAGACATTATGCAGAAAGCTTTCTGGGATGAAATGGAAGAATATGGCTATAGTACACTGGGAGGAGTCCCGTATTTGTATGAAAACCTGAACAGAATTGGCTTTTTCAGAAAAGACAGCCCCAGTTTAAGGTATATGACCCATACAGGAGGTGTTATTAACAGTGAACTGAGAAAAACAATCTTCTCTTACTGTCATGAATTTGAGAAACAGTTCTTTGCCCAATACGGGCAGACAGAGGCTGGAGGAAGAATGGCTTATCTTACCACAGACGGGCTTCTGGAAGAAGAAACCTCTATCGGGACTCCTGTACATGGAGGCAGTTTTACAATAGATCCTGAATCGGAAGAACTGCTTTTTTCACATCCGGGAATTTCCGGTGGATATGCCAACCGACTTGAGGATCTGTCTATATATGAACAGCCCGAAATTCTCCATACCGGAGATATGGGCAGAAGAGGCCAGAACGGGTTGTACTACATCACAGGAAGAATCAAAAGGATTATGAAGCTTTTCGGAATCCGTCTTAACCTGGATGAGGTAGAAGTTATCCTGAAGAACGAACTGGAAGGAAATACACTGGTATGCCTGAATTCCAATGACAAAAAGATCATTGTACTTTACGACAATCAGGGTATTGATCCCCAAAATATCACAGAAATTATTAAAAATAAGCTGCGCATCAATCCGCAGTACGTACGCACCGAACACATAGAATCATTTCCATTATCACAAAACGGCAAAATAAACTATCCTATGTTACAAAACTTACAGCATGAAAACATTTAAAACCCTTATATTACTTTTACTTCTTGTCAGCTTTCCGTTAATCCTTTCTGCCCAGCAGAATGATCGTGTTCACGGTAAAGTCATGCTGTCTGAGAAAGAACCTGTTAAAAACGCCCTTTTAAGGTTAGTGAATACACCTTATCAGGCAAAAACCAATAATTTAGGAGAATATTACTTTGATAATGTGCCGCCCGGAGAATATACCCTTCAGGTGGTTTTAAATGATATCGAACTGATGCGGGAACCAATCCGTATTGAGAAAGAGGTGTTTGAAATCCCTGTTGTTTATACTACAGCAGATAATAATGTCATTGAAGGAATCACAGTATATGCCGTAAGCAGAAACAAATTTCTGGATAAGGACAGTACTTCCATCTCTAAAATGCCTCTGAGAAACCTTGAAAATCCTCAGATGTATACCAGCATCAACCGACAGATCCTTAAGGAACAGCTCGTGTATGATGTGTCAGACGCTTTGAAGAACGTTCCGGGTATTGTTAAGATGCAGGGAAGTGCGGGTAGAGCAGGAGACGGAAGTTTTTATTACAACTTAAGAGGATTTCCGACCAGAGTTTCTATGGTAGATGGTGTTCCGGCAACAACCAACTCCGAAATTGATCCTGCAGACATTGAACGTATCGATGTAATCAAAGGACCTTCCGGAACATTATACGGTGGAGCTGTTAATTCTTTTGGAGGATTGATTAATGTAGTGACGAAAAAACCGAAGGATTATTTTGGAGGTGAAGTTTCTTATCTGATGGGAAGCTACAATTTAAACCGTGTAACTGCTGATGTATACGGCCCGATCACGGATTCAAGGAAAACCTTATTCCGTTTGAATGCAGCCTATCAGTATCAGAATGGTTTCAGAGATTCTGAATTCAGAAAATCAATGTTTGTGGCTCCTACATTCAGCTATGAGGTAAATGATCGCTTAAAATTCAATCTGGGGGCACAGATTTATACATATGAAGGAACCAATACTCCGATCATCTTCCTGTCCAGAACAAGAAAGTTTTTCGCAACAACTCCTGATGAACTTGGATTCGACTGGAAAAGATCTTATTCCAATAATGATATGAGTTTAAAAGCGCCTTCCATCAACGTAAAAGCTGAGGTGAATTACAAAATTTCTGATCACTGGACTTCACAGACTCTAATTTCAAGAAACTACAGAAAAACGGAAGGGTTATACCAATATCAGTTTATCAGAGGAAATGACAGCGATGCCATGCTGGAACGTAATGTACAGTGGCAGAATTCTGAAGGGGCTTCTACCAGTATTCAGCAGAATTTTAACGGTGAGTTCAAAATCGGGAAAATCAAAAATAAAGTTCTTATCGGGTTGGACTATTTAAATCAGTCATTGAACTATAATAATTCCCCGATCGTTAAATACGATACGATCAACGGAAGAAATCTGACTCCAAAATATGGTGCAATTTCAAGAGATCTGGCGCTTCAAAAAATACAGCTGTCAAAAGCTGCCTTGGAAAGAACTACCACATCGTCTAACATATACGGGGCCTATATTTCCGATGCTGTTTACATTACTGACCGTTTGATTACTTTGTTAAGTTTACGTTTTGATCATTATGAAAGTAAAGGACAGCTTAATCTGAACAACTATACTAATTCAGGAGCGTTCAATCAAAATGCATGGTCTCCGAAAGTCGGGATCTTGTATCAGATCTTTAAAGACCGTCTGTCAGCTTATGCCAACTATATGAACGGTTTCAGCTACACCGCTCCGGCATCCCAGCCGCTTCCGGACTACAGCGGAGACTTCAAGCCACAGAAATCTAATCAGTGGGAAGTTGGAGTAAAAGGAAATCTCTGGAGAAATAAGGTAAACTTCACCGTAGGATATTATGATATTCTGGTTAACAATATGTTAAGAGGAGTTGATGTAGTTCGTGACGGAAAAAGCTATAGTGTAACCATTCAGGATGGCGAGCAGAGAAGCAAGGGGATTGAAATTGAAACGATTCTGAACCCTATTCACGGATTGAATATTATGACCGGATATTCTTACAACGACAGTAAATTTGTAAAAGCGGCTGCTAATGTTGATGGACGCCGTCCTTCATCTGCGGGACCTGCTAACGTATTCAATTCATGGATCAGCTACATATTGCCAATCAAAGGACTTCAGGGACTAGGGTTAGGTTTTGGAGTGAACCGTGTAGGTAAACAGATAACTGTTGATAATGCAACTACCGGACAGTTTGTTTTCCCGGCGTATACTTTAATTAATGCCTCTGTGTCCCTTGAAAAAGAAAGATACAGATTAGGATTTAAGATGAATAATTTAGGAAATGCACAGTATTTTGCAGGGCAGGGGGTTGTAGTAGCCCAGATGCCTCGTAACTTTGTTGCTGAGGTCAGCCTTAAATTTTAAGAATGAAGTTGACATTTAGAAAAATTATACATCAGATACATCTATGGCTCGGACTAACGTCCGGGCTTATAGTTGTTATCATGGCAGCTACCGGCTGCATCCTTGCCTTTGAAAAAGAACTGAAACATGCATTACATCCTGAAAAATATTATGTAAAAACCATAAAAAAAGAAAAGCTGAAATTTTCTGAACTCAAACTGAAAGCAGAACAGGCATTACCAGACAGTCTGAAGGTAAGCAGGGTAGAAATTTCCTCAGATCCTTCCCGAAGTTATGCTTTCCGTACTTTGAAAATGGATAAAGAGGCCCTGACTTATTGGGGGTCTTATATTTATTATTACAGAGTTTATGTAGACCCTTACACCGGAAAAGTTCTGGAAGTAGAAAATGCAAAAACCGATTTTTTTGAAATCGTGATGGATCTTCACAGAAGATTACTGCTTGGAGAGAAAATCGGGAAAGCCATTACCGGATATGCTACCATCATATTTGCAGTAATGCTTTTTTCAGGTCTGGTGATCTGGGTTCCGAAAAAAATAAACAAGAATGCTCTGAAAGGAATGTTTTTCATCAAAACATCCGCAAAATGGAAAAGGATCAATTATGATGTTCACAATGTACTGGGTTTTTATTCCGTTATCCTTCTGCTTTTGATTTCATATGCCGCATTGATATGGAATTTTGAAGAAATGGATCAATGGGTAAAAAAAACGCTTAACGGAAAGGCAAAGACTGAACAGAAAGCCAAAAGTACAGTACCAACTACAGAAACTCCGGATTCAAAAAATATTCTGGATATGGTTGGAAACAGAGTAGAGCAAAGTCTTGCAGATAAAAAATCAGCGCTGATCAGCTTTCCGAAAACAGAAGAAGGGACCTATTATGCCGAAGTAACCTATGGTAACAGACAGTATCAGAATGAACAGTTCAATTTCGACCGGTATTCAGGAAAAATACTGAAATATCAATCTTATAAAAACGAAAATATCGGATATGGAACAGCATTAAGAGAAAGAAATTATGATCTTCACACCGGAAGTATCTTAGGAATGACAGGAAGGTTTTTATATCTTTTTGCAGGAATCATTGCCGCCTCGCTTCCAATCACAGGTTTTATCATCTATTTAAACAAGAAAAAGAAAAAACCTAAGAAAAAGAAAGGATCATAAAATTTCTGTTTCTTTTAATCTTTACCAAACAGGAGAGTATAATCATTGTATTATGCTCTCTTTTTATTCTCCGATTCAGCAGATCTATAGAAAGATGTTAGAAAATGCAAAGGGCGCAAGGCTTTGAACCATTATGCTGTTTTTAAGGCGCAAGAAAACCAAAGGTTTTCAGCTATTTTTTTCAAATAAAATATATCAGTAATCTGTGTATTCTGTGGGAAATTATTTTAGCCACAAAAAGTTTTTACACTTAAGATTAAAGTGACAAGCTTTATGTTGAGAAGAACACTTAAGCTTAAAAATCAAAGATTTTTATGAATTTTGCAGTGTGAAATTTTATCGCAGATAAAATCATTGCGACCTTTTTATTTATACAGCTTTTATTTATACAGCTTGTAAATAACTCTTGCGACCTCGCGTATTCCAAAAAATCTGTGATATCAAAACTCAGATCAATTTCTTTACATTCTCTGAAAGAATTTCAATACTCCGTTCCATTTCTTCAAAGTTGAAATTTCCAAAGCCTATTCTCATAGCCGTAAGATCTCTGTTCTGATAAAGCAGTGTTTTAGGAATAAAAAGATTGTGCTGGGCACAGTTCCGGCTTAGCTGCATTAGATTAACAGGAACCTTCCATTCCATCCAGAATGCAAGCCCTCCGGAAGGTTTCTGAAACCCAATAAACCCCTTCAGATGTTCATCGAGTAATAAAGCAAAATGATCTCTTCTTTCCTGATAAACTTTTAAAGACTTTTTCAGATAGCGGTGGATTTCCCCTTCTTCAATCATTTCTCCCAAAGCTCTTTCCATGAGAATATCTCCCTGACGGTCTATAATCCCGAGGTATTTTCTCATTTCTGCCATCAGATTTTCCGGAGCCACAATAAACCCGGTTCTGAATCCCGGAGCCAGCGATTTTCCGAAAGAACCAATATAAATAACCATTCCGTTGGTATCAGCACTGGCAAGCGGAAGAATCGGACTTTTGTCATAATGAAATTCATAATCATAATCATCTTCCAATATGATAAACCCGTATTCATTAGCGAGTTCCAGTAATTCCAATCTTCTTTGTGCACTTAAAGCAACAGTGGTAGGATAGTGGTGGTGTGGCGTAAGGTAAAGCATTCTTATGCGTTGTTTTTTACAGGCTTCCCTTACACTTTCAACCCTGATTCCTTCATCATCTATTGGTATTGATACAATATTAACTCTCGATTTCTGAAAGATCATATTCACAGAAAAGTAACTTAAAGCACCAATCAGGACTGTATCACCTTCGGAAAGTAATATTTGCGAAACAATGTAAATACTCATTTCCGTACTTCGGGTAATGAGCAGGTTGTTTTTGGAGATAGGAAGGCCGCGGGAAAGATTCAGGTAATGGGATAAATGCTGTTTAAAAAATTCACTTCCGTCGTGATTATAATGTCCCAGCATTTTCTGATTGGATTTCCGTTTAAGAATAGAGCTGTAAAACCGTGAATGCTGGCCGATTTGTGTCAGTCTGATATCCGGAACACCATCATTGAAAATATATTCACAGTCTGAATGCTCAAAAGGATTGTCTAAAATATTGGATGTTTTAAAAGAAAATCCTGTGGTTTCCGGGTAATTCTGAAGGTTGTTTTTTTCAAAATCCTTGACTTTAATAGGTTTTTCCTGATTCTCTCCGATAATGAAAGTTCCTTTATTCGGAAGGCTTTCCACCCATCCCTGTGCAGAAAGTTCATCATAAACGGCAACAGCTGTATTGCGGTGAACCTCTAAAATTTCACTGAACAGTCTGGTTCCCGGCAGTTTGGTTCCAAAAGGAAGAAAGCCTCTCTGTATAGCATTGATCAGCTGATTGGCCAC
This sequence comes from Chryseobacterium sp. 2987, assembly GCF_031456375.1. Classification (NCBI taxonomy): domain Bacteria; kingdom Pseudomonadati; phylum Bacteroidota; class Flavobacteriia; order Flavobacteriales; family Weeksellaceae; genus Chryseobacterium; species Chryseobacterium sp. 2987. Next base: position 343,753 of record NZ_JAVDUN010000005.1, read on the forward strand.
TTGCAGATAGATTGCTGTTTCTGAATTTCTGTCAATTTCTATAAAACTTTGATAAGGAATCTTAACCGGACTATCCATAATATTAAAACTGGCACCTTTTAATGGTCCGGCAATATACTACTTTTGGCTCAAAATAAAAATCTATGGAATTTCATCGTATGCTTGAAAAGATCGTACAGGACGGCAAAACGCATGCCCAATGGCTGAATACACTTTCTTTTATGGAAAATGCGGGAGCCCGGAAGATCTCAAAGTGTGAACATCCTGTTTCCGTTAGCCTGATCCAGCTGAAACACGCTGCAGAAGAGCACCGTCATGCTTACTATCTGAAAAAGCAGATTGGAAAAATTGATGCTGAATACTGCCTGACTTATGAAGATCATGAACTGCTCGCTGCCATCGCTACAAGACAATATCTTCATTCTTTAGATGTTAAAGCGTGCAGATATCTTAAGAATGCCTTTCAGCTGACTAAAGAAGAGTTAAAGTATGCGGCCTACCTTTTTGTGACGTATGCTATAGAAGTTCGTGCTGATGAGCTTTATCCCGTTTATCAGGATGTTCTTACCAAAGAGTCCTCCAGGATTATGGTTAAATCTATTATCTTGGAAGAAGAAGGCCATCTGGAAGAAATGATTAACCAGCTGAACGAATTTTCTGAAGACTGGAAGCTCCACGCGGAAAATATTCTGGCTATAGAAAAAGAACTTCATGACCAATGGATTAACGCAATACTTGAAGAAGTGTCAAAAGTGAATTATGCTTAACAGACTTCAGGAACATCTTAATAAAAGAAAGGAGTCGGGAATAGTAAGAACTCTGAAATCCAAAAGGCCCGGAATCGACTTTTATTCTAATGATTATCTTGGACTTGCCGGAAACAGAGAACTTCAGAACATACTTCTGAAACAGGTTATTGAAAAGCCGAAGCTCCTCTCAGGAAGTACAGGTTCCAGACTGATTAGCGGAAATAGCTGTACAGCATTAGAAACGGAGGAATATATTGCGCAAGAACACAAATTTCCTGCTGCATTGCTTTTTCCTTCAGGATACAATGCCAACCTTGCTTTATTCTCTGCGCTTCCGGGTCGTCATGATACCATTATTGTTGACGAGCAGATTCACCGCTCCGTTCATGACGCCTGCAGAATGTCTCATGTCCGAAAACTGAAATTTAAACATAATGATCTGAATGATCTGGAACATTTGCTGAAAAGACAAAACGGACATTGTTTTATCGCCGCGGAAAGCCTGTATTCAATGGAAGGAGATTTTGCTCCGTTAAAGGAAATGGCAGATTTAGCTGAAAGATACCATGCATCCCTGATTGTAGATGAAGCCCATGCCTTTGGAGTTTTTGGATATGGTTTGATTCAGCAATATCAGCTTCAGGACAAGGTTTGTGCAGCAGTAGTTACTTATGGAAAGGCTTTAGGAGCTCATGGTGCAGCGATATTATGCAATGATTTGGTGAAATCTTATCTGATTAATTTCGCATCCCCTTTTATTTACAGTACTGCAGCTCAGGATTTCCAGTGGGCTGCTATAAAAACGGGATATGAATTTTTAAAACAGTATCCTGAACTATCAGAAAAGCTTCAGCAAAATATTCAACTGTTCAGAAAACAGGTTATTCCAACACCTTCTTCGGAAAAGAGTCCTGTTCAGGCGGTATTAATTCCTGATAATAAACGATTAAAAATGATGCAGAATACTTTGTCAGAAAATGGATTTTTAACCTACGCAGTATACAGCCCTACCGTAAAAGAAGGGACGGAAAGGCTAAGGATATGCCTGCACAGTTTCAATACAGAAGAGGAAATTGTAACCCTTTCAGAAATTATTAAAGAATTTATTTAAAAAACATAAACAGTCGCAAGTTTGAAGCTTGTTTTTACCTGATTAACATGAAATTATTCATCACCGGGATCGGAACAGAAGTAGGAAAAACCATTTGTTCCGCCATTTTAACCCAATATTTTAAAGCCGATTACTGGAAGCCCGTTCAAGCCGGGGATTTGGCGTATACAGACAGTCATAAAATAGCAGACTGGACAGACTGCACAAAATGTCATCCGGAAACTTTTCGTCTCAAACTGGCAGCTTCTCCGCATCAATCCGCACGGGAGGAAAATATACACATCCGGATTGAGGATTTTAAGCTTCCGGAAACAGATCAGCCATTGATTGTAGAAGGAGCGGGAGGACTAATGGTTCCCCTTTCAGACGATGAATTTATGATTGATCTGATTGAAAAACTGGCAATCCCTGTTGCTCTGGTAGTTAGAAATTATTTGGGATGCATTAATCACACCTTACTTTCTATTATGGCGCTTCAACAGAAAAAAATAAAAGTGGAATACCTGATTTTCAACGGACTTTTTCCTCCTGATACAGAACGGGTGATTTCCGGATTCATTCAAAAGGAAACAAGGATCATCAGGATTCCTGAAATCAATCAGCCTACAAAAGACAGCATTAAAGCTATTGCAGAACAATTAACAAAAACAAATTTATGATAATGGATAAAAAAACTGAAATCAGAAACAACTGGACCAAAAAAGAAATAGAAGATATCTACCATCTGCCTTTATTGGAACTTATCTACAAAGCGGCAACCGTACACAGGGAATGGCACAACCCTGCGGAAGTACAGGTTTCAACCTTATTATCGATTAAAACTGGGGGATGCCCGGAAGACTGCTCTTATTGCGGACAGGCAGCCCGCTATCACACCAATATCAAAGTACAGGCACTATTGCCGACTGAAACTGTAATCGCCCACGCTCAGAAAGCAAAAGACAGCGGATCTTCCCGTTTCTGCATGGCAGCAGCATGGCGTGAAGTACGAAATAATAGGGATTTCGACAGGGTTATAGATATGGTAAAAGGAGTGAATGAGCTCGGAATGGAGGTGTGCTGTACGCTGGGTATGCTTACTGAGGAACAGGCCATACGTCTTCAGGAAGCGGGATTATATGCCTATAATCATAATCTTGATACTTCAGAACAGTATTATGAAGAGATTATTTCCACCAGAACTTTTGATAACAGGATCAATACCATCAATAATGTAAGAAAAGCAGGTATTACTGTGTGTTCAGGAGGAATTATCGGACTGGGAGAAACCCACGGAGACAGAATCTCAATGCTGCTTACTTTAGCCACAATGCCTAAGCATCCGGAATCTGTTCCCATCAATGCACTGGCTAGGGTAGAAGGGACGCCTCTTGAAAATAATCAAAAAGTGGATTCCTGGGAAATGGTAAGAATGATTGCCACCGCAAGAATTGTAATGCCTTCTTCCATGGTAAGATTAAGTGCCGGAAGAATTGAAATGACCGAAACCGAGCAGGCATGGTGCTTTATGGCCGGTGCTAATTCTATTTTTACCGGGGAAAGAGAAACCCTTTTGGTAACTCCTAATCCGGGGGTGTCGGAAGATATGCAGATGCTGGAAACACTTGGGCTAAAGCCCATGAAATCTAATAAAAAGCCGGAAACCTGCTGCTAAACGAGTAAAAATATAAGCTATGAATTTCTGGATCCTGATTATAATTCTGCTGGCATTGGTTGTAAAATTACTATCTGCTATACTGTGATATACATCAACCAGCAGTACCGGATACAGAATAAAAGAGCAGCCGAAACTATTTATAGTACACAGTCTGCTTTCGTTAAAAAAATTATAAATATACATTTGAAATGAATACATCAATACAAAATCTCGGGGAAAGAGACCAAGCTGTCAACTGGCATCCGTATACCCAGATGAAAACGGCCGGGGAGGCCATTCCTATTGTGAGCGGAAAAGGAGTTTATCTCTATGATGAGGAAGGGAAGCAATATATTGATGCTGTTTCATCATGGTGGGTCACTTTACATGGCCATGCCCATCCTTATATTGCTGAACGGGTATTTCAGCAGCTCAATACACTGGAGCAGGTTATTTTTGCAGGTTTTACCCATGAGCCGGCAGTCAGGCTTTCTGAAAATCTGTTGCAACTGCTTCCTGATAATCAGAAAAAGATCTTCTATTCTGACAATGGTTCTACAGCGGTGGAAGCAGCCCTCAAGATGTGTGTTCAGTATGCTTATAATAACGGACAGGAAAAGACAAAAATTCTGGCATTTAGAAATGCATATCATGGCGATACTTTCGGAGCGATGTCTGTGAGTGGAAGAAGTGTGTGGACAAAACCTTTCGGGAGCATGCTTTTTGAAGTGATCTTTATTGATACCCCCACCCGGGAAAACCTGGAGGACCTGAAAATCCAGATTAAAGATAGGGCTTCTGAAACGGCCTGCTTCATCTACGAACCTTTGGTACAGGGAGCTGCAGGAATGTTAATGTATAATGCTGAAGATCTTAGCGAACTGATGAAATGTTGCAGAGAATCAGGGGTTTTAATGATTCAGGATGAAGTATTTACAGGTTTCGGAAGAACAGGAAAGCTTTTTGCAGCAGACCATTTATCAGAAATGCCGGATATTATGTGCTTTTCAAAGGGATTAACGGGTGGAACCATGCCTATGGGAATCACTTCATGCTCTCAGGATATTTTCAATGCATTTTTGTCTGATGATAAATACAAAACCCTGTTTCACGGGCATTCTTTTACGGCTAATCCTTTAGCTTGTACCGCGGCATTAGCGAGTATGGAACTTCTTCTGAACGAAGAGACGCAGGCTGCCATCAACCGTATTGGAGAACAGCATTCAGAGTTTGGTGCAATTCTTTCAAAACACTGCAACGTTGAAAATGTACGTCAGACCGGAACCATTTTCGCTTTTGAGTTGAAAACCAATGAAAATACTTCTTATTTTAATGAAATAGGGAGAATCCTGTATGACAAATTCCTGCAGCGAGGGATTATTATGAGACCATTAGGAAATAGTATGTATTTAGTTCCCCCATACTGCATTACTTCGGAAGAACTGAGGTTGATTTATCAGAACATTCTTGATGTTTTAGAAGAGGTTAATGCAGATCATTTCTCTACCTGTTAAAAAATACTGACTTTGAAAGCTGTCCCGTAAATTGATTATTAATTCTGGAGAATAATCGAAGGAATCCGTCTGCGGAATGCCTGGATTATTCTCCAGTTTTTTATCATTCAAAAAAATAAGCGAAGAGGAGTAAGAGCTGTAAGAAAACGATAGGGTATATTTTACTTTAAAACAATGGTTTTCAGGTATTTTCATTCAATCTCATGCCATTTTGTAAAAATATAACTACGAATTGTAAATTCTGACTGATTTCTTACTTTACAATCATTATTTTTACCGTGCTAAAAAATGTAAAAATGATAAGCATTGCGATCATAGAAGATGAGCCGGCAGTACGTAAAGAAATAAGTTTCCTGATTCAGCAGGAAGCCGATACGGAACTTATCGGATGGAGTGACAGTGTACAAACCGCTGTACAACTGATTCAGGAAAAGCAGCCCGATGTCATCCTTATGGATATTCAGCTTCGGGACGGGACGGCTTTTGACCTTCTGAAATTACTTAATCCAATCCCTCAGAATATTATATTTATTACAGCCTATAACCATTTTGCGATCAAAGCTATAAAATATGGAGCGCTGGATTATCTTCTGAAACCTGTTGATCAGAGTGAACTGAGAGAGAGTTTGGGAAGGTACCGCCGGAGAAGTGAAAACAACCCACAGTGGATGCAGCAGTTAATGTTGACCCAAGAGTCTATGACAGCTTCAGATCTTCCTGAAAGCATTGCCCTTAATACCGTTCACAGTACTCATATTATTAAAGTTCAGGATATTGTTTATTGTAAAGGGGATGGACCTTATACTTTTTTCTTTCTGAATAATGGAACTAAAGAACTGATCTCCAAACCGCTTAAATATTACGAAGAATTATTACCCGCACCGCATTTTCTGCGCACTCATCAGTCCTATCTGGTCAACCGTCAGTATATATCAGGGCTTAACCGTTCAGAATATATTGTTCTTAAAAATAAGGAAGAGATTCCTATTTCCCTGAGACGCAAAAATGCTATATTAACTCAGCTTTTGAATAAATAAATGAAACATATACTTCGGATCATCTACTTTGGAACAGCAGTTTTGCTGGCTTCAGGATGTAGTAAAAAACAGACTTCTGCTACGAAGGAGAATGCTCTCCTAAAACAGATCAATACATTAGAAAATGCACCTGTAAATCCTAAAAATGCGGATTCTATGGTCGTTGTCTGGCGTAAATATGAAAAAAATCCATTGGTGATAAAAGACACTACGATGTCTGCAATTGTTAAATATCAAATGGCCCGTATGTATGGGATGCGCGGTCAGGATTCTGCCCGTTATTATATAGAACAGGCTCTGGAGCTTATAGAACCAACTTCAGGCAATCTTTTGTATAAGACATTGATATACAATGGAATTGGAAACATTCGGAGCATGGAGGCCAAACAACGGGAAGCAGGCTATTATTACAATAAGGCTGCAGCTATTGTTTCAGATACTGCTGTACATCTTTCTGATGAAGCGCGTTCAGCAATTCTTCTTTCAGCTGCACAAAGCAATCTGAATGCTTATCAGTACAATCTTGCTGAAAAAATGAACCGGGCTGCTCTGCCCTGGACTGTTCCCCTGCCTGAGGGGCATATCAATAAACAACGGGTACTGGTACAGATGATATTCACTCTTAGTACCCTCAATAAGCCTGCAGACAGTATAAAACCCTATCTCCATAAGCTGGAAGTTCTTCATGCACGAAATCCTGATCAATATGACATAGGTTATCTATATGATGCCAAAATGAAATATTTTGATTCCCAGGACCAGCGGGACTCCCTGCTTCATTATCAGCTCCTGAAAGCAAAGAATGACGAAAGTATAAACAATAAACAAACAGCTGCAGTTGAGATCAATAATCTTTTTGTTGATTACACTGATATTGCAGGAACTTATGTCGTACTTAAACAAGTGGAGAAAGCTCAGGAATTTATTCAAAAAACTGAAGCCCTGAAGAAAAGTCATCCCAAGCTGATCTATAGCTACAACGAGGCCACATATCTGAACAACCTTGCCGGTTTATACCAATTAAAGGGAAAGCCTAATGAAGCTATTGAGCTTATGAAACAGGCCGCAAAACTTCAAAAAGAAGTATACGAAACGGAAAATACCCAGGCCGTTGCAGAAATGAATGCTCTTTATCAGCTTCAGGCTAAAGACCGTTCCATCCGGACTTTGAATGAAAACATCAAGATTAACCAGTTGGAGCTGGAACAGAACCACTTATGGCTTGTTATCTCTGTCCTGGGATCTGTTCTTTTGGGGATTGTACTATTGTTTTTATATTATAGTTTCCGCCAGCGCCGTACAAGACAGGAAAAAGAAAAGTTGTTGCTTCAGCAGCAATTACTCCGGACACAGATGGAACCTCATTTTATCTTTAATACATTATCTGCGGTACAGAGCTTTGTGAGATTGGATAAAAAGGAAAGTGCTATTAAATATCTTAACCGTTTCAGCCGTCTTCTCCGAAGCAGTCTCGAGCTGAGCAGGGAAAATCTGGTTCCATTGAATGAAGAGATTGAAACACTGGAAAACTATCTCTGTCTTCAGCAGATGCGCTATGAAAATGCTTTTACCTATCACATCTCCCAGCCGGATGAACAGGATTTAGGAGCGGCATTACTTCCTCCGATGCTGATACAGCCTTATGTGGAAAATGCAATCCTGCACGGCATTAATCTGGATTCTCATACCGGAAATATTGAGGTATGTTTTAAACTGGATGACGATGTTTTACAGGTTACCGTTACCGATACCGGACGAAGCCAGGCACATCAGGCAGATACTTCACACCGTTCATTATCCGGAACAATCAGCAGGGAAAGAATGCAGCTGCTAGGCAAAAAAGCAAGTGTAAATATTTCCAAAAATGCAGGCAGTGGCACTGTGGTAACCCTATTAATCCCAGTGGTAAACCCTTAGTTTCAAAGAATGTAATTCAGGTCTGTTCCTCATCAATACTTTTTTCCCGGAAATGTAAAATTCCGGAAATAACGATAAAGAAGTATTGATGAGGAACAAATGATCTGATTAAGATAAAATTACAGTCAATCACAAAATATATTTTTATTCTTTTACTGTGGCGAATCTTCCGCGGCAGGGGAAAGCCAATAAAACCCCTCATTATTCCAATATTTCAGCAAGTCATTACTTTGGTAGAATAAACTCAATAAATGCTTTATATTATCATTGAAAAAGAACTTTAAACATATCGTTAATCGGATCTTTGAATCGCTGGCAGCTGTTATCATGGCAGCAATGATTCTGGCCTTTATATTTATAGTCAACAGTTATCATTATTTTATTTATGCGCTAATTATTTCTGCTCTTGTTTTTATATTGAGAAAGACTCAAAGGAAAGTCTGGAAGAAGAAAGGAGAATATTTTTTGATGCTGCTTGGATTTATTTATGTTTTTATGCTGATTCTTTTTTCTGTCTCTCCGTTTTTGAGATTTAAAGAATTTCAGGTAACTCATTTACGTTGGAATACGGCAGAATCTAAAGTAGTATTTTATCAGTCAGGCTGGGATAAACCTTACAGAAAATCCAGTGGGTATGCTTATTCAGATATTACCTACACCTATAAAATAGGACAGCGTAGTTTCACCCGTACAGAACATAAGGCAGAAAAATTATATTACCCGGTATGGGAAAGCAAAAACCGGATTCATAAACTGAAATCTGAAATTCTGCAAAGAACAGAACAGCAGATAGCTGAAAGGAAATTTATTCTTTTGTATAATCCCGGCAACCTGTCAGAAAGTAAATTATTTATTTCTACACAGCCTTTATATCTGCAAGGTTCAGGTTTGTATGCATTCGCTGTTATGATTGGGATAATTCTGCTTTTAGCCACTTTTTGTATAATTTTCACCCAGAAAAAATGACATTCATGATATTACCTATTATTTTAAATCATATATAGGTGAAAAATGTAGCGAATTGTAAACCACTTCCGGCGAATTGTAAACGAATCTTTTACTTCAGAAATATACTTTCTACCTTTGAACTCAACAGCCAGACCAAGCAAAAGAGTATAAAATGTGCTGCACAAATGACGAATACAAACTATATAAGCCATTTTATAAGACAGCTTCGCTTAAGAAAAAGAATCCTGATTCTTTTGCTGGTTTTGGCGGTTTTTATAATACCCTTTATATTTCTTGTTGTAGCCTATAAAGAAACCAATGACCTGGGAAAAGATCTGTTAGGAAAAACAAGATATAATGAAAGGATAGAAGATGCTGTAAAATATACTTTAGCAATGATGGGGCTTCTTACTGTAATGATAGTACCGCTGGCTTTTCTGCTCAACAGGTTTTTTGAAAGCTATGTTCCGGTGCTGAAATCATTGGAAGATGATGATATTAAGAAACTGAAAAAGTACAACGAAAGCCAGGCTCTGATACATAAATATCATGTTTCATTTATTTTCCAGAAAGATACACTGCATATTTTCAAACTGGGAAGGGTAAACAGCATCAAAGGAAACAGTATTATCAGTTATAATCTTGAAAAGACATACGGCCGGGGAGGTCATTACCGTCTCAGGATAAAGACTGCTGACAAAGATTATTTTTATATAATCAATAATAACGACAGACAGGCACTGATGCTGGAACAGGATCTGGCCGTCATTATGAACCAGACAAACAACTATAAAGAATCCGGAATACATTTTCTCCAGAAGAATTTAATACCCTCCGGAAAAAAGATATAGGAACATATTATTCAGGGAAAATAATAACCGATCAGAGAGACGACGATGGAAAAAAAACTTGCTTGTATACGTATTGTCAAGCATTATTTCGGAAAAAAAAATGCCACTGTTTCTCTGATCTTTGTTTCTATTCTTTCTCTTACAGGAATAGTCTCTGTTTTTGCCAACTGGAAAAGCGGACTTTGTGCAGCAGGTGTTGTAGCATTCATTTATTTCTTTCAAAAAATATTCGGATACAAGTATCTTTTACTGGGTATTGCTTCTATACTGGCTGCAATATATTGGCTAGGGCAGGTATTGAACGTAGAGTTTGTATTTTTTGCTCTTACATTAGTATTTCTTCCTTTTATTTTCTTTATAAAACCGTGTTATGACGAATATAAAAAGTCATCTTATTTTGAGGTTTTTTATTTGGATAAAAGAAAGATCAAATGCATGGTAACAATGGAGAACTCCGATTATAAAGGGTATATGCTTGATCCGAAAAGCTATGTGAAAGAATTTCCTTCAGCAAAGATCAAAGCCTTTTCTTTTGCTGAAAAAAGCATGATGATTGCGGTAGGTGACCTTTTGATCCGGCCGAAAGAGCTTTCTCATGAAGATCTTTATCTCATTCAGGAGTATGTATATCAATATTTTCCTGACCTTTTACAGAATGAGGAGGTAATCCGCGAAAATAGCGGAAAAGAAAACCTGTTTTATCTCCACAAACTCATGATCTTTTCTCCTATACTTATTTTGGGAATTGGTATTTATTTTTTAGCAGATAACGGAAAAGACCAGCTGTTAACCTGTATTTTTCTAATATTAATGGTGGTTTTACCTGTAATAATCTATAGTATTTTAAGAAAATTTAAAAAGTAACGGTTACTATATGTACATTTGAATAACCTATGAAAATCATTAAACATCTTCTGATAAGACTGCTGATCACCGCTGTTCCTCTGATCGGGCTGTATTTCTGGGCAGAAATGGCATTCAAAGCAAACAAACAAAAAGAACATCCTACCGATGTAGGAATGGGAGTTGCGTTGATGCTGATCTTTATATTAAGTGCTTTATTCTTTGGATTTATAACAGATTTGATTATCAGGCTGATAAAAAAAGATTACAAAGCAGCACTTACAGATATTCCGTTTCTTCTGGCTTTTATTGTCCCGATTCTTTACTTAAGCTGTTTATGGTCGGGTGGAGACGGTTTTTGTGAATGGCTAACCAATACTATTAACAAAATATGATATTAATTGCGGCAATAGTAATTTGTATAGTAATAGGTGGGCTTACTTACTTTAAACGTTCACCTAAAGCAATACTCATCACCATACTCCTGCTGTTGGGGGCAATGATCTGCTTTTTTTATTGGGCAGCTTCCAAAGAGAAAAAATATGGGATCTGCATTCCTGCTTATTTTAACAATGAAAAAAAAGACAGCCTTGTAATGTCTGATGGCGGAGAAAAACCTTCTGATGCAGAACGCGTTGTCCAGTGGAAAACAAAAGTATCTGTACAATCAGAAAGTTATGACTGGATACAAAAAGAAGAGACCTGGCAGATGTCACTGTGAATGTGAATACCCGTTTTGTGTTTTTTCAGTTCATCTGGTCTGTTTGAGATGCTCAGATGAAGAAGGAGAACCAGTTCTTTCATAACGACTATTATAAAACCCGTTCAGGAAAAATGAAAAAAATAGTATTGTTTGCCATAATTACCGCAGGAATATTCATTTCGAAGGCACAAACATTGACGCCATCCGGCATCTGGTATGATGTAATTCCGGCAAAGATGAATACAGATAGTCTTTTAACAAAAAAAGGATTTACATTGAAATATGGAGGTCCTAAAAAGCAGGGCGGAACTTTATATTGTTATGTCAACAAAAAAGCGGATGAATGGCTGTTTATCCATACCGATAAGAAGGAAGCCACCAGCCAGGTATCTTATCTGCTGCCTTCGTTAAAGAAATACCGGAAAAATCTGACCAGTAAAAAGCTGTTACTGCCAGGAGAAGAAGTAAGCGGAATGGGAAAAACTTTTCAGGAAAACAAAATATACTATCATCTTATCTATACTTTTCAAAAACCAGAAATACCTATTACAAGAGAATAAAACATGAAAATATTTAAATTGATATTGATTTTTGTTATGGTGGCCTTTGTACTTCTGTGCACAGGCACTTATTTCTATCCTGTACAATATGACAGCAATTGTCGTGACGGAAATATATACCGGTACAAAGCGGGAATTTACCAAATGATTACAGGAGTTTCTGGCAAAAAAGAATATAAAAAAATAGGCGGATTATCTATGTTTTTTGGAATTAAACCTATCATCTGTCCTGAAGAAATTGAAAAACAGCATTTTGAAGCAGTTGTAAAATCCATTGATAGCACCAATCAGATTTTAGACTGGAAACTTCAGAATAACGGACTGTGGATCAGTAAAAAAGGGGATTGGGCTATAAAGGAAATTATAGCGATAGGGCCGGAAGGAATGAAGCAGGCTGATCATTATATTAGTCAGATGGGATTTAATGATAATGAACCTCTGAAGGAGATCATTGATTCTGCTACTTTTCAAAAATTAAATACCAGCTTTTATAAAGATAAAAATCATGTTTACAGGTACTATGGAATGGTTTATGGAGGAAGTTTTTCTATTTTTCCGGAAGCGGATCCTGCTACATTTGAAGTATTAAACGAATGCTATGCGAAGGACAAAAGCCACATTTATGAATCACGCCAGGGAATACTGGACAATGTAGATTATAAAACGTTTAGAACTAAAAATACCCTGACAGGTTGTTTCGCAAAAGACCACAACGGATATTTGCAATGGGGAGACCGAATCTCTGAAGAAAATATGAAAGAGGAATATGTACAGAAAGCCATTAAAGAATTGAAATAATTTATTCCTGCAATTTCTAAGTCATGAAAAGAACACTATTTTCAGTTTTATTGTTTACGTTCAGCCAGATGAATGCCCAGACTGTTTATACAGGATCTATCGGCGATTATCCCATTGAAATGGTTATTTATGCAGGAGATGCTGTTTATTCTTATACTGATTTTGATGAACCGATTTCGCTGAATAATGGAACGATCAGCAATGGGAAACTTACTTTTTATGAAAAAGAAACAACTGGGAAAAAGCAGACCAGAGCAATTCTTACATTGGATCGTTTTTCTGAAGGGCAAAATACATTATCAGGGATCTGGAAAAATATCAAAACAAAAAATGAGCTGAAAATTAATTTAACGAAAAAATATGCTATTGAAAACGGTGAAAATATTCAGTGGAAAGGCAGAGAATTGTTACAGCCCGTTTCGGCAGGTAATACCTATTTCAAAGTGGTTGCTACCAAAGAAAAGGACCATTATTATCCCATGATTACATCCGTAAAGATATTTGAAAAGCGCACAGACAAGCTGCTGCAGGAGCTTGATGTTAGCTGTCAGCTCTGGGGATTAAATAATATAAGCATTGATGATTTTAACTTTGACGGGATTGATGATTTTTCTGTCTTTGAATCCAGTTATGCAGGCCCCAATACCTCCAGTATTTACTTTCTGTATAACAAAAAAACTCAGAAATATTACGAAAGCAGCTTCAGTGGAATTTCTTTGGAGTTTGATCCCGTTAAGAAAAGAGTTTATGAAAGAAATCAATGCTGTGCCGGAACTGTAGTCACAACGGTTGAGTATAAAGTTGCCAATAATAGTTTAATTCCGCTTGCTCAACACTGCTACCGCTGGAATGATAAAAAACAGAAGCTTGTGGAAAAGCCAATGAAAGAATGTCAGTAATTATTTTTCAATGAAAACGATTGAAAATCATCGGAATTTAATTCTTTTTTAATCATCAAAAGGCATACCCGGTCCAGCCCAGACTCATTCAGTACATAACAGAATAACTTAATCACTGAAAGTAGAATATAGTAAGAAAAAATAATAAGATTCACTTCTTAAGGAATTTTGAGGTACCTTTTATCCATTCATATAAGGCTTTTTTTGCGAATTGTAAACGGCATCAAGCGGATTGTAAATGAAAGAGGGAAGGGATGAAAATATTATCTACTTTTGAAATAAGAAACAACAGAAGTTCATCAGGAACCGGAATTATTTCTCGGTAACCGTTTAATGAAACACCTGTTTTTGACTGGTTTAAAAAACCAATGATTAAGTTCTTTGAAATAAATATAAAACGGAAAAAACAAAAAATGCTATTGCCCTATGAAGGCCATTGAAGTTTTACGGAACATTCTGATTGTATTTTGGATTTTGTTGCTGGCAGTGAATATTCTGCTGGTACTTCCAGAATACTGTGCATGCAGAAATATTTCTGAAAACGGAAAAGGAAAAACCATCTGGGGATATACAATAGACTGTATTGGGGATAATGAAGAATTTTCTCTGATTTTCTTTCAATGGATTGGCTGTTGGCTGATCGGAATAATGACCATAATCATTATACTGCATATAATTTATAAAAGGAAGAAAGGACATCTGAAGTTGGAAGAATAATAACCATGAAAACTTTTAGTTTTAAACAGAGCAATAAAGAAAGCGGTACTGTCAATTGCCGCAGTAAACCTGATGTAACAGGCGTGCCGCTTTTTACTTCCCGAAACCCTGATACATTATAAAAAATTAAAAACTATAACCATGAAAACTCATCATTAACAGCCCAATAAAAAAGCTGTTCTGAGTGAATTACCATTTATAAAAAAGAAGAAAGGAATAGACAAGCCTAAAGAATTAGTAACCATGACAACTTTTGTTTTAAACAGCACAAAAACTGCTCTGCCTTTTTACAACAGGACACCTGTTCGTAATTTCCTGCTGTTTTTCTTCTATTTTTATAACTGTTGACGGTAGGGCAGAAAAAACAAACAGCATCGGTACAAAGGGGAAATGCCGGTGTTGTTTTTACTACAGTTAATCTGTTTACAGTATTATATTGTAAACAATAGATAAAGGAAGTGTAGAGTTAAAAACTAATAACCATGAAAACTCTAAATTTTAACAAATTCATAAAAAGAGCAGCATGGCGCTGAATGTAATATGCTGCTTTTACTTCCTTCTATACTCCCTTTAATTAAAACAATAGGAAAAATACTGTATCTGAAACAATGAGACAGTTTTTCATAGATTACAAGTATTTAATAATGCTTATAATCCCTTTTTATATGATTTTTCTCTCGCAGACCCAGCAGATTGCACTGATGGTTGTGGTTTGTCAGAAATCTGCTCGTCTGTGGGAGAAAGATTAAGAAGTAAAGATCTTTTATGTTAATATTTTTTATTCTTCACGCAGATTTGGCAAAAAAGCGAATATGGTTGTGGTTTCATCAGTAATATGCCGGTCTGCGGAAGAATAAATTTAATCCGATTTTAAATCAAACTATGATACTGCTAATTTTAAATGTTTTCATAGAGAGTCTTAGATTCTTTATGATATAATTTTGTATTCTTTCCGCAGGTCAGACACCCTGTTGTATTATCTGCTGCCCTGCGGAAGAATCTAGCATTATTTCCTGTATTTATATGATCATTTCAAATATTTTCAAAGACTTTACTTATTTACTCCAGAAAATTTCATTCTTTAAAGATATCACACATTTTAATGGATCAGGTCCAAAACGTGGGGTAATTATTTCTCCCTACTTTTCAGACCAATCCACTTTAATCCTCAACATATTTATGTCTTGCAGCCTTCATTCCAAAATAAAACATGAGAACAACTGCAAAGCTTAAAAAATAGAAAGAACTTTTCCACGAAACATCCCAGTCATGTAGTTTTCCGAAAACCGGAGGTCCAAATGCAGCAATCAGGTAGCCTACAGACTGAGCCATTCCGGATATTTTCACCGCATTGGCGCTGCTTTTTGTTCTTGTTGAAAAAAACAGGATAGACAAACTGAAAGATAAACCATTAGAAATGCCGATAATTACCGCATTCACATAGATCCATTGTGATTGAAGCCATGCAAACATCATTGTGCTGATCAGCATCAGAACACAGATTAATACAATCAATATTCTCTGATCTTTCATCTTATTGGCAATGATAGGACTGCAGAACGTAATAGGAATCATGGTGATCTGGATTACAAAAAGTACCCAGCCTGTACTGTCTCCCTGCATATGATAATCGCTAAGGAATGAAGGAAGCCACGCCACCATACAATAATAAAATAATGACTGTAATCCCATGAATATACTGATATTCCATGCCTGAGCAGATTTGAACATATTAAAATCTGAATTGCTTAATGCTGCTTTTGTCTGATCCGGATTTTTTTTATTAAAAATAAGCTCCAGGATAAGTACAAATAGTCCCAAACCGGCAATAACCAGCCATATTCCCAGAGAACCACGCCATCCGAATCCCGTCCATTCACCAATTTTCACACTGAACCCTGAAGCCAGGGCCGCCGTAAGATTCATTGCTACAGCAAAAATACCGGTCATTAAACCAATTTGCTTTGGAAAATTATTCTTAACATACCCCGGTGTTACCACATTTCCGATACAAATTCCCAGTCCGATAAACACAGAGCCCAGAAATAACATCCAGACAGATCCTGTAATGCGCAGAAACAGCCCGAAACTCAAAATAATCAGTGAATACATCAAAAAACGGCTGATACTGAATTGGTGCGAAAAACGGCTCACCAATACAGAACACGTAGCAAACATAAATAAGGGAATAGAAGTAAGAAGGCTTACCTGGAAATTATCCAGCTTCATTGCATCCCGTATATCACCCAGTACCGGAGCTACCGAAATGATAGGAGACCTGAGGTTGCTGGAAACCAATATGACAACAAGTACATTAATGATCAGCAGGGCGTAAGACGCATTCTTTCTTGTTTCACTTTTCATGATGGAAATATTTAATGCAAAATTACTTCAGTATTTTTGTTTAATTTTGCCAAAGTTTTAACCTGAAACGACATGAATTCTCATAACAGTATAGACATTGATGAATTGAAAAAAACGTATTTTGTGTGGTTTGAAGAAGACTGGAAACATGATGATATTCTTCATTCTCATCAGAAAGGGCAGCTCGTCTATGTAGAAAGCGGTTTCCAATATATTACGATTGAAGGGAAAATATATTTGCTTCCACAGAATCACGCGGTATGGATTCCTCCCGGTGCTGTTCACAAGACCAATTCGCATTCTGAGAAAATAAAACTGATGATTATGTTTGCCAATGCTGAACCGGGAAGAACTTTTGATCAGGAAATCAATGTTTTCTCCGTTCCTCCGGTTTTAAAGGGAATGATTAAGTATGCTGAAAAATGGTCAAAAAATCAATCAATTGATCCTAATGAACAGATTTTTCTCAAAGCACTTTTCAATGAACTTCCTCATTTTGTAGAACATGCTATAAAGCTTCATATTGGCCTTCCGCAGGATAAGCGTCTCACAAAAGCCATCAATTATCTCCACAGCCATTACCGGGAAGATATAAGAATAGAAGATCTTAGTGAGATTTCCCTGTTTTCTCTGCGTACTCTGGAACGCATCTTTAAAAAAGAAACAGGCAGTACTCTGAACAAATACCAACAAATCCTCCGGATTATTAAAAGTATGGAGCTGTTGAGCTCAGGAAGCCTTACCATTTCTGAAATTGCTTACGAAACAGGATATAAAAGCGTACAGTCTTTTACAAGAAGCTTTTTGTCTGTAATGCAGTTCCGGCCTTCTGATTTTATAAAAAATATGAAATAAGACCTTTTTTAAAACAAAAAAAAATCTCCGGAGATTTTCGGAGATTTTATAATTATAATTAATTTTTTTAGAACTTAAATAAGCATTCACAAACGCTCATTTTTCCTTCAACTACAGTGCTCCAGGCGCCTGTCCAGGTTCCGCCGTAGGAAGCACATATCGCAGGACAAACTTCTTTAGCATCTTCATTGCTCCAGATAGGTCCTGCAAGAACATTCATTTTATACTCAGTGCTTCCGGATGGCTCTGTATCGTATTCAACTTCGATAACACTCATCGCACCTTCAACAATAGTGCTCCATTGTCCGGTAAATTTTCCTAAATGAGCCGCAGCAATACGGCCTCCTAGTTTCTGGGCTTCGTCGTTGCTCCAAAGCGGACCTGCAACGATGTTGATTTTAAATTTTGACATGATGTAAAGTTTTTGGGTTATTTAACATTACAAAGTTGTCACTTTAAAGAGAGATATACTACCGTAGAAAACACCAAATAATAGACTAGGTATTTTCACCTAAAGGAGAAAAAATAAGAAATCAGCTCCGAAAATAGAATTTCAGAATCCTAAAAAGGCATTTTCATTTAAATATTGAATAAATGATTATAGTTAAATAAACAAAAAAGGTCCCCGTAAAAGGGAGACCTTAAAAAAACACAAATGATGAAAAAAAATTATTTCGATCCACAAATATAAGCAAAAATTACATTATGCAAAACATTGTTTTGATATAATATTTTAAAAAATATTCATTCTAGATAAAAATAATGATTCACTAATCAATTCCTGTTATCATTTGCTTATTTACAAAATATTGGTGCCAGCAGAAAATCCTAAAGAAATAACCAAATTATGCAGATAGCTGAACAGAAAATGAAGGTATTGTGATTCTGCTCATAAAAAGCTACCCTTTATTTTCGTTAATTTATTCTGCCAAACCACAAAAATATGAAACCAAAATTAATTAAAGGAGTCCCGCAACAACATTCAGGTGGATTTCATGATACAGAAAGCCGGAAGCAGTATGAAGAAGCTCTTCTACCATTAAAGTTTGAAATGCTGAAAAAGAGATTTTTTTCAGTAAACAGATGGAAAAGCTATTGCGGTGAAGGCTTTGCTGATTTTAGGCTCCATGAATCGTCAGGAAAAGAAGTTGACCGAGATCCACAGAAAGGAGATTATATGAGGATTAACATTCCAGGACCTGGAGAAAGGGAGGCCAAAGGGTATGATTGGGTAGAAGTTACAGAGATCTGCTATTACCAGGATAATACATCAGAAAGAATACAGATAACCTGCCGGCCCTCCGGAGATCCCCAAATAAAAAATAAAGGCCACATTGCTCATTTTTACAGTGCCGGAGCGACCTCTACATTTATGATATCCAGAACTCCAGGCCATTTGAAAGCTGCAGTATATGGAAGAAATGAAACCCCTAATTTTAAAGCTAAGTTTATCGATGTGATCCGCAATCTAATGGTCGCAGCAGGAGGTATAATGGGAGTTTCAAAAATCCAGTGGAAACAGCTTGCTGATGGCTTTTTGGATTTTGACTGATATCGGAATATCTTTTTTTGACTTAAATCAAAGTTCCGGAACCGCCTTCTGCTTATTTTCGCCGCTTAAAAAATAAGCTATGGCAGAACTAGAAAAAATTATATGGATATCCATTATCTTAATCGTCATTATTTCGGTAAAAAACAGAATTAAACTGACGCTTCCTGTTCTGCTTGTATTGGCAGGACTTATACTCAGTCTTACAGGGCTGGTTCCCTCCATTGAAATGAGCCCGGAAATGATCTTTTATGTGGTATTGCCCCCAATTCTGTTTGATGCGGCCTGGAATACCTCAGTTCCGGATTTTAAAAAAGAATTTTCAAAAATATCTGTTCTGGCTGTAGGATTGGTATTTCTTACCACCACAATAATTGCTTTTGCCGTGCACAGCATGATTCCGGGATTTAGCTGGCCGCTCGCATTTATTCTCGGTGCTGTTGTTTCTCCTCCTGATGCAGTTGCCGCTACCAGTATCACAAAAAATCTTCCCATCCCTCAGAAACTGGTCACCATCCTTGAAGGAGAAAGCCTGCTGAATGATGCTTCAGCACTTATTGCCTATAAATGTGCCGTTGCAGCGGTTACCAGTGGAGTTTTCTCTTTCTGGGATGCAGGAACTCAGTTTATAACAGCAAGTCTGGGAGGGATCATAGCCGGACTGCTTCCCGGTTTCCTCTTTCTGAAACTTCACAGATATTTTAACGACCAGAGTAATGCGGAAACATTTGCTGTTCTGCTGTTGCCTTTTGCCGTATATAGCATGGCAGAACATTTACACTGCTCAGGAGTGCTGGCTGTTGTCACCCTTGGAATGTTTCTTTCTTGGAATTCATTTTTCATCTTCAGTGCAGGCAGCAGGATACAGATGGGGAATTTCTGGGAGGTGATCATTTTTGTATTGAATGGGCTGGTATTTCTTATCCTTGGAATGCAGCTGCCTGAGATAATAGCAGATATTCCGGTTTCCGGGCTGCCGGTTCTCATAGTATATGGATTTCTGATATTCATTATCCTCGTCGTCATCAGACTCTTTATTCTAGCTGTATTTCCCGTTTTTTCCGATAAGATTCCGGAAAATCGACACCGTTTTATGAACCAGACCAAAAAAGAATATCTTATTTTATCATGGTCGGGAATGAGGGGCGTGGTTTCGTTGGCAGCTGCATTAGCCCTGCCTTTTCATCATAGCATCACAATTGAACAGAGAAGTACACTCCTGTTCATCACTTTTGTTGTGATTCTTTTTACACTTTTGATACAGGGGCTTACCCTTCCGAAGCTCATCAGAATGATAAAACCTGTAGCACAGAACGTACAGAATGAAGAAATACTGAACAGACAGCTTCTCGAAAAATCAATCTTATTTCTGAGGAATTTTAAAAGCGAAAGTGCTGCTACACAGCATGCCCTGACAAAAATGACAGAAAAGCTGGAAAAAGAAGAAAAAGACATCCTTAACACTGAAAAAGATTCGGCCTCTACCGGAGATCAGGCTTTCCTTAAAAAAGTGTATTATGATCTGGAACTTCAGCTTGTCGGCCACCAGAGAAAAGAATTGATCAAAAGCTATCATACCGGCGAATTTTCCCTTGAAGTGATCCGTAAAAAAGAATGGGAACTGGATTTCTGGACGGCTACAATCCACCATGAAATGGAAACTCTGAGCAATAGTAGCATTTCTTCCGTTCAATGATTTTTTCTTTTTTGACTTAAGTCAAAGTTTTGCATTACCGCTTACAAGACATTTGCATCCGAATATTTTTATATACAAATTTATGAGTACAACATTAGAAAAAGGACAGACCCTCAGCTTCTATCAGGCCGCCGCACCCATCATTATATCGGTGTTCGGGGTTTACCTTACCATTGGAACAGCATTAGGTGTGCTGCCGGAGTTTGTTCAGAAGAATCTGGGCTTTGACAGTATTATGATAGGTCTTGTTATCGGGCTGCAGTCATTGTCAACTCTTTTAACACGGGCTTATTCCGGAAAGATCACAGATACAAAAGGAGCCAAGAACAGCAAAATGACAGGGGTAATCCTGGCTGTTATCGCTGGAATCGCTTATGTGCTGGCTGTATCATTTCAGAAAAATCCGGCATTGGCACTTTCGTTTCTGCTGCTGGCAAGAATTATTCATGGGGTAGGTGAAAGCTTTCTGGTTACTGGCGCTTTAACTTGGGGAATAGGTTTGGCAGGACCCTCCAATTCAGGAAAAGTAATGACATGGAACGGAATTGCCATGTACGCCGGGATTGCTATCGGGGCTCCGTTGGGTATCTGGATCAGTAAAGGATATGGCGATTTCCCAGCATTTATGCTTATTATTCTGCTACCTTTTGTAAGCTGGATCGCGACCATGAAATTACCTTCAATCCCAGTGGATAAAGATCACGTGAGAACCCCTTTCTATAAAGTTATCGGAGCTATTTCCGGGCAGGGGATCAGTCTGGCGTTTTCTTCCATGGCATTTGGATGTATCGCTTCTTTTATTGCTTTATTCTTCACAGAAAGGAACTGGGGTGATGCTTCTCTGGTTTTCATGACTTTTGGAGCCTGTTATGTTCTTACCCGGATCTTTTTTGCTTCTTTTCCAGATAAATACGGGGGCTTTAGAATTGCATTCATTTCTCTTATCATCGAGGTAATCGGACAGCTTCTGATCTGGACATCCGCTTCCAGAACAGGTGCAGTTATCGGATGTGGATTAACGGGAGTAGGATTTTCACTGGTTTTTCCGGCATTGGGAGTATTGGCCATTCAAAAAGTAAAACCACAGATGAGAGGAACAGCTTTGGGTGCTTATGTAGCTTTTGTAGATCTTTCACTGGGGCTTGCCGGTCCCGTTGCAGGGATTGTTGCCACTGGATTTAGTTATCAGACCGTGTATTTGTTTGGGGGAGTCAGCTGTGTTCTTTCTTTAATCATCCTCATGTTGAATAAAAAATAAAACAGATATGACCCCAAATTCTATAAAAACAGAAAAAATACGTTCTAAGTTTACTGTTAAAGGTAAAAAATTCCTGACCCCTCATTTTATCCGCGTGGCTTTTGAAATTGATGATCAGCAGGAAGAATTGCTGACTTATGTAAAATCGGGCTCCAATAATAAACTTTTTATTCCCGCAAAATCATTAATATCATCAGACGAAAAGCGAATCAAAGCTGATTGGGAGTTTATCACAAGAACTTATACCAATCGTAAAATTGATCTGGAAAACAGAGAGCTGTTGATTGATTTTGTCGCTCACGGAGACAACGGACCGGCCTCAGCATGGGCTTTAACAGCTGTTCCCGGTGAAACACTTGAAGTAGGAATGAAGCAAAGTTCCAGGCCGTTGGTTCCAGATGCCGATTTCTATCTGTTCATAGGTGATGCAACAGCCCTTCCGGTGATCTGTGCCATTGTAGAAGAACTTCCGTCTTACGTTACGGCAAAAGTACTGTTGGAAGTATACGGAAAAGAAGATGAAATGATCCTGTGTTCTGCCGCGGATGTATCTGTACACTGGCTGCATAATGCAGAACCTGAAAAAGGGAGCATACTTGCAGATACAGCCAGAAATATTGACCTTCCCGGAGGAATACTGAAAAAATACATCTACGCCGCCGCAGAATATTCCACAATAAAAGCGATTAAAGACTATTTCAAAACAGAATTGAACTGGGATCCTTATGGATTATACACCTGTTCATATTGGAAATCCGGACAGTCTGAAGAGGAAGGGAAACCTTAAGAAAACGAGGAAATACAGCCATTTATTGCTACATTTGCTGATAACTGATTCACATCAATGGAAGAACTGTTAAGCTCATATATTAAAAACAAAATATCGGTGACGGATGAAGAAATGAATACCATTCTTTCTTATTTTAAACCTATCAGACTGAAAAAGAATGAACTTCTTCTTACCAACGGGCAGACCAGCCAGCGGACTTTTTTCGTAGTAAAAGGCTGTCTCAGGATATTTTTCATCAATGAAGAAGGGCAGGACTCTACCCGGTATTTTGCTTTTGAAAATCAGTTTGCCACTGCGCTCGTCAGTTTTATTACTTCAGAACCTTCGGAGGAGTTTATTCAGGCCGTAGAAGAGTCGGAAGTGTATTACATAACTCACCAGAGTTTTTATCATTTACTTGATATTATTCCGCAATGGGAGAAATTCTACAGGATCTATCTTGAAATTGCCTATGTTACCAATACCAGACGACTGATGTCTTTTCTGGTTCAGGATGCGCTTGAAAAATACCGCCAGCTGCTGGATGAGAATCCGGTTATTGTACGCAGGTTATCCAATAAAATGGTGGCTTCCTATCTCAATATTTCCCAGGAGACCTTAAGCAGGCTGAAATCCAAGCTTTAAGTTTCTTTTGGCCAGAATCCATGTTTTAGAACAACACGGTTTTCCGATTTTGTAATTCTTAAATATTCAGATCATGAACAAATTAGATATTTTCATGGGAATTGTCCTGCTGAAAACTAAAATTGCAGCCCATACCTATCATTTAAAAATACAAAGTTCAGACTTTTTACAGCAGGGAAATACGGCTGAATTTTTCTTTTCCAATCCTTATTATGATCCGCAAAGTAAAGTTCATCAATATCCTTTCTGGAATTACGAACCCGTTTACCACACCGCTGATTTTGCTGTCCACACCTTCTCAGAAGAAACCTCCCAATGGATAAAAGCCGTTCAGGAAGGAGATACTGTATTTTTCAGACAAATATCAGACGCATCTGAAGCTGACGAAACAGGGGAACATTATTTCCTGATTGGCGATGTGACTTCATTATCCCGGTTATATGAGATCAACAGGACGTTATCCGTAAGTAAAACGGTCAGCAGCCTGATCTATGCGGAACAGGATGAAGAGCTCTTCCCCGACCTGGATCACAGTTTTCCCTTGAATTTTTTCATTTCAAAGCCTGTTAAACCAGAAAAGGTTATTGAGCATATCCGGTATCATTTCCCGGAAAATGCAAAAAATACCATCGCTTATATTTTAGGGAATGCATCAGTTACAGAAGTTGTTTCCAGGTACATCAGAAAAGATCCCTCGTTCAGAATTTTGAAAATATATTGATTACGGTTCAGGATAATAACTTTAGATATAGACAGGTTTTGAAATTAGAAAATAGAAGTTAGGAATCTGTTTGAATTCACTGTTGTTGGGTTTGCGCAAGGACGCTATTTTTTACCAGCTTTATGAGTATAAAAGGCGCAAAGATTTTATCTCCGATAAAATTTAATACTGCACGACTTGCCGAAAATCTTGGATTTTCTTTCGCCTTAAAAACGTTAGCATAATCAAAAACTTTGCACCCTTGCGTTTTCCAACCCAGAGACTGCCATCCTTTCAGCTTTCTTAGTCCGAACCTAATTTATTCTGGACTGAATCATAAAGAGAAAATTCTCAAAAAATTAATGTTAGACATTCTTTCCGGAAAAATTTAAGCCTTATATTTGCAGAACAATGTTAAAATGGTTTTCCATAGTATGCTCAATGATGTATGTGTTTGCTACCACTAATGCGGCGGAAGTACTCAAAGTACCTGTCTTCGTAGAGCACCTTATGGAATATGAAGGAAATTTTGCTGAATTTGTCATGGAGCACTATGACAATCACAAAAAAGATTCCGACTGGGATACAGACCAGAAACTGCCATTTATTAACCCTCCGGTTGTATTAATGGTACAAGCCCAGCTTCCGGAACTCAACTTTCAGATCGAAAAACCTAAGGAAATCATTATTTCCCAGAAAAAAACATCTTATCAGGAAAAAGACTTTCCCAGTCTTTATCTTTCCAGAATTTTCCAGCCTCCGCGGCAGTCTTAATGGTCCTTTATATTAAAAATTAATGCTTAAGCTTTAAGCAGTCAATTCTTATTATCCATTAATTAATCCGTTGTACATAAAAGTACTTTTTCCGCTTTAAACACTGAAAATGGTGTGGAATAACTTGTCCTTGTAAAGGAATATTACATACCATGTTTGTTCTTCAAAACTAAAGCATTTACAATTTTAGCTGAAACAAAAGTCTGAAAAGGGCTTTATAAAGTACACCGGATAATCAATCCAAATTTTTCATGTTAAATAAAATTATTGAGTTTTCTGTAAAGAATAAACTCATCATTGCTCTTTTTACCATCGGGCTTATCCTTTTTGGGGTTTATGAAACTACGAAGCTTCCTATCGATGCTCAGCCGGATATCACCAACAACCAGGTACAGGTCATTACCACAGCCCCGTCTTACGGAGCTGCAGATATTGAAAGGCTGGTAACATTTCCTATCGAACAGGCTACAAGCAATATCAGCGGAATTACCGAGCTGCGAAGTTTTTCACGTTTCGGACTGTCTCTGGTAACTGTAGTTTTTGATGATAATACAGATGTTTACTGGGCACGCCAGCAGGTACAGGAACGTCTTCAGCTTGTTCAGGAAAATATTCCGGAAGGGATTGGAAAACCGGAACTGGGACCTATCTCAACAGGTCTTGGTGAAATTTTCCAGTATGTTGTACGGGCTAAAAAAGGTTACGAACATGTATATGATGAAACAGAGCTCAGAACCATCCAGGACTGGGTAATCAGACGTCAGCTTTTAGGAACAAAAGGAGTGGCAGATGTCAGCAGCTTTGGAGGAAAACTGAAACAGTATGAGATTGCTATCAATCCTAATAAACTTCAGGCCTTCAATATTAATATTAATGATGTATTTGCAGCGCTGGAAAAGAATAACCAGAATACGGGTGGCGCTTATATTGAGAAAAAAGAAACTGTACTTTTTATCCGTAGTGAAGGACTTTTAGGGAGTACGGAAGATATCGGAAATATTCAGGTGGCAGATACGAAAGAAGGAATTCCGGTACACATTAAAGACGTAGCATCCGTAAAAATCGGATTTGCAACCCGTTATGGTGCGATGACCTACAATGACACAGGAGAAGTTTCCGGAGCAATTGTCCTGATGCTGAAAGGTGAAAATGCCAATGAAGTGATCGGGAATATTAAGCAGAGGCTTGAAAAGATTCAGGAGTCACTTCCCGAAGGAGTAGTAATAGAACCTTTCCTTGACCGTGCAAAAATGGTAAACAATACCATCAGTACTGTAAAAACAAACTTAATGGAAGGGGCCTTGATCGTTGTTTTCATTCTCGTTCTGTTTTTAGGAAACTTCAGGGCAGGACTGTTGGTAGCGTCGGTGATCCCTTTATCCATGCTTTTTGCCATTATTATGATGAATATTTTCGGAGTAGGAGGCAACCTGATGAGCCTCGGTGCTCTTGACTTCGGACTCATCGTGGACGGGGCCGTCATCATTGTGGAATCTGTACTTCACCAGCTCGCGCATAAAAAACATTTCGGAAAAGATAATATTCTCAGCAAAAAAGAAATGGATGCCCAGGTTTCCGGTTCTGCTGCGAAAATGGTGAACAGTGCTGTTTTCGGACAGATTATCATCCTGATTGTATATCTTCCGATCTTTACATTACAGGGAATTGAAGGCAAAATGTTCAAACCTATGGCACAGACTGTTGCATTTGCCCTGGTTGGTGCGTTTCTTCTTTCATTAACGTATATTCCGATGATGAGCTCCTTGGTACTGAGCAGAAAGAAAAAAGTAAAAGATAATATTTCAGATAAGGTAATGGCCAAAGCAGAGGCTGGTCATCAGAAACTCCTGATCAAAGCCCTTAAATATAAAAAATCAATCATTTTTGGGGTATTGGTTCTTTTTGCGGGTGCTGTTGTTACACTTTCCAGGATGGGAGGAGAATTTATTCCGTCATTAGAAGAAGGTGATTTTGCCGTTGAAATGAGGATTCTTCAGGGCAGTAATATCAATGAAACCAAAAAAATAACTACGCAGGCCGCCGGAATTTTATTAAAGGAATTTCCCGAAATAGAAAAAGTAGTTACCAAGATCGGAAGTGCCGAGATTCCTACAGAACCAATGCCAATGGACGCCGGAGATATGATCATTGTTTTAAAGCCTAAAAAAGACTGGACCTCTGCAAAATCTTTCCCAGAGCTTTCTGAAAAAATGAGTAAATCCCTTCAGGTTATTCCGGGGCTTACTACAGGATTTCAATTCCCCGTACAGATGCGTTTTAATGAGCTGATGACCGGAGCACGCCAGGATGTGGTATGCAAAATCTACGGTGAAGACCTGGACAGTCTTGCGGTTTATGCGAAAAAGCTGGGAAGTATTATCAATACGGTAAAAGGAGCTCAGGATCTTTATCTGGAACCTGTTGTAGGAGCCCCACAGGTCGTTATTGATTATAACCGGGCAGAACTTTCCCGTTACAATATTTCTGTGGCAGAAATCAACAGGGTGATCAATATGGCTTTTGCAGGGCAGACAGCCGGAGCCTTGTATGAAGGAGAAAGGAAGTTTGATATCGTCGTGCGTATGGATAATGAGCATAAGAAAGATATTTCAAGCATTCAGAATCTTTTGGTTCCTACGCCTTCCGGTGAACAGATTCCTTTGTCTCAACTGGCCAGAGTGGAACTGAAAAACAGCCCTAATCAGATCCAGAGAGAAGATACCAAGAGAAGAATTGTGGTAGGATTCAATGTACGCGGAAGAGATGTTCAGAGCATTGTGGAAGAGCTTCAGCAGAAAGCAGATAAAAGTCTTAAACTCTCATCAGGATACACGATCTCTTATGGTGGTGCTTTTGAAAATCTGAATGAGGCCAAAGCAAGACTGGGAATTGCTGTTCCGATTTCCCTGGTTATGATTTTCCTGCTGCTGTTCTTTGCGTTCGGTTCGGTAAAACACAGTCTTCTGATTTATACAGCTATTCCATTATCGGCGATTGGCGGAGTTTATTTTCTTGCTTTAAGAGGAATGCCGTTCAGCATCAGTGCCGGAGTTGGATTTATCGCACTTTTCGGGGTTGCTGTACTTAACGGAATCGTTTTAATATCAGAATTCAACCGCTTAAAAAACAATGGAATACAGAATACAAGCAGAATTGTACTGATGGGAACGAGAATTAGGTTGCGTCCGGTTCTGATGACCGCTTTTGTAGCTTCCCTGGGGTTTCTTCCGATGGCATTAAGCAATGGGGCAGGTGCAGAAGTACAACGGCCATTGGCAACCGTAGTGATCGGTGGTCTTATGCTGGCGACACTCCTTACCTTATTTGTCCTGCCTATTCTTTACGTCCTGTTTGAACATATTAATAAAAGTAAAATGAAATTTTCAAAAAAAGTAAACTATAAAAAGCTGTCTGTATTCGCCTTACTTCTTTCATTTGGGGGAGTCAGTGCTCAGGAGACCATTACTTTTGAGCAGGCTCTGGAAAAGGCCTATCAGCAGAACGGAACTTTAAAGAGTTCAAAATTAATATCTGATTATCAGGAAAAGCTGAAAGCCAGTTACCTTGATATTCCACAGCTTGAACTTTCCGGAGCTGTAGGACAGATTCAGGGGCAGGAAACTGATAACTCGTTTACCATATCACAGAGGTTCAGCTTTCCGACCGTGTATTCAAAAAGAAAACAGCTTTTGAATGCGGAATGGAATGCCAGTATAATTAATCAGAAACTTACAAAAAATCAGCTTACAAAAGAAGTTTCTGATGTATTTTACAGGATTTTAACTCTTCAGGAAAAAAAGAAAGTCCTGGAATACATCAGCGGTCTGTATAATCAATTTTCAGAAAAAGCAAGTCTGAGACTGAAGAAGGGAGAAGCCAATATCCTGGAAGAATCAACAGCTGTCTTACAGAAAGAACAGGCCGGAATACAGCTGAATTCCCTTGAAAACGATCTGAATATCGCCAAACTACAGCTTCAGTTACTCCTTCAGTCCGAAATACCTTATCAGCCGGTAGCAGATAAAGTGCTGATGGGTGTAAATCTTCAGCTTTCCGATGACCAGGTAAAGCAGCATCCTGAACTGCAATATCTTCAACAACAGATTAAAGCCGGTGAAGCTGAAGTTCAGCTGGAAAAGAGCAGACTTTTGCCCGAACTTATGATTGGATATACCAACCAAAGCATGAAAAACATCAATAACAGCCGTTTTAATTCTGTTCAGGTGGGTGTGGGAATTCCTGTATTTACTAAAGGTCAGCGGGCCCTGACTAAGGCTGCCGAAGCTAAAATCGTTGTTACCGAAAATCAGTATCAGCGTAAAGAAATTGAGCTTAAAAACAGGCTTTCACAGCAGATCAGTAATTATATGAACCTGGAAAAGATCATTGAAAACTATGAACAGAAACAGCTTCCTAAATCCGAAACGATTCTGAATGCTGCGCGGAAGCAGATGGAGGTCGGGGAAATCGATTATCTGGATTGGGTAATTTTAGTCAACCAGGCTGTTAAAATCAAAGCAGATTATATCGACCAGCTGGAAAAGCTGAACCAAACCGGAGCGGAACTTAATTTCTTAATTTCAAAATAACAACGGAATGCATTTCAAAAAAATATCAATATATAGTCTTTGTCTAACCTTAGTTTTATCTTCATGCTCCGGGAAAAAGGAAGAAGAAAAAACTGTTTACGAGAACAAAAAATTTGCCCAAGGCAATGAAAATACGGTTCATCTTTCGGAAAAACAGCTTCAGTCCGTAGGATTGACTACCACTTCCATCCATAACAGAAATATGGAAAAATTGGTAAGGCTGAATGGAAAGGCAGAAATTGCTCCGTCACATATCAGCTCGGTTTCCAGCATTATGGGCGGACATATCAAATCGATTAATGTGATCAGTGGAAGCCGTTTCAGTAAAGGACAGGTTCTTGCGGTAGTGGAAGACCCTCAGTTTATACAGCTTCAACAGGACTATCTGGTCACCAGAGCCCAGCTGGAATCGGCAAGACTGAATTTAAATCGCCAGAAGGATCTTAATACAAGCAAAGCCAGCAGCGATAAAACCTTACAGACGGCTCAGGCAGATTATTCCACGCTTAATGCAACCTTAAAAGGGCTGGAGGAAAAGCTTAGAATTATCGGGATCAGTGCCAAAGGACTGAATTCCGGAAATATCAGAAGCAGAATTAATGTGTATGCCCCTTTCAGTGGTTTTGTAAGCAAAATCCTGGTGAATAACGGACAATATGTAAATCCTTCCGATACTTTATTTGAACTGATTAATCCAGCGGGACTATTACTGGAATTAAAGGTATTTGAAAATGATGTGAATGATATCAAAACAGGGCAGGAGATCCTGGTATACAGCAACCAGAATCCTGAATTGAAATCCAATGCCAAAATCATAAGCGTTGTTCCGAATATCGAAAACGGAGGCTCTGCTACGGCTATAGCTCAATTATCGACCGCCAATTCCGAGTTTGTAAAAGGAATGTACATTAATGCTGAAGTGGTGATCAGCAGCCGTTATACGGAAGGATTACCCAATGAATCTGTGGTGTCTTTTGAGAATAAAAACTATGTTTTCGAAGACCTTGGTAAGTCACAGTATAAAATGATTCCTGTAACTGTCGGAATTTCAGATGATCAGTTTACAGAAATCTTAAAAGCGGAACATCTGAAGAATAAAAAAATAGTACAGAAAGGAGCCTACGGCCTGCTGATGATGCTTAAAAACAAAGCAGAGTAAAGGTACTTCATCTATTTCTTATACTTATAAAGCAAAAGAGAAACAGTTTCAGGCTGTCTTTTTTGCTTTTTTTGTTTATACTTTTATGATGCTCATTTATTTCTTGTTATCATTTTTTTACTGATGCTCCTTTTAAAAGAAATTCCAGTACTTTTTCTGTATAGTCAAACCTTTTTTGAAGATAAAAGATATTGTTGTCTTTGTTCTGGACTGTACTCAGCCCATTCTTTTCAGCAACTATGGTGATCGCGTTATGGATCTGGTCTTCAAAGGGAATGATCAGGTTTTTTCTGAGGGTCGTAATTTCTCCGTTAGATCCAAACCTTAAGCTGGTTGTATTTTTAATGCTTTTTTCAAGTTCCTCTATTTCTTTTTCTCTTATCTTCAGCTGATTACCGACCAATAAAACCTTTTCGCTATCAAAGTTTGATTTTTTTATTTCGTACTCAGACTGTAAACGCTGAAGCTCCAGCTCCCATGTCTTAATCTGAGCATTTAATCTTGCTTCTGCTTCTTTATATTGAGGCATTTTCTCCAAAATGTACTGAATATCTACATAACCGGTTTTTTGTGCACTGCTGAAACTAAAAAATAAGAATACTAAAAATGTGAGGAGTGTTTTCAGGTTTTTCATGGTATAATGAGTATTAAAGGTTATTAATGATCTAAAGAACGACAGATGGGGTTAATTATTATCTCATTATGTCCTTTGTTCCTTATAGCCCATAGGATTGAAAACCAGCAAATCTGCTAACTTCTCGACTTTCATATGAGAAATAAAGAGTGTTCCCGATACATTTATCCGGGATCCGTTGGCAAAACAATGATATTTCGCAGGTTTTTAATTTTAAAAATAGTATTCTATGCATAACTCATGTTAAAGCATTATATTTAAGGAGTGAATTAGTTTAAAAAGGATTTTAGTGTATTATTAATGAAGAACTTTTATTAAAAAATATGACAAAAAAACCTTTACACAATTTCCATATTCCGGTAATGGGGCTTGCCTATACGATAGACAGCCCGATTCGTGTTGCGCAATATGGAATTTCTTCCGTGATCTCTATTATTGATGATGAGATCCTGGAAAAAATGAAAGATTTTTATAACAAAAAATTTAATCTCAATTATCTGGGAATCTCCACGAAAATGGAAGATTACAGAGCCAAGAGAATTACGGACTATCTGGATATGGTAGATGATATCGTGAATGAAAAATTTGAATCATTCAAACAGGAAATCAGCAGAAATAGAGAAGCATTAAAAAACTTCATCTCAATTCTTCCCAATAGTTCAGATTTGAAAGCCGGGCTTCAGAATCTTATCAGCCAGAAAGATCATTTTGGTTGTGGGATCAGAAATTTTATTGAAACCAATTTAATGCCCGGAAGTATAGATGTCAATATCATGACGAAAGTGGATAAGGACAATTATAAAAATGGCGAACAGCTTCCGGTGATCTACAATGACGCCCATGCTTCATTGCGGGGATTTGCCAACAGTAAGCTGTCTTCTTCCGTAGTTTTATCTGCCGGGATGAATCCTCGCCTTTACAGTTATCTTGAAGAATTTGAAGACTTCTTTCCTGATCAGAACGGAGTGATAAAAAAGAAAATAATCCTTAAAGTCAGTGATTTCCGTTCAGCCATGATTCAGGGTAATTTTCTGGCCAAAAAAGGGCTCTGGGTTTCAGAGTACAGAATAGAGTCGGGGCTGAATTGCGGAGGACACGCATTTGCCACGGATGGACTTCTGCTTGGACCTATTATGGAAGAATTTAAGCAGAAAAAGAACGACCTGATCCAGTCTGCTCATTCTTTAATGACTGCGGCACTGGAACAGAAAGGAAAATATGCCGTTTCTCAGCCGTTAGAAATGAAAATTACCGTTCAGGGCGGAGTGGGTACCTCAGAAGAACATGACTTTCTTCTTGAAAACTATCATGTGGACAGCGTAGGATGGGGCTCACCATTCCTACTGGTTCCGGAAGCAACTTCTGTAGATCCTGAAACCAGAAAACTTCTTTTAGAAGCTAAAGAACAGGATTATTACACGAGCAATATGTCTCCTTTAGGAGTTCCTTTCAATACCATACGGGGAACATCCAATGAAGCAGTAAAACATCAGAAAGAAAAAGCTGGAAGATACGGAAGCTCATGTCCCAAAAAGCTGCTGGCATTAAGCAAAGAGTTCTCATCAGAAGGGATCTGTACTGCTTCAAAAAAGTATCAGGATATCAAATTACAAGAACTACAGACTGAACAGGAAACACTATCTGCTGAAGATTTTAACAAAAGAAAAGCACAGATTACCGATAAAGCCTGCCTGTGTGTAGGGCTGGTAAATTCAGCTTATATGGAACAGAATATCCGGATAAAAGGAGAAAAACAGGGTGTGGTAATATGCCCCGGACCGAACCTTGCTTTCTTTGATAAGGAAGTTTCCCTGTCAGAAATGGTACAGCATATCTATGGAAATGCCAATATCCTTCCTGATAAACAACGTCCCAATATGTTTATCAACGAACTTAAAATGTATGTGGCCTATTTAAAGAAAGAAATCGAAAATTCTTCTGTAACGATGACCAATGCACAGACTAAAAAATGGAATGCATTCAAAAAGAATATGCTGGAGGGGATAGAGTATTATAGCGATCTTTTTAAAAAAACGTCTTTCTTTAAAAACACATTGGATACTATAAATCTGCAATTGCAGCAACATAAACTGGAACTTACAGCCATTGAGATTCCTCAGGTTGAAAAGTAACAGGTCTTTTTAATTGATAGATAAAAACAGCTTTCGGAAGAAGGCTGTTTTTCATTAGAACTATGAATATTGTAATCTGCAAAATCTGAGATTTTTTTTATGCTCACAGATTTTTGTTGGAGTTACGCAAAGTCGCTATTTTTTAATCAGCTTCATGGTATAAGACGCAAGGATTTTATCTCCGATAAAACAATCTATAACTTACTGAAAATCTTCGATGTTCCAGCACTTTAAAGCAGCGTAATGGTTAAAACCCTTGTGTCATTGCATTTTCCAACTAATCAGAATATTCTTTCAAAAGCTGTCTGTAGCTCATCAGGATAGACGATTTTGAAATAAACCCTATAAATCCGTTGTCTTCACTTACCACGGGAAGATTCCACATCCCTGTATCATCAAATATTTGAAGGATTTCCAGAGGCTTATCCTCTCGATGCAGTACGGCTGGCGGAGTTTTCATGATCTGGGCTACGGTCAGAGAATGGTCTGCTTCAAAGTTAAAAAGATACGGCCGGATATCATCAAGGGTAAGAATGCCCTTTAGTTTTCCTTCCTGATCTACCGCTGCAAAGATATTTTTATTCCCGTTTTTCACCCGTTCAAAGAGTTCGGAAACAGAAGCTGTTTCCTGGATGGTTTCGGGATATTTATCGATAAAATCTTCTGTTCTTAGTGCAAAAAGTATATTTTTATCATGTTTATTGGTGAAAATTTTCCCTTGGTCAGCTAGTGATTTCAATTCCGGAGAAATAGGAGAGAACCATTTTGCAATCAGGTAAGACATCACCGAAACAATCATCAGCGGGATAAAGAGATCATATCCGAAACTGGATTCTGCAATCAGGAAAATAGCGGTAAGAGGAGCATAAAGGACTCCGCTCATGGCACCAGCCATCCCCACAAGAACAAGATTTGTAACCGGGACTTCCGTGAAACCGAGATGCTGGCATATCAATGCAAATAAATAACCAACTGTTCCTCCGGCAAAAAGAGAAGGTGCAAAATTACCTCCGTTTCCTCCGCTGAATATAGTAAAAGAAGTAGCAAAAGCCTTTAATAGGCATACCAGAACAAGAAAAATAATCACAGTCCAGTCTCCGATTTCAAAATATCTGAAAAAACTGTTTCTAATTACAGCCTGAATTTCACCTCCTGTAAAAGCTTTTACAGTTTCATATCCCTCTCCGAATAATGGAGGAAAAAGAACACAAAGAAGGGAGAGTACGGCCCCTCCAAACATAGCCTTACGTATTCTTGAAAGCTTAAGCCTGCTGATAAAATGCTCTACTTTTTGAGAAATAAAAACAAAATAACGGGCATAAAGTCCTGTTACCACTCCCAAGATGAGATAGTAGGGAACATTTTTATAGTTAAAGGCTTCTCTGGTATAAAACCTGAAAAGCACATCTTCCTGTAGCAATATTCTGGATAAAAGACTTCCGCAGACCGCAGCAACCACTAAAGGAATAAAATCTGTGAAAACCACTCCTGTAAGAAGAATTTCAAAAGCAAACATGATTCCGGCAATTGGTGCATTAAAGGCAGAAGCAATACCGGCAGTGGCTCCGGCAGCCAGCAAAAGGGTACGTTCTTTATAGCTCAGTCTGTAGGTCTGGGCATAATTGGACCCAATAGCTGCCCCGGTTACCGCAATCGGACTTTCTAACCCCGCAGATCCTCCAAGCCCTACCGTTACGGCACTCTGAATTACCTGGGAATACATTTTTACAGAAGCTACAATGCTTGAATTCTGTGCTATCTCATACAAAATAGCTCCGATTCCTTTCCGGTCCTGACCTTTAAACAAAGTAAGAACAATCAATGTAGTGAGAACAATTCCCAAAAAAGGAAAAACAATATAAAATAAAATCTGATATTCGAAATGAACCTTATGGGTAATAAAATAATGGATATTGTGCACCAGCGTCTTCAGGATTACCCCCGCAAGACCGGCAGTACAGCCTACAAGGATCCCGGAAAGCACCAGAAACTGATTCCTGCTGAGTCTGTTGTTCAGCCAATGGAGAATAAGTTCATAACTACGGGCTTTTTCCAGTCCGTAATTCTGAAAATCTCTTTTAAATTTTAGAAAGCTTAGGTATTTTTTTTTGTTGTGAATCTTCACCTGAGAATAGTTTTAACCTCAAAAGGTAATGTAAAGGTAAGCATATCTTTATAAACAGATAAACCTAATTTCAAGCAAACGGCTGTAATGTGCTGCCAGTCAATCGAAAATAATTTCACATAAAAAGACTGAGTAACAGGCTTCAGCTGGATTCAGAATGATCTTTCTTCAGATTGCTGATAAAGTAGGAGGGGCTCACCCCGGTTTCTTTTTTAAAGATAACGGCAAAAACTTCCCGGGAAGAAAAACCACAGGCTTCAGCCAGATAACTGATCTTATATTCCCTGTAAATGGGATTTTCATACAGCTTTTTGGTAATATAATCAATGCGGAGGCTGTTGATATAATTATTGTAATTTTTCTCCTTATGCTGTTTGATGATCTCTGAAAGATATCTGGTATTGGTATTCAGTTCATTCGCAAGAGAAGTAAGGCTGAGATCTTTTTTAATAAATTTTTGGGATTTTTCAAATTTATCCAGCTTAAGCAGAATCATATTCATGGTATCATCGGTAATATAGATACTTTTTTCCGAGTTTCCCGCTTCTTCACGATCTGTAGGAGTAGCAGGAATATTTTCTAGGTTTTTGATGGCAAGATCATATTTATCGTGAAGCTTTTTTCTGCTTACTCTCCATAAAACCCAGCCTGCCGCAGTAATAAAAATAATGAGAGCCAATGCAGACAGCAGAATTTTCCGGATATTACCGGTGTGGGCCTGGCCCTGTTTATCCATTATTTGTTTTACAGGAATATTGATGGCTTTCTTTTCTGCATTCACTAAACTGTCATTAAGCTTTGTATAGAGATTCATATATTTTTTTGAAGCCGTTTTTTCTCCAAGTTCTACATAGGATTTGAAGTATACTTCGTATATATCTCTTCGGATATAAGGCATGCTGATTATTTTCTCAAACTGCTCGGCACGGGATGCATAATAGACGGACTTGTCATATTCTTTCTGATCATAGTAAAGCCAGGCATATTCATTCAGAACAGTTATTTCCAGGTTTTTAGAAACATTATATTGTTTGTTCTGGCATATTTCTAAAGCT
Source organism: Chryseobacterium sp. 2987 (assembly GCF_031456375.1). Classification (NCBI taxonomy): domain Bacteria; kingdom Pseudomonadati; phylum Bacteroidota; class Flavobacteriia; order Flavobacteriales; family Weeksellaceae; genus Chryseobacterium; species Chryseobacterium sp. 2987. The sequence goes on from NZ_JAVDUN010000005.1 coordinate 380,340, forward strand.
TTGCCAAAATAAGTTTCTGCATCATTTATCCTTCCGGAAGCAACACTTGTCATTCCCAGATTAATATTAACCAGTGCCAGCATATGATATTTTTTCGATACAAAATCCTTATCGTTTCCAATCTTCACTGTGCTTTCAAGGCATTTCTTCTGATAATAAATAACACTATCCAACGGTGCATTCACATGGGCCGAATAACTTGCGAAACCAATGTATGTTAAAGCATTTAAATAGTTTTTTTTATCACTGGATGTTATTTTCTCAGATATTTTTAATGCTTTTCTTAATTCTTTGATACATTCATCATTGAAACCGAGTTCTGTATAGGATGAAGCCCTCAGTCTGTAAACATTGGCCAGAATAGAGGCGTCTTTTAGTTCCAGTGCCAGTTTTTCAGCTTCTCCACTTAAATCGATTACTTTTTTATGGTTCCCCAGATCAAAGTATCTGGCCATAAGCATAACACTGCTCTCCAGAACTCCTTTTTTATATCCTTTCTTTTTTGAAATGGTATAGATTTCATGTGAAAGTTCTATGGATTGGGAAGGTTTATCTTTAGCAAGCTCTTCAGCTTTTTTAATTTTTGATTCAATCTGTGTAATAAATCCTATATCAACTTGTGCGTAATAAAATCCGAAAATAAAACAGAGGACAAATAGAGCTGATTTTTTCATGTAGTTGTGTTTTTGCGTTCGCAAATTAAGTGTAAAATTAACTATAATCTCGTAAAAACGGTGTTAGTTTTTCCGAATTTATCATACTGTGTTATAAATTTAACACGCTGATAATAAGTTCTTTAATTTACAAATTTTATTGAAGACCAAATGTGTCTTCGGTTTTTTAAAAAATTGATCTTTTTACACAAACTATTACACTTTCTGTTTCTATAGTTAAAGGAAAATGATAGAAAGGCAATCAATTTTTTACAAATATTCAAAGTGTATTATCCGGTTTAAAGGATGTAATATATTCAGAAATTACAACAGGGTTCATTTTCCCGTCTCTTCATAAACTGCTAATGTTGCAAAAGATTAAGCTTATTAAAAACACAGAATTTCAGGCTTGAATTCTAAAACACGGATTATGAAAAGCAATGTTACTATCAAAATTTCCTGTTCCCTCAATCCGAAATTTTGTTCCATTGCTTTTCTCCTGTTTTATTAAACACTGAAAATAAGCATACAAAAAAACACACATATGGATTTAAAAAAATTAAATATCGGGCCGCTCATTAAGGAATGTGTAGAAAAAAGCGGACTGGAAATACAGCGTATCTCCCGGTTTTTAAATGCTTCAGAAGATGAAATCACTCAAATGTATCAGTCTGCTGAATTAAGTACAGATTTATTGCTTCGATGGTGTAAACTTCTGGAATATGATTTTTTCAGACTGTATTCACAGCATCTGATTTTATATGCTCCACAGTCTTCCGTTGACTATGTCCAGAAGAAAAAGTTACTGTCTTCACTTCCTGCCTTCAGAAAAAACCTTTATACAAAAGAAATCATAGAATTTGTTCTGGATAAGATCAGGAAAGGGGAGATGACAAAATCGGCTGTTGTTACTGAGTACAAAATTCCCAAAAGTACACTCTACAAGTGGATGAATAAGTATAATATCCCTGAAAAATAAGCTTTAAACCCTAAAACATGATGAAAAACAGCCCTGATTACAGAAAAATCTACACAGATATGATTAATGAAAAGTATCCTGATAAAAAAGGAGAAATCAAAGGTATATTATCCAAAGAAAATCTTTCGATGCTGGATGTGATTACCTGCAACAGTATTATTTCTGGTAGAGAAGATGAAAAGACCTTTTCTTTTAACCAGAAACATCGTTTTTTTGACCAGCAGTCCATCCTTCAGATCTTAGATTTTCAGAAAAAAAACGGCTACAATAATACCCAGGTTTCACGTCATTTCAAATTGAGCAGGAATACAATCACCAAATGGAAAAAGAAATATCTGTAAAAAAATGCTTTTGTTGTAATTATTTAACCTGTTGATTTTAAATATCATTACAAACGATACCTAAAGTCATTTTACCCATCGGTTATTTTCTTACTAACCTTTCAATTCTAATTTAAACAGTATACAATGAAAAAAAATCTACTGCCCATGGCCCTCCTGATCTCGATGTCTGCCGCCGCGCAGATAGGAGTCCATACAAAAGAACCTCTGGGGGTTCTGCATATAGATGGGGCAAAAGACAACGGAAATCCAGTTACCCAACAGCAAATAAGCAATGATCTCATTATTACAAAATCTGGTTTTATTGGCGCAGGAGTAGAACTTCCTGCTGTAAAACTGGATATGAGAACATCCGGAACACAAAATGCTTTTGGATTGGGCTCTACAACAATGACGGCCAACGCTGTCGGAGCAGGAGCTGTGAGATATGAATCTTCATCTTCAAAGATCCAGGTTTCTGATGGCAATACCTGGGAAGCTGCCATTATTCTTCCCGTTAAGGCTGTCGTTGTCGCAAGAATGACCAATGCATTTTCTGTTGCTTATAATGTGGATGTAAACATTACCGGATGGAATGAAGTAAGGGATCTTACTAACAGCTTCGATCCGGGGACAGGAATTTTTACTGCGCCCAGAGCTGGAATATACACCTTTTTGATGACTTATAACTTCGTTTCAGGCCCGGTAATCAATTCTTCTGAAGTAACCAGCCAGTTCTTCAGTCCAAGCAGCACATCTATTCTTGCACGTTCCTTCAAAACATTTGCGCGGGCTAATGAAGATGCCCAGATTGGCGGTTCTGCAGCAATTACTGTAAATCTGGCGGCTAATCAGACGGTGCGGCCTCAGCTTCGCCAGAATATTACCACCTCTTCCAGAGCTTTAAGAGTAAATTCAGACCTTCTGCATCCCGATGCCGGTTTTAACAATCTGACCATTATAGAACATTAAATAACACTAAAATGAATATTAACAGTATATACGGCATGCTTTTCTTTATTATTTTCTCTTTATCTCTGCATGCACAAACCGGTGTATTCACAAAAGATCCCTTACAGTCTTTTCATATTGATGCTGCTAAGGATAATACAGGAATACCACCTTCTACAACACAAATATTAAATGATGTAGTAGTAACTTCTGAAGGAAAAATAGGAGTCGGGCTTTTGGACCCAAAAACCAGAGTAGATATCCGGTCTGCCGATCAGAAAGGTATTATTGGATTGGGAACCAGTTCTCAGACCGCTACCGAGGCCAAAGCAGGTGCCATACGATACAGTACCGGAAATATCATCCAATATTCTGACGGAGCAGCCTGGCATAATCTTCCCATGACTCTTCCCCCTAAAGCATTGGTATTGGCCAATAAAGGAACTGCACGGACTTTTGGAAACAATGCGATTACAATCGTAGACGGATGGTCCGTCATTACAGACCCGCAATCAAATTTTAATGGAAGCTCAGGGACTTTTATAGCACCCAGAGCAGGGTTTTATATCGTTTCGTTTAATATCAGCCTGGCAGATGCCAATATTGCCCAGAATTCCAGAATAGAGACGATTATTGAAAGCAGTACTTCCACAAATAATATTCAGATTTACAGAAGCGTAAATTCTTACCCGGCCTGGGACGTCAATACGGTAAGCAATATCGTGGGAGGCAACTGTACTGCCATATTCAACTTATCTGCAGGAAATACCGTTCAGTTTAAAGTCTATCATAATTTCGGCGGGATCAGAAATATTGATACAAGCAATGGTGGAACCAATAACAGCATTAGTATTTATGAATTATAAAAATCTAAACACATGAAACTGAATAAAAATATAGTATTCTTAAGTCTTGGAGTTTTTCCGGGCATTCTTTCAGCCCAGATTGGTATTGGCATTTCTAATCCCAATCAGGATAATGCTGTGGAAATAAATACTACTGAAAAAGTGCTCATTGACAAAACCGGAAAAATAGGAGCCGGAGTAGCTCTTCCAAAAACAGCAATCGACCTGAGAGGCGGGACAAATGGAGCTATGGCTGTAGGAATGACTGACCAGACGGCAGCAGAGGCCGGAGCCGGAGCCATCAGATACAATCCCAGCCCGGCTATCGGTGTCCAGGGATATATAGAATATTCTGACGGAGCTGTATGGGTTCCAATTCTTCCATACGGGAAACCCAGAATTATAGTTATGGCAGAGAAAACAGACAGCAATTGTACCGTTTTTGAACCGGGTTTATGGCCCGTGGGAGATTATACAGACGGAATTCCCGGAAGATCTTCTGCTTACCTTACTTCATGGACTGAGAAGCTGGATTCGGATTCCGGGCAGCCCAGAACTAATTTTAACCATGTAACAGGGGAATTTACAGCCCCTAGAGCAGGGGTTTATTTTGCCACTTTTACTTTTGCACTCGCTCCAAGCCAGATCAATACCAGCTTTGGGCAAAATCAGACAGAAGCCATCTGGGAGGTAAGAGACTCTTCCAATAAGGTAACGCAAAGGGTAAAAACCAATAATGGCTATCCCCAGGATACCGGAAATCCCCCGAATACGGTGATTGCAGGATCTGCATGTACGGTAAGCGTATATCTGAATGCCGGAGATAAGCTCAGACCTTTTGTATGGATTAATGTAGCATGGGATCCGGATAAACGGTCTTTACTTAATACAGGAGGATATAACGTCCTTACCATTGTAGAACAATAATATCCATGAAACACAAATGTCTTTATATAGCTGGGATGGATATTCTGTCCCGGCCCTCTTCGAGGGAATAAAATTCCGGAATTCATATAGAAAAATATATTGGGTTATCTTACATTCCTGAAAACAGAATTACATCTTTTGTGCTGAAAAACAGATATCTAAAATTCACTATAGAATGTCTGCACGATGTTTGCATTAGATTTAAAATAAACACAAATATATTGATATGAAATCTTACATTCTGACAGGAAAATACACCTCTATAAGCCTGCGGGCATTTATAAAAAAAACAGCAGCCTTTATCATTTTTATAGTCCTTTTTTCATGTGAAAATAAAAAAGCAGTTAAGCTAAGACAGATCATTGACAGGCAGGAAAAGCAGAGTTTCCGTATGCTTGTAGGAGAGAAAGGCTTAGAGGAAAAAAAACTGAACTATCTGATCGCCCATGAATATGATAGTGCTCTGGCTGTTGTTGATCAGCAGGAAGCAGAGTTTAACAAAATAATCGGAGACATTCAGAAAGCCAATACAGACGGTGTTTCTCAGGGAAAAGAGCTGCAGCATACTTCTGTTAATTACTATACAGCAATCAAGAATCTTTATCTTTTTTCAAAACAGGAAATAGAATCGGAAAAACTAATCCGAAATGGAAAAAGAGCAGAAGCGGATTCTGCAATGAAAAGAATTGAGTTTCTTTATCGTGAAAAAAAACAGTTATATGACAAAGTCTTCCAGTCAGAGAATGATTTTTATAAAACCCGGCAGACATTTCTAAAGGAAAATAAATTAAAATAATCTGTCATTACACCACTTTTGCTTTTCTGACTATTTTCGCCAGCAGGGCAGGGAAGAACCTTTTCAGGTAAACACCTGTTACTTCGCGTCCTCCTATAGATTTTTGATTTTTCTTTTGCTGAATCGCGGTCAGCATTTTTTTTGCAAATACATCTGCGGGCATTCCTTTCATAGTGGCATCATCCATTGTTCCCTGCAGAGAACCGTCACCCGTTACGGCATTCACAGAGATATTAGTGTGCACAAACCCGGGACAGATAATGGTAATCAGAATTTTCTTCTCATACAGTTCAGCTCTGAGCGAATCAAAAAAGCCATGGAGGGCATGTTTCGCAGCAGCATAACCGCTTCTCATCGGAGCCCCGAAAATACCCATCAGACTGGACACTACAACAATCTGTCCACCACCGTTTCTGATCATATAAGGAATTACAGCTTTGGTGATTGCAGCGGTTCCCAGAAAATTAATATCCATTAAACGTTTATCCACTTCAATATCCGTCTCTATTGCCAGAGAACGTTGTGACAAGCCTGCGTTATTTATCAGTATATCAATTTTATCTAATTTCTCTACAGCTTCTGCAGCGTTGTCATTCATATTTTGGTAGTCAGCAAGATCCAGAGGTACTACTGCAAAACGTTCTACAGGAAGTCCGGCTTTTTCAGCAGCAGCATATAACTGGGCTTCGTGCCTGGATGACAATATGATTTTTGCAGTGCTTTTCTCCGCGAGTTCCCTGGTTAAAGCTTCTCCGATTCCTGAAGATGCTCCGGTAATCCAGATTACTTTATCGTTAAAATAAGTGTTCATTCTGTTATTCTATGTATTGGAATTATCTGTTTTAAGTTCTGCAATATACTTTCCGGCCTTCATTCCGGAGAAAATACAACCTCCGAGAAAAGTTCCTTCCAAAGCACGGTAGCCATGCATTCCGCCACCGCCAAATCCGGCGGCTTCACCAACGGCATACAGCCCTTCCAGTACACTTTCATCTTCCTTCAGAACCTGACCGCTTAGATTGGTTTTAATTCCACCCAGTGTTTTCCGGGTAAGTATATTTAGGCGAACAGCAATCAGGGGGCCGTTTTTAGGATCAAGTATCTTGTGCGGTGCGGCTACACGTCCCAGTTTATCTCCTAAATAATTCCGCGTACTGCGTATATAATTAACCTGGGTATCTTTTGAAAACTTATTATCCAGTTCCCGGTCCCGGGCTTCTATCTGTGATTTTATCTTTTCATAATCCAGAAGATGGTCCCCGGACAGCTCATTCATCTTTTTTACCAGATCTTCAAGATGGTCTGAAACAATAAAGTCTTTTCCGTGTTCTTTAAAAGCTTCTACAGGGCCTGGCGCCTTTTTCCCGAATATCCTTTTAAGAAATAATGGATAATCTTTATTGGTAATATCCGGGTTCTGTTCTGAGCCGGACAGGGCAAATTCTTTTTTAATGATCTTTTGGGTCAGGATAAACCAGGAATAAGAAAATCCGGTGTTTTGGATGTATTTTAATGTTCCCAGCGTATCAAATCCGGGAAGAAATGGAGCAGGAAGGCGGTTGCCTTTTGCATCAAACCATAGAGAAGACGGCCCCGGAAGTATCCGGATACCGTGTTTGGGCCATATTGGATCCCAGTTCTGGATTCCTTCTGTATAATGCCACATTCTGTCACGGTTGATAATATGTGCTCCTGCATTTTCTGCAATACCAATCATTTTTCCGTCCACATACGCAGGAACTCCGCACACCATATTTTCCGGGGCTGTCCCCAGTCTTTCCGGCCAGTTTTTCCTTACCAGTTCGTGGTTGGCACCAATACCTCCTGATGCAATAATAATATGAGGCGCCGTATATTCAAACTGGGAAATTACATTTCTGTTAGTTTCCACACCTCTTGCTTTATCATCATCTTCAAGAATATCTCCTTTCACTCCTTTGAGTTTTCCATTTTCAACAATTAATTCAGTAACCCTGTGTCTGAATTTCATCTGCAGCAGGCCTTTTTTTTGAGCCTGATACGCTTTTTCTACAAAAGGCTTTACAACTCCTGTACCGGTTCCCCAGCTGACATGAAAACGCGGTACTGAATTTCCATGGCCATTTGCTGAACCATCACCACGTTCAGCCCAGCCCACCATAAACATCAGTTTGATGCCGAGTCTGGAAATGTATTCATACTTTTCTTGGGATGCGAATTTAAGATAAGCTTCTGCCCATTTGCGGGGCCAGTAATCTTCTTTACGGTCAAATCCAGCAGTGCCTTTCCAATCCTGGAGAGCCAGTTCATAGGAGTCTTTGATTCCCATTCTGCGCTGTTGTGGTGAATTGATCAGAAACAGCCCTCCAAACGACCAGAATGCCTGTCCGCCAATATTCTGTTCTGTTTCCTGATCTATTAAAAGCACTTTCTTTCCGGCATTGGTAATTTCCATGGCAGCAGTAAGTCCTGCCAATCCGGATCCGATAATAATGGCATCGGGCTGGAATATTGTTTCCATTCGTAAAGAGATTTCCTGATTAATAATACGTTACTTAAATGTATAAAATATTTGCGCTTCAACATATAAATTATCGAGAGAATTTATGCCGGAAAGGGATCTCTACAGATTTATATCATCTATCTTTGTTCATAAAATTAAGCGAAAATGATGCCGTATAAAGCATTTGCTGTAGCTAAAGACGGTACAAAACATCCTATTGAGGCCGAGTCTATTATCATAAAGCTTGTAGAAGATATCGAAATTTCTCTTTTACCACTACATCCGGTTTTTGACGGCAAACTCAATAAAACATTCTATCTTTGTTAAAAATAAAAAGTATGAGATATTTGTTGATCATGATGTGCCTTGTATGCTCGGTTTTCAGCCAGGTTTCAGCACAACAGAAGCAGGATCCGTGGAATGAAAGCCAACTGATGGATCCTGCATTATTAGCCTCCAGAATTACCCAGCACAAGACAAAAGATCTGGTTATTATTTCAGTAGGTCCGGAAGCTATTATTAAAGGTTCCGTAGACATTGGTCCGACCCATGAACCGGAAAATCTGGAAAAATTAAAAAATTATCTTAAAAAAATTCCAAAAGGAAGAGAAGTTGTGATTTACTGTGGGTGCTGTCCTTTCGTAAAATGTCCTAATATCCGCCCGGCATTTCAACTGTTACAGGAAATGGGCTTTAAAAATGCAAAACTACTCAACCTTCCGAAAAATATCAAAACGGATTGGTTAGATAAAGATTATCCTACCAATGATTAGAATAAAAACATTTTTCAGCATTCTGTTTTTAATGATTTGTACAGGATACATTTCTGCGCAGAAAAATATTGAAACAGGAAAGAAAGCTCCGGAAATTATACTTGCAAGACCTGATGGAAATTCTTTTTCACTTTCTTCATTAAAAAACAGGATTGTTCTGATTGATTTCTGGGCCACCTGGTGTGCTCCCTGTATGGATGAACAGCCGGAACTGAAGGCTTTGTATGATCAATTCTCAGATCAGGTAAAAGATAAAAAATTTGAAATTGTAGGAGTTTCTCTGGACAGGAATAAAGAGAGCTGGGAAAAAGCAATTCATCGTTTCAATATCAATTGGATACAGGTAAGTGACCTTAAGTTCTGGAAAAGTCCGGTGGCCAAATCCTATGAAGTTGATGAGCTTCCCTTTAATGTTATTATTGATGGAGAAGGAACTATTTTAGCCATAAATCTTCATGGAAAAGAGTTAGAGGATTTTCTGAAACAGAATTTAAGTAAGAAGTAAGATTATCAACGATAATAATCTGTAAGGAGTGGTAATTTTACCGCTCTTTTTTATTTACTTTATACATTATTTTATTACAGTTTGAAAACAGAATATTTTCGAAACTATCAATTTCATATATAGCATGTTAACAGATATCATTACCCACGGCCTTGATGTTATTTTTTGCGGAATAAATCCAGGCTTAAAATCAGCTGATGACGGGCACCATTTTTCAGGAAGAAGCAACCGTTTCTGGAGAGTTCTTCATCAATCCGGCTTTACACCTTATGAGATTGAAGCAGTAAACGATACTTCTATTTTAGATTTTGGGTATGGCTTGACAACTGCCGTAGCAAGAGCAACTTCTCGTGCAGACGAGCTTTCAAAAGAAGAATTTGATGATTCTCTGGAAGTTTTTAAAGCCAAGATAACTGAATTTCAACCTAAGTATGTTGCTTTTCTTGGTAAAGCCGCTTACAAGGCATTTTCTAAAAAGAAAGAGATTGTCTGGGGGCAGCAATCTGAAGATTTCTGCGGAGCCAGGGTTTGGGTTTTGCCTAATACCAGCGGACTGAACCGAGGGTTTTCGCTTGACGATCTTGTTACCTCTTACCGTGAATTTCATCTTGCCATTCAGAAGTAATTAAAAATCACTCTTTTCAAGTTTATATTTTGTTCGGTTTGCTTACATATTTGTTATTCTTCACAAAAAAGCGCCATGGCAAGAGCGCATCTTCCTGAGCGTACGCAACTCCTATGCGGGGATCTGCTATGATTTCATCAGGATGATATATAATACCATGATCTTCAATCCAGATTTCATTTCCGTCCAGATCTTTTTTATTAAAGGATTTATCAATGCCTAAAGCCTTAGCTGCGGATCCCGGTCCCGAAGAAATAGCGGTTTTAGCAGCAGGTATATTCCGTCTGAATTCCATGATTTCCTTACCTATCAACGGCTCAACAGCCCTGATCAGAACTGCATGGGGATCATTTTCCACAGAGGTTACCACATTAAAAAGATGATGAATTCCATAACATAAATAGACATAAGAAACACCGCCAGGGCTGTATAAAGTTTCGGTACGGTCTGTTCTTCTGCCGCCATAAGCATGGGAAGCTTTATCCTTCGTGCCAAAATAGGCTTCAGTTTCTACAATAATTCCGGCTGTTATTTCACCATTAATTTCTGTAAAAAGAACTTTTCCCAATAGATTCTGAGCCAGAAAAAGCACATCTTGATTAGCATAATAGGAGAGTGGTAGTTTCAAATCAATGGTTTTATGAATGTACAGATCAAAATTAAAGATATAAAAACAATTTTTCACAATCAAACAGATTTGTTGCTACATTTGAATATTAGTTATTGATATTCTAAAATATGATAAAACCCTTTACGCTCATCCTGTTTCTATGTGTTTTTTGTTTGACGGCACTATCATTCAATATTCCTTATCAGCAATCTTATCAAAAAATGATTGTTGGAAAATGGCAGCCTGTACTTTCAAAAGCTGAAGGAATTGAAGCAAACGGAAAACGAACGGTTCAGAATAATTCCAAATACGGCAGTAAAGATATTATGCAGTTTAATGCGGATGGTTCTATTATTGATGGCGGACAACTTTATTTTTCGTATTCATTAGACCCTAATGATGATAAGCTTTTATCTTTATTTGATGGCGGCAATTATGAAAGAAAATTTGAAATCGCTCAATTAGACAAAACAACAATGAAAATTGTTATGCGGGATACAGATAAGTATAGGGGAGAACCTTTTCACGTAATCTGGACGATTGTATTTAAAAGAAAATAAGCAGGTTTAAATAACGTCAGTTCGGGATAAGAATGTGTGATTGATGGAGGTTTGAAGCTGGGAGCTGGAAAAGGGAAGTTATGGAAGCCATCAAGAATAACGGTTGATCTGTTTTATTCTTTTTGTGATATTAAAATTTTATGGTAACTATCAATAATATAACTAAAAATAACTTTCAGCCTTAAACTCCTTAATCCAAACTTAGGTTAAATAAAAAATCCCACAACAATGTGGGATTTTTCATGGGTTATCTTCCTCCCGGAGGACAATGTTCTTTCAGATATTTTGTAAACAGGGTTGCTAAGTGCAATGATGTTCCTTCTCCTTCATCAATAGAATGTGTACGGTTAGGGTAAGACATCAGCTGGAACTGTTTATTATATTTTACCAGTTCATTAATGTATACTTCCGTATTTTGGTAATGCACATTGTCATCGCCTGTTCCGTGAACCAATAAAAGATTTCCTTTTAGATTTTTAGCATAAGCCAATGGGGAACCATTAACAAAATCTTCCCTGTTTTCCTGTGGAAGTCCCATATACCGTTCCTGATAGATATTGTCATAGAACAGTTGATTGGCTACCGGAGCAATCGCGATTCCCGTCTGATAAATATCGGGATACTGTCCCAAAAGGTTTAATGTGGAAGAACCTCCGCCGCTCCAGCCCCAAACAGCAACCCTTGAAGTATCTGTATATGGCCATTTTGCAAATAGGGCTTTTGCACCCATTGCCTGATCACGGATATTAAGCTGTCCTATTTTACGATAAACAGATTTTCTCCATTCACGTCCTTTTGGAGCGGGGGTACCGCGGTTTTCAAGGGAAACATACAGGTAGCCGTCTTCAGCCATATCGCCTGTATATAAATAATTCCAGCCGGTGTAGAAATTATCGGTTACGGTTTGTGATCCCGGTTCTCCATAGACAGTAAAAACAATAGGGTATTTTTTATTAGGATCAAAGTTTTTAGGTTTTACCACCCATCCGTCCATAGTAACCCCATCCTGTGTGGTAATCTGGAAAAATTCTGCTCTGGGTTTTGCAGGATCTGCTTTTGCTGATCTTTTGGGAGCAACAAGCTCTTTATGATCCGGTAATGATACAACAGCACCTGCTGAACGGGCATTAACACTGGTATTATTAAACACCGCGATTTTCCCGTTAGGTGATATTGTATATTGATTAGAGCCTGAATAGGTTCCCGGGGTAATTCTTTCTGCTTTTCCACCTTTCATGCTTACTTTATACAAATATTTCTGCGTTGCATTATCGGGAGAAGCTAAGAAGTAGATCAATTTGTTCGGGACATCAAAAAACTCAGGCTTTATCACATCGAAATTATCTTTGGTAATCAGTGTTTCCTTACCGTTCATGTCTATTTTATAAATATGTCTCCAGCCGTCCTTTTCAGAAAGCCATAGAAATTCTTTTCCGTTATCAATCCAGTCCCAGCCACTCGGATCGTTGTCGTTCCACCGGGATTTGATGTCAATCCAGGCAGGATCTGTTTCTGTGTGAATGGTTCTGCTTGTTCCGGAATTGGCATCTGCCACGATAATCTTGCTTTGATTCTGCTTTCTGTTCAATTGCTGCAAAATAACAGATTTTGAGTCCAGAACCCATTCCATTCTCGGGATATAGTTTTGAATTTCATCGCCTGCTATATCTGCTTTCTTTGAAGATTTTGAAGCCAGATCATAGAACCAGATGCTGCATCCGGAAGGGTTTTCGCCTACTTTCGGATATTCTACAGGAACGGTAAAAGAATACAGGCTGTCTGTATTATTGATCATCAGGAAATTCTTAGTATCTCTTGCATCCAGTTTCCAGTAAGCAATTTTGCTTCCGTCCGGAGACCATCTGAAACCATCCTGCGTACCAAATTCCTCTTCATAGGCCCAGTCAAAAGTACCGTTGATCATTCTGTCTGTACCATCAGTGGTAATCTTCGTAATCTGGTTGTTTGAAAGGTCTTCAATATAAATATTATGCTTAGATACATAAGCTGCTTTTTTACCATCCGGAGAAAACTTGGCAAACATCAATGATGAAGCGGGCAGGCTTTTCCCCAGTTGGGTAAGTTTTTTATTATTCTTGTCGAAGATCCAGTAGTCACCTCTCGTATTATCTCTCCATACTTTCTTAGTATTGGTAAAGAGCAGTAAACTTTTACCATCGGGAGATACCTGAAAACTTTGTACTTCTAACGCGGCAGAGCTTCCCGAAGGAATTAACTCCGTATTGCTTAAAAAAGTCTGGTCTTTTCCTGAATTCAGGACATCAACGATTTCAACGCCATTTTTAGTAAATGAATAATAAGCATTGCCATCAGGAGTCCATTGGGGCTTTTGTGCAGCCAACGGAGACAGACACAGGAAATAGAATGCAATGACGGTTAGTTTTTTTATGTTTTTCATAGATGATATTTGAATTACGCTAAATGTTCTGTTCTGTAATTTTCAATTTCTTCAACGGTTTTAATCAGTCCGTTCCCCAAAAGTTTGTATCCGTCATCAGTAATCAGGAAATCGTCTTCTACACGGATTCCTCCGAAATTTCGGTATTCATTCACTTTATCATAATTGATAAAAGCGGCATTTTTATTTTCGGACTGCCAGATATCAATCAGTTCAGGAATCATATAAATACCAGGTTCAACCGTTACTACAAATCCAGAATCTAATTCTTTACCCAAGCGTAAGGATTTAAGTCCGAATGTTTTGGTATCCTTTGGCTCTTCCTCAGTATAGCCGATATATTGTTCACCAAGATCTTCCATATCATGCACATCAAGCCCCATCATATGCCCCAATCCACATTGGAAAAATAGGGTATGGGCATGATTTTTCACAGCTTCTTCAGGATCCCCTTTCATTAATCCTAAGTCAATAAGTCCTTCTACCAGATGCTGGGAAGCTTTCAGATGAATGTCCTTGAATCTGACACCCGGTTTCAGAAGATGCTGAGCGTTATTAAAAGCATTCAAAACCACTTCATACATTTCCTTTTGTTTTGTAGTAAAAGTATTGCTTACAGGGAATGTTCTTGTAAGATCACCGGCATATCCCATCGCGGTTTCAGCACCGGAATCATTCAGGAAAAGATCTCCTTCTTTCAGGGTATTAAGACGGTAATGATTATGAAGTATGCCTCCGTTTATGGTGACAATAGGAGGATAAGACATCTGGCATTCCTTATTGGCTGCAAGATATTGAATGGCATTGGCTATTTCATATTCTTTAACACCCGGTCTGGCAATACGCATGGCTAACAGATGCATTTCATTGGATACATTTACTGCCTGTTCTATCTGTACTATTTCCTGAGGCTCTTTTACAGAACGCTGCTTTACAATTGCCTTAATCATCTCTACAGAAGGCCGCAGTTCTCCTATTTTAATGTCAAGAAGATCCACTAACAAAATTTTGTTGGAAGACTGATAGGGAGGCAGATAGTGTACTTTTCTGCCGGAGTTTTGTGCTTTTAGAAGATATTGAGAAAGCTGGGCGTAAGGTAAAGTTTCCTGTACTCCTGATTTCAGGCTTTTTTCTTTCAGGGTTTCCTGTCTGCCCATCCATACAATATCATCAATACTTAATTCATCTCCGAAAACGATAGTCTTATTTTCATCAATATCAATAATAGCCGCAATCCTGGGTTCCTGAATCCCGAAATAATATAAGAAAGTGCTGTCCTGACGGAAATAATATGGATTGTGTTCAAAGTTTACGGGATTCTCTATATTTCCCAGGAATAATAAAATTCCGTTGGCAACACTGCTTTGTAATACAGCTCTTCTATCTTGATAAGTTTGTACTGAAAACATATGATAATTACTTTTTTATTTAAAGCTTTAAAGTTACGACTTTGTACTATTTGCATCTCTTTATTCGGTAAAATAAAGGATATGTAAAGTTTGGATTTTAATATGATATTCAATGTTCATATTTTGCTTAAATTCGGCAATATTTTAACCTGCTCATATAAAGTGCTGATCTTATGAAAAGTCTCCAGTTTTCTGTACCTGCCGATACCAATAAAAGCATTCGCATCCAGGAAGATATGATGCCTAATTTCTACCCTTATTTCCATCGTCATACGGAAACTCAGATCATGTGGATCCTTAAAGGACATGGAACACTGGCTATAGAACAAAACCTTTTCAATTTTGAAGCCGGTGATATTTTCTATCTGGGTGCCAATCAATCGCATGTTTTCCGAGGTGATTTTGATAAAAATGAAAAACAAAAGGTTCATTCCATTTCTATTTTTTTTGACCCTCATAAAAAGATATCCGGATTTTTCGACTTACCAGAATTTGGAGAACTTAAAAGCTTTATAGATCATTCAAAAGTAGGCTTCCAGGTAGCTTCCAAACTAAAAATAAGTATTGGGGAAAGCATTGCGGCATTACAAAAAGCAAAAGGAGTAGATCAGATTATAGATTTCATCAGGATTTTAAACCACCTTATGCAAAACAGGTATTTGCATATTCCTTTATCTTCAGAGAAAAAATTACCTGATCATATTTCCGATACCGACAAAAGGATTATTGATGCCCAGACCTTTATCAAGAAAAATTTTGCCCAAACTAAACTCACTCTTGACAGTATCGCCAAAGAAGCCTGTATGACCCCTCAGGCGTTTTGCAGGTCCTTTAAAAAAAGAACCGGAATAACTTATATTGAGTATCTTAATGAACTCCGTGTACAGCGGGCCTGCAGACTATTGACAGCCAGCAATATGTACAGTATTTCTTCTGTTGCCTTTAACAGCGGGTTCAATAGCCTTACCAATTTTAACCGGGTCTTCAAGTCCATTATGAAATATTCACCTAAAGAATATCTGAAACATTACAAAGAGGCTACAATAGAGCAATAAAAAACCACCTGTTAAAATATGGTTAGAATCTATTAAAATATTAACATTTACCGTTTTGAAATTCTACTAGTTTTGGATAAATATTATTTGATATGAGTACAAAACTAAACTGGGAAGGTATTTATCCTGCTGTATTAACTCCTTTTACAAAAGAAGGGGAGATAGACTTTGAAATGTTTGCCCTTAATACAGAAGCCCAGATTAAATCTGGCGTTCACGGAATTATTCTTGCAGGAACACTGGGAGAAGCCAGCGTTTTAGAAACGGAAGAAAAATTTGAGCTGCTGAAATACGCAAAAAAGATTACCCAAGGAAGAATTCCTGTCATTCTTAATCTTTCTGAAAATACAACCAAAAATGCAATATATTTCGCTCAAAAAGCAAAAGAATTAGGTGCAGATGGCCTCATGCTGCTCCCACCGATGCGCTATAAAGCAGACAGCCGTGAAGTAGTAGAATATTTTAAAGCTGTGGCTACTGCTACAGATCTTCCTATCCTCATTTACAATAATCCTGTAGATTACGGAATATATGTTACTATTGAAATGTTTGAGGAGCTTATTGAATACCCAACCATTCAGGCTGTTAAAGAATCTACAAGAGATCTTGCGAATGTAACCAGAATGATTAACCGTTTTGGCAAAAGGATCAAAATCCTCGGAGGTGTGGATACGATTTGTCTGGAAACATTGATGCTTGGAGCAGATGGCCTAGTAGCAGGGCTTGTAGATGCTTTTCCTAATGAAACAATGGCTATGTACAATTATGTTAAAGCAGGGGAATATGAAAAAGCTGTAGCCATCTACAGATGGTTTATGCCTTTGCTGGAGCTGGATATTCATCCCAAACTTATTCAGTATATTAAACTGGCCGCCACTTCAGAAGGAATAAGCAGTCCTTATGTACGGGCACCGCGCTTGGAACTACAAGGAGAAGAGGCTGTAAGAATTAAAGAGATCATTGAGCAAGGCAGAGCCAACCGCCCAATATTAGACTAACACCAAAAATAAAGCGATGATGGAAGAAACATCAAAAGAAAATATGGATAGGAGAATTCAGATGGCTGCCGAGGCATATCAGTTTCTGAAAAATACAAATATAAAAGAACGATCTGAATTTATGAATGCTGTTGCCGATCAGATTGAAGCTTTAGGAGAAGAACTTCTGACAACAGCACATGCTGAAACATCATTACCTTTAGCAAGACTTACCGGTGAAAAAGCCAGAACAACAGGACAATGGAGAAGTTATGCAAAAGCTGTAGCCACAGGAATATACACTGAACCAAGAATTGACCTTGCACAACCCGACAAACAAAAAGGAGACCTCAGAAAATATAATGTAGGTATAGGACCTGTGGTTGTTTTTGGTGCCAGTAACTTTCCTTTTGCATTTTCTACGGCGGGAGGTGATACAGCGAGTGCTATTGGAGCAGGATGTCCTGTGATTATAAAAGCCCACCCGGCACATGCTAAGACTTCACAAATGATGGCTGATGCTATTACGGCTGTTGTAGCAGCATTCGGATGGCCGGAGGGGATCTTTAGCCATATTATCGGAGTTTCCAATGATGTAGGAGCTTATCTGGTTCAGCATAAAGACATCCATGCTGTAGCATTTACCGGCTCATTCAATGGAGGAAAAGCTTTATTTGATTTGGCTAGCCGTCGTGAAAACCCTATTCCGGTATTTGCAGAAATGGGAAGCATCAACCCCATATTTGCGATGTCGCATCTACTTGAAAACAAAGCTGAAGCACTGGCAAAAGAATATATTGCTTCTTTAACACTAGGAGTAGGACAATTCTGTACCAACCCGGGAGTGTTTATTGCGCTTAAAGGAAAATCCCTTGACCGCTTTATCACTGCATTGAAAAATGAAATTAAAGAAATTATTCCTTCCAATATGCTTCACAAAGGAATATTTGAAACTTTTGAAAAGCATAAAACCCTTGCAGTGGAACAACCTGAAGTAAATATTATTGCATCAGTAGATACAGAAATTGATGAATGGAAGGGACGTGCTATTGTTATAGAAACCAATGCTAAAAACTTTATTCATAATAAGATATTAAGCGAAGAAATCTTCGGACCTTTTGGAATCATTGTGACTTGTGAAACACGGGAAGAAATGACAGAGATTGCTCAACAGCTGAAAGGACAATTAACCATTACCATAGCAGCCACTCATGAAGATCTCCATGAAAATATGAATCTGATCAACCTTTTAAAAGACAAATGTGGCAGATTATTATTCAACGGGATGCCTACAGGAGTAGAAGTAGTATATGCCATGCAGCATGGAGGGCCTTTTCCGTCTACAACAGATGTTCGTTTTACCTCTGTAGGACCAGATGCAGTCAAACGCTTCGTTCGTCCCATCACCTTCCAGAACTGGCCGGGTGAATTTCTGCCGGAAGAACTGAAGAATGAGAATCCATTGCAGATCAGCAGAATAGTGGATGGTGAAATTCATTCAGGATCATTAAAATTGCAAACAACATGAACAGAACATTTTTTTGTATAGATTCTCATACTTGTGGCTGCCCTGTACGTCTTGTGGCGGGAGGCGGGCCTATTTTAAAAGGAAATTCCATGATGGAGCGCCGGCTTCATTTTATGAAGGAATACGACTGGATCCGCAAAGGACTCATGTTTGAACCCCGTGGTCATGATATGATGAGTGGAAGTATTTTGTATCCGCCTATTGACGAAGAAAATGATATCGGAGTTTTATATATTGAAACCAGTGGATGTCTTCCCATGTGCGGACACGGAACCATCGGAACAGTTACTATTGCCATAGAAGAAGGCCTGGTTGTACCCAAAATTCCCGGGAAGCTGCGCCTTGAGACACCGGCAGGAATTATTCTTATAGATTATGTGCAGGAAGGAAAAAAAGTAAAATCTGTAAAACTGACCAATGTAAAATCCTTTCTGTATGCTGAAAACCTTGAAGTTGAGTGTCCGGATCTGGGATTAATAAAAGCGGATGTAGCTTATGGCGGAAACTTTTATGCCATTATAGATCCTCAGGAAAATTTCAGAGATATTTCTGATTTTACAGCCAGCCAGCTGATTCACTATGGGAAGCTCATCAGAAAATTACTCAATGATCAATATCAATTTATTCATCCTGAAAACGAACATATTACCGGATTAAGCCATATTCAATGGACTGGTAATCCAAAAGATCCTGAAGCCAGTGGTCGAAATGCCGTGTTAGTAGGTGAGAATGCTCTGGATCGTTCACCATGTGGAACAGGAACTTCCGCAAGAATGGCTCAATGGTATACTAAAGGAAAATTAAAAGAAGGGGAAACATTCATTCATGAAAGCTATATCGGTTCGCAGTTTATCGGAAGAATTGAAGGAACAGCCAGTGTTGGCGGAAAACCTGCCATTATTCCTTCAGTAGAAGGCTGGGCAAGAATTACCGGTTATAATCAGATTATTATTGACGATGAAGATCCTTACTGGCAGGGATTTCAGGTTATGTAAACAAACGTATGACACAGAATAAAGGAAAAGCACTTATCATTGGTGCAGGAATAGCAGGATTAAGCTCAGCATATTATCTTTTGCAGAAAGGCTGGGAAGTAGAAATTCTGGAGCAGAATGATCTTACCAACAATTGTTCCTATGGCAATGCCGGGATGATCGTACCCAGTCATTTTACGCCATTGGCCGCTCCGGGAGTGGTAGCTCAGGGAATACGCTGGATGTTTGACAGTAAAAGTCCGTTTTATGTAAAACCTTCACTTAATTCGAGACTCATCTCCTGGGGATTGAAATTTTTAAAACATTCCAATCAAAGCCATGTAGATCGTTCAGCATCCGCAATCAGGGATCTCAACCTGGCAAGCAGCATACTTTATAATGAAATTGCCCAAAAGGATGGGTTTGATTTTGAACTGAATCAAAACGGTATTCTGATGCTCTATAAAACGGAGAAAGTAGCACAGGAAGAAACAGAGCTTGCCCATAAAGCCATCAGTATGGGCTTACGTGTTGATATTCTGGATAAAGCAGGAATTCAAGCGCTGGAACCCAATACCCAACTCGATGTCATTGGGGGCATCAACTATAAATGCGACGGGCATATGAACCCCATGAAACTGATGCAACAAATGATCGCTTATCTTAAAAATAATGGAGTCATCTTCCATACTCATCATCAGGTAAAAGGGTTTGAGACTTCCGGAAACTATATTAAGGCGGTCATCGCCAATGATCAAAAATTTACAGCAGATCGGTTTGTTATGACAGGAGGTTCATTTTTACCCGAACTCGCCCAAAAAGCAGGTATTAAAATTCAATTGATGCCAGGAAAGGGCTATTCATTGATGCACCGTCCTGAAAATCCGCTCAGCCAAATAGAGCATGCTGCATTATTATTGGAAGCAAGAGTAGCTGTTACGCCCATGGATGGACAAATTCGTTTTGGCGGGACTATGGAGCTGGCTTCCCATCATGATAAAATAAATATGAAAAGGGTAGAAGGGATCATTCAGTCTATTCCAAAATATTTACCTGATTTTCAAGTAAAAATGCCCAAAGAATCTGAAATATGGTTTGGCTACAGACCTTGCGCACCGGATGGGCTTCCATACTTGGGAGAATCTTCCCGATTGAAAAATCTAATCATTGCTGGCGGTGGCGGAATGATGGGATTGAGCCTTGGACCCGTTTTTGGAAAAACAGTTTCTGAAATTGCCAACGAACAAAAACCAACAGCAGACATTCATATTTTTAATCCTGAACGTTTCAATTAATATAAATTAACCACAGTTCGGGATAAGAATTTTTGATTTATAGAGCTTGGAAGCAGGGAGATGGAGGTTCTGAAGGTCATCAATAATAGATTGCCATCTTTTTTAGCTAATTTGATTTTACAGAGATTTTCAGTATCTATAACTAAAAGTAACTTCCAGCCTCCTTCTTCCATCTTCCAACCTTTTATATTTAAGAATTCAGGTTAATTAAATCCAGTTTTTATTTTGAATATTATCTCATGAAGTGAACCTTTCTTAGTTTATTTACGTACTTTTATTTAATCATTAACCAGTACGAGATTCTATTCTTATGTATTATAAAAACGAGACGATTATCATCCGTGAATTTACCCCTCAGGAGTTTATTTTGTTCAGTAAACTCTTCGAAAATGAAAATGTGACCCGCTATCTTCCCTATAAAACCCCGGAAGAATATAAAGAAATGTTTGATAAGGCATTATCAGATTACCAGAACAGTCCTTTCAGCAGATGGGGAATATTTCATGCAGAAAATAATGATTTTGTCGGAATGTGCCTGGCCAGAACTTTTTTCCATAATCCGGATCAGGTAGAAATAGGGTACACACTGGGTGAAAACTATTGGGGGAAAGGTCTTGGAACTCAGGTATGCCAGGCATTGGTTGACTATTGCCGCTCATTGAACGATACTAAAGAAATTGTTGCTGTTACCGATCTGGAAAATGCCGGATCACAAAAAGTACTTCTGAAAAACGGATTCAAAAGAATAGAAAATCTGGTCCGGGAGGAGGAAGAACTGGCTTATTTTCTATTGCAGAATCATTAAATTGGAGAACATCAACCTAATAGGTTTAGAAATAAAGCAATAACCTCATTCCAGGTTCTATATTTCATTTATCAGATAATTTGTTATAACTTGCAGGAATTATGATGTCGAAACGCTGCAAATACGCACTAAAAGCAATGGTCAGATTAGCAAGAAATTACAATCAAGGCTTTCTGCCCACTTCCGTTATTGCACAGGACGAAAACATTCCCAAAAAATTTTTAGAACAAATCCTTCTGGAACTTAAAAGAGCTAAACTGGTCAATAGTAAACAAGGTAAAGTAGGGGGGTATTATCTCTTAAAATCTCCCGATGAAGTCTCATTAGCAGATATTTACCGCATTTTTGACGGACCGATTGCCCTTACACCCTGCGTTTCTTTAAATTTTTATGAAGCCTGTGATGATTGTGTAGATGAAGCAGTCTGCTACCTTAGAAAGGAGTTGATTATCGTTCGGGAAAAGACCAGAAAAAGCATGATGGAAGCCACTCTGACTAAGTTTATCAACAAAGATTAAATTTTTTTTACCTAAACTCTACTAATTTGATAGGAGTTGTAGAATTTTATATATATTTGCAGGACTTAATTTTAATTGGATATGGAAAACAATCTGAAAAATAAATTTGATCAACTACAGGAAGAGGCTTCTGGAGGCTTACTTCAGGATAAAGGATTACAGATATTGGCAGATAGATTTCAGGGTAAGATCATCTTTTCTACAAGCTTTAGTTATGAAGATCAGGTCATCACTCATCTGATAAAGGATCTGAATATTGAAATATTTACGTTGGATACAGGAAGACTTTTTGAACAAACCTATGAAACCTGGACGAACACAAGAGCCTTTTTCAAAAAAAATATTAAAGCGTATTATCCGGATACCGAAGAATTAAAACAATTCATATCAGAAAACGGACCAGATTCATTTTATCAATCTGTAGAAAAGAGGAAAGCCTGTTGTACCATTCGTAAAGTACATCCTTTGAAAAAAGCATTGGCCGGATATGAAATCTGGATCACAGGTCTTAGGTCGGAACATTCTGCCAACCGTCAAAATATGCCACAACTGGAATGGGATCCTGATAATAAGATCATCAAGTTTCATCCCCTTCTTCACTGGACTTCTGAGCAGGTAGCAGATTATGTTAAAGCCCATCATTTACCCTACAACCAGTTACACAAAAAAGGATTTGTAAGTATCGGATGTGAGCCCTGTACCAGAGCTATTAAAGAAGGAGAAGATTTCAGAGCGGGCCGCTGGTGGTGGGAAGACGCCAATAAAAAAGAATGCGGGCTGCATATTCATCAATAAAAAAATAAAGAAATGTCAATACATCAATTAAACTATTTAGATCAGCTGGAGTCCGAATCTATCTATATATTAAGAGAGGTTGCGGGGCAGTTTGAACGTCCGGCGCTGTTATTCAGTGGAGGAAAAGACAGTATTGTACTGGCTCACCTGGCAAGAAAAGCATTCATTCACGGGAAAATACCGTTTCTCTTCGTTCATGTAGATACCGGACATAATTTTCCGGAGGTTTTGAAATTTCGGGATCAACTCGTTCGTCAGTTGAATGTCGACCTAGTCGCAAGAAAGGTTGAAGATACCATAAAAAGTAAAAAGCTGACTGAAGCTAAGGGCAAATTTCCAAGCAGAAACTGGCTGCAAACCTATACTTTACTGGATACGATAGAGGAATTTGAATTGGATGCCTGCATCGGAGGAGCAAGAAGAGATGAAGAAAAAGCCCGTGCCAAGGAAAGAATATTTTCTGTTCGTGATGAATTCGGACAATGGGATCCCAAACTTCAGCGTCCTGAATTGTGGAATATTTTTAACGGAAAAATTCACAAAGGAGAAAATGTAAGAATTTTCCCGATCAGCAACTGGACCGAACTTGACATCTGGAACTATATCCGCAGAGAAAAAATCGCATTGCCTTCTATATATTTTTCGCATGAACGGGAAGTCGTAGACTTTAACGGACAATGGCTGGCTAATTCGGAACATGTTTTTTTAGAATCCGATGATATTGTCACTACCAAAAAAATACGCTACAGAACAGTAGGAGACATGACCTGTACCGCGGCAGTAGAATCAAATGCAGAAACGATAGACGCTGTAATAGAAGAAATTGCGGCCACAAGAATCTCAGAACGCGGAGAAACCCGTATTGATGACAGAGTAACTGAAGCAGCAATGGAAGACCGCAAAAAAGGAGGCTACTTTTAATAAGCAGTCAGCAATGAATAATAAGTAATGGAATGGGCAGCTTTTACTTATTCTCACCGCAATATTACCCATTGCCCATTACTCATTACTTATAATTACAACCCATGGACATATTAAGATTTATAACAGCAGGAAGTGTAGATGACGGGAAAAGTACCCTTATCGGCAGACTGCTTTACGATAGCAAAAGTATTTTACAGGATCAGCTGGAAGTGCTTGAAAAACATTCTAAAAACAAAAATGAAGACGGGGTAGACCTTGCACTGTTAACAGACGGACTGCGGGCAGAAAGAGAGCAGGGCATCACGATAGATGTGGCGTACCGCTATTTTTCAACTCCAAAAAGAAAATTTATCATTGCAGACGCTCCGGGACATGTGCAATATACCCGAAATATGATTACCGGAGCATCCAATTCCGAGCTGATGGTGATCCTGATCGATGCCAGAAAAGGAGTTATCGAACAGACAAGAAGACACTCTATCATCGCCTCATTATTACAGTTGAAAAAAGTAGCCGTAGCTATTAATAAAATGGATATGGTAGATTATTCAGAAGAGGTTTTTGAAACCATAAAATCAGATTATTCTACTATTGCAGAAAACCTGGGATTGAATGACGTCACCTATTTTCCGATTTCAGCGTTGAAAGGAGATAATATTGTTTCAAAATCATCAAGAACAGACTGGTATGAAGGAAGTTCCCTTTTAGAATATCTGGAACAGGTAACATTGAATGAGAAAAATAATACCGGAAGTCGTTTTCAGGTTCAGTATGTGATCCGTCCCCAGACAGAAGAGCTGCATGATTACAGAGGATATGCCGGGCAGATACTCAGCGGGAAATTTAAAAAAGGAGATACGATGGTAGTTCTTCCGGCAGGTTTAACGACTGAAATTTCTAAAATTGAAATCAACGGAGTAGAAAAAGAGGAAGCATTTGAAGGCCAGCCTGCCGTTATTCATACGGTTCATGATCTGGATATCAGCAGAGGAGATCTGTTTGCTGTAGGAGAACATCTTCCGGAAGTTGAAAAGGATGTGGAAGTTCTCTTATGCTGGCTTGACCAAAAACCGCTGCAACCCGGCAATAAATACCTGTTACAACAGAATAGCAGACTCGTAAAAGCTATTGTGAAAAATGTGGATTATAAGATGGATGTGAATACGCTTAACCGGGAGCAGGCCGAAGATGAAATTAAACTTAATGAAATTGTAAAAGTGACCTTGCGAACGGCACAACCTTTGGTTTATGACAGCTTTATCCATAATAAAACAACAGGGTCTGCAATTTTGGTAGATGAAACTTCTAATTCAACTGTTGCAGCCTGTATAATTCAATAGAAACAATGGCAATTTCCAATCATTTAATGACAAGAATTCATCAGGCTAAACAAAATAACATGCATGGATTCTTTGATAAAATAAGAACGAAAAGATGGGTTAAAGATCTTTATGAAGCTCTTTTTCTTCCCCAAAAAGACAATTCTGAAGATCAGCTGAAAAGAAATTTTGAGGCATTGCAGGAAACACTTTTTGATTTAATTCATTCGGTAACAGAGAGTAAAGACGATACTGAAGTCCACATTCATCAATTTTTTGAAGCGTTGCCTGAATTGTATAATCAGTTGGTTCTGGATGCAAAATCTATTTTGGAATTTGATCCTGCGGCAGATTCTCTGGAAGAAGTATACCTGGCGTATCCCGGCTTTTTTGCCACTTATGTCTATCGTATTTCGCACCAGCTTTGGAGCCAGGATGTAAAAATAGTACCTCGTGTGATTTCAGAATATGCCCATAGCAAAACAGGAATTGATATTCACCCCGGAGCCATAATCGGAAAGTCGTTTTTCATTGATCACGGAACCGGAATTGTTATAGGAGAAACTACAGTGATTGGAAACAATGTCAAAATCTATCAGGGAGTAACCCTGGGAGCGTTGAATGTCTCCAAAGAAAAAGCCAACCAGAAAAGGCATCCCAATATTGAAGATGGTGTGATTATTTATTCAGGAGCAACCATTTTAGGAGGAAATACAACCATAGGCAGAGAGAGTATCATCGGAGGAAATGTTTGGGTTACCCAGGATGTACCGGCCAACTCTCTGGTCTATCATAAAAGTGAAATAAAAATAAAGGATAACAGTTCATTACCGGAATCATTAACCTTTGTGATCTAAAACAAAAAAGATAAAAATTATATTGATATGAAATTTCAGAATACCTTAGAAACGATTGGAGACACACCTGTCGTAAAAATCAATAAATTATTCAGTTCAGACCATGAAATCTGGATCAAATTAGAAAAAAACAACCCGGGCGGAAGCATTAAAGACAGAATTGCATTGGCAATGATTGAAGACGCAGAAGCCAGAGGGTTATTAAATAAAGACAGCACCATTATAGAGCCTACAAGCGGAAATACAGGAATAGGCCTGGCATTGGTTGCTGCTGTAAAAGGATACAAGCTTATTCTGGTAATGCCGGAAAGCATGAGCATAGAACGCCGTAAAATTATGGAAGCATATGGGGCTGAATTCGTGTTAACTCCAAGAGAAAAAGGAATGAAAGGGGCTATTGAAAAAGCAAATGAATTATCAGAAGAAACACCCAATTCATGGATTCCGAGACAGTTTGACAACCCTGCCAACGTAAAAGTACACACCGAAACTACTGCACAGGAAATCTTAAATGATTTTCCGGACGGCCTTGATTATATTATCACAGGCGTAGGAACCGGAGGGCATATCACCGGAATCGCAAAAGTGGTCAAAGAAAAATTTCCGAATGTTAAAGTATTGGCTGTAGAACCGGAATTATCTCCAGTATTAAGCGGAGGAAGCCCCGCACCCCATCCATTACAGGGCTTGGGAGCAGGATTTGTACCTTCCATTCTGGATATCACTCTTTTGGACGGAGTCATTACAGTAGGCAAGGACGAAGCTTATGAATATGCTATCAATGCAGCAAAAAAAGAAGGTCTGTTTGTAGGCGTTTCTACAGGAGCAGCTTTGGCAGCCATTGCAAAACATTTACCGGAAATACCATCTAACGCTAAAATTCTTACCATCAACTACGATACCGGAGAAAGATATCTGTCAGTAGAAGGGCTCTTCTAAATCCTTAATAAACATCGACTTCAATGAAAACAATCATAAAATCACCAAAGGTTTACCTTATCGGTGCAGGCCCCGGCAACCCTGAACTCATCACCGTAAAAGCAGTAAAAGCCATTACGAAAGCAGACGTTATTCTATGTGACCGCCTTGTAAGCCCTGAAATTATGGAAACGTATGTCAGCCAAAGCACAGAAGTAATCTATGTAGGCAAAGAGTGCAGTAAAAATGCCTCTACCCCTCAATCTCATATCAATACTTTAATGGTGGAGTATGCCCGGCAGAATAAAACCGTTGTCAGGCTTAAAGGGGGAGATGTTTCCATATTTTCCAATATTCTGGATGAATTGCAGGCCTTAAAACAAAACCATATTCCTTATGAGATTATCCCCGGAATTACAGCGGCTTTAGGTGCAGCAGCCTTTGCAGGAATGCCCTTAACCGCACGGGGATACTCAACATCAGTCCGTTTTCTGACGTATTATAAATCTGAGATTCTCAATGAAGAATATTGGAAAGAACTGGCGGCTACCAACGATACGCTTGTCTTTTATATGTCTAAAGGAAACCTTACCCGGCTTGTAGAAAAATTCAGACAGCTTGAAATTTCCGGTGAGAAAAAAATTGCGGTCATTGAGCAGGCTACAACCCCTTTTCAAAAGGTGTATACCTCCTCATTCGAGGATTTTAATACCCATTTTGGAAACAAAAACTTTGCATCTCCTTCTTTGGTGATCATCGGTAAAGTTGTGAACCTGCATGAAGAGTTTTCCTGGCTGGACAACGCAGAACAAGAAGGCCTGTATTTTAAATCCGTTGAAAACGGAAGTCTTATATCCAACCCTCAAAATTTCTTTGAATATGCTGTCTGAAACCAAATTAAATGTTCTCAAACAAATCTCCGGTGATTTTTCAAGAGATGAAGCCATCTGGGCAAGCGGATACCTGGCAGGCCTAGCCGGAGGAACATTAACTACCGCTGTACTGCCTCCTCAGCACACTGAAATTACAGCCCCGAATGCTGTGAAAAAAATTACCCTGGCTTACGGTACCGAAACCGGAAACAGTAAAAAACTGGCAACAGGTTTAGCTTCGGTTATTAAGAAAAAAGGAATTCAGGTTAAACTGGCCGATTTATCCCAATACAAGCCTAAAGATTTATCCAAAGAAGAATTCTTTTTTGTGGTGATCAGTACCCAGGGAGAAGGTGAACCACCTGCACTCGCCAGGAAATTCTATGATTATATTTATGAAAATGAAATAAACCTCAGTCATCTAAAATTCGGAGTTTTAGCTTTGGGAGACAGCAGCTATCCGCTGTTTTGTAAGACAGGAGAAGATGTAGATTTCCGTTTTGAAACTTTGGGAGCCCAGCGAATTATTCCTTTAAAAAAATGTGATACAGACTATGAACAAGAGGCTGCTCAATGGATAGAACATGTATTCGAAACAGTGAATAAAAATGCTGATAACAGGACGAAAAATAGCTCAGCTTCAAAAGCTTCAACAGGCAGAAAAAAATATCTGGGTAAAGTTTCATCCATTATCAATCTAAATGATATTACTTCTGAAAAAGAAACCTATCACATCGAAATAGAAACAGAAGAAGCTCTGGTCTATCAGCCTGGTGCTGCTTTGGGAATTGTCCCGTTGAATTCAAAATCAGTAGTGGATGAAATTATCAGCCTGACAGGAATTGATCCCAAAAAGCAAATTGAAACCTCAAAAGTTACAGACAGTGCAGCAGAGCTTTTGTATAAACATCTTAACATCAGCTATCTGCTTAAATCCGTTGTTGCCCAATATGCAAAGATCACGGGACATTCTATTCCGGAAGTCCGTTTAAGCCTTCTTGATCTTTTACGAATTTATCCAGTGAAAAATGCTGAAGAATTTGAAGAAGTCATTCAGGTATTAACAGGTCAGGCTCCCCGTCTGTACTCCATATCCTCATCTTTGGAAGCTCATGGTGAGAATGAAATTCATATTACAGTTGCCAAATCAGAATTCTTTATTGACCATGAGAAACACAATGGTCTTTGCAGTGGGTTTCTCAGCGGATTTAATGAAGGAGAAGATGTTGAGTTCTATATTCAGGAGGCAGGACATTTCAAGCTTCCAGAGGCAGGTAAAGATATCATTATGATTGGTCCGGGAACAGGAATTGCTCCCTTCAGATCTTTTCTTTGGGAACGTGATGCAATAGGCGCAGAAGGAAGAAACTGGCTTTTTTTTGGAGATAGAAATTTTGTATCAGATTTTCTTTATCAGGCTGAAATCCAGGATTTCCTTAAAACAGGAAGCTTAACCCGTTTAGATCTGGCTTTTTCCAGAGATACGGCAGAAAAAACATATGTTCAGCATAAACTGGAACAAAAAGCTCAGGAAGTTTTTTACTGGCTTGAAGGAGGCGCATCGGTTTATGTATGTGGGGCCAAAGAACCCATGAGCCGTGACGTAGAGCAAACCCTTCTGAATATCATTCAAAACGAAGGAAAACGCAGTAAAGAAGAAGCACATCAATACCTTAAAGACATGGAGCTTAACGGCAGATATGCTAAAGATGTTTATTAGACTCCAACAGAAAACCCATAAAATTAAAAGAAATAAGTATGAGCAACAATAAAGATAATCTTTCACCGGTAGAAAGAATAAAAACGAGCAGTAACGGGCTTAGAGGTACATTAAAGGACAGTCTCTCCGATGATTTTACAGGAGCTATCAGAGAAGATGATCAAACTCTGATCAAATTCCACGGAATGTATCAGCAGGATGACAGAGACCGAAGGGAAGAACGCGTTTCCAAAAAGCTGGAATGGTTGTATTCCTATATGATCCGGCTGCGGTTACCCGGCGGTTTTTTAACTCCGGAACAATGGCTAGGATTGAATGAAACCGCAGAAGATCATTCAACGGGAACCATAAAAATCACCACAAGACAGACCATTCAGCTGCATGGTATTTTGAAATCCCATTTAAAGCCAACCATTCAGAGTTTTAATCTTCAGCGTCTTGATTCTATTGCAGCTTGTGGAGATGTTAACAGAAACGTGACCTGTACCGCCAATCCTTCAGAATCACCTTTACATCAGCAATCTTACGAACTGGCAGGAAAAATCAGTGAAATGTGCCTTCCTAAAACCCAGTCTTATTATGATATATGGATTGATGACGAATTAATTGTTAACAGAAAAGCGGAAGAAGATCCTCTTTATCAGGACCGCTATCTTCCAAGAAAATTAAAGATAGGAATTGCAGTTCCTCCCAATAATGATGTGGATGTATTCATTAATGATATTGCCCTGATTGCCATTATTGAAAACAACAGAATCGTTGGTTACAATATTGCGGCAGGAGGCGGATTGGGAGCTACCCACGGAAATGAAGCAACGTATGCCCGCCTGGCCTCTGTGCTTGGATTTATAGATACGGAAGAAAAAGTATTGAAGGCGGTCTATGAAATTATTACCGTACAAAGAGACTTCGGAAACAGAAGTGACAGAAAGCTGTCAAGGTTAAAATATACGATTGACAAACTCGGAATTGATCAGTACAGATCCGAAGTGGAAAAGAGAGCAGGATTCCGCTTTGAACCGGCCAGGGAATTTAAATTTGAACAAAGAAAAGACCGTTACGGATGGATACAAAACCATGAAGGAAAATGGTTTTATACCCTGTTTGTTGAACACGGAAGAGTTCTCGATACCAAAGAATACCCATTGAAATCAGGGTTATTAAAGATTGCTCAGACCGGAAAAGCTAATTTCCGTTTTACCTGTAACCAGAATCTTATTCTCGCAGATATTAATGAAGCAGACAAAGCAGAAGTTGACCATATTCTGCAGGAGTACGGCATTTCAGAATACACAGAAAAAGCCAGTGCGCTTCGTAAGAATTCTGTTGCCTGTGTTGCTT
This sequence comes from Chryseobacterium sp. 2987, assembly GCF_031456375.1. Taxonomy (NCBI): domain Bacteria; kingdom Pseudomonadati; phylum Bacteroidota; class Flavobacteriia; order Flavobacteriales; family Weeksellaceae; genus Chryseobacterium; species Chryseobacterium sp. 2987. Next base: position 411,092 of record NZ_JAVDUN010000005.1, read on the forward strand.
TAAATACCTGCTCCCTTGCTTTAGCGGAAGCACAGCGGTATTTGCCATCTCTGGTAACCAAAATAGAACCGGTTCTTGAAAAATATGGTCTTTTAGAGGAAGACATCACAATCCGTATGACCGGCTGTCCCAATGGCTGCGGAAGATCTCCTAATGCTGAAATCGGATTTGTAGGTACGGCATACGGTAAATATAACCTTCATATCGGTGGCGACAGACTCGGAATGAGACTTAATACAAAATTTAAAGAAAATATAGGCGAAGAAGAAATTCTTACCACACTGGATGAACTTTTCGGAATTTATGTACAGAAAAGGCTCGCAGAAGAAACATTTGGTGATTTTTCATACCGTTATTTACAAACCTTAAATTAAAGATATGGCCAATTTTCAATATAATCTGAACAAAAACAAAAACCAATCTCTTTTTTCAGGCCAGCGAATGTGCATGTGTTGTTGATTCTCCAATAACAATACATCAAAGCTGTTTCAACTTTTCTATTTAACCTCAAACCAAAGTCCGACGAATTTTAAACACTTAAGTATTTTTTAAGTGACAGGCTTTGTGCATATGAAGTACACTTTAGTTTTATGAAAATCAAAGGTTTTCATCTTATGTGAACTTTTATGCGGTACTATTTTAAACTTTCTTAAGTGAACTAAAGTGTTTTAAATAGTAAACTTTAGTGTCTTATTGTAGTTAAAAAAGTTCAGACAGCTTCATTCTCAACCTAAAAAATGAAGAAAATGAAAAACAAAAAACAGGGAAAATTTCTACCAAAAGCCAGTATTATTGCCTTTACCTTTTTATCTTTTAACCTGGCAGAAGCACAGCAGCAGCTCATAGAATTAAGCGGAAGCATCAAAAATACAGGCACACACAAAGGCCTCGATTCTGTAAAAGTACAGATCGAAAACACAGAAGATACCGCATTAACAGACCCGCTCGGAAACTTTAAGATAAGAACCAGAGTCACCATTCCATTCCGTGTGGTTATTAATAAAGAGGGCTTTACCAGCCAAACCGTGGAAGTTCTTTCTCCATCCAATAAAATAACCGTAAGTCTTAATCCTCAGAATACCATTATTGATGCTGTGGTTATTTCAGCATCAAGAATTCCTGAGAAAATATTGAGATCACCGATAGCTATTGAAAAAATTGATATCAAAACCATCAGGGAAAGTCCGGCAGCCTCTTTTTATGAAACACTGGAAAATGTAAAAGGGCTGCAGCTCTTAACCTCCAGTCTGACGTTGAAAATTCCCAACTCCAGAGGATTCAATTCACCAAATAATTTCAGATTTATGCAGCTGGTGGATGGCGTAGATGTACAATCTGCAACATTGGGTGTGCCGCTTGGAAATGCTATCGGGCCTACAGAACTGGACATCCAGTCTATGGAAGTGACGCCCGGTGCCGCCTCCGCATTATACGGGATGAATGCCATCAACGGATTGGCGAGTCTACAAACGAAAGACCCTTTTACTTCCGAAGGATTAAGCGTTTATTTCCGTGGTGGAGTTAACCATGTGGACAATGTCAATCATAAAATAAGTACTTTGGGAGAAAGTGCACTGCGGTTTGCTAAAGTGATTCATAAAAATTTTGCCGTAAAAATCAATGCGTCTTATTTCACCGGAACAGATTGGATTTCCAACAACCTCACAGATCAGAATCCTAATTCATTCATTACAGCTAATCCTAATTTCCCTTTAGCTAATAATCCCGCTGAAGATCTCTGGAATAAATATGGTGATGAAAGAAACAACAGAGTCGCTGTAAAAGTAGATTATAACGGAAAACCAACCACATTCAATGTTTCCAGAACAGGATATCTGGAAAAGGACCTTGTGAGCCCGGAAGTAAAAAATATAAAATTTGATGCAGGGTTATATTATCGTTTCGGAGATCAATGGAAAGCATCGTATGTATATCGCTACGGATTGCTGGACGGGACTTTCCAAAGAGGGAATAAGATTCGTTTACAAAACGCTACCGTTCAGAACCATAAAGTAGAGCTAACAGGTAAAGAATTTACCTTTAGAACCTATGTATCTATTGAAAACACGGGGGATTCCTACAATTTAAAGCCATTGGCAGATAATCTGGATCTAACCAACCTTTCCAATAACAACTGGAAAAATATCTTTCAGACCACATTACAGAATAACCTCAATGCAGGCGTGAATCTTAATGATGCTTTTATTCTCGCACGCAAAGAAGCCGACAAAAACAGAGCAGTACCCGGCACTCCTGCTTTTGAGCAGTTAAAAAATACCATTATCGGAATTAATAATTGGGATTCTGCCAATGGAGGAATAGCAGGTGCTCCCGCAACGGGAGGAGCTAAACTCGAACAAAAATCCAGATTTTATCAGAGTGAGGCTACCTATGATTTCAGCAGACTGGTGAAAATATTTAACCTTCTGGCTGGTGTTGACTACCGTCTGTACAGCATCACTCCCGACGGAAATAACTTTGTTGATTTTAACAGGCCTGTTAATGAAAGAAATATTCCTTTAGCTGACGGAACATTCGGGAAAGACGTTATTTATCAGAAATATGGAGCTTTTGCGCAGATTACTAAAGTATTTTTTAATGACAAATTAAAGCTGAACGCCGCTTTACGCATTGACAGAAACCCGGAATTTGAAGCCAAGCTGAATCCCAGAATAAGCGTAGTTTACTCTCCGGTTAATCAGCATAATTTCAGAGCATCTTTTCAGAACGGATATCGTTTTCCGTCATTGTTTGAGGCCCTTTCATTCGTTAACAACGGAAATGTAAGAAGAGTAGGAGGTCTTTCAAAAGTGAATGAAGGATTAGGGTATCTGGAAAACTCATATACATTAGCCTCTATCGACAAATTAACTTCTGCCGTTAATGCTGATATAGACGGAGGAAAAAGCCAAAGCCAGGCAGCCCAGGATAACAAACAGCTTTTAACCGTTGCCAGCCTTCAAAAATTACAGCCAGAAAAAATCAACTCATTTGAAGTAGGGTATAAATCTGTTTTTTTTAATAGCAAACTGGTTCTGGACTGGGATTTCTATTATAATATCTACGAAGGATTTCTTGGGCAGGTGGAAGTTGCTGTTCCCAAAAACAGTCAGGTAGGAAGTAATACCGCTATTCTTGCCATGCTTGACCGAAGTAAGCAGGACCGTTACAGGGTATATACCAACAGTAACAGTACGTACAAAAGCTACGGTTCTTCATTAGGAATCCGCTATAATATAACGGGAAATTATAATATCAATACCAATGTTTCTTATAATGATCTTGCTTCCAACAATACATCGGATCTGTTTATCACCGCTTTCAATACTCCGAAATGGATGGTAAATGTAAGCGTAGGAAACAGAGAAATAGTAAAAAACATTGGATTTACGGTCGTAGCAAGATGGCAGAACAGTTTTATGTGGGAAAGCCCCTTAGCTTCGGGGAAAATTCCGGCTTATTATACGATTGATGCACAGGCTACCTGGAAAATTCCGGAAATCAATGCTCATGTGAAAATAGGAGCAACGAACTTACTGAACCACCGATATTTTCAGTATGCAGCAGGTCCTGAAATAGGAGGATTATATTATCTCGCTTTTACCTATGATCTAAAACTATAATCAAGATGAGTAATTCTTTATATCCCATATTCTTAAAACTTGAAACTTTGTCATTACTCATCATTGGTGGTGGCAAAGTTTCCCTTGAAAAGTTAGAGTCAGTACTCAGAAATTCCCCTGAGACCCCTATAAAACTGGTGGCAAAAGAAATTATTCCGGAGATCAGAACTTTACAACATGAGTTTCCGAATATCATATTGCATGAAAGGCCTTACCATATCAATGATTTTACAACTATTGACCTTGCTATTATTGCTGTAAATGATATTGATTTAGCAGCACAGATCCGGGATCATGCCCATCAGAAAAATGTACTGGTTAATATTGCCGATAAACCCAATCTGTGTGATTTTTACCTGGGCTCCATTGTTAAGAAAGGAAATCTTAAAATTGCCATCTCCACGAATGGAAAATCTCCTACTATCGCAAAAAGATTAAGAGAGACCTTTACAGATACCATCCCTGATGAAATGGATCATGTACTGGACAATATGCAGAACATACGCGATCAGTTAAAAGGAGACTTCGATTATAAGGTTGCAGAGCTTAACAAAATAACAACTCAATATCTTTCTGGTGATGAAGCTTCTCCTGCAAAATCCAATATGGAAATTGAGAAGCTCATCAATATCACCAAAATTGCTCAAAGAAAAGCCAATATCTATCTGGCCGTCATAGGCGTTTTACTTTTGTTCGGAATATTGGGATTGGTGGTCTATCAATTCAACCTTTCCGGAAATATTCAGTATTTTCTGAATAAAGACGGGCATATTTTTTACTGGATGTTATTGGCCGGTTTTCTGGCAGAAATTGTTGCCGGATCAATGGGCATGGGATATGGCGTCATATGTACTACCATACTTTTACTGCTTAATGTGCCGCCGCCTGTTGTCAGTGCAAGTATTCATTCCGCAGAATCTTTCACTACTGCAGCGGGAAGCTTCAGTCATTACAAATTAGGAAATGTGAATAAAAAAATGGTGTGGGTATTGTTTCCGTTAGCTATTGTTGGCTCTATTATCGGAGCATTAACGCTTTCTCACTATGGGGAACATTATGCTCATATTGTAAAACCCATCATTGCCTGCTATACCTTATATCTGGGATTAAACATCCTGAGAAATGCTTTTAAAAGCAAAAAATCCAAGCAACCTAAGGCAAAGCAGAAAAGAACCAATCTCAGAGTATTAGGATTGGCAGGAGGCTTTATAGATTCTTTTGCAGGAGGCGGATGGGGTCCGTTAGTAACCGGGACGCTGATTAAAGAAGGAAGAATTCCCCGCTATGTTGTGGGAAGTTCCACGGTAGCTAAATTCTTACTGACCGTTACCAGTGCTGTCACTTTTATCTTTACCATTGGCATTCACCACTGGAATATTGTACTGGGATTATTGTTGGGCGGTGTTTTTACAGCTCCGTTTTCTGCCATGCTTACCTCAAAGCTTCCTACCAAAAAAATGTTCGTGATTGTTGGAGTAGTAGTCATTCTGATGAGTCTTATAACGATAATGAAATCGCTATTATAACATATAAGCAGAACAGAAAATAGTTGATTTTCAAATAAATAATCTGAATTCGGATTAAGGAGTTTAAATATAAAAGGTGGGAAGATGGAAGAAGGAGGCTGGAAGTTACTTTTAGTTATAGATACTGAAATCCTCCGTAAAATCAAATTACTAAAAAAAGAGGGCAATCTATTATTGATGACCTTCAAAACTTCCCTCTTCCATCTCCCTGCTTCCAAGCTCATAAATCAAAAATTCTTATCCCGAACTCTGAGGTTAAATAAGAATGTATGCCCCCTTTATCGATTATGATAAAAAGGGCATTTTGTATTTATTGATCAGAAAAAATCGATTTACACCCTTATTCCGATGAGTTGTAAAGCACTTTTGGTAAGGTAAATATCATCAAAAACAGTCAATGACTCAACATCATTGAATCCTGAAGGGAATAAATCATTTTTATTAAAGGATAATTCTATAGAAGGATCATAAACTGCAATAATTCTAACCTTTGAATAGCCGTTATAATCAACTTTAAAGCCATCAAACAAACATTTTTTCTCCGCTGCCTGATATTGTATCTGTTCTTCAAATCCGGCGGTATCACTTCTTTTGCCATCATTGTGCTCAAGTGATTTCCATGCAGTATAGTTTTTAGGTTCTTTCAGAATGTTTCCCTGAGGATCTACAGGTACAAACATCCCAAGCGTCAGGCGCTGACGTAAAAAACCAGCATAATTTTTCATCATTTTTAATGTCTGAAGATCGGCATATCCTTCATTTGAGTAGTACTCAATGACAAAATCGGTCATCGGAATCAGCTTATGGGAAGCATCATTCAGCATAATGGGTCTTTTCTTGTGCCAAAAATAATATTTTTATTACTTGTATTCCAAATGATAATACAATGTTTCCCAAATAACATCTTTTATGGGAGCATAAAAACAATACATTTAGCAGTTTTTACAGTTTTAAAACTTAATATTGCAAAGGTATTCATCATAAATTCCTTAGAAATGAAAAATAAAGAGCATTGGGAAAAGGTATTTTCAACCAAATCACCACAGGAGGTAAGCTGGACACAGAAATATCCTGAAACAGCGATGAAGTATTTAGAACAGCTTCAACTTCCAAAAACAGCCAGAATTATTGATATTGGCGGTGGCGAAAGTAATTTTGCCGATTCATTGCTGGAAAAGGGATATGAAAACATCTGGGTATTGGATATTTCTGAGACCGCACTGGAAAAAGCAAAACAACGTTTAGGCAGTAAAGCCGAAAAAATACACTGGATTGTTTCAGATATTACAGAATTTAAGAATGAAATACCGTTTGATTTCTGGTATGACAGAGCTGTTTTTCATTTCCTTACCGATAAAGAAGACATTGAAAAATACGTTGCTTTAATAAACAGATCCATTCCCGAAAATGGTCATTTTTTATTAGGGACATTTTCAGAAAACGGTCCTCAGAAATGCAGCGGACTGGAGATCAGACAATATTCCGAAACAACAATGAAAGAAAGGTTTAGCCAGAACTTTGAAGCTGTAAAATGTTTTACGGAAGATCACCATACTCCTTTTGACACTGTACAGAATTTCCAGTTTTGCGGATTTAAAAAAATATAAATTCTTACCATGCCATTTGATCCTGTTATGATGTCGGAAAGGTTGAAAAATCGTAATCTCGACTTTCTCATTCCGAAAACAAATATCACTGAAGTCACTTTTAACCGGGATGAAATTATTTTCAAACTAATCCGCTCTTTGAAAAAAGATATTCCGGACCTTGTTTCCTTCCTTATTTCCGCCATGGGAGCATCGGGCCTGGACGAATATGATATGAGCTGTATACAACTCATTCCCACAGACCAAAAGACGGTACTGGAGAGTATTGATAATTTTCAAACCTTATGGAAGTTGAATCTGGAAATTAAAAAATATATGGATGGAGAAATTCAATATATCTATGAAGCCAGAGATACCGTCAGAACCAATTACTACAGTGAAATCAGCTTTATTATAGAAACTGAAAATTCGTATATCTACTTTTTTACCCATCATTTCTATTATTAAAGCTGATGCCAGTCAAAAAATGAAACAAAACCTTCATTTTACAGATAAATCACTGATATATAGCGTATTTTTCGTTTAAATCAATTTGAGTATAGTCAAAATTTTGTATATTGATTACTGTTTACAAAGCTTTTATTATAAATACTCAGCACAAAATGAAACGACTAAAGAATAGGTTTTCAACAAAGATTATTCCCTCAATTTTGGGTGTCTGTTTCATGTTCTCCTGCACCCAGAGTAAAAAAAATAAAGTGGTAGAAAAGGAAAAAGAAAAGAAGGAGACAGTCATTGAACCGTTCAAACCCTGGCAAGAGCAAAAGCAGATTCCTATTTGGACAAAAATTCCTTATGCAGAGTTGGTTCAGGGAACTGAAATATACAATGACGGGATGGTCTCAAATGTTTCCAACCCAACCATAACAATTTACAAACCTAAGAATAATAATACCGGAACGGCAGTTATAGTTTTTCCCGGAGGTGGTTATAATAAATTAGCTATAGAATTAGAAGGTTCCGAAGTGTGCGAGTGGCTGGCATCAATTGGCGTTACAGGGATTTTACTAAAATATCGAGTTCCGGCTTCCGGCCCGCATTACAATAAAGATTGCCGCTGTGAAAAAGACCCTGTTAAACCTTTAGCATTACAGGATGCACAAAGAACAATTGGCTTAGTACGCTCTCAGGCTAAAGAATGGAATATTGATCCCAATAAAATAGGCGTTATGGGATTTTCTGCCGGTGGACATCTGGTGGCAGAAGTAAGTACCAATTATGAGAAAAGGGTATACCCGATTTCTGATACTACAGATCAAATCAGCTGCAAACCCGATTTTGGTATTGTTTTTTATCCGGGGCATATGACTTTCCACACCTCTAAACCCTATGAGCTGAACCCAACAATTCCTGTCAATAAAAATACACCTCCAACTTTTATTTTACACGCAGGAAATGATAATATCGATAATATTAAAAATTCTTTGGTTTACTATATGGCATTACAGAAAGCAGGCGTAAAAACAGAATATCATATTTATGCAGAAGGAGGACATGCATTTGGTCTCAACGAATCAGCACAAAAAATACCCAATTGGAATAAACTGCCCATTGCAGATTGGGAAAAGCTTGTTGAAAGATGGCTGCAAACGATCAATGTTATTCCAGAATCAAAATAAATTAAATGCCGGCTTACTTCATAAAGCAGGCCGGCAAAATATCTTGTATCTATGATTGTTTTCTGCGGCGGACAGTAACCTTACGGTCTAATTCCCTGATATCCTGCCTCAGTTCACGGAACATTTCCTTAAAATTATAGCTTTCATAATCTCCGGGTTCAAAATCTTCCGGGAAAATTCCTGAAGCATACTGCCATATCTCCACAACTTCCTCAAAAGGAATATCATAAGGCTCATAAAAAGAATTATCAGCACTTACACAGATCGCATTTTCTTTCTTTTCTTTAAAACGTTTATAGGTAATTCCATCATTTAAGGTGACAAAAACATAGGTTTTTCCCGGTTTTAATTCATTGATGCCTTCCACATATTTTCCTACAATATAAGAACCGCTTCTGAAAGGAGGCATAGAATCTCCGTCTGCAGGGAAGGCTCTGTATTTTCCGTTAGTGAGGAAAGGAAGTGCTATACGCTGAAGACTTTCAATATAATCTACGTCGCTGTAACCCTCCAGATATCCCATAGAGGCCTTCTGGGGAATGATTTCAATGGTATCATTTCCATGAGTATCTACGGCAACCGGAAGAACAATCCTGTTATCCGGAAGCTTCAGCATTTCGTCTATCGGATATTTCTCAATATCTACCGAGAGCAGCAAATCAATACTTACATGAAAGTATTTGGATATTTTTATCAGCAGCTCGATAGGAGGTTCTGATATTCCGTTTTCATATTTGGAATACCGGACTCTGGAGATCGTTAATTCATCGGCTACATTTTGTTGGGAGAGCTTTCTTTTAGCTCTTAAAAAGCGTATATTATTTGAAAAAATTGACATTGATAAAAGTATGTAGGCAAAAATACGAAATTTGATTTCGTTTATCAATGATTAAGACTGGTTTTACCGCAGGAAATAAAGAAATTTACTTGCGCTTTTCCTATATATGATGTTCATGTAAAAATAGATGATAAAATATGTTAATATTTTGGCTGTTATATCAAATAATATAATATTTGCCTGATGATTTTTGAGAAACAGCATACACCCCAAAAGTTCAGAGCCATTTTAGCAGTGGTCTTTACTTTTTGTATCCTTATTTCTTCATGCGCTATCAAAAACAGCATCAGACAATTACTGAATTTTGGCTGTGCACCGGTTTCCCAATCTTCGCCTACCAAAGAAAAAAAATATCAGAATCCCGCTCCGTCGGTATGCAAAATCTGTAAGGATAAAGAAATTCTTACCAAGGAACAGAACAGTAAAGATTTTTCTTTTTCTGATCTTCCTGAGCTAACAGCGTTTGCATTTATTATTTTCTGCGAAGCTTTTCTATGGTCTAAATTTCAAAAACATCCTTTTTACAGTAGCTCTAAACTGGAAAACGATCTCCCTATTTTCCTGAGGTACCGTAAACTTATCATTTGATTTCCTGATTTATATATCCGCCCGGAATCAATTAATGATTAATTCCGGCTTTACTGACTTAATTTTCAGTCAGTAAGATAATGTCTTTGTATCTGGCTTAAAGAAATAGTTTTCTGAAAAACTATCCATTGGCTGTGCAGAGATATTTCACACTACAATAAAATCAGAAATCAAACAATAAAAAAATGAAAAACATTCATAATATAAAATCCATTGTTCTATTATTTATTTTCTTAACTTCCTATCAGATGGTTCCGGGAAAAAGTAAAATGCAATCACAAAGATTTTCACAGAAGGAAACAGCTGTGGATTCAGAGGATGATCTTATCTTCATCCAGGAAGACGGGAAGAAAATATCATTAAGTGATTTAAAAGGAAAAATTGTCTTTATTAATTTCTGGGCAACCTGGTGCAGACCATGTATTGAGGAAATGCCTTCTATCCAGAGCCTTAAAAACAAATTTAAGAATGACGAAATCGTTTTTATCATGCTGAACATAGAATCCAACCTGAGCAAAGCAAAAAAGTTTATGAAACAGCGTAATCTGGATCTGCCCGTTCATATTGCCGGAAGCAAGATTCCGTCATCCTTATTCAAGAATGTAGTTCCTACAACACTCATCTATAATAAACAGGGAAAACTGGAAGCCAATATTCAGGGGATGAGAGATTTTGGAGAAGATGAAATCTATCAGGCATTAAAAGAATTATCTGAAAAGTAAAACACATCATGAAGAATACAAAAATATGGATCAAGAAAAACTGGTCTACCTTAACTTTAGCAGCTATTTTTATAATCCTTTTAGTAAGCCCGGATGCCAAAGCATGGCTGATGCGGCAGATGATAGCAACCGGAATCTTTAATTCCAGTATTAAAGATTCCCCTACATCTGATGAAACGAAGTCTGCATCTGTCCATTTTAAAGTAACGGATGAAAAAGGAGAGGTTTTCAATACTTCACAGCTGAAGGGAAAGGTAGTCTTTATTAATTTCTGGGCATCCTGGTGTCCACCGTGCAGAGCAGAATTTCCTTCCATTCAGAAATTGTATGAGAAATACAAGGCTCATCCGGATATGGTATTTCTTACCATAAATCTCGATGATAATCCTGAACTGGGAAAAATTTATTTAACGGATAATCAGTTTACCCTTCCGTTTCTGACGCCTGTAGAGAATATTCCAAAAGAATATTACAGCGGATCACTGCCCACTACTGTTGTTTTGGATAAGCAGGGTAAAATAAGACTGCATCATACAGGAATGGCAGATTATAGTAAAACCTCGTTTTATGATCAAATGGATTTACTTTTAAAGGATAACTAATACTTTAAATAATTTTATAAAGGCCTCTCTGTATTCCGGAGAGGCTTTTGCTTTAACTGATTAATCTTTAAAAAGACCACAAAACGGTTCATTTTTTTTTCAATATAATCTCCGGATAGTGAAGTCAGCATCAAATTTTGGAGATCAAATCTGGTCTAAAAAAGGGCTTGCTGGTCTGAAATGGCTTCAGAAAAATTTAAACTTTACATAATCGTTATAAGCCTCTTAATATTAATTCAACATTTCGAAGTGCATAAGTTGGCATTTAACATAATTAAAATCAATCAGATAAATAATAAAATGAATAATTCAATAAATTTGAGTTATATTAACGAAATATTAAATAATAAAAAAATATAATTATTTTATTTAAAAATATTTTGACTTATTATTATTTTTCATATTTTAGTGATGTATTAATCATATAAAATTATATCATGAAAAATCTAAAAAAACTAGACAGAAACGAATTAAAAGCTATTTCAGGAAACGGACTACTTGATCCAATCGGAGGACTACTTGGCGGATTAGGCGGAGTAGTAGGTGGAGTAGTTGGCGGTGTAGGAACCATCGTTGGTGGAGTAGTAGGTGGAGTAGGTTCTACCGTTGGTGGAGTTGTTGGCGGTGTAACTACCGTTGTTGGAAACGCTCTATGCCAGACTCAGTGTGTAATTAATGGTGTTGTTCACATCAAATTACTTGAGTGCGGATCTACTTGCTAAGAAGCAAAAAAGCACTGACATTAAAAATTATACCGCTCTTTTCAGAGCGGTTTTTTTACGGTTTCCCGTTTTTGACTTAAACTGTTCTTTTCGTATTTTTAAAATAGTAACCATGACTGCATACGATGAGATCTTTATTATTACTTATTTTAGCTCTGATATTTAACTTTCAATTGATCTATGGGCGCGGAAAATGCACAGGCAGTGAATATTGCAGCGCCTGCGAAACCTGTAATTATTGTAAACATTGTGCTAAAAATGGTGGCAGCTGCGGAATTTGTGGCGGCGGTGACCGGGAAGATCATCATTCATCAATGAATTTATCTGAAAAGAAAAGTTTCTATGGTGATATTCAGAATTCTGAGAACAGCAAATCCTGGGAAAGGTATCTGGTAATTTTCTTATTGATTATTATAGGGTTATTGTTTTTGAAAATTGCTTTGCAGAAACCAAGGAAATAAAAACTTTGCTTAGATAAAGTTTGAATTTTTTTTCTCTCGTTGATTTGGCTAATCTGGCAGATTTATTAAAATTTCATGAAATTCTTATTGTGATCCAAAGGTTTATAAATTTAAGTTCTGAAATCTTTAAATCTCTAATCGCTGAGAATCGTATATAAATTTTCAAGCTTTACATGGGACTGTACAGGAGACTCTGAAAAGGATCTAATTTGAGGATCCAACAGAATGTTTTATATAGAAACAATTACAATTTAACATAATATAAATTATAGGAATTATTAAATTCTAATTTTAAAGCCTTTTATTCTATTTCATCTTTTCATTTAATTCTCGATTAACAGAACTCTGAAAGAATCCTGGGATGAAAATTAATCATTATATTTGCCAAATAATGTCAAGATAAAAAATGTCAAGTATATTTGGTTCCAAACTCAGAATGCTTAGGGAGCAACAGCAGATTCCCCAAAGACAGTTAGCTTCCATTTTGGAAATTGACACAGCAACCTATTGTAAAATCGAAAAAGGCGACAGACAGGCAAAACGTGAACAGGTTATCGTTCTCGGAAACTTATTACAAGCTGATACAAAAGAACTCCTTAGATTGTGGTCAGCAGACAAAGTTTATAATATTATTGCCGAAGAAGATGAAGCAGCACAAATTCTTAGTGTTGTGGCAGAAAACATCGCTATTCACCAACATTCTAAAACAGAACATGAAACCACTAGTAAAATATAGAGGCGGAAAATCAAAGGAAATTCCACACTTAAAAAAACATATCCCGGAATTTAACGGCCGCTACATTGAACCTTTTTTTGGCGGCGGAGCCATGTTCTTTCACCTTGAGCCTCAAAAAGCGATTATTAATGACATCAATTCAAAGCTGATGACATTTTATAAAGGTGTAAGAACTGATTTTGAAACTTTACAGCACGAGCTTTCAGAAATTGAGGAAATCTACCGTACCAACAGAAAGCAGTTTGAAGAATTAAAAGCTTTAACACCCAATGAAAGAGTTACGGATCATAACGAAGCTCTTTACTATCAGCTCAGAGATATGTTTAATGATCTGGCGGAGAAAAGATATTCAGATGCTTTGCTCTACTTCTTCATCAATAAAACAGCTTATTCAGGTATGATTCGTTACAATTCGAGGGGAGAATTTAATGTTCCTTATGGCAGGTATGTCAATTTTAATACCGCTTTGGTAACAGAAGCTCACAGCCAATTGCTTACGAATACTGACATTTATAACCTTGATTACCAGGCTATTTTTGAAATGGCAGAAGAAGATGATTTTATGTTTTTAGACCCTCCTTATGACTGTACTTTTTCTGATTACGGAAATGTAGAATATAAAGACGGAGGTTTTGATGAGAAAAATCACACTGAATTAGCCAATGCATACAAACGATTAAAATGCAAGGCATTGATGGTTATTGGGCGGACTCCGTTAACTGAAAAATTGTACGGAGATATGATTGTGGATGAATATGGAAAATCGTATTCTGTCAATATCCGAAACCGTTTTAAGACTTCTGCTTCTCATATTTTAATTTCCAATTATGGAAACATTGCTGAACAACAGGTTGAAGCATTAAAATTAAATAAAGAATTAACGCTCTAAACTTCCATGGCAAGTATCAACAGTAAAGTAATATTCGTTACCACCTCTCCGAGAACTCCTGCTAAAATGATTCCTGAAATTGAGTTATTAAACACTCATTTTGCAGGACAAAAATGGAATGTCGAAACGCAGAGAGAATTTATGGAGCTGTTGAAGGAGGAAAACTTTTTCAATGGAGAGGGAGCAAATGACCCTGCGTTCAGCGCAAGAGACCGGATAAACAGAGCCCCTAAAGCACTTGGTTTTGTAATTCTTTCCCCCGAAATACGTCTAACTCCTGCAGGAGAAGAACTGGTCAATTCAAAGCGGAAAGATGAAATATTTCTGAGGCAGCTCCTTAAGTTTCAGGTTCCTTCCCCATTTCATAAACCTAGTGAAAATTCTGCCGATTTTTGGGTAAAACCTTATCTCGAGCTTTTCAGATTGATCAGGCAGTTTGGCTCATTGAAATTTGATGAATTGATGATTTTCGGGCTGCAGTTAACGGATTATCGGAATTTTGATGAAATTACGGCTAAAATTGACCGTTTCAGAGCAGCTAAAGCACAAAACGAAGGCAATTATAAACAATTTCGTGCTGAATATTTTGACCGGGAATTAAGAGAAATTTATCATTCTGACATTAGCTCCGGCAACACAAAAACAAGAGAAACGGCTGATGCTTCAGTACCAAAATTTTTGAGTACAAAAGCCAGTAATATGCGGGATTATGCTGATGCCTGTATCCGCTATCTGAGAGCAACGGGTTTAGTCAATATTTCACATTTAGGAAAAACAGTTTCCATTGTTCCTGAAAAAATGGAAGAAGTTGATTATTTTTTAGAGCACACCGATAGAACCCCCTGCTTTATTGACAACGAAGAACAATACATAGATTATCTGGGTAATGCAACGATACCAACCCTACTAACTGACAACAGAGAATTACTTGAGGAAAAAATTCACAGTGAATTTCCGGAACTTACGATATCTGCCACTGCGACTTTACAGGATCTTAAAGACATATTTGCTGACGAGTTAGAAAGCAGAAAAGAACAAATACTAGCACACCAGATTTCAGCCATAAAAGATTATCGTCTTTATGAAGACATCAATACAACATTTGAACAGATAATCGCCAATTCATTGTATGATGCCCCTCTGATGTTAGAATGGAATACCTGGCGGGCAATGACGATGCTGGATGGAGGTAATATTAAAGCGAATTTAAAATTTGACGACTTCGGAAATCCTATGTCAACTGCGCAGGGAAATATGGCAGATATTGTCTGTGATTACGAAACTTTTGGATTGACTGTAGAAGTCACCATGCAAAACGGCCAGCGACAATACGAAACCGAAGGTGAACCAGTAACCCGGCATCTTGCGAAATTAAAACGCGAAATAGATAAACCCGCTTACTGCTTGTTTATTGCTCCCAAAATACATGAAGCCTGTATTGCGCATTTTTATGCTTTACACAAAATGAATATTAAATTTTATGGAGGAACTTCCACCATCATCCCTCTTCCATTGAATATATTTTTAAAGATGGTTGAGGATTCACATAAAGCGCATTATGTGCCGGAACCCAGACATGTCCAACGATTTTTTGAACGCTCAAACGAATTAGCCAACACTCTGGACAACGAGGCAGACTGGCACAACGCCATAACAAAGGAAGCACTGAACTGGCTGAATCAATAGAGATTTCTTAGGATTACCAATAATAGGTACCCTCCTGCCCTTTTTTTATTTATTTAGATTAGGGTATACTAAATTATACCTCCGTTCCAAAGTTGGTCTGTAATCTCTTCTTCGCTGTGTTCAAAATATTCCCCATTTTTATTTTTATGCCTCTGAAACAGCTTGATATCATACGTCTTACAGTTTATTTTCAAGAAATTGGGATAATAATCACTGCCAAAACATATATAATTGTAAAACAGAGACCTGAAGGATTTATCATCAGGGTCAGGAATTTCAAAGGTTTTCATCCGCCTTACAATTTCGGCCAATTCACTTTTGGTGAGGCATTCAACCTTTTCAGGATCCGCTAAACATATGTCAAAAGCAAGGTTTTCAGCTCCATTGCCTTCCCACCATTCCCAAAGATTAAATTGTGACATGTCTTTACCTGTCATTCTATGAAGCTTATTTTCCAGATTTTTATATTCGCTGGAATCTTCATCTCCATGCTCATCGCAGTATGCTGTATAATCTAAAATGAGGTTTAAAACATCCGGATAAAGCTTTTCTGCTGTTTCAAAATCAGGTTCTATTTCCTTTCTTAATTCCATTACTTTTTCCTATTTCTTCTTTGTTAATTTATATATTATGTTAAATTCATTTAAAGAAAATCTTTCCTAAAATTCTTTATTCTGCCCTAGCCAAAGCCCTTCCACATTAATTTTTATGATCTGTCCAATAAAATTACAAAAACTTACCACATGGCAAGTTTTATGCTGATGAAATAAAATACCTTTATTCTCAACAAAAAATAAAATAATATGAAACCTAAAATGATCTGGGCCAATCTGGCTGTAGCCGATCTGGACCGCACACAAAAATTTTATACCAGTCTTGGGTTTAAGCCCAATAATCCACACAGCTCCAACGAACTGGTAAGTTTTTTCTTCGGGGAACAGGATTTTGTCATCCACTTCTTTCTGAAAAAAGTTATAGAAAATAATCTGAAAATGATGAAATTTGGTGATTCCCAGATTGCCAACGAAATCATCTTCACTCTTTCAGCCGAGAGTATAGAGCAAGCCGACCAATGGGCTGAGGAAGTTGAAAAAGCCGGAGGAACAGTTATTTCGCCCCCGGAAAGCTTTGGACCAAATTATTATGGTTTTGTCTTTACAGACCCTGACGGTCATAAATTTAATGTATTTCATATGTAAAAACCGGGAAAACCAAACGGAAAATATTTTCTCAATTTAGCGTCTCTTTTTTCAGGTAAATAGCATAGTTACTGGATGAAAAAAGACGCCCTATACGGGCTTCTAAGCGTTTTTGCATATAAATGAGTTTATTTCATGATTTATTCTAAAATTCAAATTATTTCCATTTTTATTTATAGTTTTATAAGCTCAGAATATTGAGAAATATATGGATTATCATACATTCCAGCCCCATCCTGATCTGGCAGATCTTATTAAGTGTTATTGGACCCTGGACAGTGCCAAAGAAGACGTTCCTCAAACCCAGACCATCGTTCCGGATGGATGTATGGAAATGATCTTTCACCACGGTGACCTGTATAAACAATATATTGACGGAAAAGCCACTGTACAGCCAAGAAGCTGTGTTTTCGGTCAGCTTACCGAACCTTTAAAGATAGAGCCCACGGGAATTACAGGGATATTTTCTGTCCGGTTCCATCATGACGGTTTTATTCCGTTTGCAACGATTCCTATAAAAGAAATGGATGATAAAGCAGTTTCATTGGTGGAACTCTTCGGAAATTCCGGAACTGAACTTGAAAGTAAAGTTATCCTTGCCAAAAGAACTGAGGATAAAATAGATCTGGTAGAAGCATTTTTACTCGGAAGGCTTAATACAGAAACCATTGACAGAATTGTTCAATCTACAGTAGATCTTTTGCTGAATGTTAACGGACAAATATCTGTGAATGAGCTTTCCCGACAAACCAATATCAACCGAAGACAACTGGAACGTAAATTTTCCTCCGTAATCGGTTTAAGCCCCAAACAGCTTTCCAGAATTATCAGACTGCAAACGACCCTCAAACTTCTTCTCCATAAAGAATACTCTAATCTTACGGCTCTGGCCCATGAGTCTGAATACTACGACCAGGCTCATTTTATCAAAGATTTTAAAGAATTTACCGGGCTTACCCCCAAAGAGTTCTATGGTGAAAACCTGAAAATGTCTTCCCTTTTCTATGGAACAGAATGATGATTTAGATGGATTTCAGTTATTTCCAGCTCCAAAAAATTACCTTGTCGCATTTTTACAATTTTAAGTAGGTCTTATACCTGAAATTTGTCAGCATAAAACAGAACGACAATGAAATCAAAACTAATCCTCGCCATAATCGCGATATTAACAGCAGGAAGCTGGGCACAACAGCAAAGTGAACTCAAAAAAATGGAATGGCTCCTCGGAACCTGGGAAACCAAAACTCCCAAAGGCAGCTTATATGAGACATGGACAAGAAAAAGTAACTTTGAATTTCAGGGTAAAAGCTATTTTCTGAAGAATAAAGACACTCTGCTATTTGAGACTGTTCAGCTTGTAGAAAAAGATAAAAAACTGCATTATATAGTCTCTGTAAAAAAACAAAACGGTGGATTTCCTGTAAGCTTCGTTTCAAAAAATACCTCTGAAGAGAAAGCGACTGTGTTTGAAAACCCTCTTCATGATTTTCCACAAGCTATTTCTTATAAAAAAACAGGAAAAGACTCTCTATTGGCAGAAATTTCAGGAAGTAAACACGGTCGGGAAATGAAACAGCAGTTTCCAATGAGGAAGATAAAATAGAAATGATGGTTGTTTCTGCAATGAACAATCATTAATTTTTATGGTTTAGCTTTTCAGGTTTCGGCGGCCGGAGGCCGCCGAAACCTGACCCATACCGCTTCGTCCAAATTTACTTATCCACGTCTTTACTCTCCCATACAAAGCCTAAACTAAAAAACATACTTTTTTAATTTTTGACTTCAGTAATCTGTGGGAAATTTTCATAACTTTTAATCTGGTTTCGCACAAATTCCACAGATTCTACAAATCTTTTACCAGCATAGAATATAAAACATTCTTTGCAACATACATTTACTCATAAATCATCTCCTTTTCTAAAACAATTTTGTTTCTGCAAGCCGTCACCACTACTCTGTCTCCCGGCTCAAAACCATCTTCTGTAGGCTCTTTCAAGGATTTAGTATAAATTTGATTTTAAAATCTTCAGCTTTTCATTTAGATAAATATTTTTTCATACATTCACATGAATTTTACACAAAACATATTAAAAATTCAGATGAAATAATATTTCAACTGAAAATATATAAACTAGTAACAATACAATAAATAAAAGCTTAAAAATTTAATAGAAGGATTAAATTAATACCAATTAATTACAATCCCTTATTAAAAAACACCATCAGATCTATGTTGAAAAATTTAAGACCCGCCCGCTTTTTACTCCTGCTTCCCCTTACTTTTTTGATGTTCGGTTTCAACTCGCCCAGAGATGAAGACGAAAAAATGCAGGTGATTATGATCAATACGAAGAATATTTTGTCTTATTTGCATTACAGTCCAAAAACCATTAATGATGCTTACTCAAAAGATGTTTATAAACATTATTTTGAATTGATAGATCCTACACAAAAATATTTTCTCCAGTCTGATATGGATGAATTCCGTAAATATGAAACAAAACTGGACGATTATCTGAACAATGGAGATTTAACCTTTTATAAAATTACAGTCGATAAGCTTTATCAAAGGATGAATGAAATTGATAAGATTACTCAGGATATTTTCAGTAAACCTATCAATCTGGAAGAAGATGAAACATTGATTTTGGAACCCAAGCTGAAAAAAGCACCGGCTAATAAACAGGAGCTTTATAATGAGTGGAAGAAATTTATCAAATATAGTATTCTGCAAGAAATAGAATCCATGAACAGTAAAGATGAAGCGGAAGAAAAAAATAAAGATTCTGCTAATAAAGATAGCAATATTAATAAACCTGAAGTATTAAGCCAAAATCAAAAAATAAAAAAAGCCACAGAAAATGTTAAAGATTTTCTGGAAGAAAAATTTAAAAGGTTCAACAAAAGGAAAAAGATGGATTGGTTTAGTTTATACATGAATTCATATGCTCATGTTTTCGATCCACATACCACTTATTATTCACCGCAGGGAAAAGAAGATTATGATTCGGACTTCAAAGGAAAAATAATTGGGATAGGCGCGATGATCCAGGAAAAAAAAGGTGGCCTTTATATCAGTACATTAACAGTTGGAGCCCCAGCCTGGAAATCTAAACAGCTGACTGAATGTGATAAGATTTTAAAAATAAAATCTAATCCAAATGATGATGCTGTCAATATTATTGAGATGCTTTCCAGCGAAGCCGTAAGATTAATCAGAGGTGAAAAGGGAACGGCAGTAACTTTAACGGTACAGAAAAAAGACGGAACCATTAAAGATGTTACCATGATTCGCGAAGAAATAGCTATTGAAGATACTTTTGCTAAAAGTATTATTGTAAATACATCCGATAAAAAATACGGACTTATTAATTTGCCAAAGTTTAATGCTGACTTTGAAGATAAAGATGGAAGAAATGCATCTGATGATATTAAAAATGAAATTATCAAACTTAAGGAACAGAATATTCAAGGAATTGTTCTTGACCTCAGAGACAACTCAGGCGGTTCTTTAACAGAAGTAGGTGATATTCTGGGGCTTTTTGCAAATGCAGGTCCGTATGTGCAGGTGAAGGATGGAAATGGAAAGATAACAACTTTAAAAAATAAAAATGAAACTCCGGTCTGGAGTGGTCCGCTTGTGATTCTACAGAATGAGTTTTCAGCCTCTGCAGCAGAAATTTTATCCGGAGTTATGCAAGATTATGGAAGAGCCGTAATCATGGGATCTCCGGTATCTTATGGAAAAGGGACTGTACAGGTATTTGTAGATCTGAACAAGTTTCTCAATACTCAGGAAGACTTTGGTGCTATAAAATTAACCATTCAGAAATATTATAGAATCACAGGAGAATCTACCCAAAGAAAAGGAGTTACCTCAGATATTCCTATGAAAGATATCCTATCTTATGCTGAAATAGGTGAAAAATATGATGATTTTGCATTAGCCTGGGATAGAATACCGGGAACAAGTTTCAATAAACAAAACTTTTTCGATGTTCAGGCTTTACAGAAAGTAAGCACGGAAAGAATTGCTAAAAACAGTAACTACCAGTTATTACTTGAATATGCCCAATGGAGAGAAAATCTGGATAAAGAAAAAACAGTCCCTCTGAACATCCAGAAATTCAATGATCTTATGAAACAGAGAAAGATTCAGACTGAAAAATTCAAAGCTTTAAATACATTAGAAAGCGGTCTTAAATTCACTATGTATCCAAAGGATATTGAAAGAGAGAAAAGTGATGCTGCATTCAAAAATAAATCAGAAATATGGGTTAAAAACCTGCAAAGAGATTTATATCTACAGGAAGCAATAAACATAATTGGAGATCTCAAAAGCAGGTCTTAAGCACACTCTCTTACCCTGAAATTAAGAAGCCCATATAGAGCTCATGAATGTATTTAACCTACATTTTTGAGCTCTTTTTTATTAAAATTAAAAATTTTATTTAGAAAATTTGCGTAGCTAAATAACTACACATATATTTGTAGTCAAATAACTACACAATGAATTTAAGAAGAGATGTATTTCAGGCCATCGCAGACCCTACCAGAAGATCCATATTGATGCTGGTAGCTTCTCAATCCATGACTGCCGGAGCCATTGCATCCAATTTCGATACCGCAAGACCTACCGTTTCCAAACACCTTCAGATCCTTACAGAATGTGAACTGCTGAGATCAGAGCAAAACGGCCGTGAAATTATTTATCACCTCAATCCTAATAAAATGAAAGAAATTGCCGATTTCATAGAGCCATTCCGCAAAATGTGGGATGAGAAATTCAATAAACTGGAAAGTGTGATGAAGGCATACCAGAACATGAATAATAAGAGATAAAAGATGAAAGACTAATAGATAATAGACGTCAATTAGTATCAACCTTCATCCATGCTAAACCCTCAAATTCAAAATATAATATGGAACTCAAAACAAAAATCCACGCAGAAGACGGAAAACAGGAAATATTCATCATCAGAGAATTTGATCTTCCTGTAGAACTCCTTTTCAAAGCCTATACAGAAGCTGAGCTGTTCGAGCAATGGATGGGTACAAAAGTGACAAAATTTGAAAATAAACAGCATGGAAGCTATCGTTTCGAAACCTTAAATCCTCAGGGTCATGTAGTGTTCAGTGCCAATGGAACCATTCATGATATTGTTCAGAACGAGAAGATTATAAGAACTTTTCAGATGGAAAATACCCCTTTCCCTGTACAGTTCGAATTTTTAGAATTTGAAAAATTAACGGATATCACCAGTAAAATCACGATCCAGACTATTTATAAATCTGTAGACTTCAGAGATCAGCATCTGAAAATGCCATTCGCCCAGGGAATTAATATGGCGCATAATCGTTTACAGGACATGTTTAAATAAGAGAGAAAAGAAAATAGATGAATAGATGAGAGATTAAAAGCCTCAAATTACTATTGAAAGGATAGCAGCCTTGAACATTAAGTTTTAAACTTTAAACCCTGAATTCCAATGAATCCAAAAGTTGATTTTTTCTTCAAAAATGCCGGACAATGGCAAAAAGAATTTGAAAAATTAAGAACAATTGCCCTAAGCACCGAATTGACAGAAGATTTAAAATGGGGCTGTCCCTGTTATACCTACAAGGGAAAAAATATTTTCTTAATTCACGGATTTAAAGAATATTGTGCTCTACTCTTCTTTAAAGGTGCACTAATGAAAGATCCTGATCATATTTTAATCCAGCAAAGCAAAAATGTACAGGCTGCAAGGCAAATCCGCTTTACAGAAGTACAGCAAATCATTGATTTGGAAAAAGAACTTCAGGCTTATATGTTTGAAGCCGTTGAAATTGAAGAATCGGGAGCTAAAGTCGAAATGAAGAAAACTAAAGAATTTGAAATGCCTCAGGAATTTCAGGATAAACTGGATGAAGATCCTGTGCTGAAGGATGCTTTTGAATCCCTAACTCCGGGAAGGCAGAGAGCTTATCTACTCCACTTTTCTTCAGCCAAACAATCCAAAACCAGGGAAACAAGAATTGAAAAATGCATTCCTCAAATCCTGGACGGAAAAGGCCTTAATGACTAAAACTTAAAAACCACAACAATGGAAACATCAGTTCAATCACAAAAAACAAAAAAAATCATTTACTGGATCTTTACCATCTGGATGTCATTGGGAATGGTCTCAACGGCTATTGTCCAGCTTATGAAAAACAAAGATGAACTTGCCAATTTTACCAATCTGGGCTACCCTACTTATCTTATGAGCATTATCGGAATCTGTAAACTTCTCGGAGTTATTGCCGTTCTTATTCCTAAACGCTTAATTTTGAAAGAATGGGCTTATGCAGGGTTCATTTTTGTCATGGCAGGTGCTGTAGCCTCTCATCTTATTGTTGGAGATTCAGTTGGAAGAACTTTTCCTGCTGTCCTGTTACTTGCCTTAGTCATTATTTCCTGGTATTTTAGACCTGCCAACAGAAAGATTTCCGTAACTAATCATTCAATTGAAAACAAAATCTGATATGAAAAAGAAAACATTAACCCCCGAACAAACTGAATCTCTTTTAACCATCCTGAAGAATCGTTTTGAGAAAAACAAGTCCCGTCATAAAGACCTTATATGGGAAAAAATACAGACAAAACTAAGGGCCAATCCTGAAAAACTATGGTCTTTAAACGAAATGGAAGAAACAGAAGGTGAACCGGATGTGATAGGATATGACAAAAAAACTGATGAATACCTGTTCGCAGATTGTTCCCCCGAAAGTCCGAAACGAAGAAGTCTCTGCTACGATTATCCAGCCTGGGAATCCAGAAAAGCCAATAAGCCGGAAAGTAACGCCATAGACAAAGCCGCTGAAATGGGCATCGAAATCCTCACCGAAGAACAATACCGAAACCTTCAGGAACTCGGAAAATTTGATCTGAAAACATCCAGCTGGATAAAAACACCTTCTCATATCAGAGAACTAGGAGGAGCTATCTTCTGTGACCGCCGTTATAATACAGTTTTCATGTACCACAATGGTGCAGATTCCTACTATGCCGCACGGGGATTCAGAGGAGCGCTGACAGTATGAATAATAAGTAATAATTAATAGGTAATGAGTAATATATAATAATTCAAATTTTAGTATTAGAAGAGGCAAGATGTAAATATTTTCCCAATTATTCTGTTGATTTTAAGATGCAAAATCAAAAGTTCTCAAAAAATTTAACAATGATCATCTAAGTGGATTATTTTTTCAATCTCGCAAATTAAGCAGATCAGACAGATTTTATGAAGATATTCCAATAAATAGAGATAAATGATATAAATTCATTTGAAATTAAATTGTCACTTTATAACACCCTATTTTAATCATAAATCAAAGATTCAACGAAGTCAAAAGGTCAAAAATTTTTTAACAATTTAAATTTATGCATAGTGTTAAATTTTATCGGAGATAAATCTTGCGCCCTCGCACATTTTAATATAAATCCACGATAATAAAAAGCTTTATCGCTGGTTTAATAATATCTTTCCGCTTTTTGTAGCTGATTTTCTTTCATATTGAAATACTATTGCTAATTTAGTACACTTAAATTTGAATTTAACAATTAAGGTATGAAGAAATTAATCTTACTGGGATCATTATCCGTTTTTCTGATCAACTGTAATAAAAAAGCAGATGCTCCGGCTGTAAAAATTGAAAAAGATACGATTGCAGCAGCTGAACCCGTAGTAGACACACTGGGACCAAAATCATTCTGTTATATGGGAGTTACCGGAAAAGATACCGTTTTTGCATCCATTGACGACAATCTGGGAACCATCACCGGAAAAATGGCCTATAAAAACAGCGAAAAAGACAGCTCAAAAGGAGATGTAACGGGCTTTAAATCAGGAGACACATTAAAACTAACCTATGAATTCCAGTCTGAAGGAAAGAAAAGCAAAAGAGATATTTTCTTCCTGCAGCAGGATGATACTTTAATTGAAGGAATCGGTGGACATAAAGAAGAAGACGGACAGTCAAAATATGCGGATGAGAAAAAGATCAGCTATAAAGACGGACAAAACCTAAGCACAGCAGACTGTAAAACGGTTGCCAAAGCTTTGAAATAAAAAATAATTCCTATAAAGCAGGCTGTTTTCAATGATTTGGAAACAGCTTTTTATTTTTTCTGAAATTCCGAATTTTCTTTCTCCCAATAATTTTCAACCACATTTTTCAAAATTCCTACATACCATTTAAGATGTCCCGGTTGGCTGAAAACATAGAACTGATCATGCGTGGTATGAAAATTCATATAAAAAAGCCAGAATCCGAAAGCGAGATAAGGAATCATAGCCACTTCCTGCTCACTTACAGAACGGAATTCACGATAACCTTTTAAAAAAGTATCAAATGCCTCCTTCGCTGCTTCAGCAGTCATTTTTCCAGTGTATACATCTAAAGCGAGGTGCTGCCAGAAGGTCATTAAATCATTGACCAGCCAGCCATAGCCCATAAAATCAAAATCAAAAAAGGTAACTGAATTATTTTCAAAATGAAAGTTTTTAGGAAGGAAATCAAAATGACAGTATCCTTTTGAAAATCCGGATGCATCAATCTGAGTCAGTTTTTTGTGGATTTGATCTACCCTATTCTGTAACCAGAAATAATCTTCAGGGTTTTCTGTAAAAACAGATTGCAAATTTTTCAGGGGCATCAAAATGGTCGTTTCAAAATCAAAGTTCCATCGGGCATTTCCCAACTGAATATTGGAAGATACATTATGAAAACGAGCCATTTCATTTCCCAATGTATAAAGCTGCTCTTGACTAAACATTCTTACTACCTGTCCCGGAGCGTAAGAAAATAATACGGCACACCTTTCTCCCTCGGCTGCATTTATTTTCAGGATTACTTCTTCTGAAATATTTTTTATAGGATATGAAACAGATACACCAGCTTGTTTTAAGGCCAGTAATAATGTCACTTCCTCCTCTATCTGCTGCAAGCTCCGATGGGAAGCACGATAAACACGGAGTATAAAGCGATTTTCAGAGGTTTCAGCCAGGTAAGTATCACCTACTCCGCGAACCAATAATCTGCACATAACATCTTTCAACCCATATTTTTCGGAGATCAATGAAGAAAGTGCCACTGGACAAAGCGTTGAATAAACTGCAGGAAAAATAGTTTCCATAAATAAAAATCCTATGATAATTCTTTTGTAATAATCTCAATAAAATGGTCTACAGGCTCATCTCCCGTATTCCATGAGGTAATCAGTCGTATTGCCGATGTTTTTTCATCTATTTTTTTCCAGACATAAAATTCAAAACTTTCAGATAAAATCTCAACCAGTTCATTATTCAAAATGGGAAATATCTGATTAGTATAGGTATCCGAAAGAAACTGTACTCCCCTCTCCTTCATCGCATTTTTCATCTTCATTGCCTGGGTGTTGGCATGTTTTGCCAAATCCAAATACAGATCATTCTTCATCAGTTCCAGAAACTGAATTCCGAGAAGTCTTCCCTTCGCCAGCAAAGCTCCCTTTTGCTTAATATTGAATGCAAAATCTGTTTTCAGATCCGGATTATTAATGACAACAGCTTCTCCTATTAAAGCTCCGTTCTTAGTTCCTCCCAGATAAAAAACATCTGTAAGTTCGGCAATCTTTTCCAACGTCAGATTACTGATTTCAGAAGTAATACCGTGCCCCATTCTGGCACCATCTATAAAAAGGTATAGTCCGTTCTTCCTGCAGAAAGACGACAGATCTTCCAGTTCTTCAGCCAGATAAATCGTTCCCAACTCTGTAGAATTAGAAATATACACCAGCTTAGGCATTACCTGATGCGGAATATTTTTATGACTTTCAAGAACAGGAATAATATCTTCAGGGCGAAGTTTCCCGTCTTCTGTTTCAATACTTAATACTTTATGTCCTGTAGCTTCAATAGCTCCAGTTTCATTATTCAGAATATGCCCGGAAGCCGCAGATATAACACATTGATAAGGTCTTAGAATCGAAGAAATAACGATAAGATTAGCCTGTGTTCCACCAGAAATAAAGTAAATATCCGAGTCTGTTTTTTTAATTTTTTCTTTAATTAAGTCTTTCGCCTGCTGAGAATATTTATCCTCACCATAGCCAGCCTGCTGCTCAAGATTATATTGTAAAAGTGCCTGTAAAATATTCGGGTGACATCCCTCTGAATAGTCGTTTTTAAATGAAAATTTCATAAAGTAAAATTATAAAAAGTTAAAATAACAAGAGACAGTTTTTAATTTTATTTTGTTAGATTTGTAGTGAAAATCATCTAACATTTTGAAAACAACATTAACAGAAGAAAATTATCTGAAGGCTTTGTTTCATTTAGTTGACAATGAAGGGAAAGTGACGATTAACGAACTCAGCAAATTTTTAAACGTAAAAATGCCGAGTGTGAATAACATGATGAAGAAATTCGCAGAGAAAAAATGGGTCATCTACGAAACCTATAAACCTTTACTCATCACAGAAAACGGAAAACGCGAAGCCGCCTTGGTAGTCCGAAAACACAGACTTACCGAAATGTTCCTGGTTAAGAAAATGAATTTCGGCTGGGAAAACGTTCACGAAATTGCCGAGCAGCTGGAACATGTACATTCTCAGATCTTTTTTGATAAAATGGACGAAATTCTGGATTACCCGAAATTTGATCCACATGGAGAACCTATTCCGGATAAAGATGGAAACATTATCGCACAGGACCTGCAGAAATTAAGCAGCTGTGAGGTTGGAGAAACAGCAATTTTCGCTTCGGTTACTCTTTCTGATGATGCTTTTTTAAGTTATTTGAATGACAGAAAACTCCTCCTTAATACCAAAGTGAAGATTATTAAAATTGAAAACTTTGATAAATCGATGACCATAGAAATCGGTGGCAGAAAAGAAATTCTCAGCAAAAAGGCTACCGAAAAAATATTAATTAAAAAATAGTTTTTAGCCACTGATGCACTAATAAAAAAATCGCACATCAGTAGCTAAAAATCAAAAATCTGTCTAAAATTAATAATTTCTGGATGTTTATCCGAAGTCATTGAAACAGGTTTTAAAATTTCCTGAAAATCAACCTACAAAATTTTATCGTAGATAAAATCCTAGCGTCTTATACCCCGGCAGATAAAAAAATAATTGCGTCTTTTCGCAAAAAAAACAACAACTGTTAAAAAACGGTTAAACTCCTCTCAAAAAAACCTGAAAACCCTAAATTTCCCTAGGTTTGCAAAACTTTCTGTTCAGAATAATCTTCTGACTAATACTGAAATTTTAATGATCCCCTGAAATTATGAAAAAAAGCATTCAGTTTTTTATCGTCTCCATGCTGTTAAGCCCTTTTGCAGGTGCTCAGGTAAGAGATTTTGTTATTGAGCCCCCTATAAAACCCAATCTTTATATTTATAAAACTTTCGGTGTGTTTGGAGGGAAAGAATACTCTACCAATGCCATGTATCTTATTACAAAGAAAGGAGTTGTTCTGTTCGATGTTCCATGGCAGAAAACACAATATCAAAGCCTGATGGATACCATAAAAAAACGCCATAACCTGCCTGTTATTGCGGTATTTGCTACCCATTCACATGCAGACAGAGCCGGAGACCTGAGTTTTTATAACAACAAAGGAATCAAAACCTATGCTACTGAAAAAACCAATGAACTACTGAAGAAAGAAGGAAAAGCAACATCGAACACCATTATAAAAACCGGAAAAACATACCGTATAGGAGGAGAAGAATTTGTAGTGGATTTTCTTGGAGAAGGACATACTGCTGATAATGTAGTGGTATGGTTTCCTAAATACAACATACTGGATGGCGGATGTCTTGTTAAAAGTAAGGCAGCCACAGACCTAGGCTACACCGGAGAAGCCAACGTAGAGCAATGGCCTCATACGATGGAAAAACTGAAATCCAAATATTCCCAGGCTACTTTGATTGTTCCCGGGCATGATGAATGGAAAGGAGGCGGGCACGTAGAGCATACGCTGGAACTGTTGAATAAAAAATAAATTAGAAAGACCTGCAATCTCTGTGAGGTCTTTTTTTATATCCCAAAATTCATCAATATGAGTATATAAAAAAATCCCGGACTTTTTAATCCGGGATCTGTATTTTTCAAATGTTTTTATTAATCTAAAACACTCCAGCCTCTCTTTGGGTTGTTATTGGAGGATACTTCCTGCTCATTAACAATGATATTTTCTTTCTTCTGACCGATATAATCCAGTTCGCTCAGTTTAGAGAAAATGGTTTCAAGGCTTCTTAACATCTGCTGGATATAAAGAAGCGGCTCGCCGCAGTTGTGGTGGTCATAATTGGTTTCTGCTACAATAGAAAGCTGGTTCAGTAAAGTATGAGGGGCAATTTCACTCCATTCTAAGCTGTAGTTCAGCATTTCTTCCAGTTCGGCAGGTACCAGAATCTGGGTTGCATTGTACAGATGAAGAGCTAATTTAGCAAATACTTCAATCAGAAATACCGGCGGCTGCCAAGGAATAACATTTCTGAACTGGAAATAAACATCACCAAAAGTATTTACCATCGTTGTACACAGATATTTTACATTCTGTGCCAGTGCTGTATTCTGGTTCTTATGGGATGCCTTCTGGATGATTTTGAATGCATACTGCTGAAGGTTTCCGATAGACTTAGCAAAACTGCTGTAATAATCTACTAAAGCCGGATGACTTTGAATAGATGTACACGGCGGAATAAAATTAGAGTCTACCTGTGCAATATTGGCTCTCAGATCCACTTTTCCAATAATCAGGTAATTTCCTCCTGAATAACTGCTGTTCAGTGAAGTTACCGGAAGCAACTCTATAAAATGATTAGGTTGTGCATTCGGGTGGCGCGGCGGAATTTCTTCCGGGTCAATATCTCCGAAAGGTACCTTATCAAAAGGGTTTACAGAGATCAGAATGTAATATTCTCCATCTGCCTGCTCTTCATTCATTGATTTTGCAAGTGACTTCACACTCACTCTCCTATCATTCAGATCAATACGATACCCGGCCATTGTAATAGCGCTGCAGTGTTTAATCACCAGCTGTACATCATTTGTTGCCGTATTGTGAACATCAAAAATGGTTTTATCCGTATATTCTTTAGAGATAGGTAAAAGCCCGTAATTATAGGTGGAAATTCCCAATGAATTGGAATCTCTGATGGTGTCAATTAAAAAATTATCCTGATCATTAAGGTGTCTCTGGGATACTTTCATCCCGTCTACCCAGTTGATCGCAAAATGTTTGATAGGTTGTATCATAGTTAATACTTTTTAAATTTTCTGTGATTATGATCTTCTTATAACGCCTTCTTCCTCGTGCTGGATAACTCTTTTACAGATCACCACTTCATTTTCTGAAATGCCGTTCGTAGTGATATCCTGGTCGAAATCAATATATTTTCTAAAGCTGAAAAACGACTTTTTAGTGTAAAAAATCCAATAATATGGTTCTTTTTCAACATCGGAGAGGTGGATGATAGAACCTGGATTTTTATGGTTGTAATCATCTACAACCCTGTAGAACCAGTCTCCAAAAGTAATTCCCGTGGGAAGTGTTTTGGCTTTAATTCTGAAACGGTTGGCATCTTCTAAGTTTTTGCTTAATTCCACATTCAGAACCATTAAACGGTCAAAGTCAGCTCCTTCAAAATCCGGAAGTCTCTGATCCGGTGAATATTTCCATGTTTTATAAATATCGAAAGGAATACTGATAAACTGAATATAACAGTAATAAAATACCATAGGAACCACAAAAATTGCCATACTTGTAGCAGACATCACTGCATTTCCATTCCCTTTATTGATCAAGTTGAAAATCAGGGTAAACAAATATCCTCCGAAGGCAATACATGTTAATGAAAGAATCGACTCAAATAAAATACTCATTCCTACAGAATCAATATGCTTTCTGAAATATCTGTGCATTAAATTCACATGAATAATACCCAAAATAAGGAAAATCACCTGTGCAATAAGATACCAGTACGGATTAAAAAGATTTCCCGCAAATCCGAAAATTCCGGGAAGAGCCAGACATAAACTGCACAGAAGAACGTATACAATAATTACTTTAATTTTGATAGCAGGTTTGTTTCTTCTGATCACCCCGAGTATGGCCATCATAATAACTGCTATTAAAGGCATTAATATATACCTTAAAAAAATACCTTTTACTGAAGAAATTTCCATTTGTTTCTTTTCGAATTTATACTTTGTTGGTAGTTGTAAATATAATAAATTATTTTAGAGGAATGTAGAGTATCCGAGACGGCTGGCGTTTCTTTCATTATCTTCCAGACAGAATGAATATTCCTGTTTCTCTGTAATGAAATTTTCTTCCACATCTACGGTTACAGGAAGAAAATAATCATAAAGGGCTTGCAGTACTTTCCTGAACGGGTTGCCCGGAATATATTTTTCCATTTCATGATAAGGAATCGGGCCTATATTCACCACCCAGTTCCTTTGCCCGTCCATATGTTTTCCGCTCGGAATATACGTTACTCCTAACCTGGAATTCCCCAATAACATAGAATCATCATTTTTCTCAATCTTGTCTATGATGTTAGGCGTAAAAGTAACTTCTACCGGAACCTGAAGAAAAGCTGTCATACATCTTTCAAACCATCTCTTATCACCTCTTATCTGATGGAAAAACGGCAGGATATGAATGAAAATATAGGCATTCTGCTGGTCAAGCATTCTCACCAGAGGCCATAGTTCACTCACTGTTTCCAACAATGCATCAGTATTGCTGGTGATGTCAAACTCAGATTCTTTCAGCAATGCGCTGATCTCCGTAAAAAATATTTCCAGCTCAAAAGGCTTGAAAAACTTACGGGCATCATCTTCTACTCTTTTCTGTTTACGGATCTCACGGACTACCGTATCCACATTCTTTCGGGAAGCTCCCAATGAAGGTGGATGAAACAACCCTTCAGGAAGGTAATCATACACGCCTTCCCTATAGGTTTCTATCGTAAATACTTCCTCATCAAATCCTAAATAACTGCTTGAAATACTTTTAATGTCTTTCAGGTAAGCACGGTCGTTAATCCCAATCCGTTCAATAAATATATTGCTTACCGCGCGATGGTATTTCAAAAGGTTTACAGCCACTGCTTCTGCTTTAAAGTCCGTCTGCAGCTTATTGTAATTCATGTCTACAATATTATTCTCATACATAGTGTTTCCTGTGATTATGACTGGTAAAGATAATATATCTCGTAAGTTTGAAAAAATATTTTCCCAATAATTTTATTCTAAAAATACTAATTTATTGACATTAAACGGAATAATCTGTAACAAAATCCGTAAAAATACGGTAGACAGCTTCTGAACAAACCTTTAGCACAAACCATTTCAATGAATTTTCAAACTGATAGTGAACAGTTTAAGCAGTAAAAATTCACACTGATAAAACAGATCATAAGTGATATGCATTCCCTTTTTTATTTAGATTAAATTTTATTAACATTCTTCGGGGGAATAATCAGGAACTATTTAATGGTCAATTCGAAAGCGGGCCGTATCTTTGCAGCTTGTAAAATGTTATTTATAATGAAAAGTATTTATTCTAAAATTCTGATTTTAGCATTCATCTCCTCTTCACTTTATTCTTATGCATGGGGGCTTACAGGACACAGAGTTATCGCAGAGATTGCAGAAAACCACCTGTCGGGGAAAACAAGAAGGGAGATCAAAAAAATAATGGGCAAAGAAAGACTGGCGTACTGGGCCAACTGGCCAGATTTCATTAAGTCTGATACTACAGGTGTTTGGAAACAGGCTTCATCATGGCATTATGTAAATATCGATCCGCAGGTTGATTTTAAAGCATTTGACCAAAACTTAAAGCTTCAGGCAGGTCCAAGTCTTTACACCCAGATCAACACCTTATCCAGCCAGATTAAAGATGCTAAAACTTCTGAAAAAGACAGAAAAATTGCCTTGATTTTCCTGATCCACATCATGGGAGACCTTGCACAGCCTCTGCACGTAGGAAGAGCCGAAGATCTTGGTGGAAATAAAATTAATGTAACGTATTTTGGAGACAAAACCAATCTTCACTCTGTATGGGATGGAAAGCTTGTAGATTCTCAGAAATACAGCTATACAGAATATGCAAAACTTTTAGACATCAAATCTAAGGATGAAGTAAAACAAATCCAAACCGGAACTGTAGAAGACTGGCTGTATGATTCTCATAAAATCGCCAACAAAATCTATGCACAGACGCCGGATGGCTCAAAATTATCTTACGACTACCAGTATAAATTCAATGATACAATGGAAAGACAGCTTCTGTACGGTGGATTAAGACTGGCTAAACTATTGAATGAGTTGTTTTAATGGCTGCTGGCTCAAAATAAAATCATAAAAAGAATTTTTAATTATTTATTCTTCACTATAAAAGCGGAACTTCGGTTTCGCTTTTTTCGTTTATATATCTTTTCTGAAAAAAAAATTAAATTAAAAACAAAAGAACAATCAATTAAAGAAATATAAAAAAATGTGATTTTTATAAATAGAAATTCTCACTTTCAGGAAAATTATAGAATAAAATACATAACATATTGTAAATCAATATTTAAACAAACTCAAAAAGTCTTTTTGTATATGTTTTTTATATAAATTTGAATACTAAATATTTAAATCGATGATAAAAATTTTTACGTTCGCCATTGCTGTATTTATTAATATTCAAGTTTTTGCCCAAACAAACGACTATTCCGTAAGAGAAGTTAAAAGCGGGTTATATATTCCTTGGGAAATGGTGAGTGCGCCTGATGGCAGCATCTGGTTCACGCAAAGACACGGTGCCATTTCGAGACTCAATCCGGTTACCGGTGAAATGAAGCAGCTTATCTTTGAACAGGGCGTGTCTATCAATAATGGTGAAGGAGGAATGCTTGGTTTAGCCCTGCATCCCGATTTTCCTAATATCCCGGAAGTATTCTGCTCTTACAATTATCTGCTTAATGGAAATGATTATCGTGAAAAATTAGTGGTATATGAATATAATCCGGTTACAGATGTACTTACCTTTAAAAGATTGATAAAAGATAGTATTGAGGCTAATGTCATTCACAATGGCAGCCGTTTGCTCATTAGCAATAATAAACTGTATATGACTACAGGTGATGCAAATGATCTGAGCTTTCCTCAGAATACAGCATCACTCAACGGTAAAATTCTACGCTATAACCTTGACGGGAGTATCCCCAGCGATAATCCTATACCCGGATCAGCCGTATGGAGTTTTGGGCATCGCAATCCGCAAGGACTGGCTATGATGGGCACTAAACTCGTTAGCAGTGAGCACGGTCCTAGCAACGATGACGAGATCAACATCATAGAAGCCGGCAGGAACTATGGCTGGCCCAACGTTGAAGGCTATTGCAATTTACCTGCAGAGGCCACTTTTTGCAACGCCAACAATGTTTATGAACCGGCCAAATCCTGGACCCCAACGATTGCCGTATGCGGTATTGAGTTTTATACTCACCCGCTCTTCCCGCAGTGGCAAAATAAATTACTCCTGGCTTCACTGAAAAATCAGGCCTTATATGTACTGACTTTCAATGCTGATCAAAACGCTGTCATTTCACAAGTGGATATACCTGAGGTAAGTTTTGGAAGAATAAGAGATGTGATGGCTGCCCCTAATGGGAAAATATATGTCAGTACCAGTAACTCCAACAATGTGAACAACAAGATTGATAAAATTTATGAAATATATGACCCTACACCCACCAGCCTGGGTACAGGAGAAACAATTTCCTTTAAAAATAATTGGGTAGCAACCCCTGTTCCTGCCAATAATACGATCACGATACAAAACAAATTGAATCATGCCACTGCAGAGATTGATCTGGTTGATATAAGCGGAAAGCTCATTAAACAAGTACATTTTCAAGGAAAACAAATGCAGATAGATATTAGTAGTCTGGCAGCTGGATTCTATTATTTGAAGATTAAGGAAAAAGGTTCTGTATCACAAGTTTTAAAAATTCAGAAGTTATAAAATCATTGCAAGCCACATCCATTTCTAAAAGCCTGAAATCTGATGTATCCCATAATACCCCATAAATTTAAAAAATAATTAAAACTGGTGTAACCTTTTTACCACTTCATACGTATAATATATAGTAACTCTTTTTTGAGGATAAAAATAGATGAGACAATTAAAAATCACTAAGCAGGTTACCAACAGGGAAACTGCTTCATTAGACAAGTATTTGCAGGAAATTGGTAAAGTGGAACTGATCACTGCGGACGAAGAAGTAGAATTGGCACAAAGAATACGTGCAGGCGACAGAGCAGCACTGGAGAAATTAATCAAAGCCAACCTTCGTTTCGTAGTTTCCGTATCCAAACAATACCAAAATCAAGGTCTTTCTTTACCCGATTTGATCAATGAAGGTAATTTAGGATTGATGAAAGCAGCAAAAAGGTACGATGAAACTAGAGGTTTCAAATTTATCTCTTACGCGGTTTGGTGGATTCGTCAGTCAATTTTGCAGGCGTTAGCAGAACAATCCAGAATTGTAAGGCTTCCGTTGAACAAAATCGGCTCCATCAATAAAATCAACAAAGCATACGCTCACCTTGAGCAGGAAAATGAAAGACCACCTTCTCCGGAAGAATTGGCTGAAGTTCTTGACATGAGTGAAGAGGATATTAAAGAATCAATGAAAAACTCCGGAAGACACCTGTCTATGGATGCGCCTTTAGTAGAAGGTGAAGATTCTAATCTTTATGATGTTTTACGTTCAGGAGAATCTCCAAGCCCGGACAAAGACCTGATGCTTGAATCTCTTCAGATTGAAATTGAAAGAGCACTGAATACTCTTACTCCGAGAGAAGCTGATTTAGTAAGACTTTATTTCGGACTGAACGGAAAACATCCGATGACTTTAGAAGAAATCGGGGAAACTTTCGATCTTACAAGAGAGAGAGTTCGTCAGATCAAAGAAAAAGCGATCAAGAGACTAAAACATAATACCAGAAGCAAGATCTTAAAATCTTATTTAGGTAAATAATTTTAACGTAACAACGTATTCAACGGAGTCTGTTTTCAGGCTCCGTTTTTTTTTTGTAACAAATACCTGCTTACTATCAACTAATAGAAAAATTAAAGTTTCGATAAGATGAAATAAGATCTTCATCAGAGAACAGCTCTCATTCACCAAATACAAATTACTATGAGAAAAATACTTTTCGCCTCTGCACTGGCTTTATCTTTCATAGCCTGTAAAGAAAACCGGCCTGAAAATCCTCCGATTGTTGCCAACGCAGTAGACAATGCGGAATCATCAGTTTCCGGTTCACTGAAAGAAAGTTACCGTTCTGATGATATGATCGATCATATTTATGCTGAACTTCTCAAAATCGATACCAATCTCAAGACTCTGGATGAAAGGGTAACCAAAATTTACCAGGATAGCGAAAAAGTTCTTGCCTCTTATGAACCTATTATCCGTAAATCTGAATCTTATTACCAGGACGCTCATCAGAAAGCAGTCGCCATTAAAGATTCACTCTTAAAAAAAGAAGTTGAACAACAGATTAAGATAAGTAAGGATCAGTACAGTCTTAAAATCAACAATATAAAAGAACTGATTAAGAAAATTAATACCAATACTGAGGCGATCACAGACCAATATACTGCTTTTAAAATCAGGAAAACCCTTCCTGAAATTCAGAAATATCAAAATGCCCACCCACTGAAAACAGACAGTCTGGAACATTTTATTACCAGACAGCAGAATTTACTGAACGAATTAAAAAATATGAAGTAAGATAAAACAATGAGATATACCACACAATGGCTTACAGACAGTACACGAATTAAAGAACTGATCCGCTTCTTTATCACCCATAAAACAGATTCTTATATTTCTCACGGCGAGATCATTTCCGGAAGAGCTTTAAGCCCGGGACAATGGAATCCAGATCTTGAAACAATATTACAAGCCCAGTTTTCAGACGATTTTAAAGGTTCAGGGACTGAATTAAAAATTCTGATCGCGGAGAATGATCAAAATGAGATCATCGGGATATTGGTTTTTCATCTCATCAATGGCTTTAAAAAATATGCTGTTCTGGAAGATATGCTGCTAGACCAGTCTTACAGAGGACAGTCTATCGGAAGTATGCTGCTGGAAAAAGCGGTGGAAGAATCAAAAAACTGGAATATCAGTTTTATCATGCTTGAAAGCGGTGTAAACAATGCGGGAGCTCATCATTTTTTCGGAAAATATGGTTTTAAAAAAGTATCCGAAAATTATATATTAAATCTGTAATACAGGCCCCATGGATACTATTTCAATTATAGGAGCAGGAATCGGTGGACTGGCATTGGGAAATGTACTGAAGCAGAAGGGATATGATTTCACCATTTATGAATCTGCCCCGGAGATAAAACCCGTAGGAGCCGGAATCATGATGGCTGTCAACGCAATGCAGATCTTTGATCAGCTCGGTCTTAAAGGAAAAATTGAAAATGCTGGAAATAAAATCCACGGG
This sequence comes from Chryseobacterium sp. 2987, assembly GCF_031456375.1. NCBI lineage: Bacteria > Pseudomonadati > Bacteroidota > Flavobacteriia > Flavobacteriales > Weeksellaceae > Chryseobacterium > Chryseobacterium sp. 2987. The sequence goes on from NZ_JAVDUN010000005.1 coordinate 448,455, forward strand.
ATCTCTATTACAGATCCATTTTTTAAAACAATTTCAAAGACAGATATCACAGCATTTGAAAAAAAATATAATTCTTGTAATGTAGCCATACACAGAGCCGATCTGCAAAAGATTATGGCAGAAAATATAGGTTTTGAATCTATTCAGCTCAATCATTCTCTCCTGCAGATTGAAAAGCAAGAAAATTATGTGCTGCATTTCGAGGGACATTCAAAAGAAAGCAAAATTGTTTTTGGGGCAGATGGCATAAAATCAAAGGTCCGGGAACAGATCCTGAAAACGGGAACCATCAGAAATGCAGGGCAAAAATGCTGGCGTGGAGTAACCCATTTCGATCTTCCTTCAAAATTTCTCCATGAAGCTTTTGAAATGTGGGGCAAAGGAAAACGTTTTGGATTTGTGCAGATTTCAGAGGAAAAAGTCTACTGGTACGCATGCATCAATGAAAAAAACTTTGACGAAAAACTAGATGTAGCTATAATTTTCAATGATTTTGATCCTTTAATAATCAATCTTATTAAGGCTACACCAAAGAAAAATATTATCTGTAATGAAATTGCAGACCTCTCTCCCATTCCTAAATGGCATTCTGAAAATCTTTGCCTTACCGGAGATGCAGCTCATGCTACGACTCCCAATATGGGTCAGGGAGCCTGCCAGGCTATTGAAGATGCCTATATTATTGGTAAACTGCTGGAAAAAAATAAGGATTTCAACAGTGTTTTTGAAGAGTTTCAAAGAATCAGAAGAAAAAAAGTAGATTATATCGTCCGTACGAGCCGCACAATAGGGAAAATCTCGCAATGGGAACACGGAAACAAGCTCCGTAATTTGTTGATGCGCTTAACTCCTGACAGCATGAATCAGAAAACCGTTGAAAAAATCATTCAGCTGGAATTATAAAATTGCTACTGAAAATCATTATAAAAAAAGAAGCAGACTGCTTTCAATAAATAACTAAACTTATGAAATAATGAAAAAAATCATTTACCTCGCACTCCTCTTAACGATAGGGTTACAGATGACACGAGCGCAACAGGTTCCTTTGCTGGACAGACAGTTGTTTTTTGGAAACCCTGAAATTTCCGGTGGCCAGCTGAGTCCGGACGGAAAATGGATATCCTTTACCAAAGAATACGGAGGAATCATGAACATCTGGGTAAAAAAAATTGATGAACCTTTTGATAAGGCACGTCCATTAACGGACAGCAAACGTCCGCTAAGCGGATACTTCTGGTCTGAAGATGGAAAATACATCCTCTTTGCAAAAGACAATAACGGTGATGAAAACATCAATATTTTCGCTGTAGATCCAATGGCAAAAGTAACGAACGGAGTTCCTGAAGCAAGAAATTTAACCCCGCTTAAAGAGGTAGCCGCTCAGATCTATATGGCCAGCAGAAAAGATCCTGATTTGTTGATGGTCGGTCTGAATAACCGCGATAAGGCATGGCATGACCTGTATTCATTGAAAATATCTACCGGGGAACTGAAAAAGATCTTCGAAAATAAAGACCGTATTACAAGCTATAATTTCGATTGGGATGAAAAGCTAAGAATTTTATACAGAACGGATGAAAAAGGAACCACTCAATTTTTGTATAAAGACGGTGATCAACTAACTCCTATTTATGAAACCCTGGTAACGGAAGAAGCTTATATTGCAGACTGGAATGAGAATAACAGCAAGTTTTATCTGGTAACTGATAAAGGAAATCTGGATAAATCAGCATTATTCCTGATGGACCCGAAAACCAAACAGATCACCAAAGTAGAAGATGACCCTAAAGGAAAAGTTGATTTCGGAGGACTATTTATAGACAGAAATACCAGAAAAATCATTTCCACTTCTTATACAGGAGATAAAACAGAAATGTACTGGAAAGATAAAACATGGGAAATAAACTATAAATTTTTACAAAGTAAATTTCCGGGAAGAGAGGTTAATTTTGCCAGTCCTACTAAAGATTATTCAAAATTCCTGATCTCAGTCTGGGGCGACAAATATGCTCCTGAAGCCTATTTCTTCGATGCTAAAACCAAACAGCTGATCTTCCAGTACACACCAAGAACCGAATTAAAGAAAGTAGAACAGTACCTGGCTCCTATGACTCCTATTTCTTATAAGAGCAGTGACGGGCTTGAAATTCCAGCTTATCTGACCTTGCCGACAGGTTCTTCTGGAAAGAATGTTCCGGTAGTAATCTTAATACATGGAGGACCAAAAGGACCTAGAGATTATTGGGGATACAATTCAACGGTACAGTTTTTAGCCAACAGAGGCTATGCGGTACTTCAGCCTAACTTCAGAGCCAGTGGAGGTTATGGTAAAAAGTTTAAGAATGACGGGGATCTTCAATGGGGAAAACTAATGCAGGATGATATTACTTGGGGCGTAAAATATCTGATTGATAAAGGCATCGCTGATAAAAATAAAGTCGTGATCATGGGAGGAAGCTATGGCGGTTATGCTACTCTGGCAGGGCTTGCTTTTACGCCTGATCTGTATGCCGGAGGTGTGGATATCGTGGGACCAAGCAACTTGTTTACACTTTTAGACTCTGTTCCTGCTTATTGGGAATCAGCCCGCGCTTCTCTTTACGGAATGATTGGCGATCCGAATACAGAAGAAGGTAAAAAGGCCATCCGTGCAGCGAGTCCACTGTTCAGTGTTGATAAAATTGTAAAGCCTCTTCTGATTATCCAGGGAGCCAATGACCCGAGAGTAAAACAGGCAGAAGCTGATCAGATTGTGATTGCCCTTCGTGACAGAGGAAAAAAAGTAAATTACATCCTGGCTAATGATGAAGGACACGGATTCAGAAAACCGGTAAATAATATGGCCATGTATGCTGAGACAGAAAAATTCCTGTCAGAAGTGATTGGAGGAAGATATCAGAAAGAAATGCCTGAAGATGTAGCCAAACGTCTGAAAGAAATGACTGTTGATATTAAAAAGGTAACTTATACACCTGCAGCAAAAACTGACGAAGCAAAGAAATAAAAGCTGATTAAATTCAGAAAAAGCCGTCTCATTTTAAAATGGGGCGGCTTTTTGTTTTTATAAGGGAAGCTGAAAAATAAAATTACGGTGGATATTACACAAAACTTATAGGTTTAGAACATCTGCAATCGATAAAAAGTATTCACAAAGATCTGTGTAATCCGCGGAATCTGTGGGAAATTCAAGCTCCAATGACAGCACCTAAAATATACTAACCTCGATATATTTATTTTCCAAATGATAAAGGCTATCCATTGGACAGCCTTTATTTATAGTTAGTAAGTTAGAGTAACACCGGCACCCCAGCCCATTTCATTATCATAATTTCCGGAAACGGATAGCCATTTTTGCAGGATATACCGTACTCCTGTTGTAAATTCTCCATCAGAATTAACACTGAAATTTCCTCTTATCCTTCTGGAAATAGGAATATCTTCTCTGCTCAGCTCCAGTAAAACTTTTCCGTTCTGGTCTACACTTGCATCAGCAGTGATGAGCATCGGCAAAAGATACTGCATTCCGACAATGAAGGACGCTTTAGTCTTAGAAGCTTTCTGCTGTCCGAACCAGGATTTCTTTCCGTGAAAATCCATTCCCATATCTTCAGTCATCTGTCTTTCCATGATCTCATGATTCTTCTGGAACCTGAAACCGGCATATGGAAGCGCCCACTGGAATTTTCCTAAGAATCTTCCTACTTTTACATTTCCTTCAAAATGATCGAAATTCCAGTTGGAATGGAACTCATTCAGATTAGCCCATCTCGGTCCGAACATTGTCATTGTCTCAGCGTGCATTTTATTGCTGGCTACATCAAGCATTGCCATAGAGCTGATCATCCTGTTGTCCTGCAAAAAGTTTTTCCAGGCAAGTTTTCTGTTGGGCAGCTGTGGATTGGGCTTCGAGTTTTCATAGCTGAATATTCTTCCCATTCCCGCCATCATATGATATAGAATATGACAATGGAAGAACCAGTCTCCGTCCTGATTGGCCGCAAATTCTATCGTTACCGTTTCCATTGGCATAATGTCTACTACATTTTTCAACGGAGAATACTCTCCTTTTGAATTGATTAATCTGAAATCATGGCCATGAAGATGCATCGGGTGGCGCATCATAGAATTGTTATACAGCTTGATTCTAAGAATTTCTCCTTTTTTTACCAGAATTTTATCTGTTTCTGTTACCGTTTTATTATCCAGTGTCCACAGATAATGGTTCATATTTCCTTCCAGGGTAAACTTCATTTCACGAATGCTGTCTGTTGGAAGAATTGTTTTTTCAGGAGACTTTAACAGATTATAAGACAGTCTTTTGATTGTTTTTTCCTCCTTCATATTCATCCCTGAATGCTGTGAATGATCTTCTTCTTTCTGTTCCTTTTCTTTTGTCTTCACTCCCATCATTTCATTCATATGCTTTGCTGTTGTTTTACGCTGGCTTTCAGGAATTTCAGGATACATCACCTCGTTCATATCCATCATCTGGTTGCCCATCGTCATGTTCATCGGCTTCATGTTTCCGCTCATTTCCATCATTCCGTTCATCATTTTCATTCCTTCAAACAACATCAGTCTTGGCAGATTGGGAGCTTCAACCTTATCACCGGAACCCAGCCATAAAGAAGCATGGCCAATTCTGTCTTCGGAAGTAGCCCGGAATTCAAAGCTTTTATTCTCCGGAACTGTTACTTCAATATCATAAGTTTCAGAAACACCTATAATCAGACGGTCTACTTCCACAGGGACTACGTCATTTCCGTCATTTCCTACAACTTTTATTTTTCCGCCGCCGTAATTCAGCCAGAAATAGGTGGATGATCCTCCGTTGGCAACTCTCAATCTAATCTTGTCACCTGCTTTTAAATTGGAGTAATCAGAACTTGGAAGCCCGTTGATGAGGAACTTATCGTAATATACATCACTTACATCCATTGCTTCCATTCTTTTCCATTCATTCAGGGCTTTTGTTCCGAAATGCCCTGATTTTATAGCTTCCCAGTAACTCTGAACTGCATTTTTCTTCACAGCATACCAGTCTGTATTGGCCATATGAAGCCTTCTGGCAATCTGCATCGGATCATCATCACTCCAATCGCCTAAAAGAACCGGAATTTCCGCATTATATTGAGGAGCAGACTCCCCTTCTCTTTTTTTGAAAACAAGGATACCGTTCATTCCGATCTGCTCCTGAAGAGCTTCATGGGAGTGATACCAATAGGTTCCGTTCTGAGAGATTTTAAATTTGTATAAATGGGTTTCCCCTGGTTTTACAGGCTTTGTTGTGAGATACGGAACGCCGTCATGCTCATTGGGAAGAATTACTCCATGCCAGTGCAGCCCGGTATTCTCCTTCAGCATATTGTGAAGATAGATTTCTGCCGTATCCCCTTCTGTAAAATATAGGGTGGGAGCCTGCAATTTACCGTTAATGGCCAGCGCTCTCCTGTTTTTCCCTGTAAAATTTACGATTGTATCTTTCACATAAAGATCGTATCTGACTGTTTTTCCTCCAAAAGTTACTTTTCCGTTCTCAGAATTTTTTCTTAAAACAGATTTTTCTTCTTTTTTAGGTTCTTCAACAACCGCATGTTGATAATCTTCATTCTCCACCAGCTCCATTCCGCACTTCGGGCATTTTCCAGGTTTATCTGAGGTTACTTCCGGATGCATCGGGCAGGTATAAACAGAATGAGATTGCGTATGAACTTTAGGTTGAGAAACTATTGGTGCTCTGGCAGTCTGAACAGGTTTAGCAGGCTTTGCTTTTTCTGCTTCCTTGACACTTTTCACCTTTTTAATTTCAGGCTTTGCTTTATTTACTTTAGGTTCTACGGGTTTTGTTCTGATTTCAGCTTTCTGTACGGGCTTTTCCTGAGGTTTTGCAATTACTTTAGGCTTTATTACCACTGTTTTCTTTACCAGCGTCATTTTGCATTTCGGGCAGTCACCAGGTTTTGAGGAGACTACTTCAGGATGCATCGGACAGGTATAATATGTTTTCGTTGTTTGGGTGAAGGTAAAAACAGAGCATAAAAGCACCAGAAATATGATCATTTTTTTCATAATATTCTGAACTTTTTTAAAACTGTACGAATTAAAGCTAAATATAACCTAAATCGTACAACTTGTTATTTTAAAGATAGATACACTATTTATTTAATCTCCGACTTTACACTCCCGCATGAAAGCATAGAGCTTCCGTAGTATGGATTGGCGATCTTTTTTTCATCGCTCAGCCAGCTGCCGTCAGCCATTGGGCAGTATTGTACATAAACGGGCTTTTCAGAAAGTTTAAATTCTTTCGTCAAAGCAATCATATTTTCTGAAAGATTCAGGAATGTTTCTCTTTGTGCAGCAATATTTCTCGCATCAGAAATAACAGTAGCATCTTTTCTCAGGATATTAAGATTACCCTCAGACACTAATTTATAATCAACCGTAGAAGCTGTCTTAATAAATTCGGTTGCTGCTTTTGAGGTTTTATCGGCATCATCAGAAGCCAGAGCAGTTTTAATGGCAATATAATTCTGGTACAGTTTGGATACCTGCGCATCTTTTTTAGACTGTGCTGAAACTGAAAGGATTGAAAATAAAGATAAGGCTGCTGTAATGATATACTTTTTCATTGTTTTAAATTTTAGAATTAATTTTTAATAAAGAATTGTTGAAAAACGCACGTAATGCGCTGAACCGTGTTGTCGGCGAAAGTACGATCACCCGGATAATACCAGACAACAGACGGATTCTAAATTCTAAAATTACAATGATTGATATAGATGGGAACCGGCCTGTATTCAGGCGGTGCGTTGATTCTTATCTGGCTAAATTTTGATGCTGAAAAAGACTTGTCTGTAACGAAAAACTGGTGGTCCGGTGCTTTTTCCAGAATCTGATTTAAAAAATCAATCTTCAGAAAATCTGACTTTTGGGAATCATCCACTTTTACCACTTTGATCTCTGTCTTGCAGCAGCTTTTTTTATCTTTAACACCGCATTTACCACAGATATCATCCGTTTTTTGGCTTACAGAAACAAATTCCTGCATACAATAATGAACACTGAAAGCCGCTCCGGAAGAAAACCCGAAGTAGAAAACAGAAAACAATATGGCAAGAATCTTTTTCATTGATACAGCAAAGTTAAAAATATCTTCGAAAACGCTGTTATAAAATTCGGTATACTTGTTATAAAATTCTGCACAAAAAAAGCTCCTGAATTTCAGAAGCTTTTATTTTTTTAATATATAGCTGATTTTATATCAGATTTACAGTTTAAATTCAAGTTTTACATTGAAGAAACGTCCTGTAAGACGCACAGGAACCGGATACATCTGGTTCGAGTTATAATCCGTAATCCATTGATTGGCTACTGTATTATTGATATTGAAAGCATTGAAAACCTGCACTCCTAAAGTAAGTTCTTCAAAATTACCCCAGAAACCATATCTCTTTTTCTTATCCTTGGAATCAATAAATACTTTGGAAAGACCTAAATCAACCCTTTTATAGGCTGGCAAAGTTTTCTGATATTGATAAGGATCGGTAAATACAGGAGCTCCGTTAGGAAGTCCCATGGAATAGATCAAAGTAAGGTTTACCCTCATCGATGGGAATTTCGGCATATAATCCTGGTAGAACATCGCAAACCTGAATCTCTGGTCTGTAGGTCTTGGAATATTTCCTCTTCCGTCTATATTTTCATAGATTCTGGAATAACTTGCAGACAACCAGGAATCAACTCCCGGAACAAATTCCCCGAAAAGTCTCGTATCAATTCCGTACGCATATCCTGAAGCATTATTTTTACCGGAATAACGGATTCTCACGTTGTCCATATAATAAGGAATCAGGTTATCCATTTTCTTATAATAGGCTTCTGTAGTCAGCTTAAACGGTCTGTCATACATGTAGAATTCATAGTCATTGGAAAGGATGGCCTGAATGGAACGCTGCGATTTTATATTAGAATTGAAGTTTCCGTCAAGATCTTTGATCTCTTTGTAGAAAGGTGCCTGATAATAAATCCCTCCGGAAAGCTTGAAGGTCATATCAGATTCCCAATCCGGTTTTATGGCAAACTGGACTCTGGGTGAAAATATCGTTTCTTTATTGAAGCTCCAGTTGGAAACTCTTGCTCCGGCATTTAAAAATACTTTGCTCGCTCCCCAGTAGAACTTTTGGGAATATTGCGCATAAGCTGAGAGTCTTGAAGGTTCTATATTATTTTTTCCCGCGATCTGGTAAAACAGTCTTAGATCTCCTGTTCCTCCCGTTCTTGGGTCAACAATCGCCACCGGAAGACTGTATCCTGCAGAGTCTACCAGTTTCCATTCGTTGGTAAGGTCTTTCAGGTTTTCCTTTTCGTATTTAAAGCCTAATTCAATATTCGTATTCACATTCGGTGAAAAACGTGCTCTGAACTGGGTTCCATAGGTTTTTACATACAGGTCATTCCTTGCGTGCTCTATCTGTCCTCCGACATCGAAGCTGGATACAGGAGCCTGCGTTACAGGATCAAAAGTCTGCAATTCATAGCTGGAAGCAATGGAATAATACTCTTTTTCTCTGTTCTGATAAGCAAAGCTGTCTAAAGTAAATCTCCATTTATCTGATGGCTTATAGTTCAGTGAGAACGTTCCCATCATATTTTTATACATATCCTGCTCTTTACCGCCATATCCGATATTTACCGTAATGGGCTGCTGAAGGCTTCCGAAAGTAACACTTTTTGCCTTAGGAATCATTTCGTAGTCATTCTTGGAATAATACCCGATGAATGACATGGAAAATTTATCATTGACATGATAGTTGATATACGACTGGAAATCCCAATAAGTAGGATTGAAATCTGTGTCCTCGTTCAGCGTGTTCAGAACAAGATTGGTATTTCTGTACCTTCCTGAGAATAAAGCAGTCAGCTTTTTATTTTTTGAAGCCAGACCGGTTGTTAATCGTCCTCCGATCAAACTTGCTTCTCCTGAAAGTTCAAATTTTTCCGGCTCACGGTAATATACATTCAATGCCGAAGACATTTTGTCGCCATATTTGGCTTCAAAGCCTCCTGCTGAGAAGTTAACTACCGAAACCATGTCCGGATTGATGATACTCATCCCCTCTTGTTGAGAATTTCTGATCAGAAATGGACGGTAAATCTCAATATCATTAATGTAGATAAGGTTTTCATCATAGTTTCCGCCACGTACCATATATTGTGAAGACAGCTCGGTATTGGAACTTACTGAAGGAAGTGTTTTAAGCAGCCCTTCAATTCCTCCGCTTATTGTAGCTACACTTTGAGCCTCTTTTGCTGAGATCTTTACATTGGTAATATCAGAAGTTCTTCCGATCACTTTTTTCTGGAAAACAACTTCCTCAATATCGGTTACTCTTGTGGTTGTATCTTTTTTTCTGTTTTGAGAGAAAATCAATACGGGAACCATAAGGCTTAGTGGTAAAACTAGTTTTTTCAAAAGAAATATTTTAAGAATTTCTAAAATTAATTATTTTTTAACAATTACAAAATCGATTCTCTGATTCTTGTTAATTTTTGTAATAAATCTTCTAATAAATCCAGTCTTAGCATGTTGGCACCGTCTGATAAAGCTGTTTCAGGGGTTGGATGGGTTTCAATAAAAATTCCGTCCGCTCCTACTGCAATTCCGGCTTTGGCTACCGTTTCAATAAGATCAGGTCTTCCGCCTGTAACACCGGAACTCTGATTCGGCTGCTGTAATGAGTGGGTAACATCCAGAATAACAGGTGCATATTCCCTCATTGTAGGAATTCCTCTGTAATCCACGATCAGATCTGTATATCCGAAAGAATTTCCTCGTTCAATGATCGCTACTTTCTGATTATCAGAATCAGTTACCTTCTGAACGGCAAATTTCATGGATTCCGGAGAAAGAAACTGCCCTTTTTTCAGCGTTACGCACTTCCCTGTTTTCGCAGCAGCCACCAAAAGATCGGTCTGGCGTACTAAAAATGCAGGGATCTGTAATACATCCACATACTGAGCGGCCAATGCTGCGTGCTCATTTTCATGAATATCCGTAGTGGTAGGAATATTAAAGGTCTCGCCTACTTTTTTCAGAATTTCAAGAGATTTTTCTTCACCGATGGAGGTAAAAGAATCTACACGGCTTCTGTTGGCTTTCTTAAAGCTTCCCTTGAAAATATAAGGAATGTTATATTTATCTGTAATATTGATTACTTTTTCAGCTATTCTTAAAGCCATATCTTCTCCTTCAATAATACAAGGACCGGCAATAAGGAAAAAGTTTTTTGAATCTTTGTGACTGATATTATCTAAATACTGAATCATTTTTATTTGAATTAAAAAGTTCAGTAAAAATACTGAGAAAGTTTCAGAATAGGAAATTATTTGAGCCTAAGAATAATTAAAAATATCCTGCATCAATACTCCGAAAAAAGCGGTCACCAAAAGTGAAATAAGAAAGAAAACAAATAAATAGGGAAAATATCTGTTTACCTGAAACACTTGGATCAACAATAAATGAACCCCAAAAAGCAAGGTATAGTAGCCTGAAAATACAATAATGATCTCCGGCAAGTTGTAAGGATCCGTAATAACAGCAATCAGGGAAATAACGATGAAGAATATAATAAACAGTTTATAGGTCTTCAAAGGGATCCGAAATGCCCAATAATAAAAGTTTGCAATGGCAAACATTACTGCAAGAAAAAGGAAAACGGCCATTTTTCAGTTAAAATTTCTTTAAAATCTTCTCAAACGTGTTGATGTTCCTGCTGGTTATCTGATCTTTCAGGCTTTTCTTTCCCAGCACTTTCCCGAATGTGGAATCCAGGGTATTACCTTTCGGAACCTGCCAATAGAAAATACCTTTAACGATTTCAGCTTTTTCATTTTCGGTTTTGGACGATTTTTCAAATTCTTCCATCAGTATATTTTCAACTCCCGGATTTCCCACAAAAGCATACAGATGAAGGTCATCGTTTTTTTCAAAAGGTCTTCCGTTCCAGAAGGCTTCTGTTTCTTCCAGAGATTTTATGAATAGAAAAGCTTCGTAAGAAAAGTGGTCAGACATGGCTTTCTCCAATATCTGCTTCAGTTCAGCGGCATTTTTATCTGAAGAAAAAACAATATTTCCTGAAGCCAGCACTGAACTTACATCAGCTACTCCTGCATTTTTAAAAACCTGACATACATCAGCCATTTTCATATTGGTTCCTTTTACGTTGACTCCTCGGAGAAAAGCACAGTATTTCATAGTTTCAGGTTTTAGGGTATTAGTTTTGAAAGATTTTAGAGCTTATGAAACTCTACCTGTTTTTTCAATGTTTTAATCAATTCTAATATACAAATTATAGTCTGTTCCTGAAGGTTTAAGCCTGTAGATCTTTTCCAGGATTTTATATTGACTTTTCAGGTGGTCTTTTACCCTGAATTCCTTCATCAGTTTGTAATGTGTCTGATAATAGGCAGCGTCTTTTCCTTCAAACAGGTTTTTGTAGGAAAGAAGATATTTTGGTTTTCTTTTTTTAACGGTATTAACCCAGTAATTAGCCCTGTCTTTCTTAACTTCTTCCTGAATCTGCTTATCAACCAATCCTACTTCGTCAATTGTTTTTAACCCTGAAAAGTAAGGTATATAGCCTGCAGGTTCCAGCAATATCCATTGTTTTTTATCTTTTTCAAAAGTTCCTAAATACAGGCCGATCATTCTGCGGTAATACCATTCTCCGTTTCCTGTTGCTATAGAATGTACAGTCTGAAAAGCAAACATCGGAAGGATATAAAATATAATGAGCAGTGATAACCACAACTTTCTTCTCTCTTTCTGCTCCAAAACAAAAATAAGAACGGGAACGAAAAGCAGTAATTGAGGAACCCAGTAATACCAGTCGAATAAACTTTTTTGAGAAATAAAAATAATCTGTTTTACCCACCCAAAAATGAAAATCATCCACAAAAAGTAGTTTCTTTTTTCCCTTTGTCTGATCAGGTAAATAAAGCAAAGCAGCTCAAAAATAAGGATCATAATCGTTATCGGGTTAAAGCTTCCGGGAAGTTTGAGCATTCCCCAAAAGTTACCGAAACTCGCCCCAAAATATTCCAGGTGCTGTTGGAAAGTGAAATCACGCCCATACAGAAGTTTTTTGGCTGTAATGGTATTATTTACCAGTTCGCCAAAATAAAACCAGTTGAAAGACAGTACTGCCACAAGGCCTAAAATTCCTCCCAGTACATAGCGCCATCTGATCTTTCTGTTCCAGAAAATATCTACTAAAAATACAATTCCCAGGAAGATCACTGTATCTATTCTTGTAAACATGATGAGAATCGGCAGAAGAATCAGCGCCCATTTTTTATTTTTGCTGAAACCATAATACAGGAGTGCCATTTCAAGAAAGAAAAGGATTCCGTATTCCATTCCTAAGATTGAAATCTTAATGGCAGGAGGCAGAATTCCGATCAGAAATATAAAAATAGCTTTATGCCATGGATTTTTAAGAACCAAATGAGAAAGCAATACCGTTCCTATCGTAAAGAGTAAAGAGTTGAAGATTAAAAGAGGTTCAATAAAATTCTCTTTGCCAAAGATCAGGTTGAAGAAATAGGATACAAAAACATACAAATGTGTTGTAGAAGCTGAGATCCTTGTATTTCCGTTAAAACCTATAACTCCATAATCCAATAAGTTCTGTGCTACTCTCCAGGTGATAAAAGCATCTTCCTGAATATAGTGGGTCAATAAAAAAAAGATTTTAAAAACTACCGTAAAGGCTGCAGCATAGATGGGAAGGTTGTTGTTTTTAGTCTCGGTCATCGTGTATTTTTAGCGTCACAAATATAATCTTAAAAATCAGGAATCCCAATAATAAAAAAAACGGAACCGAAGTTCCGTTTTAAAGTATGAAGTTAAAGTTTCTATTGGGTTGCTTTAATGATCGCTGTAGTGATCTGCTCTTCTTTTTCTTTTGAATACGTAGAATCGAAAGGTTCCATCACATCAAATAAATACTGGTAGAAAGGCGTTATTTTCTGTACGTTTTCAGATTCTTTCATCGCCTTTTCTTTCCCCATCTGCTGAAGTTCTTTGATGAAAACATTGAACTTTTTATCAATTGGCTCTATCGATTTCACCAGATAAGCATAGGCTTTTTCGTTCTGACCAATCTTTTTGTAAGCATCCGTAACCGCGGAAACCACAAGAGAATATTCCATTGGTTTCGTTCTCATCTGTCTTCTTACATAAGTCTGGTCAATAGGATCCAGGCTTAAATAGTAATCATATTCTTCGAAGATTCCTTTTTTAAGGATTTCCGCCAGCTGAAGACCTTTCTGCTCCTGACCTGCAACGATATATCCGGTTACCATCGCGCTTAATGAACGTGGATCGTTGTATTTTTCGGCAGGAATTTCTTTTGCTGCAAGATCAAGAATCTCAACCGCTTTAGCTTTCTGACCACTTAAGGCCAATGCTGAAGCCGCTCTGCTCGCTGACATTCTGTAGCTCATAATGTTTGAAGTAGCTGTTTCGTCAAAGTGAACATTTAAGTTTTTAAAGTTCCCCCATCTGAAATTTTTCACCACATTGTAAAGAGAATTTGCATCTACTTTCCCCATATCTCCATCCGGAGTCTGTACCGTATGTACAGGAACCAATCTGTAGCTGAATCCGTCAAACTGAAGGTATTCGTTCAGATAGAAAATATTTTCACTGTCATAGATTCCTCCTGAAGAGAAGCTGATCGGACGTTTCCAGTCGAAGTTCGCCAAAAGGTCCATCATAATCAGATTGTTTTTATAAAGAGTGTTTCCTTTGTAGGTGATCATAATTTGATTGACTACGTTCGGAAGATCTTCCTGGGTAATGATTCCTGCTTTTAAAGCATTTTCTTTGTTAACCGGAAGAATGAATTTATTAACCGGAAGAATGTTGTATTTCTCATATTTTTCTTCTCCGAAATACATTTTCAGAAGTTCATCTTTTTCAGGAGATTTGAATTTGATGAAATTAATTGCTTCTTTCAGGGTCAAAGAATCCTGTGTAAGATATTTTCTGAACGCTTGGAATTCAGTGTCAGGAACACCTTGTTGTTTAAGCATGGAGAATACACTTTCCCAATCCTCTTTCTTCATCATATAGATCTGGTCGTTTGAACCTTCTCTGTAATCTTCATGAGTCAGTTCACTTGGAATTCCTGCTGCATTATATGTCTTTCTTTTTACCTGATCAAGATTCCATGGAGTTGAAGCAAGGGTAAAATTAACCACTTTCACATCATCCCTGAATCTTTCCGTCTCTTGAATTGCCCACACAGGATAAGTATCATTATCCCCATAAACAAATAAAATATCATTTTTCGGAAGCGATTTTAATACTGAATAAGCATAATCATATGCAGTATACCTGTTGCTTCTGTCATGTACATTATAATTCTGGAACCCCATCATAAAAGGAACTCCTAACAGAATAACACCCAGAGCAATATTAGCTCCGTTGGATTTTATTTTGGACTGAAGGAACCATAAAATAGCTCCGGCCCCCATTCCGATCCAGATGGCAAAGGCATAAAAAGAGCCTACCATCGCATAATCTCTTTCTCTTGGCTCAAAAGGTTTTACCCCTGTATAAAAAACAATCCCTACACTTGTCAGGACAAACAAGGAAAGAAGGGCATAAAATCTTCCGAAATCTCTGTTCAGTTGGAAAAAGAAACCAATTAATCCTAAAATTAATGGAAGGAAGAAGAATTTCACCGTACTTTCATTCTGGAATTTAGCAGGCATTTTATCCTGGTTTCCTAATAAAGCATTGTCTATAAATGGAATTCCCGAGATCCAGTTTCCTTTTGTATTTTCCATGTTTCCTTCAAGGTCGTTTTGTCTTCCTACAAAGTTCCACATCAGGTATCTTACAAAATAGTATCCGTTCTGGAAAGAAATGAAATAATCAAGATTCTGGGCCAATGAAGGTTTCTGAACGTTGATCAAATCGTATGGTTTTACTTTTAAATAGTCTGCTGCTGTGATGGTTTTATCTTCATATTTCGCTCTCAGCTCGTCAAAGATCTGCTTGGCCTGAGGGTTGTCTGCAACATCTTCGTTGGCATAGTTCAAAGTAAAATCCGGGGCTCCGTACATAGAAATGTAGTTGGCCATTACATCTTTATCTTCATTGAACATTCTTGGCATCAGACTTACATGAGACTTGTTGAATACGTAGTTGAACCTGTCATTCGTCTTTCTGTACGTACCGGTTTTTTCGTCTTTTTCGTAAACCTCTCCGGTTTTTGTGGTCTTGAAGCTTCCGTCTTCATTTTTTTCAATTCCTTTGGCATCAAGGAAAGCGGTATAATTCTGTCCATAAATTGTCGGCCAGTCTCCGTACTGCTCTCTGTTATAATA
The DNA here is from genome assembly GCF_031456375.1 of Chryseobacterium sp. 2987. NCBI lineage: Bacteria > Pseudomonadati > Bacteroidota > Flavobacteriia > Flavobacteriales > Weeksellaceae > Chryseobacterium > Chryseobacterium sp. 2987. The sequence goes on from NZ_JAVDUN010000005.1 coordinate 463,857, forward strand.
ATCCAGCATTCCAATCGCGGTATCAGGGTCATTAAGGTTCATCGGAGGATTGGCATTTGCTCTTATTGGAATTACCATCCAGCATGAGAAACCGATAATCATATACACAATTGATAAGGCTGCAGTCTGGAAAATATTTCTTTTTGCTTTTCTCGCATACTTAATAATGAAATAGCATAAAACTGTCATTAAAATAAACGCGGCAATTGTTCCTGAGTGGAAAGGAAGGCCCAGTCCGTTTACAAAGAAAATCTCCAGCTTTCCGAACATCGTCATGATCAAAGGGAAGATAATTTTAAAAACAATAATCAGAATTCCCAGCGTAATCGCGTTAGCCCAGATAAAATTTTTCCATGTAAACTTGTAATTTCTGGCATAATAAACCAGACATACCGCAGGAACTGCCAGCATACACATCATGTGTACTCCTACAGAAAGCCCTAATACAAAGAAAATAAGGATAATCCATCTTTCACTGTCCGTTGCCTGATATTCATTTTCCCATTTCGTGATCAGCCAAACCAGCAAAGCAATAAACATGGAAGCCATTGAATATACTTCTCCTTCTACTGCTGAAAACCAGAATGTATCTGAAAACGTAAAACATAAAGCTCCTACAGCTCCGGCAAAGAGAATAGAGATTTCCTGATGTTTTGTTACTTCTTCAAAATCCTTGTTCAGAAGTCTTCTTACAAAATGTGTGATGGTCCAGAACAAGAACAGAATCGTTAGTGCACTGAACAGGGCAGACATCGCGTTAATTACGATTGAATAATTTTCGCCTTTTCCTAATGCAAAAATGGCGGCTACAGCCCCCACAATCTGGAATAATGCAGCTCCCGGAGCGTGCGTTACTTCAAGTTTTACAGCAGAAGAAATGTACTCACCGCAGTCCCAGAAACTGAAGTTGGGCTCTATGGTAGACAAGTACGTGAAAAAAGCAATGACAAAAATCACCCATCCTAAAACGGTGTTCCATCGCCTAAAAGTCCAATTTTTCATAGTATTAAATCAATTACGCGAAAGTAAGGCTTTTAAATTATTTTATGTTGTTTTTAACACAATTTAAAAAAAATGGCGTAGTATTTGTGATGATACTTCCGCTAAGATTGCAAATAAGAAAATAGATTTTCCTAAATCGCTGTCTAGAAATCAAACAAAAGTTTAGAAATTATTTATTTTTTTGTATTTTTGCGGTCAGATTTTTATTGAAAATAACAAATAATGAGTAATGTTTACGATAATATTCTTGGCCTTGTAGGAAATACTCCTATGGTGAAGCTTAATACTGTTACAAAAGATATTCCTGCAACCGTTTATGCCAAGTTAGAATCATATAATCCTGGACATTCCACTAAAGATAGAATTGCACTTCATATTATAGAAAACGCAGAGCAGAAAGGTTTATTGAAGGAAGGATCTGTAGTTGTTGAAACAACTTCAGGGAATACAGGATTTTCTATAGCAATGGTTTGTATCATTAAAGGATATCAGTGTATTCTTGCCGTAAGTGACAAGACAAAGCCTGAGAAAATCGCTTATTTAAAAGCATTAGGAGCTACAGTATATATCTGTCCTGCCAACGTTCCTGCAGATGATCCGAGATCATACTATGAAGTTGCTAAAAGAATTGCTTCAGAAACACCAAATTCAGTTTACATCAATCAGTATTTCAACGAGCTGAACATTGATGCACATTACCAGACTACCGGTCCTGAAATTTGGGAGCAGACGGAAGGTAAAATCACTCACCTTTTTGCCTGCACTGGAACAGGTGGAACATTATCAGGTTCAGCAAAGTTTTTAAAAGAAAAGAATCCGGGCATCAAGATCATCGGTGTAGATGCAGACGGTTCTATTCTAAAAAGCTACCATGAGACGGGAGAGATTCATAAAGAAGACGTTCATCCTTATCAGATTGAAGGAATGGGAAAAAATTTAATTCCTTCTGCCCTTCTTTTTGATAAAGTAGATGAATTTGTAAGAGTGAACGATGAAATGTCAGCCTACAGAACCCGTGAAATTGCTTTGAAAGAAGCTATCATGGGCGGCTACACTACCGGAGCGGTAACCCAGGCATTAATTCAGTATGCACAGTCCCATGAACTGACTAAGGATGATATGATTGTACTGATCTATCCAGATCACGGTTCAAGGTATATTACCAAAGTATACAGTGATAAATGGATGGCGGAACAGGGTTTTGTTAACAACTGCGTACACAATTACGATGAAGTTTTCAAGACCGAGTTCATTAAATAGAATAATATAAACCACGATACAAATAAAGCCTTTTGTGTTCTACAGGAAAGGCTTTTTTACTTAAAAATTACGATACAACATGTTGGATATTTTTGAAAGAATAAAAGAAAATCCAGGACCTCTTGGACAGTTTGCAGATTACGGAGAAGGCTATTTTATATTCCCGAGATTAGAGGGGCCTATCGGTCCAAGGATGCAGTTCCAGGGAAGAGAAGTAATTTTCTGGAGTGCCAATGACTATTTAGGATTATGTAATCACCCTGAAGTAATTGAAGCAGATGCCAAAGCTGCTGCGGAATACGGAATGTTCTACCCGATGGGAGCAAGAGCTATGTCCGGGGAAACAGAACAACACCTTCAGCTGGAAAGAGAACTGGCAGATTTTGTACAAAAAGAATCAGCATATTTATTAAATTTCGGTTATCAGGGAATGGTTTCTACCATTGATGCTCTGGTAAACAGAAATGATGTAATCGTTTATGATGTAGATTCTCATGCCTGTATTGTAGACGGTGTAAGACTTCATGCCGGAAAAAGATTTACCTACAGACACAACGATATTGCCAGTCTTGAGAAAAACCTTCAGAGAGCGACTAAAGTTGCAGAGGAAACAGGCGGCGGTATTTTAGTGATTACGGAAGGTGTTTTCGGAATGAGAGGTCAGCAGGGAAAAATCAAAGAAATCTGCGAGCTGAAATCCAAATACAGCTTCAGACTTTTGGTAGATGATGCCCACGGATTCGGAACACTTGGAAAAACAGGAGCTGGAGCTGGTGAAGAGCAGGGATGTCAGGATCAGATCGACGTATACTTCTCTACTTTTGCTAAATCAATGGCAGGTTTCGGAGCCTTCTTAGCTGGTGATAAGGAAATTATCAGATATCTGAAATTCAATTTAAGATCTCAGATTTTCGCTAAATCTCTTACGATGCCAATGGTAATCGGAGGTTTAAAGAGACTTGAGCTATTGAGAACAAGACCGGAAATCAAGGCCAAACTTTGGGAAAATGTAAATAAATTACAAAACGGACTTAAAGAAAGAGGATTCAATATTGGTGATACGAATACGTGTGTAACTCCGGTAATGATGCAGGGAACTCCGGTAGAAGCAACTCTTCTGGTGAAAGACCTAAGAGAGATCTACGGAATCTTTACTTCAGTAGTTGTGTATCCGGTAATTCCGAAAGGAATGATCCTTCTGAGATTAATTCCTACAGCTTCTCATACAGATGCGGAAATTAATGAAACGCTGGCTGCATTTGAAGCTATTCACGATAAACTAGTAAGTGGTTACTATAAAGAGCAGGAACAGAAACTTCTGCAGGAGCAGGGGTTAAGTTTCAAGCCAATTTAATAATAAAAATTTCAAAAAAACCACTGAACTTCTTCAGTGGTTTTTTTATGATTCAACTATAAAATCTGTAAAAGAAAAATGAAAATTAAAGGTTATCTGTTAGGTGTTTTGTCATCCGTTTCATATGGACTGATTCCAATCTTTATCCTGCCGCTGAAGCAGGCTAAATTCTCAATGGATATTACTTTGTTTTACCGTTTTTTATTTTCTGCCATGATGGTAGGCGGATATCTGCTTTATTCTAAGGAAAGCTTCAGAATCAATAAAAAAGAAGCCTCAATCCTTGCTGTTTTAGGTATTTGCTACGCTCTTTCCTCGGAGTTCTTATTTATAGGATATGATTTCCTTACTCCGGGTATTGCTTCTACAGTACTCTTCATTTATCCGGTTATTGTGGCACTCATTATGTTTTTCTTTTATAGGGAAAGACTTACAAAGTTATCTGTAGCTTCCCTTTTACTGGCTTTTGCCGGAGTTATTGTTTTATGCTTAAAAGGAGAAGGTTTTGAAATCAACTTTGCAGGTTTGGGGGTTGTCATGCTAAGCTCTTTATTTTATGCACTTTATATGGTGATTGTCAATAAATCAGGACTTAAGGTTTCCGGATTTAAACTTTCGTTTTATTCTATGCTGTTCACTTCAGGATTTTTTATGCTTAAAGCCTCTGTTGGCGGGCAGTCTTTCGCTATACCCTCCCTATCTATATTTTTAAGCTTTATTGTTTTTGCATTTCTTACTACCGTTATTTCCAGCCTGTGTCTGGTGTACGCTATAAAGTATATAGGTTCTACACCAACAGCTATTTTAGGGGCCCTGGAGCCCGTAGTTGCTGTTATGGTAAGTGTTCTAATGTTTCATGAGAAGTTCACAGGCAATCTTCTTATCGGAATCACATTGATTCTTTTGGGTGTTATCCTTAATGTCATTGCAGGCAGCATAAAATCAAGACGGATTAAGATGCATGCCAACTAAAAAATACATGATTACTTACAGATTACACTTAGATATTCTCTAACAATCGGAGATATCAATAGAATCAATAAACCAAAAATAATTCTCTCATACGGAGAATTTTGAAAATAAGTTTGGCTTTCCGGCGTAATTTTTTTCAGTTTTTCAATGTATATTTGTATAACAGTCCCTCACCTGCATATCTGTTATACAGAGATGCATTTTTACTTTACCAATAAATACAGCAGTGATGAAAACAGAAAAACTAACAAAAGAACAATTAAACGGCCGGATAAAAACAACTTCAGAAAAGTTGTACGCTGCCGTTCAGACCGCTCTGGATTTTACTTTCCTCAGCGAACATGATCCGGATGATGAAAGCTTTTCAGAATTTCTTGAAATGCTGGACTCCGAAACAGCAGAAAAAATACGGGAAGCTTCTTTGCAAATGAATAATGACCATGATGAACCTGAAATTCTGTTGATGAAAAATGAATGCACAACCTCTCTCAATCTTATTGCTGAAGATGGTGAAGGTTTCAAAATCATCCTGATTGAAGGTCATTTGGAACTATCGGGAAATTTATTCATCGAAGAATATGTTACCCTTATTGTGACAGGGCAGATTAAAGCTAAAAACATAATTGTTAACGGTTCGCTCTATTCCTCAGGGAGTCTTTCCTGCAGCGTGCTCTTTGGAGCATCCTCTAATGATCATGAAACATATATTGGAGGAAATATTTATGCTTCCCTTGTTGCAGAAAACGGACAATACACTGTTTCAGAAGGTAAAATATATTCCAAATATCTAATCAGTTTTCATAATGAAATTGAAGGAAAATCAGGAAGGTTTATTGAAAATGCTTTGATTGACAATGACAGTGAAGCAGCCAGATTAAATCCTGAAGTGCTGAATAAAAACGGATATTTTGATGAACAGGCTTTTCTGAGTTTCATTAATCAGCATCAGGTGGAAGCTTTATTTTATTGAATACTTTATATCCCGTAGATTAAATAGTCAGCTTCATCGAAGCAACAGTATCAATATAAATCTTTGCATTGATAAAAATAACATGTGTTTTTTTTACTACAAATCGAAGATTCAACGAAGTCAAAAAGCACAACAGAATTTAAACACTTTAGTGATTTTTAAGTTAAAAACATTGTGTATAAAAGTTCACTTAAGATTAAAAATCTACGATTTTTATTATATTAATTAAAAAGATCTGCGTCATCTGACCAATCTGCGACCTTTTAAAAATATCCATAAACATCAGTGAAATCTGAGCAATCTGTGGGGAATTCTTTGAGGCAAAAAAGATTTTTACGGATTCGGCAGTGTAAAATTTTATCGTAGATAAAATCCTTGCGATCTTTTATACAGTCTGTAAAATAACTCTTACAACCTTGTGTATTCCAACGAAAAATCTGTTCAATCTGCAAATCAAGGAGAAATAAAATATCTGTCTATAAATCAAATTCAGGGTTTGCAATATACAGCACAAATTGTCTATCTTTGACGAACAGTTAACAGAGATCATTTAAAACCATAACCATCTGTTTATCAAAGCAAAACGGATTATATTTTCTCATATTTAACTGAATCCTAAAAATAAATTTGTAAAAAATTCCTGTTGAAAGATCTTCTTCTTATCACTCCGCCTTTTACCCAGCTCAATACTCCTTATCCGGCAACAGCTTATATTAAAGGGTTTTTGAATACCAAAAATATTTCCAGTTACCAGGTTGATTTAGGAATTGATGTTATTTTGAAACTCTTTTCAAAAAACGGAATCCAGCGGATTTTTGACCAGCAGATCGATCTTCAGGCTGTTTCTGAAAATTCACAGCGAATTTTTGCTTTAAAAGAGGAATATTTAAAAACGATAGATCAGGTCATTCCTTTTCTGCAGGGAAAAACACCAACTTTGGCAAGACAGATCTGCAGCATGAATTTTCTTCCCGAAGCTTCCCGTTTCAACCAATTGGATGATATGGAATTTGCTTTCGGAAACATGGGTCTTCAGGATAAAGCCAAGCATCTTGCCACTTTATATCTGGAAGATATTTCTGATTATATTGTAGAAAATATCGACCCCGATTTTGGTTTCAGCAGATACGCCGAACGTCTGGGAAAAAGTGCCAATTCATTTGATGAATTGTATTCAAAGTTATCAGATAAACAGACTTTTATTGATGATTTCACTTTAGAAATTCTTGAGGAAAAGCTGGAAATAGTACAGCCTAAACTGGTTTGTTTTTCAGTTCCTTTTCCGGGAAATCTATATGCAGGATTCAGATGTGCCCAATGGATTAAAAAGAACTATCCACACATCAAAACAGCAATGGGTGGTGGCTTTCCCAATACAGAACTAAGGGAGATCAAAGATCAGAGAGTATTTGAATTTTTTGATTTTATTACATTGGATGATGGTGAAATTCCTCTTGAACTTCTTCATGAAAATGTAATCAATCCTAAAGAAAATCAGGAATACAAAAGAACTTTTTTAATTGAAAATCAAGAAGTTGTTTATAAGAATAATTCTAAACGACACGATTATAAACAAGCTGATATCGGAACTCCTGACTATACGGATCTTCAGTTAGACCAATATATCTCAGTCATTGAAATCGCCAATCCCATGCACAGTTTATGGAGCGACGGGAGATGGAATAAACTGACCATGGCCCACGGCTGCTATTGGGGGAAATGTACATTCTGTGATATTTCCCTGGATTATATTAAAATCTATGAACCCATTTCTGCAAAAATTCTGGTTGACAGAATGGAAGAACTCATTAGAACAACTGGTGAAACAGGATTTCATTTTGTAGACGAAGCCGCCCCACCAGCCTTAATGCGGGAGGTTGCCCTGGAAATTTTGCGAAGAAATCTGGTCGTTACCTGGTGGACCAACATCCGTTTTGAAAAAAGTTTCACCGGAGATCTTTGTTATCTGTTGAAACTTTCAGGATGTGTTGCTGTTTCAGGAGGGCTGGAAGTAGCCAGTGACAGACTTTTGCAATTAATTGACAAAGGGGTTTCCGTAGAACAGGTAGCCAAAGTAACCAGAAATTTCACAGAAGCCGGAATCATGGTTCATGCTTACCTGATGTATGGCTACCCTACTCAGACCATTCAGGAAACTGTAGACTCTTTGGAAATGGTAAGACAGATGTTTGAGATGGGAATTCTTCAAAGCGGATTCTGGCATCAGTTTGCCATGACTGCCCACTCACCTGTCGGACTTCGTCCTGAGGAATTCGGAGTGATTCCCGTAAAGGAAAAAATTCTGTTTGCTCATAATGATATTGACTTTAAGGATAAAACCGGAATTGATCATAGCCAATTCAGTTTCGGTCTGAAAAAATCTCTTTTCAATTATATGCATGGAGTCAATTTTGAACTTCCGCTTCAGGAATGGTTTGATTTTAAAATTCCGAGAACAACTATTCATCCGGACCACATTCATGACTGTCTTTTGGAAGATGAAACCTTCAGCCTGAAAAACAGCTCAAAAATTATCTTTTTAACCCAAAACGTAATCGCTGAGAATCGTGTAAAAAATAAAAAGAAATACTCCGGTACATTTACGCTGCTTACATTCCACTTAAAAACGAATATTGTGAAGGTAGAACTGGAGCAGGAAAAAGCGGAATGGCTGATGGCTATTCTCAAAGAAAATTCCGTGAATAATTCGAAGAAAGCTACTATTCAACAACTTAAGAATGATTTTGAAGAAAATTTTGAGGATTTTGAATTGTTCTGGTTTTCAAAACCTATGCAGCAACTGAAAGAAAATGGGGTTATTTTATCGCTTTAATTTTTGAGATAAAATTGAGCAGGAAATTTAATTTTAATGATTTAAATATTTTTTCTCGCAGATTTTTCAGATTGAGCAGATTTTTATGGAATAACATCTGAGTAATCCTGTTTCCATTTAATTTTTTCTGCAATTTCTTCGAAGGAATATTTTCCGAATTCTATAACCTTTCCTTTGTCATTAATATAGCCGTAGTTTTCGCATTGGGTATAATAATGTTGACAGTCCGTTTCTCCGGGGTGATCATTCCATAGAACATCTTTACATTCTTTTCCAATAATTGCTTTCCCTTTATGAAAAGAAGAAACTATTTCAAATTGCGGCTGGATAACTATTTTGCCCTTTCCATCTGCAAAGCCTATTTTACCGTTTTTGCCGACAATTCTTATTTTATTATTAATCACATCATCAGGGCTTGGTGTTCCTTTTTCGGTATTCAAAACCTGAAATAACTTCTTTCCATTAATATCGACTGCTGTCCAGCCTTCTTCACCCCGAATTGAAAAGATTGAAAAATATCCCAATGTTTCAGGCCTGTAATTCAAACGGAAAGAATCATCCAGTTTTCTAATTACTTTGCCGTTTTTATCAGCAATATAAGCTGTAGAATAATCATTATTCTGATAAATGATCTGGAATTTTTGTGCTGAAAAGACTGAAAACGAAAACAATAACAGGAAAATCAAAACTTTCATAGGCTGTATTTTGTATGAAAGTTAATGAAAAAATTTAATGCATTGGAAAACTGTAGCTTTGCTTAATCTATTTTTTCGACGGGTTGAAACCCGTCGCAATTGAATAAATTGTTTATAATAGAGTGTTCCTCCACTGTTGTTCGAAAGATTCTTATTAGAAAAAATGAGTTAAAACCCATTTTATTATAGCCTTATTATTGTGAAGTTTGTTTCTCAACGGGACCCACAGATACTTTTTCCTGTATTTTAATAAAATTCGGATCCATAATAGCCATTCGTTCTGCTATTGCTTTGTAGGTTGGAAATTTCAGGAGAGCCGCTCTGCCGGACATTTGTCTGTAAATGGTAAAAATTTTTCCGTTCGTTGTCTTGATTTGTTTCATTGTTGTGCTATACCGTCCTATTAACTTACTTTTCGCATCATACACTTCAATATCTACGAAGGTTTTATCGGTAATAGTATCTTCTGAGCCAAAGCTTACAGGTAAATTTGTAAAATAGCCTACGGGAATCCCGTTACTTAAAATCTCACCAACTTTATTAACCTCAATGTTCAGTTTATCTATTTTGTTCCGGGTTGAATAAGCATCTTTTGTTTTACTGTCCAGCTTTCTTTTCGGGACATTTTTAAAAATATCATCCAGATTTTTAATGTTGACTCCTTTGTTATCGATAATTTTTAAGTCTTTTATTGAGGTGTAAACCGCCGATTTTTCTTCTCCTGAGAATGCTGAAGGTGAACTGTAATCCAGATCTATGGTTTTATCCCTGTTATACACTCTGTTCAACCGGATATAGCTGTCTCTTACAGAATCTACGATACTTTTATCTATAAATTCCATTGTATAAATCGGGGTCTCCTTCAGATCCATAAATGTATAAATACTGGATTTGTTTGAAATTTTGGCTACATGCACTCCGTCAAGACTTACAATACCTCTTTTCGTTTTGAAATTCTGGGCATTGAGGCAAATTCCCAGAACAGCAAAGAATATGATCACACCTTTCTTCATAGGATCAGATTTTATGGCATAAAAAAAAGTGTAACAAAGTTACACTTTCTTGAAAATATATTTAGCTTTTCATTTAATTATTCACAAAGGATAATTCCTTTATTATTATTAAATTCTACAACACCGCTTTTGATAGGGTAAGAAAAAGCTGAATCTTTTTCGTTTTCTTTAGTTAAGTTTTTCGTATATGCTTCATCAATAGATTTAGCAAAAAGCTTTACTTTACCTTCGATCAAAGAAGAAACGATACCTGCGTGATTTTTCATGATGTGAAATTCACCACTTTTTCCCGGCAATAGTACAGAGTCTACTTCCCCTTCAAAAACTACATATTCTGGTGTTAAAATTTTTATATTCATTTAATTTAGATTTGAAGATTTCAGATTTCAGATTTCAGACAACCTTAAAGTCTCATGTCTGGTATCTGTTATCTTTATGTCTAATTTATTAAGCGTTTTCAGCTAGCATTTTTTGTCCAGCTTCGATAGCTTCTTCGATAGTTCCTTTCAGGTTGAAAGCAGCTTCCGGAAGGTGATCTAGTTCACCATCAATGATCATGTTGAATCCTTTGATGGTATCTTTGATGTCTACCAAAGATCCTGGAATACCTGTAAACTGTTCTGCTACGTGGAAAGGCTGAGATAGGAATCTCTGAACTTTTCTTGCACGGTAAACTACTGATTTATCTTCTTCTGAAAGTTCTTCCATACCAAGAATAGCAATAATATCCTGAAGTGCTTTATATCTCTGAAGGATTTCTTTTACTCTCTGAGCACAGTTGTAGTGTTCTTCACCGATAATTTCAGGAGCAAGGATTCTTGAAGTAGAAGCTAGAGGATCTACCGCTGGATAGATACCTAATGAAGCGATCTTTCTGTCAAGTACCGTAGTTGCATCCAAGTGAGCAAACGTCGTTGCAGGAGCCGGGTCAGTTAAGTCATCCGCAGGTACGTATACCGCCTGTACTGAAGTAATAGATCCGTTTTTAGTTGAAGTAATTCTTTCCTGCATTGCTCCCATCTCAGAAGCAAGTGTTGGCTGATATCCTACCGCTGAAGGCATACGACCAAGAAGTGCAGACACCTCAGAACCAGCCTGTGTAAAACGGAAGATGTTATCTACGAAGAAAAGTACGTCTCTACCCTGTCCGCTTTCACCACCATCTCTGTAGTACTCAGCTAATGTAAGACCAGAAAGTGCTACTCTCGCTCTTGCACCTGGTGGCTCGTTCATCTGACCGAACACGAATGCAGCTTTAGAATCTTTCATTACTTCAAGATCTACTTTAGAAAGATCCCAACCTCCATTTTCCATAGAGTGCATGAATTCGTCACCATATTTAATAATTCCGGATTCCAACATCTCTCTCAAAAGGTCATTTCCTTCTCTCGTTCTTTCACCTACTCCGGCAAATACAGAAAGACCTCCGTGTCCTTTTGCAATATTGTTAATCAACTCCTGGATCAATACTGTTTTACCTACCCCGGCACCACCGAACAAACCAATTTTACCTCCTTTTGCGTAAGGCTCGATAAGGTCGATTACTTTAATACCTGTAAACAAAACTTCTGCAGAAGTTGAAAGTTGATCAAATTTTGGAGCTTCTCTGTGGATTGGCAGTCCGCCCTCCTTAGAAATATTCTGAAGCCCGTCGATAGCATCCCCAACAACGTTGAATAGTCTTCCGTTCACAGCCTCTCCGATAGGCATTGTAATAGGATTTCCGTATCCAATTACATCCTGACCTCTTTTAAGACCGTCTGTAGCATCCATTGCGATACATCTTACTGTATCTTCTCCAATATGCTGCTCTACTTCTAAGACTACTTTTTCACCGTTTTCCTTTGTAATTTCTAACGCGTCATAAATACTTGGAATTGCTTCCACATCTGTAAAGACAACGTCGATTACCGGACCAATAATTTGAGAAATTTTACCTTTAATTTGGTTTGCCATTGCTAAATTTTTTCTTGGTGCAAATATAATGATTCTTCATAAACCCGCAATTGGTAAAAAAAAGATTTTTATCATACTTTTGGGATTGGGATAAGTTTGGAAAAATTAGAAAGTTTTTTTATTGTTATAGACTGATTGCAGAATGCGGACAACACGGGAAAGTTGAATGTGAATGATCCCTTTTTAAAATTTCAAATTAATTTTATCGCATCCTAACATCGCTTCTTTAAAACTCGTCTTATTCAAAATAAAGATTTTATATTTGCAGTCAAAATTTTTTCCGTTTTGAAAGTGTTCAAAAATTTTAAAGATTACTCTTCTCAAAGGCCTCTAGCGCTGTCTTTAGGAATGTTTGACGGGGTACATCTGGGACATAAAAGCATCATTGATGAACTTATAAAATCAGGTAAAGAAAACAATCTGGAAACCGCTGTCCTTACTTTTTGGCCGCATCCGCGTTTTGTTTTCAACCCTAATGAAGATCTTAAACTTCTCAACACCCTTGAAGAAAAGAAGCAGCTGGTTGAAAAATATGGCATTGATCATTTATTTTTGAAAGAATTTGATGAAGAGTTCAGAAATCTTACCGGCGAAGAATTTGTCCGCCAGATTCTGATCGAAAAATTAAATGTAAAATATCTCATCATCGGCTACGATCATTCCTTCGGAAAAAATAAAAGCGGAAACTTTGAGCTTCTTCAAAAACTGTCTAAAGAGCTAGATTTTGAAGTTGAACAGATGGAAGCCATCAATATTCACGAGAATAATATCAGTTCTACGAAGGTCCGCAATGCACTTCTGGCCGGAAATATAAAGGAAGCCAATGAAATGCTGGGATACTCCTACTCTGTTTCGGGAACGGTGGTTCATGGAAAGAAAATCGGAAGAACCATTGGGTATCCTACTGCTAATATTGAAACAGAATCTCTTAAACTTCTTCCTAAAAAGGGAGCTTATGTTGTTGAAGTTGAAGTAAAAGGCCAACAACACAAGGGAATGTTAAGTATTGGCACCAATCCTACGGTAAACGGAGAAAAACTAACCGTTGAAGTTTATATTCTTGATTTTGATGATGATATTTATGGTGAAAAGATCACGGTAAAATTCAGAGATTTTCTGCACGATGAGATTAAATTTGAAGGTCTTGAAAAACTAATTGAGAGGCTGGATGAAGATAAAAGGCTGACGGAAGTGTTTAAGTTTTAACACTTTTAATCATAAAATGATAACAGAATAATCCACTTCATATAGACTGCACCCAAAAGTTTAGACAAAATTAAACAATATTATTATATGAAAGAGTTCGGTACTGTACCGGACTCTTTCCTTTTAGATTAAGTCTT